>NZ_JBNDLX010000007.1:0-484491 GCF_050436285.1 Paraburkholderia sp. GAS82
AGTTCAGTCGTAGAAAGCACGAAGCTGCGAAGGCGCAGCCTCACCAGTCGCTCGACAGACTGCCGGCTCACGCGTTTTTACACGGCCTCGGCCGACCTGTGCCTTATTTGGCCGGTTCGAATCAACACTGAGGAACGACCGACAACAGGCATACGGCTAGACAGTCGACTATCAGCGGCAAGGCTCACTTCCTTCGCCTGCGTCACGATGACGTGTGTATTTGAACGCTCGTCCAGTCGAGCCGAAGAAACCCGACTGAGATAGCGGGACCAGCGATCGGGAGCAAACAATACTCGACACCACCTGGCGCATGGCCCAGCGAGCCCCAATCCAACGAGATAAGCGTCCCCCATGAATAGTGATCGATCTTCACGGCGCCTCGCACTATCTTCTCGGGCAATCCTGACGTATTCGATCTAGAGAGGAGATACGCCACGACTTCCTTCTCAACATAGAGATGCGGCGACAGAATTCCGATCAAATGAGGACCAATCTGCGCAAAGCGTCCCGTTGAGCCGAATACCGTGGCCGACTGTTCATCTTGGACGATTTCAATTTGCTGCTGTGTATCGATCCAGTCCTCGTTCATCCAGTCATAATCGCCATTGCGCGGCACCTCGATTATCGCTTTCTCGAAATCAAGCCTGACAAGTCCCAGATCGATGGAATACATGCGTTGTCGCGAAATGAGGTGATGGGGCCGATTGTCGACGATTCCTGTTTCGATGTCGACCGTCCGCTCATGGCCGACTGGCGTCTCTCTAGCAGGTTCACACACGGGTTAGCCGAATGCGAACACAGATACAGCAACGCCGAGCACCACAAGACCGGCAAGAATGAAAAGCGTGCGGACCCGATGAGCGTCACGCCAAGCCGCTCGGCTTGCCTGTCTATCGCTCAGGGATTGCCAGCCGGTAAGATGCCCGCCAGAAACAACCGGGTATTCATCGGGATGGATCTTCTGCTCGGTGAGATCGGTCCCATCCCGATCATAGTCGTGGCCAGCGATCCTGCCTCCTTCTTCCTGTGCAGTGACCACGCCCGGCAAGCGATTGCCTGCGCCGTCATGAAGTGCATCTGCCTCGCCGCGACGACCATAGCGGCCAAATCCAGCGTCCTCGCCCCCGAAATGCGCTCCTTCTCCACCGCGGCCGCCAATGGCCATTGCATTGGCGGAAAACCAGAAGGAGGCCAGCAGTAGTATTGTGAGCGTCCGTCCGTCAAGTAAGTGCTGTCGATCAGCCATTATTCTCATTGCGTTCGTCTTGGCATCGAATCTTGAGATTATCAACGATTCGTGTGGCGGCGTCGAACGTCTCAAGACGGCCGAACCCTGAATTTGCGGACAGCGGCGACTAGCCTATCGCTACAGCGCGCTTATTCAGAAGTTCCGATATCGTTGTGACGCTGCCAGATTACCTGATGGTCAATTGCGTAGAGGTCGCACGCTTCCTTGGCAGTACTCCGGCAAAGATACAAAGCACGCTCGGATGCAGCGTTCGCACTGCCTTCCAGATCGGGTTTATCCGACGACGCTCCCCAACTCCCATCGGCCGAAATCGCAAACGCGCGATGCTCGCCATAGGTCAGCCATCGCCGATATCCGTCCTGGCCATGGTCATCGAGGTAAGGCACCGCACTGCCCAAATCAATGGAAGCCTGACTTGAGTGATCCGGAAGTGCGCGGCTGAGGGCATCGAGGACGATCGCCTCCCAATTCGTCGCGGTTATGTTTGTAGCCAATGAACGCTTCGATACGACTTCGACCCTTGTGCTCGATAAGTCTGCGCCCGGATCGACAAATATAGCTACGTTCTCACCGTACGTGAAAAGCCCTAAGCCACGCTGCGCCAATGCGTAACCTTCCAGACGGTTTCCGTCGACGTAATCAAGGCCTACGCCCTGCACGATGCCTGGCAGATACTTCCATACAACGTCCTGCCCGACGGGGTAGATACGCGATTGACCCGTCCCACGTCCCAGTTTCGCGTCGGCCAGTGTTGTACATCCAGCCATGGCTGCGCAAATGATCAACAGTAAACATGCCACGACGGAACGGCTTGCCTTCATTATGTCTGGTCCGTTTCTTAGGTATCAGGTGTTGATGTCGGAAAAATTCTCTCGCCTCGCTTTGTCATATCGGCACCGTGAGCGCGGACTTGAGGAGATGCTACGACGTTGCCGATTATCAACGACCCAGACGATCTGTCATGGACGATCTTGCTGAGACACTCAATGTGGCCGTTGCACGACCTATAACTTTGGGGATCGAATATCGCTGCCGACGATCGCCATCTGCACGATGTCCAGGACCAAATCGCCCTTCTTTAAGGCATGGCGCTTGACGCCTTCAACGCTGAAACCGGCGCTCTCATAGAGATAGATAGCCCCCGGATTATTGGCGGTCACCTCGAGTTCGATCCGTTCGACAGCAGGTGCTGCGCTTGCCCATCGGAGCGTGTGTTGCAGCAGCGCCCGTCCGACCCCCTGGTTTCGATACTCCTTCGCAACGTTGAGGCCGAGCGAGAGTGAATGCTCACGATTTGGCTGCTCAATGCGGCCGACGCCACCCCCGCCGATAAGCCTTCCTTCGTGTTCAGCGATGAATAAGACGGAGTGCTCGCTCCTTCGGCGTTTGAAAAACTCTGACCATTGCTCGTCCGTAGGTCCGGTGCCCCTGTCTGGAAGCACCGACAGCCCCTCTGCGAAAAGAGCCGTCATAAATTGTTTGTATGGGCCTTCGTCGACGGGGCGGACTACGTGGTATTCGACATTAGCTACGGACATTTCCTCTCCACGCACTACGGCTGTTTTCGATTGACAAGCGATCTCTGGTTTTCAGGATCGCCTACCGACGGACCCGCGTATTCAATTGTTGTCGCTCTAGCTACTGGCGTCGAACGGAGGTTCCTGGCCGATCCGTGCCCCATGCGGCCGGCTCATCTCGACCTCTCGACCCACTGGGCAGGTGGCCGCGCGAATGAACGAGCATTCGAGCCACCTATCGCCATACCATAGTCCAAGCTTATCTGAGGTTAAGTTGGCCGAGACGTGCATCACCGGTCCGCCACGTGTACGACCGACTCGTTCCGCCTTCGCAAGAGCCCGTAGTCGATGTCATAAACGTTGGCAGGGTCAAAGTCAATGATCCATCGTCGCTGATGCCCGAGACGCGAATACGTCGCACATCAACAGCGCAGCCGTCGCCAACCTCGGTGAGACCTGACAGCGCATAGTACGGAAACGAGGACTTCGGCCCCGGATCCGCAGGCGGCCCGAAGACAGCAAGAAACTGATGAGCATTGTTTCCGTCGCCGAAGCCTTCGATGATAAAGGATGCAATCGCGATGGTCCCGTGCTTCGGCACGACAACAAACTGCAATTGCCTGCCATGCGGCTTTTCCGCTGCATACTCATCCTGAATTACGGCGACTAGACGGTCGAGTTGCGAGTTGATCTGGTGCGCACGAGACGAGCGAACGTCCTCTGTCGCGTGCTGTCTCGCTAACGCCGGGAATCCGATAAAAATGGCCGCCAAAATCAAGGTGACGAGACAAGCGCATTCCGAGACCACGCGCGTCATCGGCAACTTTGCCTTCCCCGTTTTCATAACCTCGATCTCTATTGTTGCGTGCATTGTCGCCAATTCAGGTGGCCGTGGCGAATGTCTCATTGTGGCCGTTATCGTGCGACCGCACGAAGCCAAATCTCAGGCTGCGATGTGTTTCTGCATGAACACGCTCAGTGGGTCGTTCGTGTAGTCGCCAAATGGTCCCCGACGCTCGTAGCCGGCTGATGCGTACAAAGCCAATGCCTCATGTTGGTACGGTCCGGTTTCGAGCTTAAGCAAGTGACAGCCAGAGTCTTTTGCCCGTGACTCAAGCAGAGCTAGGAGCTTCTTGGCGACGCCTTGCCCACGTCCGCGAGGACTTACATACATGCGTTTGACTTCACCGAACTCACGGTTGAGGACTATTGCCCCACAGCCAATCGCTTGGCCCTCACGGTCCCGCGCAACAGCAAACAAGACATTGAGTTGCTTCAACGACGCCAGGTCCAAGGCGTGACGGCTCTCGGGCGGATACAAGGTGTCCTGATAGGCATCCAGATCGGCAATGAGGGTGATCACCTCGGGTTGATCGGGCGATTCGAAGGCGATATTCATAGCAGTAAATCGAGGCGAAAGGGAGGCTCAAGTACCGAAGGATAAAAAAAGACAGGTTGCGGTCGCAATCTGGCGCTCATTTTTGGATTGTCGACGATTCGCACGAAGTTGTCGAAGGTCCATTCCTGGCCGAACCCGGAAGTTCGGACATCTCACGTCAAATCACCGACCCAACCTCGGCGTGAACTTCCCAAGTCGACCCGAAGCGGCCTATCGCTGCTCTGCAAAGCGGACCGTCAATCCCGGCAATTTCCCACAGCCCAGGGCGAGATGGGCGATGTCGCCAGCTGGCCAGATACTGCAAGAAACGTCGAATGCAAGCCGCTCGCGTCCTTGCTCCCTCCCACAAAACGGCCGCACTTTGCGTTGCCGTTATAAAGTCGAACAACAAAAAAAGCGCGAAAGGCGGCGCCATTCTAATGCTTTAAAGCACCCCGGAAAACGACCGCATCCCGCCTTCAAAAGAGAAGTTCGCGTCGCCATTTTCAACGCTAAAGGAATAACTGCGCGTAGCAATTTGTCCTTCACTAAAGTACATCGCATTTTACGCCGTTAACCCGTAACAACAATTCTTCGCGTTTAGCAATCTTGAATTTTTCGTTTCCAACTATCGCATTTGCCGCCGTGATCGGCGTAGCTGGTTGCGCCAACGGGCCTGACTCGACAAGTCACGCCCCCACTGAAGTCACAGTTGACGGTAATCCGACGCCGGTCGAAGCGATCCAGCAAAACCAGCTACGTCGGAAACTAGTAGCAGCGGGCGTAGACCCGGACTCTCAACAAGGTCAGATACTGGCGCGTTGGATGACAAAATTCGCGGCTGATCCTGCTTGGCCGGCCGCAATGCGCCGCAACCAGACGGACCGGAACGCCCTTTTTGCGGCGCCACTCGGATCGGACGACAGACTACGAATGTTGGGGTTATTCAAAGATATCGCGACCGGGTCAGCATACGATTGTCGTGCGCTGATGCAAGGAGCCGATTTCATTGCAATGACGAAGTCGGCGTCGCCACGCACCGTCGAAGATGTCATGGAGATTTTCCAGATTGTGGTGGACGGCCCCACGTCGGAACATGTGGAAGAGCACTACAGTGATGTGACATTACTTGACGCCGATGCACTTCTCAATGCAACACCTCCAAAGCACGGGGCGAAGGAATATCCAAAGAACCCTTGCGAAATGCTCGCGTTTTCGGTCGACGCGATCAACGCGCTCCCTCCCGACTTACGTGGTCCTGCATCCTATGAGTTTCTTCGCACGTTGAGCCATCGCAAGAACATGGTTCAAATGACGCTCGACAATCCTTATGCGTACTTTGACGAATCGTTTGACGAGCGCCGGCTACCAGAAGAAATCCGCCGCCGTCTTCCTTCTGACGGCAGCCGTCCTCTCCCGTACTCGCGCGTCACGTTCGACGCCCGTTGGGTCAACAAGACAACGCCAGGAGACGACGCATCGTTCAAGGACGTCTTCGTCAATCGACGGAACAATGGCGTAGTGGCCGAAATGGTCACGTCAACCGGCTGGACGGACTACACGCTGAGTCTTGGTCTTGCAGATCTGCGCAAGCAGACTGTTGGAACCGGAACTTCGCTGACGAGGCTGGCCACACTACCATCTGACGCTACGATTGCCACCTTCGCTCACGAGCCTGCCTCCGGAGAAACAGTCGACATCATCCTTCCACAACCATCGAGTAACGAGGCAAATTCGACGCAGTGCAGAGTCGAAGGGACAGTACCTGCGTCAAAGGTCTTTCAGAAGTTTAGGGGCACTGCGGTCTCGCTAATATGCACGCAGCAGCAGAAGACAGGTCTGAGTCGTCGCTGGCATACAACGTTGTTGTTGGACTACGGAATTACGTGGACGGATTGGATCGACGACGAGGATGGCCGCACTACAGCAATTGTTCGAAACGTCACGATCGATGATCCTGTGGAATGACCTCGGTATGTAGGCAACCAGATCGGCAATGAGGGCGATCACCTCGGGCTGATCGGGCGATTCGACGGCGATCGAGGCGAACGGGAGGCTCAAGTATTGAGGGATAGAAAAACGACCGGTTGCGGTCGCAATCTGGCGCTCATTTTCGGATTGTCGACGATTCGCACGTAGTTGTCGAAGGTCCGAAACTGGCCGAATTGGGTCTCATGCGATGAGGCATAAATCGACTCCCAAGGAACGGGCGCGACTTGGAACCGGCCGTCGCGCTGCCGACAGCACGGAGATCGGTTGCCGCGCGGCAGCTTGCCCATAGGCGATTTTCCGGCACACTACGGGCAACGATTTTCGCTTCAAGACTGTTGACGGCCGCCTGACGCTGGACGAGGACGAGATGCGCCTGCTTTACGTGGCCGTGACGCGCGCACAGCATGTGCTGGACATCTCCGAGCTACGCGAGGAGCTTTTACGGCTGTTCAACTCGCGTCGGTGACCGCATAGGCCTGCTCCGCACAAGTGTGACTCTCAACGGCGATGTTTTGTGCGGCCGGCGATGGGCGCCACCGCCATACCCCGTGGCTTACCGTGATGAACCGACATCTACTTGCGGCAGCTCTAGGACGCGGAAAACAAAGCACGGTATCGACAGATACGATCGTCCCAAATCGACCGAGGCCGTGTGAAAACGCAAGCTGAACGTGGCGTTCGAAAAAATCAACCCTTCAGATCGCGCCATATCGGCTTGGCAGCACCTCGGGAAGGGTAAAGCCACACCCGAAACCGAGTACTTTTGCGTTTTCACACCGCCTCGACCCACAGCAGACCTTCGAAGTTACCGAAAGCAGCAACTCATCGTTCCTAGCGTGTCCGACGATCTTGGCTGAGGCATTAGCCCGATTGGGCATCAATAGCCAATTACCAAGATCCCCCGGAGAGGCAACTTCATTCGGTTACTGGCGTACATCGTTTCAAAAAAGGTGACTACGCGCTCGAAGTCAGGGTTCCTAGTGCCGGCCGCTTCGTAAATGTTACGAACTGCTATGGCTAGGTAATCTATATCGTCCATCATGCAGGCTTGAAATAAGTCTTTGAGGAACTGATTGTTGACAACTGCTCGACCGGCCTCTACCTCAACGACAAGCTTACCTTCGATATGGTGAGCATCCGCTTCAAACGCTTTTGATATTCGGCCGTTGTTTCCGTAAAGAACCGGCACACGAATCTTCTCGGCTTTCTTCTTCCCGGTCTCGACGGAAAATCCCAACTGTGCGAGCCGAGGGGCTATGTGTGCAAGAACTGCGTTACTTGGTAGAGTGTGTTCCGCTGAAGTGAAGGAGGGGTGGCTCTCTTCGAATGCTTTTACGACTGCTTGTACAAGATCTGTTGGTTTGTCAGATCTCGGAAAATAGGCCCAGTTCAGCATATAGTCTCAGTAGGTATTGGACCAGCGGATCTCCATTAGCTTACATGCCATCCAGCTTAAGGAAGGTGCCGCGTTTGACGCCCCGAAGCAGAGGTAGCCGTATGCACGAAAACAGATGTTCAATGTTTGAGTTATGCATCTGGAAGCGACGCATCTTCAAGTTCCTTCAAGGTTTTTCCATTCGTAGTCTTCCAACTTTGTGGACCGCTTCTTGAAGTGCCGGCGACGATAGCGGCCGCATAGCTAGACGAACTTAGAAGGATGTCCGAAGTGGCGACGAGCCGATCATTTTCGGTGGCCAATGCACCTTCAGCGAGAAGGCGCTCTTTGATGGAGGCCAGTTTGCCAGGAATGCTATCTGTATTAGTGCGAGATAGTTGCGATCCCTTCTTTAGAACGAAACCTTCGTCTGTCAGCGCACCATAAGCGATTAAATTGTTCACGCGGAAGACAAGGTCCGTGGCCGGCGATACAGCATTCGCGTCCAGTGACGTTGCGTCGCCCGTATTCGACGTCGTGCTTGCTCGAAGAACTGGTTCGAGTATCTGATAACCCAAGATACCTAAAACCATCCTGATATTTTCGACGAACTCCGCCATCGTGTCCCGGTCCGCTCTTGGCAAGCTCGATTCCGGCGGCGTATTGCCGTTCTCGAGTTGATAGCGATCGGCCTGCTTAGACAACCACACCAAGGACGATTCAAGGTACTTGATATGCGCCTTCGTGAGGTTCTCATCCTTACTTGTGAAGATCACTACCTCGTTCCAGAACTCTTTGTTTCGGTCGTGATTCGTTAAGCGTTGCGAGACATTTTCTGACTCGCCTACATACGCGGCAGGCTTGCTATCGCCGAAACGGCCCTCAAAGAGGAAGTAGACTCCAGGCTTTGCTGCTTCAGGCCAGTTTGCCAGCTCGCTGAGCCGATTGCGAGGACATGCGATCGCGTGGCCTGTCCAATTCACCAGTTCGGCATACCGGATTCCAGTAACAGTCGCATCGGCGAGATAGACGCGTATTGATTTGCCGAGGGGCACAGGGCCTCCATAAAAATGTATAAGGTACAGAGCGGCGGCAATTCGCCAGCAACATACTCAAGTCAATTTGTCGTGTCGTTGACGGCGAAAGTCATATAAGCTCTAGTCGATTCCGCGCCCACGATTGACCGATGGACAACGATTTTCGTCGACCCAAGTTTGTATAGCAACTTCAATTTCGAACTAGCAAAAGATGGCCGCGACCCTCCGTTCATGGCCGTACCTTGCCAGTCGCGGCCGGCGCCTGGCGACCCTCAGCCGCTCGTACTGGCCGAACCCGGTCCAACGACGCTCGGCTCAGATCGACCCGAGCCACCGTTCGGACCTCATTTGCGCAACGCGCAATCGTAAAGGCCGGTCCCGCAGGTGTAACTGCCGTTGAGCCACCTAGTCTCTGACTGGCGCGGACCTGAGTGCACTCATTCAAAGATCAGTCGACAAAGGCGCTACGTATCGCGAGAGATCTCGTTGTCCTCATCATTCTTTCTGATGGCGGCGCTCACCTTGCGACAAACGCCAGCGGAGCAGATCGTCTGCCCCGGGGCCTTCCTTGATAGCCACGTCTGCGGCGCTGAGCTGCTCACCTGTCTTTTGATCGATAAAGCTCCACCGCACCTCAGCCCCGGTATTCCGATTCACAAACTTCATCGGCGGCGCCGACGCCCCGGAGACCCCCAGCCTATCCCCTATCTCGGCGAGTACCGGCATCACTGGGGCGACCTGCCAACCCTTGCGGGTCAACAGATATTCAAATCGATCCGGATTGACCTGATAGCGTCTGCGCTCGACCAGACCGTTGGCCTCCAGGTGCTTGAGTCGATCGCTGAGCGTCGCATTGGTTATGCCCGACGACTGGCGAAACTCGTCATATCGGCTGAGGCCAAAGACGAGATCGCGCAGGATCAGTAAACCCCATCGGTCGCCGATCACCGCCATCACGCCAGCGATCGAGCACACCATTCCGTCGAAACCTTTCGAGCGCATGCACTGTGTCCCTAGTAGCCCGACGATCGTCGCCGGGTAAGTCTCATTATAAGAGTGGCCGTGATCAGGCAGAACGATTCCACGAGGCACCGCGGCCCCGTCATGGACCAAAGAACTGGAAAGTACTTGCCGGGCAGGCCACTAACTCTTATTATAAGAGTTAGTGGCCTGCCCCGGTGATGAGTGCTGCCGGTCCGGATGCCCGTTCAATCAAACTTGAGGAATCGATCATGACCTCCCACGCCACTTCCAGGATTTTCGTCGTTGGCGGCACTGGCGCGCAGGGCCTGCCCGTCATTAGCGCGCTCGTCGCCGATGGCAAATATTCTGTCCGGACTTTGAGCCGGGATCCAGATTCCCGGCGGGCCAAGGCGTTGCTCGCACTCGGCAACGTATCAATCCTGAAAGGCACATTCGCCGACGAAGCCGTCCTTCGGGAAGGCTTCCGTGGTTGCGACGGGGCATACATCAATCTCGACGGATTCAACACCGGCGAGAAAACGGAGATCTATTGGGCGATCCGTTGCTACGAAATCGCGCTGGAAGAAGGCATCAAGTTCTTCGTGTACGGCAACCTCGACTACGCACTCAAGAAAGCCGGCTACGACTCCCGCTTCCGCGCCGGCCACTATGATGGCAAAGGCCGCGTAGGCGAATGGATCCTGTTCCAGAACCAGACGAACCGGGACCGCATGGGCGCGGCCGTGTTCACCACAGGGCCGTACATGGAGATGGCGATTTCGGCCATGACGCCAATGATGCCGATCGTGGAGAACGGCGTGCTGACCTGGCGCGTGCCACTCGGCAACGGCTCGGTACCCCACGTCGCATTGGACGATTGCGGCTATTACGCACGCTGGCTGTTCGACCATCCCGAGCGCTCGAACGGCATGGATCTCGAAGTCGCGATCGAGCAGGTCGAGTACCACAAACTAGCCGAGGCGTTCGAGCAGGTGACCGGGCATCCGGCGCGCTATATCGACACGGATCTGGACACGTACTGGAACGGCCCGCTCAAGATGACCGCGAGCCTGCCTGCCGGATACAACGCGGATCCGAACGACAAGAGCACGATGAGCTTCCGCGACAATTTCACCGGGTTCTGGAACATCTGGAAGCACGGCGTGATCCAGCGTGACTACGCGCTGCTCGATGAAATCCATCCGAACCGCATCCGGACCGTCGAACAGTGGCTCCGTCGTGAAGACGAACGCGGCCGGCAGCAAGGTAAGGGAAGCCTATGGGAGCGTATGCAGCCGGACAACCTGTTCAAGTCGACGCCGCTTCTGAAGCTATCCGAAGACGGTAGAAAGGGCGAACTGTAACTCTCCGGCGTCGCCTCCAGAAGGTGCTGGAAGCGGATCCACAATTTAGTTTAACTAATGGATATTTACGATGAATCAGATAGTTGAAATCGGAAAGAGCAGCGGGCCGCGCGTTTTGCTGGGAGTACTGATCGTCTGGGGACTGGCTGTTGCCGCCGCCGCCGAAGCGGGCGTCTATCGTGCCGTCTACCCGCTGTCGCTCGCGGGCCTCATCGCTTTGGGAATCGTGGCGCCGGTCGTTGTATACGCACTGTCCAGAAGGTTTCGCGCATACATCGAGACCATCGGGTTGCGGACGCTGACAGCATTCCACATCTGGCGCATCGCGGCCGCGCTGGTCTTCTTCTGGTACGGGGCGCATGACCTCCTGCCGGAGGCCTTCGTGCGGAACGCGGGATGGGGCGACCTCATCGCAGGATTGCTGGCCCTCGGCGTCACGCTGCTGCCGAAGAAGACGCGCAACCGGTATCTGGTCTTCCACCTGTTCGGGTTTGCCGATTTCGTCGTGGCGGTTGGTACCGGGTTGACCTACTTCCTGCTCAACGATCCCCGCATGTCCGGCATCCAAACGCTGCCGATGGCCTTGATCCCATTCTACGGCGTCGGAATTTCGGGGGCGAGCCACATCATGGCGTTCGACCTGCTGCGTCGCCGCCCAGGTCTGTCTAACGCCAGGTAAGCATGCCGCTGTAACGGCATGAGCCGAATCGAGGCTCACACGCCTTCCTCAACCAAGCAAGGAAATCATCATGAAGTCTCGTCGTACCCGTGCCGCAGCCAGCGCGCTGTTTGGCTTGCTGGCGTTCGGCCCCATGTTCGCGGGTATCGCATCGGCCCAGTCCAATGCACCGTCCGCCGCTTCCGCCAGTGGAGCTGCGCCGTGGGACCAGCGCGTGAATCCGGCGGCCGTTCAGGCCGATGTCTGGTTCGACAATTACAAATTCCGGGACGGCGAGACGCTGGCCCGGTTGAAGCTTCACTATGCAACGCTCGGCACGCCGCATCGCAATGCCCAGGGGGCCGTCGACAACGCCGTCCTGGTCTTGCACTGGACGGGCGCGGACAGCCGCACGCTGCTGAGTCCCACTTACACGAAGGCGCTGTTCGACCCGGGTCGTCCGCTCGACGCGAACCGCTACTATCTGATCTTTCCCGACAACGTAGGCCACGGCCAGTCGAGCAAACCTAGCGACGGACTGAAGGCGAAATTTCCGAACTATGATTACGGCGATATCGTCGATCTCCAGCACAAGCTGGTGACCGAAACGTTGGGCATCGGGCATCTGCATGCGATTCTGGGTATGTCGATGGGCGCCATGAACGCATGGCAATGGGCCGAGATGTATCCCGACATGATGGACGGCGTGATGCCGGTGGTCTCGCTGCCGATTACAGTCTCGGGCCGCAATTTGCTCTGGCGGCGTATGGTGATCGACGCGATCCGCTCCGATCCTGACTGGAAGAACGGGGACTACACGCAAACGCCGCGCGGCTGGATCGAAGGTTTCAGGGTACTGCGGATGATGATCGACAGCGCGCCCGCGCTGCAGCAGGAAATTCCCGATGGCGCGGCGGCGGACAAGTTCCTCGCGACCACTCGCTTTCAGGCCGAGCACGTCGATCCGAACGACATCCTGTATTCACTCAAGTCGTCATTCAGCTACGATCCCGAACCAGCGCTTCCCAGAATCAAGGCCAAACTCTTCGCCCTGAATTTTTCCGACGACGAGTTCAATCCCGACTCGCTGCAGGTCCTCGAGAGACTTGTTCCGACGCTTCAGCAAGGCAGGTACGCGGTGCAGAAGGGCACGCCATCGTCGCCGGGCCATTTCACCATGACGCGTCCCGACCTGTGGGCGCAGCATGTGGGCGAATTCTTGCAGTGGCTAGGCGATGCGCCCTCACAAACAGGCAGTAGCGATCCCCGATTGATACCAGATTCATCCAGGTCATGATGATGTGATCCACGGAGTATGGGGCTGCGGCAGCTGTCGCTCAGTGTCCGAGCGACTCGCCCTTCAATGGTTTCGATGTCCCGTGACCCGGATGAGCCGCCTGCTTGACCAACAACGCGACGCACGAAATCAGAGCGGCCACCGCGACAACCGCGAAGATCCCTTCGAACGAGAAGTGTTCACGCGTCAGTTCCGCGACCAGAAAAGAGCCGGCAATGCCGCCGAACCGGCCAATGCCGAGCATCCATGCAACACCTGTTCCGCGACCTTGGGTCGGATAGAACGCAGCCGCGAGCGCCGGCAGCGACGACTGCGCCGTATTCATCAACACTCCGGCGACGAACACCACCAGCACGAGCAACCCGACATTGCCCACCGCCTGACCGATGCAGTACACGCTGATCGCCGTCAGCGCATAGCAGACCGCGATCACACGATTCGCGTTGAAGCGGTCCATCAGGACACCGCACAGCACGGCACCCACGCCGCCAAGCGGGAACAGCGCCGAGATCAGGGTGGCGCGTTGCGGCGGGAGTCCCGCCTCTTTCAGCAGAACCGGCATCCAGTTGATGGAGGCATAGAAAATCACCAGACCCATGAAATAGGCAAGCCACAGCATGACGGAGCCGATTATGTACTGACGCGACAGCACCACCCGCAAGCCCTGCTTACCCGCCACTGCCGGCGCCAACTCCGTCATCACGAACGAACCGGCTTCCTGGGCCGCGCTGGAGATCCGGCCCAGCGTCGCACGGATCCGTTCGACCGCGTGTTGCTTCGCCACCAGATAGCGCACCGACTCGGGCATCGCGATCAGCAGCAACACAGCCAACAGCAGCGGCGTGGTGCCGCCGAGCAGCAGCACGCTGCGCCAGCCGAAGTGCGGAATCAGCCAGGCCGCAAGAAAGCCGCCAAACGCCGCGCCAAGAGGGAAGCCGCAGAACATCAGATTGATGAGCGTCGCCCGGCGGCGATCGGGACAGAATTCACTCATCAGCGTGACCGCATTCGGCATGGCGGCGCCGAGTCCGATACCGGTGACAAAGCGCAGGACGGTCAAATTCCCGATGTCGCCGGAAAACGCCGAGGCGAAACACGCCACGCCGAACAGCGTGACGGAGCCAAGCAGTAATACACGCCGTCCGATCCGGTCGGAAAGCGGACCCGACACCAGCGCACCACAAGCGAGGCCGAACAGCGCCGCGCTCAAAACGGGCGCGAGATCCGGCTTGCTGATGCCCCACTCGGTCACTAGCGACGGCGCAATGAACCCTATCGCCGCAGTATCGAAGCCGTCGAGCAGGACGATAACGAAACACATCGCGAAGACGAGCCACTGGAACCCCGAAAACGGGTGTTCATTGATAAATGTCTGTACGTTGACGGCCTCACTCTGACGCACGCTTTGTCTCCTTGTTATGGGCTGTGCACTCCGCGCGGCCCATGCATGGGCTTCCGGGTCCGGTTAGAACCTGTGAACGATGCCGCTCACCTCCGTTCGACCTCGTCAATCAAGATTTCGGTTCAACCAGACACTACCCCTCGGCCAGAACCTGCTGAATGGTTTTCTCGAACACGTCAGCGGGTTGTGCGCCCGTCAGCAGGTATCGATTATTGAAAATGATCGACGGCACAGAATGAATGCCCATTGCCTGGTACTGCTCTTCTTCTACACGAACCTCATTGGCATAATCGCCGCCATCCAGCACAGCACGCGCCTCGGCACCATCAAGTCCCACGGATTCCGCCGCTTCCACCAGAACGTCATGGTCACTCGTGGGCTTGCCCTCGCCATGATAAGCCTGCAGTAGCGCCTGTTTAAGCTGTAACTGTTTGCCTTTCATGCCGGCCCAATGGATCAGACGGTGTGCATCGAAGGTGTTGTAGATGCGCGTACGCGTTCCGAAGGTAAAGCCGACATCAGCGCCGCGCTGGCGAAGCGCGGCCTGCGCCTCGCTCACTTGTTGCGGAGTGCGCCCATATTTCTTTGCGATATGTTCGACGAGGTCTTCACCCTCCTCGACCATCTGCGGATTCAGCTCGAAGGGGTGCATGACTATTTCGGCGTCGACCGTATCACCAAGTCGCGACAACGCGAGTTGCAGCGAGGATAAACCGACGGCACACCAGGGGCACGCTACGTCGGAGACAAAATCGATTCTGATTGGCTGTTTCATTGCTTTCGCACCCAGAAGTTTCGGTCGTGATCGAGATAACCCCTATTCTGGACGAGTTTCGACACGAAATCATCATGGTCCGCGGTAATTCAGTTGTTACCTGAAGTAACGTCGAACCGTGCAAACGGTGCCTGCTCATGGCGATCGATCTGCCAACGTCAATTGGCCGCCGTCGTCACATGGACTTCGCGCAAGCCATGATTGGACCGCGGTTCAATACTGAAGCGATACGGAACTGCCCGGCTTGCGGTGCGTAACAATCCAACCCGACGCCAACAGCGCAATACCGCCGAAAATCACGATGCCGCCGAGCATAGTGAAGCCCAACATATAGCTGCCGCTCGCGCGATACAGCAGCCCGACCATGAAACCGGCTATCGTACCGCCGCCCCCCGCCCCGACGCCGTTCATGATTCCGGATGCCGAGCCGATCGCCGACGGCCGCGCGGTCAGTTGCAAGATCGACCAGATATTGGGTGTATAGCTACTGGCGTATAGCCCGAGTGCAAGCGTGATAAGGCCAAGCTTCGCATAGCCGCTGTGCAACTCGGGTAGCAGCAGCAACATCGCACCCGGGATCATTAGCCCAAGTCCGGCGATCAACACGCGCTTGTTGGTGCGGTCGCTGATCATCGACATCGGAATGGCAAACAGGATGGCGGCCACGAACGGGACAGAACTGGCCAGCGCTTGAGCGACGCCGCTAAAACCGATCGACTTGACCGCCATCGGCACCCACAACGTGATACCCCAGAACAGCATGCCCTGAGTGATATAGCTGATAACGAGCAACACGAATGCCCAACCGCCAACCGCATTGAACGTCAGTGGCACGACGGCGGCGACGTTTTCCGGCTCGGCAAATGGCGCTTCGCTTCGAGGCCGCAGACATTTTGCATACATCGGCACGATCAACACCAGACCGATAGCGCCGGTCAGGAAGAACAGCGTACGCCAGCCGAACGCATCGTAAATCGGCGTAAGCAACAGAAATCCCGTCGCGAGCGCAAGGTATTGACCGTAGTACTGAATGATCGAATTTGCCTTGCTGAGTTCGTCAGGCGCGAACCAGTCACGCACGAAACGCGACATCTGTGGCCAATAGACGCCTTCAGCGATCCCCAGGATCAGGCGGCATATCAACATCACCGCAACGCCATTCGCAAAGCCGGCGAACAAAGTCGCCGTGGACCATATCGCAAAGCTGGCCATCACCACTGTCTTCGGTTCGAGCTTGCGCGTGGCCACACCTCCGACGACGTTGGCCAATGCATAGCCGATCAAAAAGATGGTCAACACCCAGCTGGACATCAACGGAAACCGTGCGCCAGAAAAACCAAGGTCCTGTGCGACCGATGGCAAAGCGACCGACAGATTCGTGCGATCCAGATAGGCGACAAACAAACCAGTCAGCAATGCCCCGCCAATACGCCACCACCGCGAACCCGTCGCCTGCCTCATCGCTGCCTGCTGCATGTGCGCCTATCCTCCCGCATCTACGCCTGCGCCGGAAACCCCGGAGGATCGCCCACCGGCACAATTTCCAGGTACCCCCGCCCCATCTCGCGCTCGAAGCTGGACGGATCACCTTCCCACACAATCCGGCCATGCTCCAGAACATACACCCGATCGGCATGCGGCAACGCGAAGGTGACATTCTGCTCGCCCAGCAACACCGTAATCGGCGTGGTCCGCTGCAGTAACTCCAGCGCCTTCGACAATTGCTCGAGAATCACCGGTGCGAGCCCCAGGGTCGGCTCATCGAGAATCAACAGTTTCGGTTGCATCATCAGCGCGCGGGCAATGGCCAGCATCTGCTGTTCACCACCCGACAACGTGCGCGCCGTCTGACGTTGCCGCGACTTCAGGATCGGGAACAGTTCGAAGAGCCACGCCAACTGCTCAGAGCGCGCAGTTTCGGCAAGATGGTATCCACCGAGGTCCAGGTTCTCACGCACAGTCATGTCGCTAAAGAGCTCACGAGTCTCCGGACATTGCACCACGCCCGCCCGCGCGATCGCTGCACCGCTCATGCCGCGCAAATCCTGTCCGCCGAAACGGATCGTGCCCTGGTACGGCACAAAACCCGAAATGGCGTTGAACAGCGTCGTCTTGCCGGCGCCATTCAGTCCTACCACCGAGACGAACTCCCCTTCGCGCACATGAAGACTCGCGCCGTCGAGCGCCCGTGCCTTGCCGTACAGTACGCCAAGATCCTCCACATCGAGCAGCGTCGGCTTGCTGACCACCTCGTCGCGCGTCCGCTCTCTCGTCTCGATCTTGCCGCCCAGATACACGCGCCGCACGGTCTCGTTCTGCATCACCTGTTCGGCCGTGCCTTCCGCGATCTGCTCGCCCAGATACATCGCAAGTGCGCGGTCGACCAGCGCAGCGAGACTCTTGACGTTGTGGTCCACCAGCAGCACAGCGCGACCCTCGGCGCGAAAACTGCGAATCAGCGCCGCGAACGACTCCGACTCCGCCATCGTCAGTCCTGCGAACGGTTCATCGACCAATACGACCTTCGGATCGCGCGCAATCGCCTTCGCCATCTCCATACGTCGCAGATCGGCGAACGGCAAGGTCGCGGGATGCCGGTGCATCACGGCACCGAGCTCGACACGCTCGGCGATTTCGCGGGCACGGCGGTTGACATGCGGATCGGCGACGAGCTTGATCAATGAGTCAGGCAAGAGCGCCAGCTTGATGTGCTCGAGCACCGTCTGCCGATGCAGCGGCCGCGAGTGCTGAAAGACGATGCCCACGCCGGCGCGGGCAATCCGGTGCGGCGCCCAGCCCGCCATCTCCGTGCCGTCCATCTTGACCGACCCGGCATTGGGCCGCTCGATGCCCATGATCAGCTTCATCACGGTCGACTTGCCGGACCCATTCGGACCGATGAGCCCGAGGATCTCGCCGGCCTCGATGTCAAAGCCGATGTCCTTCACCGCGACCAGGCCGCCGAAGCGCTTGGTCAGGCCACGTACCGAGAGGCGAGAGGCTTCGCTCATTCTCGCTCTCTCACGCGCAGCAGGTTGCCGAGCAGGCCGTCCGGAAAGAACAGGATGACCGCGAGCGCCAGCGCTGCGACTACGAAGGTATTGATCTGGCCCAACGGCCTGAGAAACTCACCAGCCACGATCAGGAACACCGCGCCGAGCACCGCGCCCAGGATAGTTCGGCGCCCGCCCAGCACAGCGGCAATGATGATCTGCACGCCCACTCCCAGATCCACTACCGTGCTGACGGAAGCGGTGCCCTGGTAGAACACGAGCATCGCACCAGCCACGCCGGAGAACACCGCGCTGATGCAAAAGGCCGCGAGCTTGTGCTTGGTCACGTTGAAGCCAAGCGCCTGCGCACCGATGGCGTCCTGACCGCTCGCCTGCAGGATGAGGCCCATCGCCGAGCGCGACAAGCCGAACAGGATGATCGCGCACACCACGAGAAACGCGAGCGCATACCAGTAGTTTTGCTCCGCACTGACGGACATGACATCGGGCACGGTCATGCCGATCTCGCCGCCGGTGATACCCGCGAAGATCACGATCGAGTTTTGCAGCAACAGCACGGCAACCAGCGTGATCAGACCGAAATACGGGCCGCGCAAGCGCAACGCAGGCACCGCCAATAACAGCCCGCCAATCAGCGCGACAAGACCGCCTGCAACGATGCACACGGGAATCGGCAGCCCCCACCGCGCATCGAGTATCGCGGCCGAGTAGGCGCCGAGACCAATCAGAAACGTGGGACCGAAGTTGACCTCGCCGGCGAAGCCGAACAGCAGGTCCCAGGCCATCGAAAACACGCTGAAGTAATAGGCGACGGTGAGGATGCCGAGAATATAGCCGGACACCCACCAGGGCAGCGTGGCCGCCGCGACCGCCAGCACGACGGCGGACCACAGCATCCGCGAGCGAACAAGATTGGTCACGTACCCTCCTTGGCTAGCGCCGCCCCAGAAAGCCCTGCGGCCGCAGGTACACCACCAGCACCAGCAGCACGAGCGCAGGCATGGGGCGCAGCGTCGGTGCGATCAGGTAGGCGGTAATGGTCTCGAGATAGCCGACCACATACGCGGCCATCAGCGAACCCGACACGCTGCCAAGACCGCCTAGCACCACGATCGAAAAAGCACTGGCCGTGAGCTGGCCCGTGTTGTTGGAACTGACACCGAGGAACGACGCCAGCAGCACGCCTGCAACGCCGGCGAGCACGCCGTAAAGGGTCCACGCGAGCAGATACACACGGGACAATTCGAACCCGAGCAACGTCAGCCCACGCGGGTTCATCGAGGCCGCAAGCAGCGCCTTGCCGGCCCGCGTGCGATTGACAAAGAACCACAGCAGCCCGATGACGACCCAGCAAACGACCGCGATCATCACCTCGTTGATCGGCGTGCGCACGCCCGCAATGACCACGACGCCTGGAAACAGCGGGCGCATCGTCACCGGGTTGTCAGTGAACAGATAGGCCATGCCCTGCTGGATCATGATGCCCCACAGCAAGGTGCCGGTCAGCACGAAAATCTCTTTCTCCTCGTGCGGAATCGCGGCGGAGCGTTGAATCGGCCGCACCACCATCAGATAGGTGATGTACGCCGCAACGAGGCCGGAGAGCACGCCGAGCAGCGTGCCAAGCCAGGTGCCGAGGCCGGCCTCGCCGGCCAGCATCCAGCCCATCAACGCGGCAATCAGCATCACGCCGCCGTGGGCGAGGTTGAGGACACCGGACACGCCGAAAATCAGCGTAAAGCCGATCGCGCCCAATGCGTAAAGCGAACTGATAGCAAAACCGTCGATGAGAATTTGCAGCCAGACCATACGCTACCCTCTGGTTCGGCCAACGGCGGAATCCGTCGCCTGCGATGACGCCGGGATGCCGGATAACCCCGGCGCCCGGCCACCTCCGCGTTGCGCGACTAGTTGGCGTTTGCCTGCTGCAGCTTGATGAAGGACGGGAACTTCACGGTTCCATTGGCGAGCGCTTTCGGCCAGATCGCGACCTGCTTGCCGTCCTGCCATTGCAGGTTGATACCCGTGATGTAACCCGGACCATATTTCAGCGCATGGGTGAACTGATCGTTGCGGCCATAGAACTGCCAGCGGCCGATCGTCCCGACGTAGTCCGTCTTCTCGAGCGCATCGACCATCTTGTCGGGATCTGTTGCGCCGTTATTGCGCTTGATCGCGTCCGCGAGGATATAAACGAGGTCGTAGCTCGTGAAGCCGCAATAGGCTGGCGATACGCCAAACTGTTTGGTGTACGCATCGACGAAGGGCACGGTCTTGGGCGTGATCGCCACGCCTGGCGCGGCGGCAGACGCCGTGATGACGCCTTCGGTCGCGCCGTTGGTGTCCTTCCAGAAGCTGGTGGTCGTAGCCTGCGAACTCTGCCCGGTCAGCGGGATAGGCACCTGCTGGTCATGCCACTGCACCGTAGGTTGCACCCCAACATGGCTGATGCCGGTGGTGATCGTATCGGGATGCTTGCTTTCGATCTGGTTGTAGATCGGCGTGAAGTCCGTCGTATCCGGATTGAAGCGGATGTGATCGAGCACCTTGAGTCCCGCCTTCGGCAGACACTCGAGGTAACGTTCGTCAAGCGGCTTGGTCCAGGCGGCATCCTCGCTCATCACGACCGTCGTCTTCATCTTGAACTGGCCGACCAGGATGTCATGCGAGAAGTCGCAGATCGACTGGGCAATGAAGGCCGAGGTCATCCAGCCGTGGAAGGTGTATTTGTAGTGATCGTAGTCGTCGTGGACCTGCTTCGAGATGTCGTTGCTCGCCGCGCCTGGCGTGATAAACGGCATCTTGAGGCGTGCTGACCAGGGCTCCATCGCGAGCGCCACCTCGCTGATGTAGCTGCCGATCACGGCCACGACCTTGTCCTGGCTGGCGGCGCGCTGGAATGCGCGCACGCCTTCGGAGGCCGACGAGTGGTCGTCGTAAGCAATGATCTGGATTTGCCGGCCGTCGACGCCACCGTGCGCGTTGATCTCGTCCGCTGCGAGCTGGGCGGCCTTTGTGATAGACGCGCCGGCTACCGCCGACTCCTCGCCGATCACCCCGATCTTGATGGGGTCGCCCGCCGCGTAGGCCGAAACTGCGAGCCCGAGCGCCGCGATTGTCACACCGGTGCGGATGACGCGGTACAGGCTCCGCCGCGTATTGCTGTTGGACATTGTCTGTTCTCCGATGCGTGGTGCGATCGTGGAGCAACATTTGCCAGCTACAGTGCATCTATTAAGAATGCGCAGGGAACAATAGCATCCGTTCGGGGCGACCTATATCGGTAGTAACGATGACGAGACCGTTGGTATCCTGCATCGCTATTGGATTCGCCGGCGGGCAGACATGAAGCCCACCCGTGGCCGTTTTTGTGCGGCGCGAAAATACCAGCAGGAGTTTGCGGATGGGATGTCGATTTAGCCCTGTCTCCAACGTCTAGCAGGTAAGCACCCGGATTGCGTGTCGCCCACTCAACGAGACATACAGCAAAGGAGAAACACCATGCCCCCTTCACTGCCCCCCGTTATCACGTGTTTTGAACAGTCACCCGATCGCGGCAGGGGACTGGCGCGTGACATGCGTGTTCGCTGGGCGTTCGAAGAAGTAGGCCAACCCTACGAGGTTCGTCTTGTTTCGTTCGGTGCAATGAAGGAGCCGGCGCATCGGGCGCTGCATCCTTTTGGGCAGATTCCGACCTATGAGGAAGGCCCTCTTGCCCTGTTCGAGTCAGGCGCAATTGTGTTCCATCTCGCACAGCACCATGCGGGCCTGCTACCTGAGGACCCGGATGCGCGGGCTCGTGCGATCACATGGATGTTCGCCGCGCTCAACACGGTTGAGCCGCCGATCCTCGATCTTCAGACCATCAGGTTTCAGGAGCGCGACAAGTCCTGGTACGAGGAACGCCTGCCTCTCGTCGAGGATCGCATCCGTGACCGGCTGGGCGACCTTTCCGATCGCCTTGGCAACGCCGAATGGCTCGATGGTGCGTTCAGCGCAGGCGACCTTATGATGGTGGCGGTGCTACTCAGGTTGAGAGCATCGGGTCTGCTGGACGAATATCCGAACCTTGCCGCCTATGTCGCCCGCGGCGAAGCGCGGCCCGCATACCAGCGCGCCTTCGCCGCTCAATTGGCGGTCTTCGTCGCTAGCCAGGCACCGGCCAGCTGATTAAGCTCGGCTCCGGGTTCCACGTCGTCAACCCTGCGAATCGGAGCCGCTCCCAAACCGCTCCACCACAAACTCGACAAAGCTACGAAGCTTCGGCGACATCTGCCGGTCGCGCAAATAGAGCAGGTTGATCTGCCGCATGGGCGCGGCATAGTCAGGCAACACTTCGATCAACCTGCCCGCCTCGATATCCGCGTCGACCAGAATGCCCGGCAACATCGCGATCCCCATGCCGGCCAGCAAGGCCCTGCGCAGCGCTTCTGAATTGTCGATTCTCAAGCGGCCTCTCACCGGAACGCTCACCGTTCCATTCGTGCCGGACAGCGTCCACTCCGGTTGCGCCGCGTGCATTTCGGAGCGCAGCGGATAAGCGTAGGTCAGACATTGGTGCGCACGAAGATCCTCCGGCGTCGCCGGTACGCCGCTCGCATCCAGATACGCGGACGACGCGCATAGTACGAGGCGATACGCCCGCAACGGACGCGCAACGAGGTCAGGGTTGCCCGGCGTACCGATACGAATGGCCGCTTCGAAACCGTCCTCAATCAGATCCGACAAGCCATCGGTGGCGACGACATCCAACTGCACCTCGGGGTAGCGCTGGCAATAATCCGCGATGGCTGGAACCAGGCACTCGTTGCTGAAAATCACGGGGGCGGTAATCCGCAGGCGTCCACGCGGCGTCCCGAGATGATCGAGCGCCAATCGCTCGGTATCGCTGACGAGACCCAGAATCTCGACACAGCGCTCGTAATAGGCTTGCCCGAACGCGCTGATCTGCTGCTTGCGAGTGGTGCGGTGGATAAGCCGCGTGCCGAGTCTGTCCTCCAGCGCCTGGAGGTGATTGCCGACCATGGTGGGCGACAGATCGCAGGCGAAACCGGCCGCCGTCAAGCTACCGGTCTCAACTACGCGCACAAACACCGTCATCGCTTTGAGAAGGTCCATTCCCCAATATTAGTGGGTTCTGTGCCAATTTGCAGGCGGTTTATCAAGCCCGACTGGGGGATTAGAGTGGGGCATGGCTATCGGTCAGGCGAACCCGCCTGACCCGCTTGAGTCCCTGACCGGGCTCTACCCCACCGACCATCATGCACAGACAATCGACCCGATCTCCGCGTCTCGCCCTGCTCGCCGCCAGTCTTGGCTTCGTCATCATCTGCCTCGACGTGACGGTCGTGAACGTCGCTCTCGGGCGGATTCAGGAAACTTTATCCGTCAGCTCCACGGAGCTCGAATGGGTGCTCAACGCCTATACGCTCGCCTTCGCCGCCCTGCTGCTCAGCGCCGGCGCACTCGGCGACCGGTTGGGCGCGCGGCGCGTTTTCGTCGGCGGCTTTGCGATCTTCACGTTGGCGTCGGTGGCATGCGGCTTCGCACCCGGAGCGCTCACGCTTGTCGCGGCGCGCACCGTGCAAGGCGTCGGGGCGGCGCTGTGTGTGCCGTCGTCGCTATCGCTGCTGAGCGCGGCCTTTCCCGACCCGCGGGCGCGCGCCAAAGCCGTGAGTATCTGGGCCGGAACCGCCGCGCTGGCGCTGGGTGCCGGCCCGCTCGTGGGCGGCTTGCTGATCGACCGTTTCGGCTGGCCGAGCATCTTTCTGATCAACGTGCCGTTCGGCATTGCCGGCATCTGGCTGACGCTCGCCCATGCGCCCGATACCCTCCGTCACGCGGCACGCCGTATCGATCTGACCGGCCAGATGCTAGCGGTGGTTGCGCTGGTGGCGTTGATGTTCGCCGTCGTCGAAAGTGGCAGGTTGGGCTGGGGTAGCCCGGCTGTGATGACGGGTATCGTTTGTTTCGTCGTGTTCGGCGCGTTGTTCGTGCTGGCGGAAGCGCGGCAAAAGGAACCGATGCTGCCGCTGTCGCTGTTCCGTATACCGGCGGTCAGCGTAAGTTCGTTGATCGGACTGTCGCTCAACTTTGGCTATTACGGGCTGATGTTCGCCATGAGCCTCTTCTTCCAGCATGTCCGGCACTACACGCCGCTCGAGACTGGTCTGGCTTTCCTGCCGATGACCGCCGTTGTCACCGTAGCGAACCTCGCATCCGGCGCGCTCACCTCACGATTCGGCTACCGTCTTCCGATGGTCGTCGGGCAGGCCGTGGCGGGGCTCGGTTTTCTGTCGCTGGCGCTGCTCGAGGTCAACAGCAGTGACCTGATAATCACCGCTCCGTTGCTGGCAATCGGTGTTGGCGTCGCGCTGGCCGTACCGTCGATCAACACCGCCCTCCTCGCGCATGTCGAGCCCCGTTCCGTCGGTATCGCTTCAGGTTTGCTGAACACGGCGCGTCAAATTGGAGGCGCACTCGGCGTGGGCATCTTCGGTTCGCTCATCGCCAGAACGGCAGGCAATCCCGTCACCGGACTGCACACCGCCGTCCTACTGGCAGGTGTATTGATGATGGCAGGCGTGGTGATCGCGATTGCGGGGTTGAAGACATCCGGCGGAGTACCAGCCGCAGCATAGCGGCATTAGCGGACGCATCATTCCAAATGAATGCGCATCTGCTAAATTACACGGATGCAAGAAGATTCCGCGGACTACCACGCGCCATCCGGCATCGCGGCGCTGCCTTCCCTCGCTTGGGGAAGCCATATCGGTCAACTTTACGGTTCGGCCGCAGATTTGCGCGACCTTATTATTCCCTTCTTTCGGGCGGGTCTTGAGAACAACGAGCGTTGCCTGTGGGTAACCGGTACACCGCTCGACGCGGACGAGGCGCGCTCCGCACTGCGCGCGGTCGTCCCCGACCTCGACGCACGCGAGCAAAGCGGTCAGATCGAGATCCAGGACACGAGTGCCTTCTACAAGCAGGGCGAACCGCTGCGGCCACAGGCGCTCGTCGCAGGTCTCGTGCAACGCGAGCAGGAGGCACTTGCCGCCGGCTACCGCGGTCTGCGCACCAACGGCAATTGCGCGTGGGTCGACAAAGCGAACTGGAGTGGCTTTCTCGATTATGAATCCGGCGTTGACGAGGCGGTCCATGGGCGGCGTCTCATCTGCATGTGCAGTTACCAGCATGACCGCATCGAAGCGGGGCAAGTCAGAGACGTCCTCGAAAGACACGGCCTCGTGCTGCATAGCCCGCGCCCGAACAGCACGGAACCGGGCCAGCTCGATGGCGGTGCGGCGTGCACATTGCCAGGCACGGCCGCCATGCACGACGCCCAGCACGATGCCGAGGAAGCTGGCATGCGGCTGGCGGAAACCGAAGCACGACTTTCCGACGCCCTTGCGCTGAACGCGCTGCACCATCAGTCGATCGCGGTGCTTGGTCACGATCTTCGCAATCCGCTCGTCGCCATCAGCGCGGGTGCAACATTCTTGCTCCGCAGCAAGCTGGACGACAAGGCACGCGCAATTTCGGAAGCCATCGCCCGAAGCGCGGATCATATGGCCGCCCTGATTGACGATCTCTCGGACATGTCGCGCGGCCGGCTCGGCAACGGCATCTCCCTGCGCCTCAGCCGCGAAGGGCTGGAGCCGGCCTTGCGTCACGCCGTCGAAGAGTTGCGCCTCGCTCATCCGGGGCGCCAGATCGAAGTCACCCTGTCACTGCGGCACCCGGTCGAAACGGACCCGGTCTACATGGCGCGGCTCCTGTCCAATCTCCTCAAGAATGCGCTGATTTACGGTTCGCAAACAGATCCGGTCGAGGTCAACGTATCCGCGGATACCGACTTCATCCTCTCGGTCAGCAACAAGGGGCCGCAAATTCCGCACGAAAGCCAAAAGCTGCTGTTCGCGCCGTTCACGCGCGGCGCGCTCGCCGCCGATCAGCAAGGACTGGGACTCGGGCTCTACATCGTCGCCGAGATCGCGCGTGCCCACGGCGGCACGATCGAAGTCGCTTCGACGGAAGACGAAACGCGCTTCAGCTTTCGCATGCCGATCAGATAAAAAGAAGGCTCGGACAAACACGTCCAGGGGCCGCCGGCGCCGACACGTCTCGTCAAAAAGTGCTACGTTGCAAGGGTTCCCGCCGCTCAGCGGCCAACGTTAAACCTGCAACGGAGAAACGATGAACAACCGTTCCCGACGTGTACAAGATATTGTTTCTGAAGCCGAGTGGAATACGCGCATCAACCTTGCTGCGTCGTACCGTCTCATCGCCCATTTCGGCATGTCGGATCTCATCTATAACCACATCACCGCGAGAGTCCCGGGCAGCCATACAGAATTCCTCATCAACCCTTACGGGATGATGTACGAAGAAATTACAGCGTCGAGCCTCGTCAAAGTCGATCTCGACGGCAATGTCCTCTTCAATGTCGACGACAACTTCAGCGTCAATCGCGCCGGCTACGTGATCCATAGCGCGATACACGCCGCTCGCCACGACGTGGAATGTGTCATTCACACGCACACACGCGCGGGCATGGCCGTCTCCGTGCTGGAGTGCGGTCTCCTGCCGCTTACCCAGATGGCGATGCGCTTCGATTCCATTGCCTATCACGAGTACGAAGGTGTCGCGGTGGATCTGGACGAGCAGAGCCGGCTGGTAAACGACCTCGGCGAGCGCGACGTGATGATCTTGCGCAACCACGGACTATTGTCGGTAGGGAAAAGTATCGCCGAGGCCTTTAACGCGATGTACTGGCTCGAGATGGCGTGTCGCGCTCAGGTCGACGCAATGGCATGCAATACGCCGCTGCATGTGCCGCCGCAAGCGGTGGTTGAAAAAACGAACCATCTATATCGACCGCAGGTTCGGCGGCCGTTTGGCGTGATGGAATGGCCGGCGATGTTGCGTCTTCTTGATCGGCGTGACGAGTCTTACAAGAGCTGACAAACCGGCTGGCAGCATTCAAGTATCCACACAACCTCCCGGGGCCGGCGCTCGCCGTTCCCGTCGACGGCATCCCGAAATAGCCAATGATCTATCGACGAGCATTGGCACGCCATTTTCAATTCAGGTTTGTCTGAATGGCGCGTAGGGAAATACCGAACAACGCGTTTAAAACCCTGAATTATTTATCCGAATTTATCTTTCGTAAGAAAGTATAAAGTTATCGGATTATTTTCCGATATTCAGTCAGCTTCGACTCGATATGAGCGCGACGCGGGATTCGTCGTGTGTCTTCGTCTTTCACCTTCTACTCGCTGTGCATAAACCCAATAAGGACGCCCGGGCCGTCCTCAAAAAACAAAGGAAACCAATGCGTACCAGTCAGCTCTGCGTCGCAATAGCTATTGCAATGGCGACGTTTGAAACCGCGACACCCGCATACGCGGAACTCGGGGGGCCGCCGACATGGTCGTCGAGCGGCACCAACAACGTGACGATCCTCGCGCAACGCCAGAGCACCGCCTCGGTCACGTACAGCGTGAACCAAACCACCCTTACGTCCGGCACGGTCGTCAGTGAGTACGTGGCGCAAAGCGGCACCGTCTTTGCCATCACATGGCACGGTCCAAAGATCGCACCGCTCAATACCTTGCTAGGCACTTACTTCTCCGCGTATCTGCAGGGCTTGTCCACCGCACGCGCGACGATGGGTGGAGGCTCCGGCCCGCTATCGGTTCAGCAGTCCGGGCTCGTGGTAGAGACGGGCGGCCACATGGGGGCCTACACCGGTCGTGCGTACCTGCCTCAGGCATTCCCGCAAGGGTTCAGTGCCGACGACATCCAATAAACGGGAAACAGAACAATGCGAGCAATTTTCGGGGTTATGGTCGCGGCATTGACGATTGGCCTCGCCGCATGTGGCGGCGGAGGCAGTTCGAATTCGACGACTTCCAGCACAACGAGTTCCGGTACTTCCAGTAGTACGAGCAGCAGCACCACCACCACTTCCTCGACCAGCACGTCGACGCTCGCCACCGATGCGTCGGCCACGCCGACGTCCAGCAGCGCGACCAACACGGTTCCCATCACGATTTCGTCTGCACCGTACGGCAACAAAAACCGCCCGATGGTAAGCGTGACGGTTTGCACGCCAGGAAGCAACGCTGCGTCGAACTGTTCGACCATCGACAACGTCCTTCTCGATACCGGTTCGTACGGACTGCGTTTGTATGCGTCCGTCGTACCGAGCACGACGCTCTCGACGCTGACGACGCAAACGCAATCCTCAACCAGCGACACGATCGCCGAATGCGCGATCTTCGGTAGCGGCTACACGTGGGGCACGGTTCGCAGCGCAGACATCAAGATGTCCAGCGAGATTGCGGAAAACGTGCCGATCCACATCATGACCGACTCGACGCTCGCCGAGTCGGCTCCGTCGGACTGTCAGGTCAGTACTGCGCTCAGCACGCCGGCGCTGCTCGGCGCGAACGGTATCCTCGGCGTAGGCGTGCGGCCCCAGGACTGTGGCTCGAGTTGCGTGAGCGGCTCACAAAGCGCCGCCTACTATGCTTGCGGCAGCTCGACGTGCACGGCCACCACAGAGGCTCTCGCATCGCAGGTGGGCAACCCGGTCCAGTATTTCACGACCGACAACAACGGCGTGATCGTCGAGATCTCACAGGTCTCCGATAGCGGAGGGAGCACGGCGTCCGGAACACTGGTGTTTGGCATCGATACCGAGACCAACAATGTGCTATCCGGCACGAGCGCGACCGTCTTCACCACAGACGAGTATGGCGACGTAACGGCAACGTTTAACGGCACCACCTATACGGACAACGCGTTCTTCGACACAGGCTCAAACGGTCTGTTCTTCGCGGACTCAAGTATTTCCCAGAGCAGCAGCACGTGGTACACACCGTCGAGCACGTTGGGTCTGTCGGCTACGGTCACGGGTTCCAATTCATCGAGCGCGAGCATTGGTTTCAACATTGCCAACGCGACCACGCTGTTTGCAACGGGCAACTACGCATTCAACGATCTCGGTGCGTATCTGTCCGGCAGCTTTGACTTCGGGTTGCCGTTCTTCTACGGGCGGCATGTGTACTTCGGCATTACCGGTACATCGTCGGCCGGCGGCGGAAGCGGGCCATACGTGTCGTACGTATCGAGCTGATCGTCGGTTGTGACACTAAAGGCCTGCGCCTTCAAGGCGCAGGCCGTTTGCATCATGGGAACCGGAAACATCGTTTTCCTCAATAAGTTTCCGCGCCAAGGCGTCGGCCTGTTCTGTCTCATCGTTGGCGACAGGCGCAATGCTTCCCCCTGCGGGATCGGTGGCACTGGCCAACGCTCCGTCACGTTGATGCGTGTCGACCGACACGACCATCGACAACCCAACCCGCAGCGGATGCGCAACCAGTTCCGCCGGGTCGAGAGAAACGATCACCGGTACGCGCTGCACGACCTTGATCCAGTTGCCGGCCGCGTTTTGCGGCGGCAACATCGAAAACGCACTGCCCGTTCCGGGCGACAGTCCACCGATGCGGCCATGGAATACCATCCCCGAACCATACAGGTCGGAGACTGCGGAAACCGGCTGGCCGATGCGCAGGTTGCGGACTTGCCCTTCCTTGAAGTTCGCCTCGATCCAGAGTTGCCTGACCGGCACCACCGTCATCAGCTGGGCGCCGGGCGCAACGGGTTGACCAATCTGCACGGCGCGCTGAGCCACGGCGCCTTCGACGGGCGCCACGAGCGTCGTGCGCGCGAGCCTGACATACGCAAGCTTCAGTTGCTGCACCGCCAGCGACACGGCTGGATCGTCCTCCACGTTCCCCGAACCACTCGCCGCGAGTCCGCTGGCAAGCTGGCTGCGCGCCGCGGCCAGATTGGCCTGCGCAACGGCAACGGCCTCTCGCGCGCGCTCGTACTCTTCGCCGGACACCACCTGCACGGTGGCACCCGAGCGCGCCTTCAGTGCCTGCTCGGCCTGTGCGAGTTCCGCCGCACGGGCGTCGACCGCAGCACGGTACATTGCATTGGCGAACTGGGCGCTGCGCGTCTGCCGCACTGCGCGGATGAGATCCCCCTCGGCTTGCCCAAGCGCAATACGCGCTTCTGTATCGTCGAGCCGCACCAGCGGCTGTCCGGCCTTGACGTACTGCGTATTGCCCACCAGCACCTCCCGCGCGGTGCCCGCCACCTGCGCGGCGATCGGCACCACGTTGCCGGCGACATACGCGTTATCCGTTTCCTCGAAGAAACGGCCGGAGACAAACCAGTTCACACCTACCGCGGCGGCCGCAACCGCCGCTACGCCGAACAGCAGCATAAACAGACGGTTTCGGCGCGAAATCTTCCTTGGATCGCGATGCGCAAATGCCATGCGTTCGCCGGGCAGGTTTTCTGTACTCATGCGATTCAGCTAGAGGAAGGATTGTTGGATGAGCGATTATCACTCTGGCTTGCGGGTGAGTCCTGCATCGCGGGCTGGCGGGTCGCGGCGGGTGAAGCCGCAGCGGTACCCGTCTGGCTTGCCCCGTCGAAACCGCCGCCCAGCGCGCGGATCAACGCAATGTCCGCATCCCGCCGTTGTGCCTCGAGTTCGAGAAGCCGCTGTTGCTCGTCGAGTTTCATATCGTGTTGCGCGAGAACATCCGCCTGTGGAATCAGGCCGCGGCGCTGCCGTTCAGTCGCGACCGCGATCATCTGTTCACGCGCGGCGAGGACGCGTTGCTGCTCGTCGATGAGTGTCGTAAGGCTGCGCATCGTCGCAATCGATCTGGACACCTCGGCAAGAGCCCCATCGAGTGTCTTGTTGTACAGCGCGATCGTCTCGTCTGCTTGTGCAAAGTCGCCATGCAGTTGCGAGCGCAACTGACCGCGTTCAAAAATCGGCAGGGACACGGCAGGACCGATAGCAAAGAATGCCGACGCACTCGAGAACAGCGAGCCGAGACTCAACGACGACAGGCCACCCCCAGCAGACAGATTGATGTTCGGGTAGAACTCCGCGCGGGTAGCATCGATCTTTGCGGTTGCGGCCTGCACACGCAGCCTGGCCGCGACAATATCGGGGCGCCGTCCGAGCAGTTCGAGCGGCAGATTCGCGGGCACGGACAAGGCGTCGCTATCGGTGAGCGTCGGCCGTTGCAACGAGAGCCCGCGTTCCGGTCCCGCGCCGGTCAGCGCTCCAATCTGCAACTGCGTCTGCGTGATCGAATCGTCGATCGTCTGCAACTGCATGCGAAGCGCCGCCTGCTCGATCTGTTCCTGCTGCGCGCTGTAAGTGTTGTCGATGCCCCTCGCCTCGCGCGTGCGCCGGATCGCATCGAGTTGCTCGGCGTCATGGCGGCGCGCCTCCATCAGGTCGCGCCTCGCATACGCGTAGGCCAGTTGGCCGTAGAGGGTGACAAGCGAAGTGGTGAGGGTCAGGCGAGCCTGCTGCGCATCGACGCGCGCAGCATCGCGTGCCGACACCAGCGCCTGGGTGAGCGCGCGGTTCTTGCCCCACAGATCCAGTTCGTAGTTGGCGCCGACGATCACGCTCCCCGGCGACACCCACGGGTCGCTAAAGAGATCGATCGGTACCGTGGTGCCATCGAAATTCACGCTCGCCGCCCCGTCGACGGCAGGAAAGCGCGCCTTGTAGGCTGCCGCCGTCGCCGTCCCCGTCAGACCCGTGCCCGAGGCGAACCGTTCGAGTTGCGACTGCGCCTCGGCGATCCGCGCGCCGGCAATCTGAATGTCCGGATTGCCGGCAAGCGCTTCTGCGACCAGCGCGTCGAGTTGCCGGTCATGAAACGATGCGAACCATTGCGCCTCCGGCCACGCGCCGCCTGCGTCTTTCGTGGTCTGCGCCAGTTCCTGCGGACCCGGCGAGCGCATGGCAAGCGGCTGATAGGGGGTGTGGTCCGCGCAACCGCTCAGTACACACAAACCGCTCAGCAAAGTAGCCGATGTTAAAGCCCATAAGCGCTTTAACGCGTGCTGGACATGGCAGAGTTCGATCGCCATCGGTCAGCCGCGCGCCAGACGGGCGGCGAGCCGCGGACGCGCGGTTTCGAGCGGACCCAGCCTGCCAAACATGCCGTCGACAATCCCGCAGGCGATGCCGGAAAGCTTCGCCAGCTTGCCGGACTCGAAGAGCAACACCTGCCACACCTGCATGAGAGTGATGAAGTTAGGGATAAGCGCGACCGGAAGCGATAGCGTGTATTGCAGACACAGATGCATGCCGTTGCGTGCCATGTAATAGCGGCGAAACGCCGGATGGTTCATCGAAGTGAGGCGTATCGGACCGAACCGGTGCTGCCGTTTTTCGCCGATGCGATGTGACAGGATGAGCCGCGGCTCCACATAAAAAGGTACGCCACGCTGCAACGCGCGCAATGAATATTCCGTGTCGACGTGGTCGATAAACAACGGTTCATCGAACGCACCCAACCTCTCATAAGCGAGGCGCGAAATGACGCAACCGGAAGACAGGAGAAAGGAGCACGGCTGCAACGATGCTCCCGCTTCGAAGGCCAGCGTGCGGATCGAAAAGCCGTTGCTGTACATCTGCGGCAGGAAGCGGCCGATGTTCTCGTCATAGATACGCGGCCCGATAGCGAAGGCTCGTGCGCCGAGCGCCGCGCAGGACTCGCGCATCACGCGAAAGTAATCGGCACTCGCCAGCGAATCCTGATCGAACAACGCCACCGCACCGATACCGCGTTCGAACAGGTGCGCGAGGCCCCGGTTGTAGGCGCCGGCAATCCCGCCACGATTAGCATTACGAAGATATGCAATACCATGCGCGGCCAGTCCATCGGCAATCGAGGCAGCAGGCACCGGCGAATTGTCGACGACCAGCACCGGCACGCCAGGTTCGCACAGTTCGAGAAGATGCGTAAGCTGCTCGGGGGTCGGACGATACAACACCACCAGCGCGCCGAGCAACGGCGCGGCGCTATCGGTGGCGCCCGCGCTGCCCGCAGAGGTGATCGTTTCGCTCATGATCGTTATCTCCCCATACGCGTCAATGTCCGGCGCGCGCCGCGGAGATGCCGCGCCACGGCCTGGTGGCCCACATCAGCACGGCGAGTGCGAGGCACACGAGGCTCGCCATATAGAACAGGTCGTTGGTCGCCATCATGTAGGCCTGTTGCTCGACCACACTGCGCACGGCGGCCAGCTGATTGGGGCCCAGTCCAAGCGTTTGCAGCGATCGCATGAACAGGCTCGTGCCGGTGGACGCATGCGTCACCGACTGCGCAAGATTGCCATAGTGATGCGCGGCGCGGTTGTCCCACCAGGTGACACTGAGCGCGGTGCCGAAAGCGGCCGAAAGCGTGCGCAAAAAATTCGACAGACCCGAGGCCGCCGCCAGTTTTTCGTTGGGGATACGCGACAGGATGGCCGCGCTCAACGGGATAAAAAAGCACGGCAGGCCGATGCCTTGAATGAAGGTCGGCGTGACGATCTGCCAGAACGACATCGTCAGGGTGAAGTGCGCGTCCCACGACAGCACGGCAAAAAACACCAGAAAACCAAACGACGTGACGACGCGCGCATCGAAGCGGTCCAGAAACATGCCGACCAGCATGGAAAAAACCAGCGCAAGGATGCCGAGCGGCGCAACTGTCAATCCCGCCTGGAATGCGGTGTACCCCATCACGGTTTGCAGCCAGAGCGGAAAGATGACACCGATCACCGAGAAGCTCACCATCCCGAGCGAAATGATCGTCACGCCGAACGAAAACGTGCGGTCGCGAAACAGGCTGAGGTCGATCACCGGATAGGGCTCGGCCGATTCCCAGATCAGCAGCGAGACCAGGGCGAGCGCGGCGATCAGCGAAAGCCCGACGATCAGGGACGAGTCGAACCAGCCGTGATCGCGCCCGAGGTCGAGCACGCCCTGCAGCGCCCCCACACCGACTACGAGCAGCACGATACCCATCACGTCCATCGGCGGCTGATGCGGATCGGGTGGCTCGCGCCGCAGCAGCGCGGCGCATGCCGCGAAGGCAAACAAACCGATTGGCAGATTGATAAAGAAAATCCACGGCCAGGAAAACTGGTCGATGATCCAGCCGCCCAGCACCGGCCCGAAGATCGGCGCGAGCAGAACCGTCATGGCCCACAACGCCAACGCCAGCACACGCCTTTCCGGTGGAAACGCACGCAGCAGGATGGCCTGTGAAAGCGGCACCATTGGGCCTGAACAGAGTCCCTGCATCGCACGGCATACCACCAGCAGTTCCAGGTTGCCCGCCATCCCGCATAGCAGCGAAGTCAGCGTGAATAGCAGCACGGACCAGACGAACAGGCGCGCCTCGCCGATCCGTTGCGACAGCCAGCCGGTCAGCGGCACGGCAATCGCCGCCGCAACCGAATACGAACTGATGACCCAGGTCGCCTGTGAATTCGACACGGCGAGACTGCCCGCGATGGACGGCACGGCGACGTTCGTCACGGTCGAATCGAGCACCTCGATGAAGGTGGCGAGTGAAAGCGCAAACGTCAGCAAGGCGAGCATCGCGCCGCGCAAAGGCGGCGCCTCGCGAGCGCTGAGATCCGGTATGGCTACGTCGCTTGAAGTACTCATATGGACCGTGCTGTTCCCAGGGTCTTGCGGTCTGCGGGACGCGTGCCGGCAGCGGCACGTCGCTCGGCCAGACGCTCGATGTATTGCGCGGCGGCTTCGCAGGCGTCGGGGGCGGTGCCAATCCGTTGTCTGGCGATCGTGCAGCGCGCCGCGACCCATGGGTCCGTGGCGATGCGCGAGAGTGCGGACGCCAGCGCCTTACCGCTCGCCGGGCTGTCGATCCGGATGCCGCAACCGCTCTGCGCGACGCGCTGCGCGTTGTCGAACTGATCGTGCGCAAACGGCGTGACCACCTGCGCAACGCCTGCTTCGAATGCCAATGCAGCCGTGCCGATCCCGCCGTGATGAACCAGCGCCGCGCAGTGAGGCAGAAGCTTGCGCATCGGCACAAAGTCGCGCACCAGCACGTCGGCGCGCGCATGCCACCGGTCTCCCACGTTGCGGGCGAGGACGATAGCGCGTGCGCCGGTACGGCGCAGCGCTTCGTCGACGGCGCCGAAATACGCCCGCTCGTCGATCAGCGTGGAGCCCGGTGTGAAGACCACCGGCCGTTTGCCCGACGAAAGGAAAGCACTCAGCTCGTCGTCGAACGCGCCGGGCGACACATCGTTGAAAAGCGGGAAACCCGCCATGAAATGATTACGCGGCCAGTCTGGCTGCGCGGCCGCAAACCAGTCCGGAAACAGACACAGCACGCCGTCCGGCGAGTGCAGCCAGCGGCCGAGGATGCGGCTCGCCGGTGGCAGTCCCAGGCCCTGCCGGACGTCGTTCAGCGCGGGGCCGCAAGCCCTGTCGATAATGCCTGTCTCGATCATCTCCATGCACTTTGCCCTGAGCGGAAGCGGCAGCCACATGGGCACGGTCATACGCTTGTGGGTCGGCGGCGCGCTGGCGGACAGCAGCGTCGAAGGCGACACCTGAACAGATAGGTATGGCGTGCCGTGAACTTCCTGCATCAGGCGGGCGGCGAACGCCCACAGCGAGCCAACCAGTACCGTGTCGGAGGTCGTAAGCGCGGCAAGCTCATCGAAGTGCGGCCGGATCGACGGCGCGACGATGCTCCACAGCGTGCGAAACGACGTCCGCGGGTTCCAGAGCGCGGGGCTGGCCATCGCCCGCGCATACTCGTCCCACGTGCCGATCGGCACGAACGCAAAACCGTGCCGCTCGGCCAGCGGCGCGAATTGCGGATGCGTGCAAAGCACGATCCGGTGCCGCCGTTGCGCCAAAGCCCGGCCAATCCCGATGAATGGATGAACGTCGCCGGCCGAACCGATCGCGGTAATAACGATGTGAGCCATGGGTCGTGCGCCGCTCAATAGACCCAGGGCACAAGCGCCCTCACTTCGCGGCGATAGGTGCGGTAGGGGTCGCCGAAATGCTCCGACAACCACTGCTCCTCGACGCGGACCTTATAGGCCAGCGAAGCAAAGATGAGCGCGAAGCCGGCCACTCCGCGCCACTCCTCCGTAACCAGAGCGGCGCCGGCGATGGCGAACAGACAGCCGGTGTAGATCGGATGACGCACGAGCGCATAAGGTCCGCTGCGGACCAACTCGTGATCCGCCTTCAGGGTGACCGATACACTCCAGTTCGAGCCGAGATGGCGCCGCCCCCAGACCGAGAAACTCAGCCCGGCCACGATAATCGCCAGCCCGATCCATTGTTGCGAATCGAAGTGCGCGTCCGCAAGACTCCAGGCGCCGGCCAGCCGGTCCGGTAATACCACCAGCGCACAGCCCACGATCAACGGAATCGACTGGATCGTGCGCGACAAACGATCCTCGCGCCTGACGGTTTTCTTCGCCCACGAGGAGGCCTTCATCCAGTAGGCGAGCCACACGGCCCACAGGCCGAGAACGGCAATCGAATGATAGATCGTCATTTTCAACCTCCGAAATCCACGTTCATTCCGGGGGTCGCAAACGTTTGCGCGACGGACAGAGAAGACGGCACCTCAGGTCGTGAACGACCGAACTCTTGAGCTACACCGAAGAAACCGAGGATTTCCTCACGGATGGCGGCCGCCTGGGTTCGCCCTTCCAGTTCGAGGAAATGCCCCGTGTTCGGCACCGCAGCGAACTGCGCGTGCATGACGTAGCGGGCGAGGACACGAATGTCCTCCGCGGTGGTGTATTCGTCGAGCTCGCCGTTGAGGAACTTGAGCCGGCAGCGAATCTCGGCCAGCTTGCCGAGGTAGCTTTCCGGCTTCAGCGCCAGAATCTGTTCGGCATGGAACGAGACGCGGCGCTGATCTTCCTTCGGCAGGCCGGTGAGATAACGGTAGTTCAGCAGCTTCAGGATACGCGGCAGGTGCTTGCCTACGGTGTCGTTCAATAGCTGGGCGGCCTGCAGGTGCTCGCCGGCCTCGAGCATGTCCCGCGCCTGACTGACGTAGGCGATCATCGCATCGTTGAGAAACGGCGAGAACGAGCCGATTACCGCGCCTTCGATACTGGCGGGCCGCCGCGCCAGGGCTAGCAGCGCCGCAAGGCCGCCCCAAGACACGGAATACAGGTAGCTCGGCTCGAAGTGATTGATCAGATGCAGCAGAATCTCCGCCTCGTCGTCCTTGGTCAGCAGGAACTCGCTGCGGTTGTGCTGCCGGGATTCGCCGGCATAAGGCAGGTCGAAACAGATAACGTTATATCGTTCGCCAAGGTATTTGATTGTTTGCCCAAATGAAGCTGATGTTGCGAGGGCCCCATTCACGAGAATTACGCTTTTCCGGTCAGCCTCGAAGATATGCCGCTCAGCCTGTACGCAAAGAGAATTGGGTAGACGAACGATTGTTTTTTCAACCGGCATAGAACCCCCTTCATTCTTAATTGAATGAAAAATTGATTTGCACTTTATCGAATGCAGTGCAACAGGCAGCGCATTGGCATACAGCCACATCCATATAGGACAATGGCTTCCAGGATTTTGCGATGCAGTGATACTGCGAACAAATATTGTCTGAACAATTGTGAAAAATCAAGCACGTCTATATTTTATTTTTGGAATGAAAATTACTTATGTAAGGTTGGATAATATGCTTATTGAATTGCATATTAGAGAAATAATTCCCGAATGATATTTGTGTTGATTTTATGTCGGTAAATTATTCATCACCCGATTTATATTGTTATAACTCACGCAAAACCGGACAGCCGCATATCACGCTTCGTCCGAAGCCCCGCTCTCCCCCACGGGGATATGAAGTTGTACCGACGTGCCGTGGCCACGCTTGCTGAAAACGACCGGTTGCGCCAACGGGCAGCGCCCGTTCCCGGATGCCCAGCAAGCCTGCTGACGGGATCAAGGCTCCGTGGCCGCGTCCAGTTCAAGCAGCCGTGGCAGCGTGGCCATATCGGACTTCGCCAGCGGCTTGCTATACCGAAACCCCTGCGCGACCTGACACCCATTCGCCAGCAGGAAGTCTGCCTGTTCCGCCGTTTCGACGCCTTCCGCAACGACTTGCTGGCCGAGACACCGTGCGATAGACAGGATCGCCTTGACGAGCTCCGCGTGGCGCCGGTCCGTGGTCACCTTCTGGACAAACGACCGGTCGATCTTCAGCGTATCGATCGGAAACCGTGCGAGATAGCTCAACGCCGAATAGCCGGTGCCGAAATCGTCGATGGCGATCGAGAGCCCCATGGCCTTGAGCGCCGAAAGCGTATCCAGGATCGTGTCGTCTTCCTCGAGCAGCAGGCTCTCCGTGATCTCGAGCTCCAGCCATTCGGGACGACAGCCGGTTTCTTCGAGCAACTCGCCGACCATCGGGACGAGATCGCGAAACTGAAACTGCCTCGCCGACAGATTGACCGCGACCGTGTGGCACGCTGTGCGACCGGCGTTCCATTCCGCTGCGGCGAGGCAAGCCTCGCGCAGGACCCACTTGCCCAGATCCGCGATCAGGCCCGTCTCCTCGGCAAGGGGAATGAACTGGTTGGGAGGAACGAGGCCGACGCCCGGGCGCCGCCACCGCAGCAAGGCTTCTGAACCGATCACCTGATTGCCGTCGAGCAGTACCTTCGGCTGATAGTGCAACTCCAGTTCGTCACGCTCGACGGCGCGGCGCAGCTCCGATTCCAGTAGCAGGTACGCGGTCGCATCGACCGTCAGTTCTTTCGAGTAGAAGCGAAAGCTCCGGCCGCCGGCACGCTTGGCCGCGTACATGGCCAGATCCGCGTATTTCACGAGGTCGTCCGCTACGACGCTATCGGGCGGATACAGGGCAAGTCCAACGCTGCAGGAAACGTACACCTCTCTCCCGTTCAGGTAGAAAGGCTCGCCGAACTTGCCGAGAATCATCGCCGAGATGTCCTCCAGAACGGCACGATCGCAAATGTCCGGAAGAAGAATCGCAAATTCATCGCCCCCGAAGCGGGCCACGGTATCGCAAGGACGCACGCAGAGGTTCAGACGCGCAGCCGCCTCGCGCAGCAACTGGTCGCCCACGGCGTGCCCCATGGTGTCGTTGATACCCTTGAAGCGATCCATGTCGATCATCATCACGCTGGCAAACTTGCGCTGGCCGCCAGCCTCGCTGGTAATCCGCACCAAACGCTCGTTGAACTCGGTACGGTTCGGCAATCCGGTGAGCGGATCGAAGAAGGCCATCTGGTGGATTTTCTGACGTGAAACCTGCAACTCGGAAATGTCGCGGCCCACGGTCAGGACATGTTCAACCGTACCGTGCACGCCGAATTCCGGAGCCAGCTTGATCAGATGGCAACATTGCGCGTCATCCTTTTCTGTCCAGCTCAACTCGAATTCGGCGGCTTTGCCGCTAGCGAATACTTCCGTCAGCTTCTCCTCGTAAATCAGGGCATTGGGGCCGCCGGGACATTCGGACGGTTTCTTGCCGATCAGCGCGGCTAAACCGCCCTCGACGAGCGCGGCGGAAATCGGATTGACATAGACACGTCTAAGCTCTTTGTCATAGCGCACGATCGTGTCTGGCGAGTTTTCCACCAGCGTCCGGAATTCCCGCTCGCGGCCGGCAAGCACCTCTTCGATACGTTTGCGCTCCGTAACATCGCGGGACAAGATGAGGAACGTGTCGGTCGCGGGCGTTTCGCCCAGCTTCTTCGCCAGCGAATACTCGAACCACCGGCGGCTGCCATCCGGCAGGTCGATCATAAGCGTCTCGCCAACGGTCACCCCTTGCCTGTCGGCCATCCCGATGGAGCGCATCGCGGCGCTCGCCTGCTGCGCGGGCAACACTTCGTCGAGCGTTTTGCCGAGCAGCTCTTCCTTGGGCATGGCGAGCAATTCCGGATTCTTGGTCCAGACGTTCAGATATCGGCCATCACGGTCCAGTTCGAACAGAATATCGGGGATCGCGGCAATGACCCCTTCGGCGAAATCGAGCGCATGCTTGAGATCCTGCTCTGCCCGGCGCCGCTCGGTAATGTCGCCTCCAATAACCAGTACGGACACGATGACGTCCGTTTCATCGCGTTCCGGGACCAACTGGACGTGGTGGATGCGGGGCTCTCCCTCCTGCGTCGTGAAGCGCAATTCCAGTTGCCCTTCTTCTCCTGTGCGGGCTGCCTCGAGAATGGCGCTTTCGTAACCTTCGAACCGCCCGTCGGGAAAAAGCTGGCTTGGCGCCTTCCCGACAACCTCGTCGATCCCGAGACCGAAGATGGCTTCGAGCCGCGGATTCAGATAGACGATCTCAGCGCCGGTGGCATGACGCGCAAGGTAGTTCGGCAGATTTTCGGCCAGGGTCCGGAACTGACGCTCGCTGGCTGCAAGCGTCTCGCGCATCCGGCTGTGCCCGTCGTTCTGGACAGCGATGTCTGCGGCAAGCTGCGCGCCTAGTGCCCGCAGACACTGCGAAAGTGTCTGCAGGCGCCTTGCCATGCGGCGGTTGCGAACCTCGCCCTCCCCGGGCGTCCGGAGCTCCATCACAACCGCGTCGATACCTCTGACGATGTTCAGAAACTGTTCAGTCCGCTGCGTAACGTCGAATCTCACCGAAGCCTCCAGAAGTCAGCTCTCACCGGGCAAGAGGACAGGTTGATTGTCATTGTGGGGTTGCCTCGTCTGTGTGCGATGTCTCGGCCCAGCGCAAGGCGCCGCGGCCGGCTTCTTTTGCCGCGTAGAGCGCCATGTCGGCGGACTTGTAGAGCGTCTGGGCATCGAGTGCGTCCTGCGGACACCGCGCGACACCGATGCTCGCGCCGACCGCTAACGAAAGGTGGTGGTACGGAACTGGCTGGGCGAACGTGGCCATGATGCGTTCGCACACGGCGGCCACGGCCTCGCGCTCGCCTGGCTGCCTGAGCAGCACGGCGAACTCGTCGCCGCCAAGGCGCGCGACGAGATCGACCTCGCGCGTCGCCTGGCGCAGGCGCGCGCCAACGGCCTTCAACACCTCGTCGCCAGCATCGTGGCCGTAAGTGTCGTTGATCGGCTTGAAGCGGTCGAGATCGACCAGCACCAGCGCGAATTCGGCGCCCCGGCGTGCCTGCCCCACGAGGAGATGCAGGTCGTCGTTGAAATGCCGCCGGTTCGCAAGGCCGGTCAAACCGTCGAAGTAGGCCAGCTGTTCGAGCCGCTGTTCACTGGCCTGCAATTCCGCCGTACGGCGCACGAGTTCGTCGGAGCGTTGCTGGAGCTCATTGGTGCGTTGCTGAAGTTCCTGCGTGCGTTGCGCGACCAGCGCCTCCAGTGCCCCAGCACGCCGGCGTAGCAGGCGCGTGCGTACCTGTATCAGTACACCGAAGAGCACCAGCAAGAACAGCACCGCGAACAGACGAAAGGAAATCGTCTCGTACCACGCTGGCACAACGCGCACCGGCAAGCTCGCCCACTCCGTCCACTCGCCGCCGGCACGATTCGACGCGCGCACTTGCAGCACGTAGTTTCCAGGCGGCACGTTCGTATAGTGAGCGATCCGAAGGTTGGCAGGCGAGTCGGTCCATGCGTCCTCGAGACCCGAGAGGCGGTAGGCGTATCGCGTGCGCTCGGGGGCCGAGTAATCGAGCAGCGCGAAGGTGATCTGTATTGCGCGTTGCGAAGGGCCGAGCGTGATTCCGGACGACGGTATCGATCGGCCATCGGCATCCGTGAGCCTGATAGGAGCCTTGAAACGCGAGGGTTGAAACTCGCCGGGATGCACGATCGTCAAGCCATTGCCGCCGAACAGCAGATCTCCCTGCAGCGTGGTACCGGCCGAAGAGGCCCAATAGGGCAGCAGGCCAACCCCGTCGGCCTGTTGCAGCCGTGTCGTGGCCAGCGTGTCGTGGTCGATGTGCACGATGCCGCTATCGGTGCTCACCCAGACATTGTCCTTCGCATCGAGCAGCAGCGCGTTCGCGGCGTTGTTCTCCACACCATCCTCGTGACCGATACGGTGCACGTGCAAGACCGCACCTCGCGGACCGGGCTCAAGCGCACGCACGCCGCCGCCGTAGAACGCGATCCATAGCCAGCCGCGCCTGTCGCGCACGATGGAAGTCACGCAGCTACTGGGCAAACCGATCCGCTCCGGCGTCTCCGGCCAGGGCCGGTCAGTGTGGCCGGTTGCCGGCCAGTAGCGCGCGAGTCCCGTCTGCGTACCGACCCACAGCGCCTCGTTGTCGCGGCAGTTAAGGCTCGTAATGTCTGCGCCCCGCAGACTCGGGACGCTTTGCGCCGCCGCACCCTGGACAGACAGGTCGACCTGCGCCAGTCCACTCGGGCCGCCGATCCAGAGCCTGTTGCCGTCGACGCACAGCGCCCTGACCAGTGCCGTGGGCGGCAAACCTGGGAACGCTGCCCGCTCGACGCTGCGGCCGCCATCGCGGGTGCGGTACAGCCCCTTGGCGGTACCGATGTAGACGCTGCCGTCCGGCGCATCGACCATCGAAAGTGCGGAGCTCCTCGGGAGCGCGGTGTCCGGTCGACCGTCCTCGGGCGCGAGGCGCCGGCTGTGTCCGTGTTCCGCTGAGACGATGTCGATGCCGCCGTTGTCGCTGCCGAGCCAGACGCTGCCGTCGGACCGTGCGAACACCGAGGTGACCTGCGCGTGCTTGCCGCCGAGCAGGTGGCCATCGCTGCCATACCACGTTGTAATCGCCCGCTGCGCCGGATCGATCGAATCGAACAGACTCGGCCCACCGGCCCAGATAAGTCCGCTGTGATCGCGCAGCAGCGCGACCACGTCATCCTCGGCGAGGCTGCCGGGCAGCCCTGCATCGTGGCGCAGGCGCCGGGTCGTCCAGTTCCGCGTGTCGACCTGGACGATGCCCTGAGACCATGTACCGAGCCACACCCGGCCGTCGCCGACATCGACGATCGCGACAACCCAGTCCGTCTCGACACCCTTTCCGCCACCGCTTTCACTATCGTGCAACTGCCGGGCCATCGTGGCGCCAGGTTCGATTACGAAGGCGCCGTCCGCACGCGTGCCGACCCAGACACGTCCGTCCTTGTCCTGCGCCAGTTGCCAGACCTCGATAGCAGCGCGGGTCATGCTTTCGGTCGGCACCGGCACGAAAGCCGGCGTGCCCGCGCGCAGGACGAACAGGCCGTCGTGCGTGCCGGCCCACAGGTTGCCGCTGCGATCAGCGAGCAAAGCGCTGATCCGGCGAGCCGGCAGGCCGGGCGGGTTGCCTCCCTCGGCCGCCCGCCGCACCTTGCCGGTGCTCAGATCCAGCCGGTCCAGTCCGGCTTCCGTACCCACCCACAACCCATCCGGGCCGTCAGCGGCAAGCGCGAAGACGCGGGCGCTGCTCAGGCCCTGGGGGCCCGCACCGAGCGTCCAGAAGGTACCGGTCGAGTTGTCGAAACGTGCAAGCCCGCCGCTATCCGTGCCTACCCAGAGGCGCCCCTGGCGGTCCTCATGCAGGGCATTGATGTAAGAGGAAGGCAAGCTGCCGGGCTTGCCGGCATCGCCAATGTAAACGCGAAAGCGGTACCCGTCCCAGCTGGCAAGGCCAGTCTGCGAAGCGATCCAGATCAGACCGTCCCGGTCCTGCAGCATCGCGGTGGGCGTGATGCTGCTAGGTGCTTCGACATGGCGAAAAACCGGCGTCGAGCCATCGTACCAGGCACCCGCCGTGGCGGCGGGTGAAACAGTCGCGAGCACCATCAAAGGTGCGAAAAAGCAGCACAGCATCTGCGACCAAAGAAACTTCCATTTCTGCATCGAACTCTGGTCCCCGGTAAGTCGTTCGGCGCGATCGCCAGTCCGATGCACAGAAGGGCTGCATACAGTCATCCGAACGGGTCACGCCAACGCGATGGATCGGCCACTTCTAAGGCGGCCACGTCACCCGCCGCGGATCCGCCCAAAAGGCACCCACGTCTCTTTAAGTTACGGCAGACGGGCGCGACTTCTGAAGCAGTTCCTCAGTAGGGATTGGCTGAATTTTTTGTAGGTCTCGCGAACCGGAAACCTGAGAAAATACGCTGCGCCGGGTATTCGCCAGGCGCCGTCGAGTGTCCCGCACCGGCCAGTTACGAGCGGCGGCCAGGCGACTTGTTTCGCATTAGAATCTGAGCATCAGAATGAGAATCGCCGGGTTTCATGGAAGCCCGGCCGCCCGCCGTAAGGGATATCGCAATGCTATGGAAGATTGAAGGCTCCGAGACACATATTCTGGGTTCGGTTCACGTCACCAACCTCGAGCCGTTTCGCTTGCCGCGCCATGTTCTGGAGGTGTTTAGCACCGCCAGTCACCTCGTGCTGGAAGCAGACCTGTCGGAACCGCCCGACTCGGCTCCCCTATTGCTGCCGCCCGGCACCACGCTCAAGGATTGCGTGACACCGCTTACGTATGCGAAAGCGCATTCGCACTGGTTGCGGCTCGGACTTCCCGGGCAGAATCTGCCGCGCTTCAAGCCCGGCGCCGCGGCGCTGATCCTTCACCTGAACGAGGCGGCGAGGAGCGGCTATGTGATGGAGCGCGGCGTCGACCGGCTTCTCTGGGATCGCGCCGTCCACGATGCAAAACACCGTGGGGCGCTCGAAACGGTCGAGGCCCAAACCATCGCCCTGACGTCGGCGCCGATTGCCGAACAGACCTCCATGCTGGAATATTTCGTGAACGGCGATCTCGGTGTTGCAGAGCTGTCCACGATGGTGCGCGCCTGGACTCACGGAAATACCATCCGTTTCGATGCTGCGCTCACGGATCGCCGCCGGCGCTGGCCGGCCATGTTCGATATCCTGATCAATCAACGCAACAGGAACTGGGTGCCCTCGATTGTCCGGATGGCGGCGGATCGCAGGTCGCGACTGATCGTCGTGGGCGCCATGCATACGGTCGGCCCGGCTGGACTTCCGCGTCTGCTGTCGATGCACGGGCTGCGTTTGCGCAGCCAAAGCTGGTGCCTGCCGGCCACTCCTTTGACGCGATACCGGCATCACGCACGCCGTGAAGCGCACGGCCGGGTCCAGCCCGACTAGTCCGGCGCCGCCTGACGATCAGGAAGACGAACCTTGATCGCAGTGCCGGCGCCGGGCGCACTGAGCACTTCGATCTCCCCGCCCAGCATCAGGACACGCTCTTCCATCCCGGCCAGACCGAACGAGGTTTTTCTGATCGCCTGCGCATCGAACCCTTGGCCGTCGTCGCGAACTTCGAGCACGTAGGCGCCAGGCGTTCGTTCGAGCGTGATGATCACTTCGGTGGCCGCCGAATGCCGGGCGACATTCGTCAACGCCTCCTGGACGAGCCGAAACAGCACCACGGCGTGGTCTTCGCTCATGACGATGTTCTCGTCCTGCACGCGAAGCTGGCATACCGTGCGGCCATTGCGGTCGAACTCGGCAGCCAGCCATTCGAGCGCCGCCACGATACCGGCATCGAGAGCCGGCGGACGCAGCGACGTGATGACGCCCCGCACCACCTCCATGGTGTTGTCCACCAGCGCAATCAGTGCCCGGGTTTCGTCGAACAGCTCCGGGTGGTCATTGCCGAACTGCATGCGCAACGTCGACGCGCGCATGCGTAGCGCGGTGAGATATTGCCCGAGCTCGTCGTGCATTTCCCGTGCGATATGTTTGCGCTCTTCTTCGCGTGCAGTTTCGCGGCGCGAGGTGAGTTCGCGCAACATCTCGTAAGACTCCAGCAAGCGGTGCTCTGCTTCCTTGCGCTCGGTCAGATCGACCACGAAGGCGACACCTTCCTTCCCACTAGCTTCGAAAGCGACCCTGCCGATCATGACGGGCACACGGCTGCCGTCTTTCCTGAGGTACTCCTTCTCCGTCGGCTGTGAGCGCCCCACTGTCCTTAGCTCTTCCAAAGCCAGTGCGGCGCTTTCGCGCCATTCCGGCGGCGTCAGGTCCGTCCAGCGCACGCGCCCCGAGACGAGGTCGTCGCGCTCGTATCCCACCATGCGCAGAAACGCGTCGTTCGCCTCGAGGATGTCACCATCCTCTCTCCAGACGATGATGCCGATGATGTTGGCATCGACGAGCCGCCGAATCCTCGATTCGCGCTCCGCAAGGTCACGGTACAGGCGGGTATTTTCGAGCGAGGTCGCGGCCTGCGAGGCAAGCAGCCTCAGCGCGGCAATCCGCGCAGGCGCGAATACGCGGGTGAGCAGATCGTTTTCGAGGTACAGCGCGCCGATGAGTTTGGCCCGGTTCATCAAGGGCATGCAGAGCATCGAACGGGTGCGGTGCTGAACAATGTACGGGTCCGTGGCAAATGTGGGATCGCTCGCTGCATTGTCGAGAATCACGCTCTCGCGCGTGCGCAGGACGTGGTACAGAACCGACTCGGGTAGCATCGCCGCGCTCACCGGCACATCGCGCAGCTCGACAAGCGGCATGTCGCCATCGGTCGTGACCTCAGCGGCGATCCGTTGCTCATCGCCGTCCGGAAGAATCAGCAAGCCGCGTCCGGCGCCGGCCTGTTCGATCGCCGTACGCATCACCGTATCGATCAGCTTGTCGAGAACGATCTCTCCCGAGACCGCTTGCGACACCTTGATCACCGTCGCGAGATCGAGGTGTTCGACCGGCGCCCCGATCGTGCTGGTGGGTCTGAGCGCCTGGTCACCTTCTCTGAGGTATGGGTGCATTTCGTCGAGCTGCCGCACCTTGCCATCTGCGCCCCAGCGCCGATACCCTTGCCGGGCGTCCTGCAGATACATGCGGGCAATCTTGTCGAATCCGCGCGCCGCGTAGAAGCGCGACGCGAGTTCGCCGGCAAGCGCTTCGTTTTGCACGAAGCCGTTTGCACGCGCCGAGCGGATCGCCGTTTCGTAGAGGCGCATCGCCTCGGCGTCGCGCCCTTCCAGGCGAGCGATCTCGGCACCGACCAGCGCCGCGCGATCCTCGAAGTTTTCGGGGCAACTCTGCGCCCGCAATTGCAATTGCCTTTCGTGAATAGCTATCGCTTCGAGAGACTCCCGCGCTTCGGGGCCGGGGCTGGCAACAGGACCGCAGCAGGCAGCCAGCGAGAGCGCGCTGTAGAAATGATATTCCGCCTCTTCCAGGTACGATGCCGCGGTCCACAAAAGACGTTGCGCCCGCATCGAAGCGTCTGCCGCCGCCGCGTAGTCGCCGGCAAAAAAGCGCGCCTGCAACTTGCGGATCCAGTACCAGCTGTGCGCAATCACGAGGTCCGGATTTTCGAGGAAGTGACGCTCGATCCGCATCTCGTCGAACTGCCCGTCGTTGAAAGAGCCAAAGGCCAGCGTCAGGCCTCGCAGCGTTCGTACCAGTCCAAGCTGCGTCGCGCTGACGTCGGTGGCGAAACCGAAATGCGCTTTTTGCGCGAACATCAGGCTCGCTTCGGCTTCGCGCTGCACGTCGGCGAGTGGATCTCCCGCGATGAGCAGATTGGTGATCATATGGGTGTAGCAATACCCTTCGCAAACGAGGTCACCCGTATTCCTTGCAGCCTCGAACGCGCGGTTCATCAGTTCGCGGCCAGCCCGCAGATGTTTGGCCATCGGCAGGATGACGTTGCCGAAATGCATGTAGGTTCTTGCACGGAAACGCATCAGGCGGCGTCGTTCGACAAGGTCGTAACCCAGCTGACCGAATTGAAATCCGACCTCGTAGTGGCCAAAACGCGCTCCGGCCATCATGCCGAGCCGGACGTAGGCAGAGCTGGATCCGTCGCAATTGCCGCGTTCAAGGCTCAGATTGACGGCCCTGGAGACGACCAGCGACCATAGATTCGTATCGGTAAACAGTGCGGCGGGCATGACCTTGACGAGGACGTCCATGGTCGCGAGCGATTCCGGGTCGGTCATCAGCCGCAGATCGATGAGCTCCTCGATCTTGCGGTCTCCAAGCTGGGACCAGATTCGTTCGTATTCCTCACGCGCTTTCTCTTCCGCGGTATGCGGCGACCAGTCGATGCCCAGATGTTCCAGGTAGTCCAGAGCAACCGCAACGGCGCGGCTCGCCTGATCGAGCGTCATGTACAGATCGACGCGCAAACATGTCACGTTGGCACGCTCGGGCACAGTCGCGGCACGCTGAATAAGCACACTCAAACGCTCTTCCGCGGCCGACAGGCGGCCCGTCAAAAACTCGCATTCGGCCCGCTCCAGCTCCAGCGCGAAGATCAGGTCGTGCCGGCGCGCCCAGCAATCGTCCCTCAGGAATTCGGCGCCGGCGCTCAGGTAGGTGAGCGCCGACTCATAGGCTGACGACGCCTTCGCACGCTGGCCGGCAATCAGATTGAGCCCGGCCAGTTGCTCGCGCTCTTCCTGCAGCGTGACGAGGGCTGCACCACGGTTGAGCTGGTTGACGATTTCGAAGACCGCCTCTTGCCGTTTCTCAGGTAGCGTCTGCGCCGCGAGCAAACGTCCGACGCGCAAATGGGCCTGCGCACGCAACGCCTCGGGGATCATCGAGTAGGCCGCCTCCTGCACCCGGTCGTGGACAAACCGGCAGGATTCCTCAAGTTGCTCGATGAGCTCCTGTTCGACCGCCGGCAGCAGCAGTGCCCGGATCTCGTCCCTCGAACGCTCAAGAACGTTCGCGAGCATCGCCGTCGTGGCGGTATTGCCGAGACAGGCAAACTGTTGCAGCGCCTGCTGCGTGTCGACGGGCAAGCGGGCCAGCTTCGCGACCATCAGGTCGGCGACGTTGTCGGTATAGCCCTTGCCATGAATGTTCGGCAGATCCCAGTGCCAGCAGGCTGCGTCGTGGTCGAAACCGAGCAGGCCCTCGTCGACGAGTGCGTGCAGAAACTGGATGACGAAGAACGGATTGCCAGCGGTCCTTTCGTGGACGAGCTGCGCGAGCGGTGCCGCGTGTTCCGGCGCGTCGCGAAGCGCCTCTGCGATCAACTGTTCGACGTGCCCGCGCGCAAGCGGCACCAGCGCCACTTCATCGAACGTTGCGCCGGCGTTGCGCACGGCCTGCAGCTTGCGCATCAGCGGATGCGAGGCGTCCACCTCATTGTTGCGATAGGCGCCGATCAACATCAGATGGCGCAGATCCGGACCGGTAAGCAGGTCCTCCAGCAGATCGAGCGTCGCGGCGTCGAGCCATTGCAGATCGTCGAGAAACAGCGCCAGCGGATGTTCCTGCGTGGCGAATACGCCGATGAAGCGCCGGAAAACGAGCTGAAAGCGGCGTTGCGCCTGATGCGGATCGAGCTCCGGGACCGGCGGCGGATCGCCGATGATCAGCGTCAGTTCGGGGATCAGCTCGGTCATGAGCCGGGCGTTCGGCCCAAGGGCTTCGATCAGTGCGTCACGCCAGCTTGCGAGTTCCGTCTCGCGTTTGCCGAGCAGCGGTCGCACGAGCCCCCTGAAGGCTTGCACCAGGGTCGAATAGGGTATGTCGCGCTTGTACTGGTCGAACTTGCCCGAGGCAAAGAGCCCGCGCGGGGGCACCAGCACCTTGTGCAACTCGTTGACGACCGCGGATTTGCCGATGCCCGAATAGCCGGAAACCAGCACCAGTTCCGGCGCGCCGCTGCTGATGACGCGGTAGAAGGCGGCCACCAGCGTGCCGACCTCGCGCTCCCGCCCGTAGAGTTTCTCGGGGATCAGCAGCCGGTCGGGCGTGTCGTGCGCGCCCAGCCGGAAGACATCGACGCGACGCTGGCGCGTCCATTCGGCCAGACAGTACCGCAAATCCCACTCGACGCCGGCCGCGGTCTGATAACGCTCTTCGGGGGTCTTCGCGAGCAGCTTCATCACGACCGCCGAGACGCCAGGCGGAACCGCCCCCACCCGCGCGCTGGGCGGCAGCGGCTTGCGGGCGACGTGACAGTGCACCCATTCCATCGGATCGAGAGCCGTGAACGGCAATGTGCCCGTGAGCATCTGGTAGATCGCGACGCCGAATGCGTAGAGGTCGCTGCGCGAGTCGATCGAACGGTTCATCCGTCCGGTCTGCTCGGGTGCCATGTAGGCGAGCGTGCCGGCAATGGTCTCCGGCGGCTCGGGACGTTGCCGCTCACGCGGCAGCCGCGAGGCAATGCCGAATCCGGTGAGCCGCACGTGCCCGTCCACACAGTTCACGAGGATATGGGCTGGCTTGAGATCCTTGTGGACGAGGCCGCACTGGTGGAGCTTACCCAGCGCCACCGCGACTCCCGTAGCGAGGCGCAGGACACTTTCCATTTCCATGGGTGCGCCGGTCAACCGCTCGAGCGGCTCGCCGCCTGGATCCTCGAGCACCAGCACGGCGCGGCCTTCTGCCTGCAGCAGTTCCCTGGGTCGCACTGCCCATGCGCTGCCGAGTTGACCCCGCAGCGCAAATTCATGAGCAATACGCGCGAGGCTGGCCGGCGATGGATGCTCGCTGGCCGTGCGCGCCACCAGCACGCTCTCGCTACCGTCCTGAGACCGCTCCCGGCAGAACACGCGCTCGCCATCCTCCCAGAGAAGCTGGGGGCTGCTGCCCGCATCGAATCCGTGTGTGGCGTCCATCTGCACTGGCTGGCTGGTGTGCGGGCTTTGCCCGTCGTGTCTCTAGAGGGCGCACGCCCTGTTTATCTGTTTCATCGGCGTCCTGTGCATGTGAATGCATGACACAAAGCGGCGTATTGTGACCGGCAATTCTTACGCCTTACGATCAGAAACGTTTACAAATGACCGCATCACGCCACGATACACCTTGACGACCGCCGCAACATATTCGCGTCGACCCTTGACGTGCCTGGACGATGGCTTCGCTTGCACCATGCCGGGCGCGAGCCACTCGCGTATGGTCTGATGAAAAGATTGGAATCGCGCACGGCGGGACGTCTAATAAGAAGAGTAAGGTTGCAGGCTTCTCAAGATTAAAGAGCGTCTGGTGGTATCCGTGGTTGCGCTGCCACATCCCACACAAAGGAGAATGATCATGACCCGCACCATTTCCGAAAAACGCCAGGCATTCCGCGCGTTGCACGAAGACGGATGTTTCGTGTTGCCGAATCCGTGGGACGTAGGCAGCGCCCGTTACCTGGCATCCATGGGCTTCAAGGCACTCGCGACCACCAGTTCGGGCTTCGCGTGGTCGATCGGCCGGCCCGACAACGGAGTCTCGCGCGACGCGGTCATCGCTCACCTGCGCGAGATGGTCCAAGCGACGGATCTGCCGGTGAACGCCGACTTCGAAAGCGGCTTTGGCAGCAATCCCGCCGAAGTGGCGCAAAGCGTCCGGATGGCGGTGGACGCGGGCGTCGCCGGCCTGTCTGTCGAGGACTCGACGGGCGATGCGAAGTCGCCGTTACTTCCGGTCACCGTGGCCGTGGAACGGCTCGCTGCAGCACGACGCGCGATCGACGAGACAGGCGGCGATACGCTGCTCGTCGGACGTGCGGAGAATTTCGTTGCCGGCGTGCCCGATCTCGAAGACGTGATTACGCGTTTGCGCGCGTATGCGCAAGCCGGGGCCGATTGTCTGTACGCGCCCGGCATCCAGACGCGCGAGCAGATCGAAGCGGTGGTCGCCGCGGTCAGGCCGAAGCCGGTCAATCTGCTGATCGGCGGCCCCTCTGCGTTCACGCTCGACGAACTGGCGAAGCTCGGCGTACGGCGTGTGAGTGTCGGCGGTGCATTAGCCCGTGCGGCGTGGGGCGGCCTCGTGGCCAGCGTTCAGTCGCTTGCGGAGGGTCGCTTCGACAGCTTGTCGAAGGAGCCCTCAGGTGGATGGTTGAACAGCGTGTTTAAGGATCCGGCATAGCGTCCTGATCGATCGCCAAGCGGCTGTTGCACAGAGCGACCCACGCAATGAATGGAGCCTCGCGTGGACGCGAGGCTCCCGTTTCACTGACCCAGCCGTTCCCGACACACCGTTAGCGTCAGTTGACGGAGCCAGCGGTGAACAGGATCCACCTCCAGGCGCGGGTGCCACATCTGCGACACGGTAATCTCGCCGGTTGTCACGGGAAGCTCAAAGGCGTGAGTGCCGGCGGATGCGGGCAATTCCTGCTGTGCGGACTGATTGTCCAGAACGGAAGCAGGCACCAGCGCGACCAGGTCGGAGGCTCGCGCCACCGCGAGCGCAGCGGGAAAACTCGGAACGACGGCGACAATCGTTCGTTCCAGTCCTAAAGCGGCCAGCGCCTCATCAACCGGTCCGATGGTGCGGCCGTGACGGGAGGCGACGACATGGCCGAAGGCGGTGTACCGTTGCGTCGTCACCTCAGGCTCCATCGCGAGCGGATGGCCTTGCCTGACAACGCCTATAAAGCGGTCGCGGAACAATGCCTGCACGCGGACTTCCGGTCCCATTTCGCTCAACACACCGATCTCGAGATCTGCCGAACCGTCTCGCAAGTACGCTGCCGTCTTCTCAAGCTTGGGTGCAAAACGCAAACACACACGCGGCGCAACCGCTGTCGCCGCGGCGATCAGCGAAGCACCAAAGGCTTCGACGAAACCATCGTTGGAACGAATGGTAAAGGTGCGCTGCAACGTCGAGAAATCAAGCTCCGTCATTGCGGGACCCAGTACAGCACGTGCCTCGTGAACCGCATTCTGTGTGCGTTGACGCAGTGCCTCTGCATGGGGTGTCAAAACCATCTGGCGCCCGGCCCGAACCAGCAGCGGGTCACCGGTCGCCTCTCGAAGCCGGGTCAGGGTTCGGCTCATTGCCGAAGCGCTCAATCCCAGCCGACGCGCAGCACCGGCCACGCTGCCATCGGCAAGCAATGCGTCGAGCGCAATGAGCAAATTCAGGTCGGCTTCTGGCATGCCTGATCCTAGCACGCGCCGTTCAGACATGGCGTTTGATGCAGGTTATAAGTGCAACGGCTGCGCCTTCCGCCATGTCTTGTGGATCGATATATTCGCTGTACCGACTTATGACCCAAACACGTGGCACCTCAAAGCATGTTGTATCGGGTCTCGCTCATAGGAGTTACCAATGCAAGACACCTCTGCGCAGAAAACCGTCCTTCTCATCGGTGCATCCCGCGGCCTCGGATTCGCAATGGTCGAGGAATACCTCAAGCGTGGCTGGCAAGTGATTGCCACCGGGAGGGAGGGCTCAATACAACGCCTGCACCGACTCGCGCAAAGCACTCAGGGTACACTGGAAGTTGAAGCCGTCGATATCACGATCCCCGATCAGGTCGCCGCGTTACACGATCGCCTCAAGGATCGACGGCTGGATATACTTTTCGTGAACGCTGGCGTCAAAAACGACGATCGCGAAACGATAGCCGACGTCTCGACAGAGGAATTCGTGCGCGTCATGGTGACGAACTCGTTGAGTCCAATGAGGGTAATCGAGGCGTTTCAGGATCTTGTGCAGCCGGCCGGAACAATCGGTGTCATGTCGTCCGGGCAAGGCAGCCTCACCAACAACACGAACGGCCATTACGAGGTCTACCGTGGCAGCAAGGCTGCCCTCAACATGTTCATGCGCAGCTTTGCCGCGCGTCACCAGAACGACCCGAAAACGTTGCTATTGATGGCGCCTGGATGGGTAAAGACGGACATGGGCGGCCCCGACGCGCGTCTGACTATCGAAGAAAGCATCCCGAACCTGGTGAACACGATCGAGGCTTACGAAGGGCGCTCCGGTTTGCATTATCTGGACTACCAGGGAAAGGTCGTTCCCTGGTGAGCAGGGACGAAAGCTTCAGGCAGACACTTCACTCGTCGCCCGGCACGCCGTAGCTCGGCGCTGCGGTCGGGTTCAACGCGCGCGTCAGATAGTCCTGCATTTGCGGTCGATAGGCGCGCCACAGCGCTTCCAGTTGCCCGATCGGGTCGACCTCCGCCCAGTCGACCCGCAGATCGACGATCGGCCAGATCACGTCGCCCATCACCTTGAGCGCCGCCGAATGCACGGGTCCGGCTTCACCACCCGCCGCTATCGCGGCACGCATCGACGACAGCAGGCGCTCGGCCAACAGGCCGGCCGTTGTCTCGAACGCCTGAACCATCGCCTCGATGACCTGCACGTCCGCCAGCATGTTGCCGGCGGCGACGCATTGCTCACCCGCCACAGCGTGGTGCAGGCCCAGCGCTTCCTTGCCTGTGAAAAACGCCGTACGGCCCTGGCCGTCGATCACCGTCACCTGGCGATACTGGCTCCATCCGTCGCCGGCGAGCGCACGGTCGAGCGCTGCGGAAGGGTCGAGACGCCCTTCGTCTTCGAGGAGATCCAGAATCCGCGGGCCGAGAGCTGGCAGCGTGACATTCTGGGTCGCTACCGCGCCCACGCCCGCGCGCACCCACGGGCATCGGGCTCCCACCGAAATACTGGACGAGCTGATGGCGATCCCAAGCTGGCCCGTTTCCGCACAACGCCCAACGATGGAGAATGTCATGTGCCGCTCCTTAGTCCTGATTCGGCTTCCAGTTATCGGGAATCACCGCGATTACGTCGATCTCCATCAGCCATTGAGGCTGACCCAGGGCGCTGACCACGAGGCCGGTGGAAATCGGATAAACCCCCTTCAACCATTTACCGACTTCCTGATACACCGGCTCGCGATAACGCGGGTCGATCAGGTACGTGGTGGTCTTGACGATATGCGACAGGTCGCTGCCCGCTTCCTCGAGCAGTTGCTTGACGTTCTTCATCGCCTGCTCGGCCTGAGCTTGCGGATCGCCGAGCCCGATCAGATTGCCATCGAAATCCGTGCCCACCTGCCCGCGCACATAAACGGTGTTGCCGGCCCGCACGGCCTGGCAGAGGTCGTTATCCAGCGCCTGGTTGGGGTACGTATCCTTCGTGTTGAACATGCGGATGCGGGTGTGCGTAGGTTGGTTCATCATGCGCCTTCAGCGTAGTGAAAAAAATCCTGTGTTTGACGTTGCGACGCATCGCGATACGAGAGATACCCGCGCTGCGTGGCGATATGGTCGGCAATGTGCATGGCGTCGTGCCACACACCCCAGATGAAACTGGAGCCACGCCGCGACAGCCACGGTAGACCCAGAAAATAAACGCCGGGTTCGGACGACACGCCTCGTTGATGTTGCGGTTTTCCGTTCGCGGCGAAGGCGTTGACATGCAGCCAGCTGTAGTCGGCCGTGTAGCCAGTCGCCCAGACAATGGAAGTCACGCCAGCCTCCGCGAGATCGAGCTCGAGAAGCGGATGGGTCACGCATTCGGGATCGGCGAGCATTTTGCGCGCCTCCGGTTCTTCCGGAAGGTCCAGGCCATTTCGAGCGATATACGCGTCGGCCGTGTCGAGCAGCGCCAGATAGTTTTCGTCACCGCGGGCGAGGTTGGCTGCAAGGTCCGGCTGGAAGGCGACGATGCCGCGCTCGAACGATTTCGTCAGACCGGCGAGTACGATGCCTTGCTGGGCAAGCGCCCGGAAGTCGACGGTATGGCCGCCACGGGCACCGCTCACCGCAATGGTGACGTGCTCCCTGCCCGGTGTCGCGACCTCCTTGTCCCACTCGCCCAGCACGCCTAACCACCAGCAGTAATCGCGGTTGCGATAGGCGCGCGGCGGACGATCGTGCGGCCCCACTGAGAGATATACCTGCCTGCCCGAGCGCTGCAGTTCATCGGCAATCTGCACCCCTGACGACCCGGCTCCCACTACCAGAACGGCGCCCTGGGGTAACTGGCCTGGATTGCGGTAGTCGGCGGAATGAATCTGCGTGAGCCGCTCGTCGTGCGGCGCAACAGGCGGAATCAGGGGACGCTGGAACGCGCCGGTCGCGACCACCACACGATTGGCCTCGACAATGCCCTCCGACGTCTCAATCGTGAAGCCAGGCCGGCCCGCGCTACGCTCCACTTTCGTCACCTCGACGCCAGTGCGGATAGGCGCATTGAATTGCCTCGCATACGCTTCGAAATAGTCCGCGACCCGGTCTTTGGACGGAAAGGCGTCGGGATCGAGATCGTCGAATTCCAGACCCGGAAACCGGTCATGCCATGCCGGGCCGTTGGCCACCAGAGAGTCCCAACGTCCCGTGCGCCAGCGCTCGGCAATGCGGCTGCGTTCCAGCACGAGATGCGGCACCCCCTGCCTGCTCAGATGTTCGCTCATGGCCACCCCGGCCTGACCGGCGCCCACCACAAGCGTATCGATTGACGTTTTTTCAGCTGTCATGGCTGTTCCCTTCCGAAAGGCAGCTTGAGTGCGGACATGGTCCGTGGCAGCGCTGCAGGCACGCCGCGCCGGATTCGATGAATGCAATCTACGCCCGCCTCAAGCATCCGAAAAACATATTTCAAAAATGCAATACATCGCTTTTCCCTATGCAAACGGATTTCTTTCGACGCACAATCGCGACAGATAAAACGTCGAGGAGCAGGCGATGGAAGTGGGTCAATTGCACTATTCGCTACGGCAGTTGCGGTATTTCGTGGTCACCGCGGAAGCGCTGTCGTTCACCGCGGCGGCGAAGAAACTGCACATCTCGCAGCCGTCGATCTCGACGGCGCTTGCCGACCTGGAAGCGTCGTTCGGCGTACAGCTGTTCATCCGCCATCATGCGAGCGGCCTGTCGCTGACGCAGGCCGGGCGCGACATGCTCGGACAGGCGCGCAATCTTCTGAAGAACGCGGAGGAGCTGCAGTCCGCCGCACGCGAGATGGACGGCGGCATGTCAGGCGTAATCGCGCTCGGCTGCATGGTCTCGCTCGCGCCGCCGGTCATGCCGGCACTCATCAGCCGCTTCATTGCCAGCCACTCGGGCGTCACCTTCCGCACCGAGGAAGCCCATCAGGACGACCTGCTGCACGGCCTGCGCGACGGCACGCTCGATCTCGCGCTCACCTACAGCCTCGACCTCACCGACGAGGTCGCCTTCACGCCCCTCGTTTCGCTGCCGCCCTACGTGATTCTGCCGAAGCTGCACCGGCTCGCCCGCGCACGCGCCGTCTCGCTCACGGATCTGCTCAACGTACCGTATGTGATGCTCGATCTGCCGCACAGCCGCGAATACTTCGCAGGACTGTTCGACGCGGTCGGAACGCGGCCTGTGCCCGCGTTCCGTTCGTCGCAGCCGGAAGTGGTGCGCGGGATGGTCGCAAACGGCCTCGGTTACAGCCTCCTCAACTTCCCGCTGAAGTCGCTGCGAACCGTGGACGGCGCGGACTTCGTCATCAAGCAGTTCAAGGACGACGTGACGGCGACCACGCTTGGCATCGCACAATCGCGCGAACTGAAACCACGCCAGTTAGTGAAGCGATTCGCGGACTTCTGCGAGACGCACATCCGCGAACTGCATCGCAGTGACTGAGCCGGGCAGCCCGAAGCCTGCATAGGAAAAAACTGGCTTTTACATCCGAAAACAATATTTTGGCTGGCAATTTGACTTGGTAGATTGGTGTCCATCGCAACGCAATGCCGAACCGGAGGCCATATGGCTGCCCTTGCAACGTCGCCGGATGCCGGACCCGAGATCGCCCGCGAGTTGCTGGCGAACTGCGAGCGCCCGTTCGACCATGCGCGCGCCATGCCGCCGCGAGTCTATACGTCTGACGCATTTCTCGCGCTCGAACAACGCGAGATCTTTCACAAGCAATGGCTTTGCGTAGGACGCGCCAGCACGCTCAGCAATCCTGGTGATTACCTGAGCGCGCAGATCGACGGCCAGCCCATCGTGGTACTGCGTAACGAACAGGGCGAGCTGCGCGGCCTGTCGAACGTGTGCCTGCATCGCATGTCGGTACTGCTCGAAGGACGCGGCAACGTCAGACGTATCGTGTGCCCGTATCACGCATGGAACTACACGCTCGATGGCGTCCTTGCCGGCGCACCGATGATGGAGCGGCAGGCAGGCTTCTGCAAGGAAAGCTACCGGCTGCCGTCGATCCGCTGCGAAACCTGGCAAGGCTGGATCTATGTCACGCTCGATCCTGACCTGCCGTCCGTCGCAACCCAGCTCGAAGAACTCACGCAACTGATCGAGCCGTACGGCATGTCCGACTACGTCGAGACGTTCTACGAAGAACACGTGTGGGACACCAACTGGAAGATCCTCGCGGAAAACTTCATGGAGAGCTACCACCTGCCCATGCTGCATCGTGCCACGGTGGGCCCGCATTCACGGCTCGAAGAGATGGAGTGCCCGCCCGGACGCGCGGCCTTCAACTATCATTGGATTACGAAGGAAGCGTCGCTGCCGATCGGCAATGCGCACCCCGGCAATACGCGTCTGCAGGGACACTGGCGCCGCACGACCGCGCTCCTCGCGATCTACCCGACGCATCTCGTCACGCTCACGCCGGGCTACTTCTGGTACCTCGTGCTGCAGCCGCGCGGTGTGGGCAAGGTGCACATCCAGTTTGGCGGCGGACTCTCGCCCGAGTTTATCGACGATCCCAAAGCGGCCGACTACATGGCCACGCTGAAGACCCTGCTCGACGAGGTCAATGCGGAAGACCGGCGCGGTGTCGAAGCCGTGTTTCGCGGCGTGCATGCCCCGCTCGCGCGGCCAGGCAACCTGAGCCACCTCGAGCGGCCGAACTACGACTTCGCGCGCTATCTCGCGCAGCGAACCGCTTCGTCATGACGCGCGTGAGCCGCGCACCGGATGATCACACGACCATGTCCAGCCAATCGTTCATTTCATTCGCAGGGGTCAGCAAATCGTACGACGGCGTGCATAGCGTCGTCGAAGGTCTCGATCTCGATGTCGCGCGCGGCGAATTCGTCTCACTGCTCGGCCCGTCCGGTTCAGGCAAGACCACGACACTCATGATGCTGGCAGGATTCGAGTCGCCGACGCACGGCGAGATTCGCCTGAACGGCAACCGGCTCGACGACAAGCCGCCGCACCAGCGCGATATCGGCATGGTGTTCCAGAACTACGCACTGTTCCCGCACATGACGATCGCGCAGAACGTCGCGTTTCCGCTGTCGGTCCGCAAGATTGGTCGTAACGAACAGAAGGCACGCGTGGCGCGCGCGCTTGAGATGGTGGAGCTGCCCCACCTCGCGGCACGCCGGCCGGCGCAGCTTTCCGGCGGCCAGCAGCAGCGCGTCGCACTGGCACGCGCATTGGTATTCGAGCCGAGCGTGGTGCTGATGGACGAGCCGCTCGGTGCGCTCGACAAACGCCTGCGCGAAAGCATGCAATACGAAATCATGCGCCTGCATCGCGAGTTGTCGCTGACCGTCGTCTACGTGACGCACGACCAGAACGAAGCGCTGACGATGTCGGACCGCGTCGCCGTGTTTTCCGACGGCCGTATCCAGCAGGCCGCGACGCCGACCGAACTCTATGAAAATGCGGCGAATGCGTTTGTGGCGAACTTCGTCGGCGAGAATAACGGCTTGACTGGCCGCGTCGTCGCGAGCGAGGGCGAGTGGGCCACGCTGCAGCTCGCCGACGGCACCACCATCAGCGGCCGTGCCGGTGCCGAACTGCGCACCGGCGGCGAAGCGATGCTGGCCTTGCGGCCCGAGCGCGCGCACATCGCGGCAGCGGCGGCTGCGACGGCCGATGCCGCGCGCGGCGAAGGCGATTCGAATGTCGTGCACGCGCTCGTGCAGGAACTCGTCTATTGCGGCGACCATCACCGTGTGCATCTGAAACTGGCACACGGCGAGAGCGTCGTCGTGAAAGTGCCCAACACACAGCATCGCGATCTGCCTGCACTTGGCCATACCGTGGCCGTGACGTGGCGACGCGACGACTGCAAGGTACTGGCCGCCGTTTCGCCGCGCGTCGCGGTTACCGCCGACGGCCCCACCCAGGTTTCGCCTTCATCGTCCGCATCGCCACTCATCGCAGGAGTTAACTAAAATGCACGCTACTCGCTCTCCCATCCGGCACGGCGCTATTTTTACCGCCGTCACGGTCCTCTCTGTCCTGTCTTCGATGGCGCACGCCGCCGACACGTTGTCCGTCGTCACGTTCGGCGGCGCTTACGAATCGGCAGCAAAACAAGCCTGGTTCGAGCCGTTCACCGCAAAGACCGGGATCGGCTTTTCGACGGAATCGTACGACGGCGGCCTCGCGAAACTGTCCGCGATGGAACAGGCGAAGAACCCCACGTGGGATCTGATCGACCTCGAAACCAACGACGCCATCACGGCATGCGACGAAGGTCTGCTGCAGAAGTTCGACCGCAAGCAGCTCGGCAATACCGCTGACTTTCTGCCTGGCTCGATCAGCGATTGCGCCGTCTCGGCGATGGTGTGGTCGACCGTGTATGCGTACGACACGACAAAGCTGAAGACGCCGCCCACCTCCATCAACGATTTCTTCGATCTGAAGAAATATCCGGGCAAGCGCGGCATGCGCAAATCGCCGAAGGTGGCGATGGAATGGGCGCTGATCGCCGATGGCGTTGCGCCGAAGGACGTCTATAAGGTGCTCGGCACGCCCGCAGGCGTCGACCGCGCATTCAAGAAGCTCGACACGATCAAGTCGAGCATCGTCTGGTGGGACGCGGGTGCGCAGGCGCCGCAGCTGCTCGCGGACGGCGCGGTCGTGATGACGCAGGCTTATAACGGCCGTATCGACGATGCCACGCACAAGGATGGCAAGCCCTTCAAGGTCGTCTGGGATGCGCAGGTCTACGACTATGAATGGTGGGGCATTCCGATGGGCGCGAAGCATGCGGCCGACGCGGAGAAGTTCATCGTCTCGGCATCGACTCCGCAGGCCTATGCGGACCTCTCGAAGTACATCGCGTATGCGCCGCCGCGCAAGGAAGCGATTCCGCTGATCGACAAGGCACGCCTCGCCGATCTACCGACTGCGCCGGCCAACTTCAAGCGTCCGCTGCAGATCGATGCGACGTTCTGGGCCGACAACGCGGATGCGATCAGCAAGCGCTTCCAGGTGTGGCTCACGCAGTAACGAGAACGGGCGAGACGATGAACACGCCAATGCAGCCCACAGCAACGATCGGCGCCGGCAACCCCGGCGGCGTCCGTCACGCCTGGCAGCGCGCCCGTCGCAAGGCCGCCTTGCAGGCGTTACTGCTGGCGTTGCCGTTGCTCGTGTTCCTGCTCGCCACGTTTATCGCGCCCATCGCCAGTCTGCTGGCGCGCAGTGTGCAGAATCCCGAAGTGCGCGGGAGCATGCCGCAACTGACGGTGGCGCTACGGGCGTGGGATGGCAACGGCGTGCCTGGCGAACCGGTTTTTGCCGCACTCGGGCAAGGCTTGCGGCAATCGGCCGAAGCCGGCGAACTCGGTAACATCGCACGCCGAATGAATTTCTATCAGCCGGAGTTCCGCAGCCTGCTGATGAAGACGGCGCGCGAAACGCGCTCGCAGACACCCGACGCGTGGAAGCCTGCGCTGATCCAGATGGACCCGCGCTGGGGCGAGAACGAAACATGGCGCCTGCTAAAACGCGCCGCCACGTCGCCGACGCCGGACTACCTTCTCAACGCGATCGATGCACAGATCGCGCCGGACGGTTCCGTGACACCGGTGCCCGCGGACAGCGCCGTCTATCGCGCCGCCTTCGTGCGCACCATCCAGATCAGCGCGACCGTCACGCTGTTGTGTCTGCTGCTCGGCTACCCGGTCGCCTACCTGCTCGCCACGCTACCGCCGAAACAGGGTAACCGGCTCATGCTGTTCGTCATCGTGCCGTTCTGGACATCGCTGCTGGTGCGCACGACCGCGTGGTACGTCCTGCTGCAGCCGGGCGGCGTCATCAACACAGCGTTGATGCGCTTCGGCATCGTCCACCATCCAGTGCCGCTGGTCTTCAATCGCACCGGTGTGCTGATCGGCATGACGCACATTCTGCTGCCGTACATGATCCTCGCGATCTATTCGGTGATGAAAGGCGTCTCGCCGGTGTACGTACGGGCCGCGCAATCGCTGGGGGCGCATCCGGTCACGGCGTTCATCCGCGTCTATATTCCGCAGACGCTGCCAGGCGTCGGCGCCGGCTGCTTCCTCGTCTTCGTGCTTGCGCTCGGCTACTACATCACGCCTGCGTTACTGGGCGGCGCGGGGGACGAGATGATCAGCCAGCTGATCGCATCGCAGACCAACGAGCAGCTCAACTGGGGACTCGCGGGCGCTCTGTCGTGCTATCTGGTGGTCTTCACGGCCCTCTTCTATTTCGTCTTCAACCGGCTTGTCGGTATCGACCGGCTGCGCTTCGGCTAGCGGAGAGACCAGCATGCAACCTCAACGTCACCAAACGCTGTCCGAGCGTATCGCGGGCGCAGGGCTGCGCGTGCATTGCGCGTTGATCTTCCTGTTTCTCGTCGCGCCGATTCTCGCGATCGTGCCGTTGTCGTTCAACTCGGGCTCGTTCTTTTCCTATCCGATGGAAGGCATTTCGCTGCGCTGGTACGCGCAAGCGTTCGGCTCGCACGACTGGCAGCTTGCGTTCGCGAATAGCATCGGCATCGGCGCGGTCGCGACATTGATTGCAACCTGCCTCGGGACACTCGCCGCGCTCGGGCTGAGCCGTCCGGTATTCCCATTTCGCACGATCATCATGCCGCTGCTGATTTCGCCGATGATCATCCCGATCGTGGTGGTCGCCGCCGGCTTCTACCTGATCTTCGCGCCGCTCGGACTCGTGAACTCGTACATGGGCGTAGTGCTCGCGCATGCAGCACTTGGCACGCCGTTTGTCGTGATTACGGTGACCGCCTCGCTGCTGTCGTTCGACCAGAGCCTGCTGCGCGCCGCCTCCGGTCTCGGCGCGCGGCCGTGGACCACCTTCCGCCGCGTCACGCTGCCGCTGATCGCACCGGCTGTGGCGACGGGCAGCGTGTTCGCGTTCGCCACGTCGTTCGACGAGGTGATCGTTATTCTCTTCATTGGCGGCCCTGAGCAGCGCACCGTGCCGCGTCAGATGTGGAGCGGCATCCGCGACCAGATCGATCCTTCGATTCTTGCGGTGGCGACGGTGTTGATTGTGTTTGCAACGTTGTTGTTCACTGCGATGAACTGGTTGCGTGGCAGGGCCGCCGCCGGCTCGGCACCCTGAAACAAGCCACACAAGCTCCCCGCCGCTGCCGGCCCCCGTATCAGTCCATCAATCACATCGAGCTAAAAAGTCACCGCCGCTTTCAGGCTTGTAATTGCTGCAGCATTCAGACGTATCTGGATGTTCTGCGAATAGTTGAGCGTGAAACCCTGCGTGGTGCCCGCTGCCGCAACCGGATACTCGTTGCCGCCCAGAACCGTGCCGTCCTTGACGAGGTTGCCAGAGTAGACGTTGCCGTTGAGGTCGTAATAGGTGTGATACGTCGGGGTGGTCCGGTTAGGACGCACCGCGCTGGCGACGTAGGTGGTGACGCCGTTGATGGTCGACACTGCGCCATTGCTCAGTGTGTAGGTCGTGTCGTCGGAGCCGGACTTGATACCGCCTGCCGTCATCAGCGCGGCGATGGTCGTGCCGGTCGCAACAGGTACGGGCGTGTTTCCGGTTGTCGAACCCGTATAGTCTTCCACTGTGTACGTGTCGCCGATCTGGGTCTCTGTGTACTTCATGTACGCCGCGCCCGCGGTCCACGTCGTGGTCGTGTTCAGCAGTGCAGTGTTGAAGTACAGAAAGTTGAACCATTGCACCAGATCGGTCGGGGCGGAGGCCACGGTACCGCTCAGCGGCACGACCGAGATATTGCTGCGCAAGGTGCTGTTGACCGTTGTGGCACCGTCCACGGCAAGCGTGTCGGCCCTGACGCCGGTTCCCTGAAAGCTGATGTTCGTGATGTAGGCTGGGCCGGAACCAATCAGGATGCTGCCATTGATCAGATACCGTTCGGGAAGCGATGCGGCAGCCGGAATCGGCAAGGTGTTGGCGATCGACGCGAGCGCGGAGTTGGTCACCTTCTGCGTGCCGGCGCTCGGCGACGCAGCCAGAGACCCGTAGCTGTCGTCGAAATAGCTCGTTCCGCTAACTGTTGCGCCCGAGGCAGGCAAATCCCAGTCGGTTCGATACGCCTGATTCGGCGTGAGCTCGAAGCTTTGAAAAGTGGTTTGATCCGCGCTCAGCGTGGGCGTAGTGCTCGAACCGGAACTGGACCCTGAATGCCCGCCGCCGCACGCGGTCAACGCCGCGACCAGGCCAAATGCGACAGACAGTTTTTTGCGCTGCATCATGTTCATCTGATTCCCCTCTTGGTGTGTTTGATAATCCCCTGGTACCCGGGCACGTCTGCGTCAGGCGTCTGCCGACGTCTGCGCTGGTCTGCGTGCAATGAAAGACTATCGATTGGTCGGGGTGGGGACATCCCCAAAATTGGGGATACGAGTGGGAATCAGCTTGTTCGAACGGCGGGTATGGCAGGATGCCTAATCGGCCTGCGGGAGATCGATGCCCGCGAACAGTGTGGCGATTTCCGACATGCGACGCGTGCCGGTCTTAGCCATGATCGATTTGATCTGGCTTCGCACGGTGCTGACTTTCACGCCACTGCGCGAAGCGCATTCGGCGGGGGTCAATCCTTCCGCCATTGCGGCGGCTACGGCAATCTCGGCGTGCGAGAGCGAATAAGGACGGGTACTCGCACCGGACCAGTTCGCGCGCTGAAAAGGGCAGCGCAGCAGGACCATCGCCATCGGATCTGCCGAAGTCACACTGGCCGCCAGGGAAGGGTTGAGCGGCACGATATGAAGCTCGACCGAAGGACGCCCGTTCGAATCGACCGTATAAATTGGCACCGAATCGATTGCCGGCGTGGGCCGACAGATTTGTTTCACGCGTTGAACCAGTTGACGCGCAAGATGCGGATCGGACAACGTCAAACGTCCAGACCTCACGAGCACATCTTGCGCGCGATCGAGCAGCGCGCTGGCAACGCGATTGCTATAGCGAATCGTCGCGTACTCGTCGACGATAATGACTGCGCGCGGCAGCACGTCGAGTGCCGCGCAAGACATCGATGCACCGACGAGGCTTCGCGCGGCCAGCTCACGCACCCGAAACACGTGCGGAAGATGATCGAGCACGCGCTGAAGCTCAGCCACGGTATGCTCTTCGTAAGGGCGATGGCCGACCGGGCGATGCACCGCCAGGATCAAACGCCGGTTGCCGTCGAACAGCGTGCCGCCGCACGAATAGCGCAGTCCCTCGGGAATATAGAAACCCTGGTAGTACTCGCTTTTCTGCACCATGCTCTCGGATACATGGCGATGCATCGCATGCATGCGTCCGGCGGGCTCACGCAACAGCACGTGGCGCGCGAGATCGAGATTGTGATAGTGGCCTGCATAATCGCGGGCCCAGTTCGCACCGTATCCGCTGAACCGGTATTCGACGAAACTGCCGGTCAGCGCGTCATGCACGAAGCAGTTTGCCGCGCGCGCATCGGCGAGACGCTTCAATGCCTCCAGGGCCGTGTCCCATTGATCGGGCGCGACTGCAGCCGCATAGAGTGCGGCAATCGCTTCATCAGCCGAATATGCACTCACTTTTCTGCCTCTTATAATGATCGGTGTGCCACGATTTAACCGATACTGAGCTGCAGCTCGTACGCCCGTCGAACGCGTTTTTAAAACATTCGTTTCGGTTGAAGCATGGGAAGCGGGTCTTGCGACAGTTTAATTTCTCCCGTCTTTGCGTAGCTGTCCATTCCTCGTTTGAGGTGTTGCAGGATTTATTTTTTTGTTGTTGGCAAGTCTATCAAGGAGACGAATTCATGATCGAGGTTGCCCAGACGCTGCGCCAGTCAATCGGGTTCGATGCGCTCCTGATCGGAACCGGTACCTCCAACGAAGACGGCTCCGTCAGCATTAGTCAAACTCAACTGGTTAATCTCCCACCTGAATTCGTCGAAGAATATCCCAATGTGTCATCGGCCGATGTCGTTGCACAGGTATTCGCGGCGCTTCCGCACACGGTCCAGGTAGTTTCGATCCGCGACTATCGCGAACTCAAGGCGGACCACCCGATCGCCGACTATCTTGAGAAATACGATATCGAGCACCTCATGCTGACGGGCATCCATAGCTCGTATGGCCTTGCGTGGATCACCATTTACCGGTTCAGACGTGGCGCGTTTGCGGAGCCCTTCAATAGCGACGACGCCGAAGCCGCGAAATACAGTGTACCGGGTGTGCTCTATCAATGGCAATGCCGGACACAACCGAAAAGAGAAGTATCGAGCGACATATCGGCCACGCTTGCTCCGCTTGAGCGCGATGAACTGCAGATTGTGCTGTTGAAGCTTCAGGGCATGCTGAACAAAACCATCCAGGACAAGCTGCACGTCAAGGAAGACCGGGTCAAAGACGTGCTCAAAAAGGCGCGCCTGTGGTTGGGTGTATCCGGCCGAAAGCTCACACCCCAGGACCTGGAGAAGACGGCGCAGGCAAAGGACAGACAACGCGAAAGTGGCTCGTCCTGAAGTCGCGGCTCTGCTGGTGTTCCGCGCACATAGACCCGTCATCTCCAGTGGTCATTAGCGGATTCCTGCGGTGCATTGCCGAAACGGCGACTAATGTACTGTGGGATGTTTGCCGGAGTCACCACGACCACGGACGATGAATCGCCAATAGCCGACGCCGGCAGCAGCTTGTGGAAATGCATGATCTGGTGGCACGCGTTGCGCAGATCCAGACGCAGGTCATGATGCAAAACCGCGCTAATGCTTCCATCGCGCAACAGTCGAATGTTGTCCCTGTCGAGATCATGCGCAATGAAGCACTGTGGCGCTTTTCCCATGCCATGCAGGGCGCGGAGTATCGCAACATTGCCACCGCCCATCGAGTACACCGCTGCGATGGTCTTTTTTCTGCCGACGGCTTTTCGCACGCGCTCCTCGGTCAGGGCGTCGAGCCCATGGCCGCCACTGGCGTCTACCAGGGCCAGTTTCGGATAGCGCGCGCGCAGTTCATCGCGAAAGCTGAGCTTACGATCTTCCTCGCCCCGGAAGCTGTCGTCGCTCATCGCCACAAGAACGTTTCCGTGTGACTGCGCAAGCCACTGACCGATCAGAAAGGCGGCGGTCGCACCCGCCATCCGGTTATCCAGACCCGCGTATGCAATCCGAGCCGATCGCGGTATATCGGTGAAAATCGTCACGACCGGAATGCCGCGTTGACGCAGTGCGGCAATTGCGTCCGTCACCTCCGGAACGTCACGCGCCTTGAGCAGCACACCATGTGTGCCTCTGCGGCCCGTCGCCTCCAGTGCGTCCACCACCTGCGCGGTCGTCATGGTGTCCTGCATCGTGAAGCGTGGCCTGAATACGGCTGGGCGTAGAGTGGGAAGCTCCGATTCGAATGCTTCGCGTATTTCGTCGCAGAACCGGCTCGGCGCTTCCACCAGGACGTCGACGACAAGCTTTCTCCCGGTGACTGCCAATTGAAACTGCTGCCGCTCCAGTTCCTTGATCGCGTGTTGAACCCGCTGACGGCTGCGCTCGTGCACGTTTGGACGGCCATTCAGCACGCGGTCGACCGTGGCAAGGCCAACGCCAGCCTGCAGCGCAATTTCCTTCATCAGAAAGCGACGGGCCATGGATTCCACTTGAGGTGTTTTTGATGTGTTTATGGTACCGCAGACCAGTGCAACGGCAGTATCGTTAGGGAAACCAATTAGCAACCCTCACATGAGAGTGCACTTTCATGGGATCGGAGACAGACATGGACACGCAACGCTCACGCCCGGATGCCGGGCGCAGGAAACCGTACCGCGAACAGGATTGTTCGCTTCGCGACTTTCTTACCGTATTGCACGATGGTCGCGATGCCGTTCGAGCCGAATATGCAGACGAAACGCGTGAGAACGTGCCGTTCTACGATTGCAACCGGTTAAGCGGGATGCTTGAGGATGCGACACGGCGCACGGAGCTGCAACTCGAGTGGGCGGACGTTCTGGAACATGGCGCAGGCGTGCTTGTATTGAAGCGCGCGTTTCCCGACACCACGCCGATCGACGATGCAACGGCGGTCTTCGATGCGATCATCCGGGACGAGCGGGAAGCAGGCAGCGCGGCAGCCGATCATTTTGCCAAGGCAGGAGCCAACGACAGAATATGGAACGCGCAGCAAAAGCTTTGCATGCGCGCCCCGTCCGCGTTTGCCCGTTACTACGCTAACCCCGTGCTGGTTGCCGCGGCGCAAGCATGGCTGGGCCCCTGCTTTCAGGTGACGTCGCAGGTGAACGTCGTGCGTCCCGGCGGCGACGCGCAACAGGCGCATCGCGACTACCACCTGGGGTTCCAGACCGTAGCGGAGGCCGAACGCTATCCGGCACACGTGCATACGATGTCGCCCTTCCTGACACTGCAAGGTGCGGTCGCACACAGCGATATGCCGGTGGAAAGCGGACCCACCAAGCTGCTGCCGTTCTCGCAGCGCTACGCGCCAGGCTATCTTGCGTGGCGGCGTCCGGACTTTCGTGAGTACTTCGAGGCGAACTACGTCCAGTTGCCTCTCGAGAAAGGCGATGTGATCTTCTTTAGTCCTGCGCTTTTTCACGCAGCGGGGGCGAACCGCACGGCAAGCGTTCAACGTATGGCGAATCTTTTGCAGATTTCGTCGGCTTATGGGCGTGCAATGGAATCGCTGGATCGCACGAGAATGTGTGAGGTGCTGTATCCCGTTCTGCTCGATCAAGTCATGACCCACAGGTTGAGCGCAGCTGAAGCCGACGCGGTCATTGCGTCAAGTGCTGAGGGGTATCCGTTTCCTACCAATCTGGATAGTGATCCACCGATAGGCGGTCTCGCGCCGGAGAGCCAGCAAATGTTGTTCGCGCGGGCACTAAGGGAGTCATGGAAGGTTGATGCGTTCGTTGCGGCGCTACGTCGGCAAGCGGGGCAACGGGAGGCGTGAAGCGGGTGCCTCAGCTGCTGCGTTGTGGCCACAAACTCAGCTCCTCGCGATCCCAAGACTGTTGTAAAGGCAAGAAAACAGTTTTGCGCTCAGCGGAGTGGTAGTGCGTGCTGACTGGTGGTCTACTAATTACACGCTATAGAAATAGAACCCCCTACGAAGCATGCCGGCTTGCGCTATCCGCGCAAATGCTGGGATACATAAAAGTGGAGACGCTTCATCATGATCCATCCTTTCAGATTAGCAATTCCGATTACGCTAATGGCCGCCAGCGCATGTGCCATGGCGGGCACCCAGCTTACGCCGGAACAATGCAGCAGCTATCCTTTCAGACCGGCGCATGGACAGGTGACCAGGGCCGATCTGTCGCGTGAACTGGCTGAGCTCGAGTCAGTAGGGTATTGGCCTGGGACAGGCAACTACTCCCCGGGCATTCCTGTGATGCGAGCTCGCCTGAATGAGAAATACGCCCGGGACTGCGGGTCGCAGCACACTTCGACTGACGTTCAAACGCCGGGTGGCTGAGCGGGCTCAGGCAGGTGAACGGCAGGAAATATGTCGCAGTACGGAATGATCGTCTGGACATGACTGACGAGACAACCGGAGCTGAAATCCACCAGGGAGTGAATGCTTGATACCCCCTGATGGGTTTGCTGCTTGCATAGCTTAAAACGCGTGGTACATCCCCACCGACATCAGCAGTTGCCTGGAGGTGCTGGAGTCATAGCCGGCGCCAGGAATTTCAGCAATTGCTGTACGCCCTACTACTGCACCATCGGCATCGAACACAGGAGCTATGCCATCGCCGCCTGCCTTCTGAACAATCGCAATGGCATAGAGGCTGGTGCGCTTCGAAAGCGCGTACGTCACACCAAGGTTCACCTGCTGGAAGTCCGGCTTCAGGTTCTGGTAGTCGGCCTTCCCCGCGTTGAAGATGTAGGCCGCGCCTAACAGCAATGCAGGCGTGACTCTGTAGGTCGCGCTGGCTTCGTAGGCATCCATCTTGAAGTCGTTGCCGCCTCCCGCACCCGCAAATCCGTTGATGACGAAGTACTGGCTGTTTTCCAGGTCGGTGTGCGAGTAGTTCAATGCCAGCGTTGCCTGGCCGATCGAGTACGAACCGCCAATCGTGAGCACCTTCATCGAACTGGCGTCCTGCAATCCGACGTAATCGTTCAATGAGCCCACATAGTTGCCATTGGATGCGTACACGCCGCCGGTACCGCCCGCGTTCGTCGCAGGATTCTGAATGTCCAGATAGCCCGCGGCAACCGCGAACGGTCCGCGGTTATACGCGGCGGCCAACGACCAGACGCGATTCGTCGAGAAATTACCTGCTACGCCGCCCAGGCTGAACATTCCTTCCACATGCAAGCCACCCCATGTCGGGCTCACGTACTTGACGGCGTTGTTGAAGCGGATCGACTGGTTCAGGTTGTCGAGATCGCCGAAGTGCGACCCGTAGCCGGTGGCGAAATTATTGCTGGACGGAAAGTAGCCGACCGTCAACGACGGCGGATCGTACTGACGCCCTAGCGTCACCGTGCCCCATTGATCGTTGGCGAGCCCCACGAAAGCCTGCCGCCCGAATTCCGTGCCGCCCTGTCCGAGTTTGCCGTTCTGGATGTTAAAGCCGTTCTCGAGCGTGAAGATCGCAGATGTGCCGCCGCCCAGGTCTTCCTTGCCCTTCAGCCCCCAGAGGTTGCAACTCGGTGGACCGCAGGTGTCTGCCTCGACGACGTGCCCCTTGCCGGTATTGTTGACGAACGTCAGGCCCGAATCGACCAGCCCGTACAGCGTCACGCTGCTCTGGGCCGAGGCCAGCGCCGGTAGCGCCATCAGCACGGCAAGACAGATACTGCTCTTTTTCATCAGGATCTCCAGGTAAAGGGGCTGTCGTTCGAAGAGGCTTATTCAGACGGTCGATTGCTCGCTCGCAGCACGCTCAAGCGCAACGCCGAGCGACACCGCATGCCGCCCAGGCAACGGCGTGGCCAGACTGACGAGCACAACCATCGCTGCATTGATCGCCATCGCGATCAGACCAGGTTCGCATTGGGGGGCGACGGCATCCCAGTAGTGCGCCGCAAACGGTGCAAGCAGCGCAATAAAGCCGGCCACGAGACCCGCAAGTACACCTGTCGCAGTGGTCCTCTTCCAAATGAAACCAAGGAAGACACCGGGCGCAAGCATCCCGATTGCCGAATACGCGTCGAGCAAAATCTTGACGAGCGAGCCTTTCTGGCTGATCGACAACCACACGGCGATCGCAGCAAATACCGTGAGCGCGCCGCGGGAAATCACCAGGAACGTGGCGTCCTTAAGACCCGGCAGGATCGGCGCGACCACGTTGCGGCTGAAGATCGATCCCGCGGTTAGCAGAAGCAGCGCGCCAGGCGCGAGTGCCAGCAGGAATCCGGTGCCGGCCACGAGGCCCACGATGGGCGCGGAATAGCGCTGCGAGATGAACTGCAGCAAGGCCGCGTTAAGGTTGTTGCCAGGCGGATGCGTGCCGGCCAGCAACGCAGCGAAGCCAAGCAGAATAATGAAGAAGTAGGCGAGCGAATAAAGCGGTTGCCAGATCGCGTTGCGGCGGATGGCGGTAGCGCTTTGCGCTGTGTACGACATCTGGAACAGATGAGGAAAGACCCAGTTGCCGAGTGCGATGTTGATCGACGATGTCATCAACCAGATCGCCGTAGTGGGTGACGTAGGATCCAGACCGGGGAATCTGCCAATACCTGGATGCTGAACCTCAGCCATCCGAAAGATATCCAGCATCGATGCGGCACCGACCTTACCCGCTACCGTCGCGCTCAACAGCACGACCACCACGATCATCAACACGTCCTTGACGCCGGCCGCGAATGCTGCGGAGCGTATCCCCGCGACGAACACGAACGTGATCATCAACAGCCCGGCAATCAGCGTGGCCGTCTGGGTGGAGATCAGGTCATCCAGCGTCAACTGGACGATCAGTCCCAGGCTGACCAACTGGATTTGCACATAGACGATCAGCGAAGCGATGCCGATCACGCCCGTCAGGACGCCGAGCCAGGTAGCGTCGTAGCGGGCAGCGAAGAAGTCGGCCTGGGTAACGAGTTGCCGGATGCGTCCGGCGCGCCAGATCTTCGGCATCAGCCAGTAGCCAATGGCATAGCTCATCGACACCGAACAGAAGGCAAGATACGCAGGCGCGCCTAGCGCCCATGCATAGCCGGAGATGCCGAGCACAGCAAATGTCGTGTACACCTCCCCTGCGTTCATGAACCAGAAGATGATCGCGCCCAGACTGCGGCCGCCCACCGCCCAGTCCGACAACGTATGCCCTTTCCGGGTGCGACGGCCATAGCCCACCGCACCGGTGAGCGTGGCAAGCAGAATCACCACAACGATGGCGAGCTTCATCGTGGCTCTCCCGCTGAACCCGACGTCGCCGCAATGAACGCCGCTTCCTCAAGTTCGACGCCATGGGCACGATCGAGCCGGAACACAATCGCGATCAGCACGCTCGTTAGCACGATTCCCGACAGTTGCCACAGCATGGGAAAGGGCAACCCGAATGGCGCCCACATCACCCCGTTGACGACAGGCGCAAGCCCTGCCTGCCATACGAAAGGAACCGCCAATAACCATCGATACGTATGACGGGGCGAGCCGCCCGTCCCGGGACCTTGTGCCATGACCGATGCTCCACGTAAAGTTACACTGCACTGCCGCAGGCAAAGTGTGCATCCACAGTGCACAACATTTCAAGTGAGTCAAAAACAATTTCTCGTCCAAACGGATCAGGTAAACCCCTGGTTAAATGCAAATTTATAGAGAATTCAGATTTTTTGTGAGGGCGGCCGCAAACGGCGTCGAGGAAATTGACGATCCAATTTTGTGCACCTATACTCCACACTAATGTACGACTCAGTTGCACGACGTGAGGCCTCAAATTGATTGGTGAACGGCTCAAGGAATTGCGGACCGCGCGCGGCATGTCGCTGCGTCAGCTGGCGAGTCTCGCGGATGTCTCACCCACCCTGCTCAGCCAGATCGAGCGGTCGGTGACTGATCCAAGCCTCGAAACGATGCGACGTCTGGCCGGGGTATTTGGAGAATCGGTCGCCTCGCTGTTCGCTCAAACAGTTGCCCCCGCTGTGTGGATCAGCCGCCCGGGTAACCGCTCGAGGCTGATTGCCCCCAAGGGTCGGGTCGGCTACGAGCGCCTGACTGCCGGCAACGGACAGCTCGAAGTGCTGCGCGCCGTGCTGCAACCAGGCGAAATCTCCGCGGATGAGCCGCGCGGCCATCCGTCCTCGGAATGCGTCTACGTCATCGCGGGCGAGCTCATCGCGCAGATCGACGGCATCGAGTACCAGGTGGCGGCCGGCGAAAGCATTTCGTTCGACTCACGGCTGCCGCACCGGTATCGCAACGGATCCACCACTCCCACCGAAATCATTCTCTCGGTCACACCACCGAACCCTTGAGCCATGACCTCTCACACTCCTGACGAGCGCGCGGGTCTGCCCTCGTTCGAACTCTACGATCTGCGTGTCGAAGTCGTTGCCCCTGAAGGGGCGAAACTCTATTGCGGCGCGCGCGTCGGCGACTACTTTGAACTGCATGGGGAAATGCTGCACCTGCCGCCGGGGCAAGCATTTTCCATTTATTCGCTTGCGGCACTGCTGCCGCTGCTGCCGGCCAAGCAACGCGCCACCGACCCGCATGACTGGATGTCGACCGATGCCGAAGTAGCCTGTCCCGATCCCAATTGCCCGTCGCGCTTTCGCATTTCGCGGCTCGGCAAACGCACGTTCCGGCACGTGGATACGACAGCGGTCAAACTGATTGATAAGGACTCTGAATGACACAGATGCAGCGCATCGAGCTGGCGCCAGGCTACTCGATCTCACGTATTCTCAAAGGGGGTTGGCAACTCGCCGGTGACCATGGCAGCGTGGACCGCGCCGCCGCGATTGCCGACATGGGCGCCTATTACGACGCAGGCATTACCGCATTCGACTGTGCAGACATCTACACCGGTGTCGAAGAAATGATTGGCGAGTTCCGCGACGACTACCGGCAACGGCGTGGCGCCGACAGCCTCGACCAGTTGAAGATCCATACGAAGTTCGTACCCGATCTGTCTCTGCTGCAGACGATCGACCGCAGGCTCGTCGAGCAAACTATCGACCGGTCTCTATCGCGCTTGCGCGTCGAACGGCTCGATCTGGTCCAGTTTCACTGGTGGGACTATTCCGTGGCGCGTTACCTCGAAGTCGCGCACTGGCTGCGTGAACTGCAGCAAGCCGGCAAGATCGACCGGCTAAGCGGGACGAACTTCGATACCCAACGCACCATGGAGCTGGTGGAGTCGGGCATCGAACTGACGAGCATGCAGGTGCAGTACTCCCTGCTGGACCGGCGTCCGGCGCGCCAACTGGGCGCTTACGCTCGCGAGCATGGCATTCACCTGTTCTGCTATGGCACGGTGGCGGGCGGCTTCCTTTCCGGACGGTGGCTCGGTGCTGCGGAACCGGGACAAGACATCGCAAACCGCTCGCTCATCAAATACAAACTGATCATTGACGATTTCGGCGGGTGGGATATTTTCCAGGCGCTGCTGCAAGCGCTGGACCGTATCGCGGCTAAACACAACGTCTCGATTGCGACCATCGCGACGCGCTGGGTACTCGATCAGGAGCAGGTGGCGGGCACGATCGTGGGCGTGCGCCGCGGCGATCATCTGCCGGAGCATCTGAAGGTCATGTCGGTCACGCTGGATGCCGAGGACCGTTCAGCAATCGAGCAGGTGCTCGCCCAGAGTGCGACGATCGAGGGAGACGTATATAGCGTCGAACGCGACATTCATGGACGGCACGGCAACATTATGAAGTATGAGTTGAACAGCGCTTCGTGACAGTGGACGGACCGATCGTTAATACGCGTTGTTAGCCTTTATATTTATCGGTTGACCTGAGTTGCCTGGATTATCCTAGTCATATCCCGCGTCCCGCAGACTTTGCGCCGAGCCTCAAACAGATCAGCGGGCTAATGTTCCCCGGAGGAGACGACGGATAACCCTATGAATGACAACCCGCAACGCTCCCCTGATCAAGGCGCACAACGCCGGCAGGCCACGCTGCGTCCGGTAGCGGCACTTGGCCAATGGCTGGACCGGATCGATCCCGGCACGCACCGCCGCATCAAAGGCTTGCGGCTCGTGACGGCGTACGGCATCGCGGCGGCACTCGGGACGTTGCAGGATATCGCCCATAGTGTGCCGAGCAGCGTCTCGCTGGGTTACCTTGCCGGAAGCTTCGCTCTGTGGGCGAGCGTGTCCGAGGGTAAAGCGACGCGAGCCGAATCGAGCCGCGACCTCGTCCTGTTGAGTTTTGCCGCCGCGCTGGGCGCAGTTCTGTTCGTGGTGTTATCCACGCCATTGCAACTCGCGGGGCGGGCGGGACCGGAACTGGTTCTCGTGACTGGCGCGTTTCTGGTCGGATATCTGAAACGATTCGGTGTCCTGGGGGCGGGCATCGGTTCACAAATCTACATTGGAGAATTGCTCGCGTACGGCACCCATCTGACGATTGCCGATCTGTGGGCGGTTGGAATTGCGGCGCTGATCGCCGCGCTCGCGTCGGTCGTGCCGCGCATGCTCAGTGGACCCGCGGAGCGGCCGGTCACGCCTGCGGTGCTCGCAGCCGGGCCGCAACCGTTACCCGGGAGATGCTCGCCGGAATTCCTCATGGGATTGCAGGCGGCCATCGCCGCGTTGACCATCTGCCTGCTGAACGGCCTGATTAGCCTCGAGGAGTCCGCCTGGGCGATCACCGCGTCCACGTACGTCGTCGCGGGTTCGGCAAGCGGCACGATACAGCGGGTGCGGCGACGGATCATCGGCACACTGATTGGCGTTCCGATAGGCCTCGCCTGTCTGCCGGTCGCAGAGCACGCGCCGTTGCTGATCTGGGCCGCAGCCGCCATCGCGATGATCATCTATGCGATGGCCTTGCCGGAACGCTACGACGTCGCCTGCGGTGCGTTCGCTTTCACGTTGATCGTCACGCTCGCGGCAAGTGGAGTGCACTCGATCCCCCTGCTCGCCGCTCGCGCCTGGGAGACGCTCCTTGGTGGAGCACTCGGCCTCGCTGCCGCGATATTCATCTTTCCACTTCGGTCTTCGAATCCCGAGCGGTAGAGAGCGTCCAGAGCAGGCTCACGGCTTGGTATAGAGCGAACCGAGGCCGATCACATCCGCGGTAACGGCGTGTGAACCCGAAGCCGACGTGCCGGCCGCCGACGAACCATATGACGATGCCGCAACGCCGTTTTGCGCGCTCAGGCGTGCCTCGGCTGCCTGAATGTTCTGCGGGTATTGCGTTTGATCGGTGGCCGGGTTGTAGCCGACCTTTTGCAGTTCGACGAGTTGCGCGCGCACTTCGGCACGGGTGAGCGGCTGATTCGACGATTGGGCGAACGACAGCGCAGGCAGAGCGACAACAGCAGCGACCAGAAGAGATTGGATGACTTTCATGATTTGCACCTGGAGATTGGGTTGTTCGCGCAGACACCCGTCGGGGGCGTCTGCTTTGCGAAGCCAGAACGTCTGGCGTGGAAGTATTAGAAGCCCCGGACGTATCTGGCTTGTGTCCGCGAGAGGCGCCAGTGCAAGGTTTTGTATTTATCGTGGGCGCAGATACATTGCGATACAAAGGCGATGACCCGCGACTCGTGCTACTCCATTCCACTAACCGAAAAAAGTATGAAAACGCGCCACGCTGGATCGTCTATCGGTTGTAACCATGGTGATTGCGTGAGCCAGGGGAAGGAGTAAGACCGTGCGGCGCTTTGCTCTTGTCTTTCTGTCATGCATGACGCTAGCGATCACGTGTGCCGCCCAGAAGCCTCCAAGGTGCGACAGTGACGTAGAGATTGCGCGTTCAGACGGTGCCTGCAAATCAACGGCCGCTGGTCAGGGCAGCAAAGCCGGGGCGCTGTCAGCCTCCCGTTCAGGCATGTCCCCCGGCGAAGCGGCTTCGGCGACCGGCGCGTTTGCGACCATCCGCAGCCTGAACAAAGGCGCGACCGTTCCCCATTACCCGGCGACGAATGTGCCCACGTCTGACGAGTCGTCGCCCTCTGATGCGCCGAGCGACGTCAGTCCAACGAAAAAACCGCCGTCGTCGGTGAAGAAGCCATCTGCGCGCCGGCCCGATCCGATGGAACCCATACCGGACAACAATAGATTGCGACCGGTAACGCCCCCTCGGAAGCCTATATGGCCCATCGTCGTAAGAATCCTTGCTGCCCTCCTTTCACTGGCTGTTCTCGCCCATGTCATCCGAAAGTGGCTGCGACGCCCGATGTCCACCAGGTGTTACGTCCGCATGCGCAGCGACCCCGGTAACCAGTCGTGCCGGCTGCCGAGCCACCACATGGTGTATCCCTCAGTCGAAGTGAGACTCGGGTCGACGTCGTGGGAAGCGCACATAGGTACGATGTCCGGCAGAGTCATCTCGTAGGAAAATCATGTCCGATATACCCGTTACGCTAGGTACGCTTTTGTGGAGCGACTCGCCCAGGACGTGCGCTAGCGCGTTGATCGACGCAGTCAAGCGCAACGCGCCGCATAACGTCGCGAAGCTGCCGCTCATGCAATGGAAGGAAATTGCGCAAGCGACGGAAGATCAGGTGTCGGCAGGCTTCGACACCAGCCTCGGCTCAATTCTGGTGCGTTCGTGGTGCGATCTGAAAGAGGTCCGCGAGGCGGCGGACCCTACACACACCCCTCCAGGAACAACCCGTTGTGTGCAGCTCGTCGATCATTCGATCGAGTCCGTGCATCATCCAAAACTGGAAATCACGATCGAAGGACTCGCCAGCTTCGAGATCCTGTTTGAGCTGAAACTCGCACTCGACATTCGCGGCGCAATACTCAGCATCCGCGACGCTCGGCTTCGAGAGATTTCGCTCGTCGAATGCCGCGGCGACGCCACCTTGTCATCGTACGGACAAACGCTGCAGCACTATGAATTGGGAACGGTCAGGTTTCCTGCGCAGATCCGCTTCGCCGGCGAAGGCGTGCCGCTCACATCTCCGCTAACGTCTCATTAGTAAGCCCACTCGTTTGCAACGTGGCAAGTCATGCCATCGGCCCCTCGCCGATATTCAGGTCTTAAAGCAGATGAGGCGCTTTCCGCTCCGCATCACGGCGCGCCCGCATACGAGACGCGCCATACGGTGCCGTTGCCGTCTTCGGTCACGAGCAGCGCGCCGTCGTGGGCAACCGCCACACCTACAGGTCTGCCCCATACGCTGCGGTTGTTCACCACGAATCCGGTGAGAAAGTCCTCGTACGCACCGGTTGGAACGCCGTGCTCGAGACGCACCCGCATCACCTTATAGCCGGTGCGCGAACTGCGATTCCACGAACCGTGAGAGGCCACGAAAACATCGCCGCGATACTCGGCGGGGAACGCTGCCGCGCCCGTTTTCGCCGTATAGAAGCACATCTCCAACGGAGCCGAATGCGACTGCAGCAGGACGTCGGGGGTGATCGTCTTGCCGGCGAGATCGGGGCGCTCACCAGCGTGGCGAGGATCTTCGTGGTTACCCATGTAGTACCACGGCCAACCGTAGAATCCACCCGCCTTCACCCGGGTGACGTAGTCGGGCACTAGATCGTCGCCAAGGCCATCGCGCTCGTTCGTCGCAGTCCACAACTCGCCCGTATCCGGATCCACCGCGATCCCCACGCCGTTGCGAATGCCCGTCGCGAAGGTGTGGAGCGCTTCATGACCTTCGGGATCGGTGACGAGAATATCGGCACGATTGGTTTCAGCATCCCACCCAGCGCCCTGCCCGTGTTGCGAGTCCCAACGAGCGATTTCCTCAGGACTCTTCTTGCTCATACCCTCAGCAACGTTCGACCCGGACCCGACCGTGATGAACATGCGCTTGCCATCCAGCGAAAAAGCCACATCGCGCGTGCTATGACCGCCGTGACTCTCCGTCAGACGTGGCACGATCACCTGCGCCGCACCGCTCACCTTGAGATCGCCGCTACGATAGGGGAAACGGACAACCGAGTTGTTGTTCGCCACGTAGATCCATTGCGGATGATTCCCCGGTGGATAAAATGCGATCCCGAAGGGCTGGTCCAGGCCATCCGCAAAGATCTGATTGTCGGACGGCGCCTGGGCTCCGTCGGCGGCGCGCAATACCCTGATGCGATTCTCGGCGGTCTCCGCCACAAAAATATCCCCATTGGGTGCGACGCGCACGATGCGGGGATCGGACAGGCCTGTCGCAAACAACTGAACCTTGAACCCCGCTGGCACGGACAACGAGGCATTGGCGGGTTGCGCTACCACTCGCGGACTGTTGCCGGACGAAGTCGTCTTGTAGGGTGCCGGCAAATCCGCCACCGTGAGGTGATGCTCGACACCTGGAGCGGCGTGACGCCAGTCGCCTGGGTCGGTTTCAGGCGAAGCGCCGGACGCGGTGTTCGCGGTCGACGAAACCTGGGCCAACTGCTTCAAGGTGGAGAGGTAGGCAATCACGTTGCTGCGATCGTTGGAATCGGCGACCGATATAGGCATGGTGGTGCCAGGGACTGCCGCCGCCGGATTGAGCAGGAAGTGCTCCAGGGTCGCTGAATCCCATGTGAGACCTGACCCGCTCAAGGCATTGGTGAAGCTGAAGTTTGGGATAGAGCCCGCGCGCCGGCCCAAAACGCCTACGAGGCTTGGGCCTTGCCCCATGATGGGTAAATTGCCAGGCCCAAGGGTGTCGGCGTGGCACATGGCGCAATTTTGCTGAAAGAAGACTTTACCTTGTGAGGCATTACCTGCAGGCGGGACCTGCGCTGCGGCTTCTCCAGCAACACCAAGACCGGCAAAGACCATGCTCACAAGGAGCGCCCGAGGGAGTGGCCGCATGGACAGCACCCCATGCCCGGCCGTGTTCGACCTGCGATGCGGCATAGATAACATGACCCACCTTCCGCGGATTGAGTTATCAATACTCTACGGTGGAATCGAGGCGATGTAGACCCTGCTGAAGCAATGAATGCCTTTTCTGGCAGAGATGCCATCCCCCCGCCACTCAATTGTCATTCTGCGGGGCGATGTTGTGCCGTGATGTATTGCAGCTAGCGACGCTTTACCGCCCCACTTAAACTGCCAAAGCGGCCTTCGCTATTTCCCAGCGCCGGATCCGGTCGTCGAGTCCGTTGGTGCCACCGTTGATCCGCCGCGTAAGCGCCACGAAGTCTCCGCTATCAGCGAGCGCATTGCAGCCGTGCTCCTTCCACCACCATGCGGCGGAACGTGCCGCCCAATCGTCGTGCTCCAGTAATTCCGGCGTGGACGTCAGATCCACGCCGAGCGCCGCGCCACATGACGCGTAGTTCGCGCGGCCCGTTATCTGGATCAGGCCGCGTCCGCGGTAACGATATCCGTCTCCTGCCCGAAGATTTCCCAGACTACGAGCTTTCTCCGAGGGCGGTTCATACAGTTTTTGCGCCGGTGTTGGCCCCCACAGTTCGTGTGTCAACTGGAAGCCAAGCGTTTCGTGCCCGGTTTGCGCGATGAAGGCAACGAGACGAACCCGGCTCGCGATGTCGAATTCGTCGAGCACGGCGCATACGCAGGTATGCCAACGAGTCGCAAGCGCCACCGGAAGGTCGGCGGCTTTTTGAAATTCTTCGAGTGTCATTTCACTATCCCCACGCCAGGATCCGGCGTCGCATCCAGTTAGTGGATCGGAGCGGCTGGCCACGTGCCGCGCGCTATTAACGCGTCGATGGTCTGCCGGAAAGGGGCCGAACTCACGCTGACGTCGCCGGCAAATGGGCGATCGACTGCCAGCACGAAGAAAAATGCGAGTCCAAGCGTGACAGCCCATGCCGATGTGAGTGCGACGTGGAAGCGCGTCGCAGGCAGCGCATACAGCAACAGGAAGGACAACAGACTAACCACGATCATCACGGCCCACAGCGTGACAGGCATCGCCACATCGAGTGTGGCGATGCGTTGCTCGCGATACTTCACCATCTCGTTGGCACGTGCCAGCACTTCAGCGAGCAAGGTGGTCTGCCGCGGACCGGTGGGTTGGATAAGGTTGGCCGAGTCGAACATCGCATCGAAGCGGGCCTCCGCCTCCGGGTCGAATCTCGCCTGTTGCTGCATCAACGGCCACTCATTTTCTACGACGCGTTCCAGATAGCCGCGCAGCGCCCGTCCGGTCGCATCCGCGTTTGGACTGCTAAACGCTGCCAGATCACGCGCGAGTTCGCCGGCACAGGCGGCTTCGGCCGCCACCGTGCGATTCGCGTCGTTGTACGCATCCCATACGCTGATTGCTGCGAATGCCACCAGCAGCGAGTTGATCGTCGTGATGACGGAGACCATCGAGATGGTCATCGCCCGCTGCTCGGCATCGAGCTCAATTGGTGCGCAGCGCCGGAATATGACGTACCCCAGCAGCGCAGCCGCGAGTGTGGCGCCTACGACGAGCGCGGCCATGCAGAAGGTGGGCAGGTTGTAGAGAAGCAGCATGGTCCTACTCCTGCGCGACGGATGCGGCACCATCGACCGCGGTGCTGGCGGAGGGCGCCGATTCGGGCGATAGCATCGCCCGTGTGAAATCGCCGAGTCGTTGCCTGATTTCCACGGGCGTGGTGCCCGCATCAAGTGCCTGCTGAAGCTCCAGCAAGCGCGCAGCGAGATCGCTTTGCGACTGAATCCGTTCGGTGGTGGCGTGGGCGCGCTGCGCATCGAGCGTCGCGCTCACCTGGGTGGACCCGTCGCCGCGCACGAGCGTCTCCACGGTGTCGACGAGACGTTGCAGAAGCCGATGCACCGCAGTCGCGGAGAAGCCACCGAGCATCGCGAGCGACGGTTTTCCGAAGCTGTTCATCGGGCCCGATCTGAACAGATCCGCGGGCAGCATCTCCACCAGGATTAGCCCTGCGATCACGCCAAGGATCAGGCGCGCACCGTACGAGGCGTCGAATTTCGGATCGTAGGTCGAGTTCGCCACGTAGCGGTGGGCGTGAAAGAGCGTCGCGAACGATGCACCCAGCCCCGCACAGAAGAGCAGAAACAGCGTATTCCACAGCAGTGTCGAGCCCGACGAGGCGAGGAAGCCGCGTTGCATGTTCGCAGACGACACTTCCGCCGGCAGTCCGGTAACGACCACCGCCAGCAGAAACAACACCGACGCCACGGTCAGCACGCGGATCAATGGAACGGGGCCCAACCATGCGAAGCGCTGGCCGCGGCGCCGTTCCGTGTCCAGCAACGTGATGCCCTGAGGCGTCGCGGGCGCTACGGCATGAGCCAGTTTGCGATGCATTGCCGCAAGCTCGCGGGCACGGGCGCCAGGGGTCTCCGGCGAGCGGCGTGGAGCCGTGGCCATGGTGGCATCCACATCTGCTCCATCGGCCGAATCGATGAGCGCGGAAAGCTGCGCAATCAGTTCTGCCGGCACGGCGAGGCCGTGCTGCAATGCGTGGCGTGCCATTGCTTCGCACTCCAGCTGAAGCTGGCCCACCAGCGATTTGGCGCGCTCCCCGGTCACGGCCGGCGCCAAGGTGGCACTCGACCGCCCGCTTAACGCGCGGGGTAGAGGCGTCGGCCCCAGTTCCAACGTACGCATATGCCCTCTCCTTTTATCTTGTGTGCCTGCCGTCCGGGAGGGAGAACCGTGTCATGACGCCTCTCCCTCCCGGCTGCAAAAATGCGGCTCCCTCAAACTACATGCCGCGAGTGAACAGACGGGTCAGGTTCTGCAACCGGGGTAATCCGGCGCCAAAACGGTTCTCAGGATCGCTCGCCAGGATCGGCGAGCTGATCATACGGATCAGCCGGAACAGGCACGCCACCCGGTTCAGTCCGCGCGGCCCCAGATACTGCGAAAGCTGCGGATCGGCTAGCAGCATTGCGGCGAGCCCGGCGATATGCGGCGCCGCCATCGACGTGCCCGAATCGGGCATGAAGGTCGCGCCGGGGACTGTCGATACGATGCCGACTCCAGGTCCGCATACGGCCACTTGCGGGCCGAAGCACGAGAACGTCGGCGCAAACAGCCCTTCGCGCGTGAGCGCCTGTTTGAGGATCTGTGTCTGCTCCCACACCGTAGGGGGCAATTCGCTTTGCAGTCCCAGGGCAGATACGGCAAGCACATAAGGCGAGGCCGCCGGGTATTGCACCGGGCCGCCGGAGTTGCCCGCAGCGACGATGCAGGCGACGCCACTCTGGGCCGCCTCGATCAGCTTGTGTTCGACGACCTCGGAGGTCTGCGGTGCGCCCAGGCTGAGATTCACGACATCGATGTCATGGTCGATGCAGTAGTCCAGTGCCTTGAGCAGGGTGCTGAACTGGCCGCCCGGGAAAATCTTCAGGGCGTGAATCTCGGCGTCGGGTACAAAGCCACGCATCGATAGCCGTTGTTTGTCTGCCTCCGCACTGGCCTTCGCGCCGATCACACCCGCGCAATGGGAACCGTGACCGATCGTGTCGCGCTTCCATGTCTGGACGTCGTCGCTATTGGTGAAATCCACGCCTTCGCGGATGTGGCTGAGCAACGGATGGCTGGCATCCGCGCCGGAGTCGACGATCGCCACGCGAACGCCAAGTCCACGCGGCTCGCGGCCGTTGTCTTCGAGTCCCATCAACCGTTGTCCCCATCCGAGGGATGCAGCCGGCGGCACCTGGGGATTCGGCTGTGATAACGGTACGACCTGGACCACGTTGACCTGCTCCGACGACAAGGTCGGCGTCAGCATGTATTTGTTCCAGTAGCGGTTCAACGGCCGCACAAACAGCGAGCGCGCCGGTCCCGGCTGCGACTGGACAAGTGCCAACGCGACTTCTCCGCTCGCGTCGGTCGTGCCGCTCGCCGGATTTCCGTCACCCGTCAGCGCAATGGCCACGCCTGCAACGGGCTGCCCATCTTCCCCGATCACGCGGATCACCACCTGGCGCGTCAAGGGACCGTCGAAGGCGGATTGCGGATGCAGCAACTGAGTGCTTTCGCTCTCCGGCTTTCTCCCATATCCCAGCGGGTGATCTTCCTCGACGATCATGTGCGGCGGCGCAACGTTCTGCAGCGCCTGCGCGTGATTCGCGTCGAGTTTGACCACGTAGGTGTGCGTGGCTTCGTCAGCGCGGACCGAATTCTGGTGCGAATTCTTATGACCGGTGACCACATGCACGATCTCCACGCCTGGCAGATTCGTCACCGCACTGTGCAATTCCGTGGCCGACATCGGCTGGACTGACGCTTGCTGCGCAAGCACGCCGCGGCGCGATCCAATCAGGTATTGACGCTTGTTGTTTTCCACCGTGACTGGCTCTGCGCTGGGCGCACCAGAGTGTTTGTCCTGTTCCATGGGTGTCTCTCCATTCAGGCGCCGCGCCGAAGGCGACACCTCATAATAATTTGCATGCCTAAGTTAATAGAGGAATGATCCCGGCAATCGAATCGCCCTTTGAAAACAAGAGCCGCTACCGACCTCTTGTCCCGTCTCTAACCGGACCCGGTGGCCTTTAACGGCGCGCACCGGATCCGGGACGCCGCGATCAGTGGTAAATGACCATCGGTTGCGCCGAGAACGGCAACAGACTGCCGATATGTCCCGCGACCGTGCCGATCTGCTGACCGGCGTTCGGATGACCGACGAGGCCACCCACGACGTTCCCGACCGTGGGCGCCAATGCACCGATCAGGTCACCGAATACGCCTTGCGGAGCAAGCGTCACTTGCGGCTGGGCAGAGAACGGCAGCAGGCTGGCCACATGCCCCGCGACCGAGCCGATCTGCTGACCGGCGTTCGGATGACCGACGAGGCCACCCACCACCTGACCGACCGTCGGCGCAAGCGTACCGATCAGACTGCCGAGAATCCCTTGCGGAGCGAGCGTCACCTGCGGTTGGGCAGAGAACGGCAACAGACTGGCCACATTCCCCGCGACCGAGCCGATCTGCTGACCCGCATTGGGGTGACCGACGAGTCCACCCACCAGATGGCCAACCGTCGGTGCAAGCGTGCCGATCAGACTTCCGAGAATGCCTTGCGGCGCCAGCACGATTTGCGGTTGCGCCGAGAAAGGCGAATACCGCGCAGCCTCACTGACGATGTTGCCGAGATGCTGACCCGCGTTCGGATAGCCCACTGCAGCGCCGATCGTCGAGAAAACGGGAGGCGCCACGGTATGAACGACCGCGCCGATCGGGCCCGGATGCGCAGGCGGCTGCGGAAACGGAATGTGGCGTACGGCGCCGGCAAGCGCATGCCCCGCCACGAGTCCCGTGGTGGGATAGCCGAAGTGAGTGCCGACAGCGTGCAGGGCGTCAGGCGCTGCCGCCGCCAACGCGTCGGGCAGTCCGCTTTGCGGATGCAGAAGCCATTGCGGATGCACTGAAAGCGGCAGCACATTTCCATAAGCGTGAAACGCAGGTTGATAGCTCATTTCATATCCTTGGTTATCCATATTCCCAATGCGCGGCGGAGCCGATGCATGTCTCCTTCAGCGCTCTCATCCCGGGCCTTTTTAAATCGGCCCGCGTCTCGAGGATCGAATTCGCGAAGCCTTGCGTGCACCGGTCAGGCCATTCTGCGATGGCACTTCTGACACAACCATTCGGCAAATGCGGTATGGGATGGATAAGGCAGAAAAACGGAGTGTCTGGCGAATTCACTGTCTTTTTTACTTAAATTTCATTTTCATTACTTTAATTTTTCGTTTTGTAATTTTGCAAAACTGCATGGAATTGAACCGTCAAAAAAGACAATGGACGTTCACGTATTAGTCATATCATATGAATATAGATCTATACGCAGAGCGCCGGCCTCCGGCGCCTGTGCTGGGATTCCCGTTCGCCTACGTCCGAACCGTCAACGAACGGCTGCAGCCTCGAATAGCAAAGCAATCGAATTTACACGCTGTGATCTGAAAAGCCTTACCCGGCATATCCAGTTTCCGCTTGTGGGTCCGATAAAACGCGTTGTTACGGGGGCATTCCCGACGCGGTAAACATGCGGCTGCCACTCCTGCACCGGAACTGAAATTCCGGGTCGCCAGGAGACCTCCATGGGACTTACCCTTCGGGAAAAGGACGTGCTCGCGCTTATTGCACAGGGATTCACTGATCGGCAGATTGCTATGCAATTAGCATTCGCCGTTTCTACCGCACGCAAACACCGCGAAAATCTGCTTCTGAAATTTTCAGTAACCAAATCTGTTCATCTGGTCGCGCAATATTTATCAGATCAACCTGATTTGCTTAAAAAAACTTAATAATCCCTATTCCTTCCCCCTGCTCACCGCGTGAACGGGACGTTTTGCAGCAACTGGCCAGGGGCTTAAGCGACAAAGAGGTCGCAAGGTCTCTCGACATTAGCGATCAAACCGCCCGCAAACACCGCACCAATCTGCTCCGGAAGACCGGCACGCATAACGTCTGCGAGCTTGTCTTCAAGGCAGCCACATCGCACTGGATCGATCTTGCAGGTCCGCTGGAATGAAATCCCGAACCGCGACATCAGCGCTCTCAAACATGAACGACTACCGCATTTGCCGTATGGCGCCGGTTAGGTCCAGTTGCGCAGAATGATTCACAACCGGTTGGGCCTTCGCAGTCGGGAGGTCCGCTCCGGTCAATCGACGTTTCGAGCGTGGCAGCCACTCAACGCAACGGGGGCGGGATGACTTGCTATCTGGTGCAGACGATGTCGAGCGGAGACCTGAGCCGCATCACCTATTTCAGGCGGCTTCCGGAAAGCCATCCCTATCCGGATGAGAAGCACCGCTTCACGGAAGACGCAACGCTGGACTACGCCAGACTGCGTGGCATTGCGCCGTCGGAGGTGGTGGCGGGCAAATTGATCCTGCAGCAAAACGCGCTACGGGGCGTATCCACCCGAGAGCTCGACGTCACGGACGGCATACCGCTCGAGTGTGACGGCCACATCCAACCGGCTTGAAACACCGTACTGACAAGCCACCACTACCAGAAACTACAAGGAGTAGCGATGAAACGCCTATTACCACGATCCGCCTCGCGTCTGGCGTGGCTATGTGCCGCCCTCATACCGCTAGCGTCAATTGGATATGCCGCGGATTCGACTGCGCCGCTGCCCAGCTACGGAGCGGATCTTACCCAGACCTCGGTGTCCGGACTTTCATCGGGCGCATTCATGGCCGTCCAGTTCGACGTGGCATTTTCGAACGAAATCGTCGGTGCAGGCATCGTCGCAGGAGGCCCGTACTATTGTGCGGGGCTCTTTGCGCCGACCTCCCCCTTTCTCGCGGCACAGACGCAATGTATGGAGCCGCTTGGCGATTCCGGTCCGCAGGCGAGCGACGCGTTGCAAGCCGCGCGAACGTTTGCCCGCGATGGCCTCATCGACGATCCGCACGGGCTCGCGCGTCAGCGCATCTACGTCTTTAGCGGATCCATGGACAAGACCGTGGATCGCCGCGTCGTCGATCAAACCGCGGCGTTCTTCGCGCTGGCGCAGGTTCCGCCAGAAAATATCCAGTATCAGCATGACATTCCCGCCGGGCACGCGTTCATTACAGACAGGAGCACAGACGCGAATTGCGGCGTCTCTGCCGGTCCGTACATCAACAATTGCGGTTTCGAACAATCGCATCAGATCCTGCGCTGGATCTACGGGAACCTGAATCCGCCATCCGCAGGGGCCACCGGCCGTCTGCTTCCGTTCGATCAGGCGGATTTCGATCCTGGCCATCGTGCAACGCTTAGTCAGACCGGCTACGTGTACATACCTTCAGCTTGCGATACGGACACATGCCGGGTCCATGTCGTCTTCCACGGCTGCCTGCAGGACGCGCAAGCCATTGGTGACCGGTACGTGCGTGGCACGGGCTACAACGAGATGGCGGATACGAACCACATCATCGTGCTGTATCCGCAAGTCGATACGTCTTCGCGCAATCCACAGGGGTGCTGGGACTTCTGGGGATACACCGGCGAAAGCACGCGTAAGCCCGACTTCTATTCACGCGAGGCACCACAGATCGCGGCGGTCATGCGGATGGTTCAACACCTCGGCGCGCCGCGTCAATAACACTTACCGAAAACAAAGGAGCCCTTATGTATTCCGCCCTGTTTGCACCCTGGAGCAACACGAACCGCATGCAATTAGACCTGCTGGCCCAAACCTACGCGCTCTTTGCCGAAGCGTCCAGGTCCTGGCCTACGAGCAGTGACCCCGCACAGTGGCGAACGCTTGCCAGTCATTCGCTGAAGACGTTCTCGCAACTCTCGGATGAACGCGATGCAAAGGCCGAAGATCTCTGGCATGGGCTGCGCGACAAGCTCGATCTCGCGCGCACAGCACAGTCGTTGCGCAGTCTGCATGGAATCGACGCCGATGTCGTGGGGCGTATAGGGCAGGCCAACAGCCGGTGCGTAGCGGCCTTTGTCGAAAGCATGGCCTCATACATGCAGGCCGCGAGCTCGGCACGCGACGCGAACGATATCAGCCTTGCCACGGTGGAAATGGGCAGTGCTCTGCAGAACGCGCTGAAAGACTACGTTACCGATCTCGCGAGAACCGGTAGCGGAGTACTCCCGGCGTGGGTTCAGTGGTTGCGCACGAGTGTGGACGATGCCCCCGGCGGCTCGGCGCAACCGGAAGCCAAGGCGCCGCGCGGCAAGACGCAGTGAATGGCAATACGGCTTGTATCACTCCCCCCGTATCAACCAACCAGTGAGGACTTTTATGGAACACAAACTTTTGATGACAGTGCCTCAGTCACAGCCGGAACTTCAGCATATGGTAGCCGAGGCAAAGAGGATCGCTGATCTGCATGGAGGTGCACCGGCGAATTTTGTAATCGATCTTGCCTCGATCAACACAAGATTGACTACAGCGAAAATCGACCTGGGCGTTTTAGGGGCACGCCAACAGCAACGGAGTGCAATCGTTTCCCTACTGGAACGGCTGATGATCGAAGCTGCAACTTTGGACTACGACGTATCGAATGACGACGTCTTTCGGGCCCTCTATGCGGTTGCCTGCAGCGAGCACAGTGCCGATTATGTGCCCATGCGTGTACTGGGAAATACCGCTGAGGCCATGGTGCCGAAGAAGAAATGATTGGGACTTCGGCAGGATGGACGTGTGAACCATGTCCGAGAAGCCGAAGCTGTGCGCGCGCGAGCGGGCACAGCTTCGGCTTCTGCATTGAGGGCAAGGATGTTGGTCTCCCGATGGATATAAAATTTCACGAGCTACCAACTAATTGCCAGGTTGCCGAGACCAAAGTTTGCGCCAAGACTTGCCTGGTCGGCCACCCACCCGCGCCATGAAGTTTGACCAAAGGAGATTTGCCAAGTGAGCATCACCGACACCCAAGAGTTCCAGCGCGTCGATCCCGATACATTGCGGGACTTCGTCTGCGCCGTCTACGAAACCACCGGCGCCACCGCCGAAGACGCCTACGTCGCCGCCGATGCGATGGTCCAGGCCGACCTCTGGGGCCACCAGTCGCATGGCGTGCTGCGTCTCGGCTGGTACTACGCACGCCTGCGCTCGGGCGCGATGCGCTCGCAGACCAATCTGAGCTTCCCGGTAGACGCCGGTGCGATCGCCGTGATGGATGGCGGCGACAGCATCGGACCGGTGGTCGCGAAACACGCGGCGCTAGACGCAATCAGGCGTGCCAGAGCGCACGGTATTGGCGCGGTGTCGGTGCGCAACTCGAACCACTTCGGCACCTGCATGTACTTCACGCGCATGGCCGCCGAACAGGGTTGCATCATGCTCGCCACGACCAACGGCGGCCCGAACATGGCGCCCTGGGGCGGCCTGAAGAAGATGATCGGCACCAACCCGTGGTCGGTGGCCGTGCCGGCCGGCCGTCACGCGCCGCTGATCATGGATGTCGCCAACTCGGGCGTCGCGCGCGGCAAGATCTTTCTCGCGCAAACCCGTCACGAAGAGATTCCGCTCGGCTGGGCTATCGACTCCAGGGGCCGTCCGACCACGGATCCGGAAGAGGCGCTCAAGGGCTTTATCCTGCCGATGGCGGGCCATAAGGGCTATGCGATCGGCACCATCGTCGATGTGCTGTCGGGTGTGCTGTCGGGCAGCGGTTTCATGGACGAAGTGCACGGCCCCTACGATCCGGTCAATCGCAGCCGCGCCGGGCATCTGATGATCGCGCTCAACGTGGCCGCCTTCCAGCCGCTCGAGGTATTCAACGCGCGCATGGAGCGCTACATTGAAATGCTGAAATCGGTGCCGCTTGCCGAAGGTGTCGATGAGGTGTTCTATCCCGGCGAGAAGGAGGCACGTGCTCACGAACAGCAGAGCAACGAAGGCATCGTGTTGCCTGCGGACACCGTCGCGGGACTCGACAAGGTGGCGGCCGAAGCCGGCGTACCGCTGATCGCGCGCGGGTGAGGTCTAGCTAAGGCCGGTCCGCGATGTCCGGGGCGACTTTACAAGGTGGGGACCAGGAAAGGCACGATCAATTGATAGATGTGTACACCGAACGTCTCGCTTACGGCTCAAGAATGCTGCTGATTCTGGACAACGCCTCGAGCGTATGACGAAGATGCTCGCGCAATGCCTCCGACGCCTCGTCGTTTCGCTCCTGCTCCAGCAACGCGAGGATGTGAAGATGCTGCTTGCAATGCTCGACATATCGGGCGCGGTTCTGCGTCGAGCGGTAAGAGAGAAGACGGCGCACACGATTGACGCGCCTGATCGTGTCGATGAAGAACGAGTTGCCTGCCGCTTCCACGAGCGACTCATGGAAGCGCACGCCACGATCGTGAATCTGATCGGCGGTGTCGGTTTCGATTCCGCCAGCCAACAAATGGTGTTCCGCTGCGCGGCAGCGTTCGATGATTTTCGGATCCAGCCAGTAGCCTGGTTCGAGCAACGCGGCAGGCTCCAGTGCGATGCGCAAGCGATAAGATTGCAGCAGGCTGTCCGGCGTGGTCAACATGCTCGAAAATTGCCAGCCGTAGCCGGGTTTGCGTTCGGCCCACCCTTCCCGTGCGATCCGGCCAAGCACCGCGTTGAGTTGTGCGTTGGTCAGCTCGTAACGGTTCTTGATCAACAGTTCCGTGAAGTCATCGGGTAGCAAACCTTTGAGGCGGTCATCGGCGATACGGAAGTACGTGCTCGTCACCACATCGGACTCTGGCAATCCCAACTGGCCAACAACGTCCGCGAGCGACCCGGTAACCGCCTGCGCGACAAAAAACCCGCGATTGCGCTCGCGTCTGACGATCCCTTTCTCATGCAGTAGCGCCAAGGCCTCGTTCACTGGCGAACGTGACACACGCAGGCGGTCGGCGAGCATCTGCGCAGGCAAATGGCTGCCTGTTTCGAGGCCTTCCGTCTGGATCAGCTCGACTATCTGACTCGCAATGGACCTGTCGGTGTTCATGAGCGTTCTGATTTCCGTTGCCGCCAGCATCCCGCGTATGTGTCAGGCGCTTTGCGACGAAATGACCTTCTTCAGGATTAAGGGAATCACGCCACCGGAACGCAACAAGTCAATTTCCAGCTTTGTTTCGACGGCGGCGGTCGCAATGATGGTCTCGCTGCTGCCGTCGAAGCGAACGATACGGACCGTCACGGGACCTCGCGGAGCCAGCAGTTCGGCCGCAGCGTCGACCTCGATTCTATCGCCGGGCTGTATCTCCAGCGTCACCGGATTCGTTCCGGCCGGCAGGCGTAGCGGCAGAATGCCCATGCCAATGAGATTGGAACGATGGATCCGCTCGAAGCTTACCGCCAGTACCGCGCGGATTCCAAGCAGCCTTTGACCTTTGGCGGCCCAGTCACGTGAAGACCCCGTTCCGTATCGCTCTCCAGCAATCAGGACTACTGAGTCGCCAGCGTCGCGATATCGTTGAGCGGCTTCGAAGATCGGCACGACCTCTTGTGTCGGCACGTGCAGCGTGTGGGCGACAGGGGCACCTGGCTTCAGCAGGTTGACAAGCGTCCGGTTAAAAAACGCCGCACGCACCATGACTTCCCAGTTGCCGCGCCGGGACGCGAAGACGTTCAGGTCGTTGCGGTCGTCGCCACGTTCGACCAGGTAGTCTGCCACGAAGCTATCCGGCGGGATGGCACTCGCCGGAGAGATATGGTCCGTCGTCACATCGTCGCCGAGCACGAGCAGCGGATAGGCCTGGTAGCGTCCGAGCTGGCTGCCTTCGCTGGTCGAGGCGAACGGCGGCCGGCGCAGCGCCGTCGATTTCGGGTCCCATGGATAACGGGCCGAGGCCGGCGATTGCAACGCATGCCATTGCGGATTGGCGCTTGCCGCAGAAAACGCCTCCGGATAGTCCGTGGATTCAGATGCGGCGGCTACGTGTGCCGCGATTTCCTCGCGCGTTGGCCATAGATCCGCGAGAAAGATCGGCGCACCCTGCGCCGTCACGTGCAACGGTTCACGGCTCAGGTCCCGCGCGGCATCGCCAGCCAGCGCGAAGCCGACCACGAGCAGCGGCGACATGATGAACGCGAGGTCAAGTTCGGCGTGAATCCGGCCCGGAAAATTGCGGTTACCCGAAAGCATCGCGACCGGGTAGATGGCCTTGCTCGCCATGCCGTCGCGAATGGGCTTGGTTAGCGGTCCAGAGTTTCCGATGCACGTGGTACAGCCATAGCCGACGATATCGAAACCCAGCGCGGAAAGATCGTCCAGCACGCCGGCCCGCTGCAGATAGGAAGCCGCAGCAGGCGAGCCGGGCCCCAACGATGTCTTGACCCAGGCTGGAACCGTCAGCCCGAACGCGCGCGCCTTGCGTGCAACGAGGCCTGCCGCGATCAGCAACGCCGGATCAGAGGTGTTGGTACAACTCGTGATCGCGGCAATCGCGACTGGATGCTTCGGCAACGGCGGATTCGCCGTAGCGGGCTCGAAGCCCAGCTTCGCGAGTACGGCGGGCATTTGCGAATAATCGAGCAGGTCTTGCGGGCGACGCGGACCGGCAATGTGCATGCCGATCGAATCAAGATCGATTTCGATGGTGCGCGTGTACTTCGGTTCGGCCGACGGGTCGAACCACAGACCCACACGTTTCGTGAATGCTTCGACAAGTTCGACCGCTGCCGGCGAACGATGTGTGGTGCGCAGGTAATCGAGGGTCGCTGCGTCGACCGGGAAAAAGCCTGTCGATGCGCCATACTCCGGTGCCATGTTGGCGACGACCGAGCGTTCGCCCGCGCTGAGCGTCGCGACGCCCGCGCCGAAAAACTCGACGAACTCGCCCGATACGCCAATCTGCCGCAGCCGCTGCGTCACGGTCAGCGCCAGATCCGTCGCAAATATGCCCGGCTTTAACGCGCCCGTGAGCCGAACGCCAATCACATCTGGAATGCGCTGCATAACCGGCATGCCGAACATCACGGTCTGTGCCTCGAGTCCTCCCACTCCCCAGCCAAGCACGCCGATGCCGTTGACCATCGGCGTATGGCTGTCAGTTCCGATGAGCGTGTCGGGCACCGCCCATTGCTCGCCATCGCGCTCCTGCACCGTTACCACTGTCGCCAGTTGTTCCAGGTTGATGGTGTGCATGATGCCCGTGCCAGGCGGGTGGATCGTTACGCCGCGCAGCGCCCTTGAGGCCCAGCGGAGGAATCCGTACCGCTCCCGATTACGGCGAAGTTCAAGCTTCAGGTTCTGTCCGGCCGCATCGGGAACAGCGAAAAATTCGACCGCGAGCGAGTGGTCGACCGATGAATCGACCGGCAGGACAGGGTTCAATGCCGTCGGGTCCGCTCCGGCTTCTGCCACGGCATCGCGCATGGCGGCAATGTCCACGAGCGCCGGCGTGCTGGTGGTGTCGTGCATCAGTACCCGGTTCGGCTGAAAAGCGATTTCCACCTCACTCGTGCCGCGCGCGAGCCACGCAAGAATACCTTCGACCGCCGCGCGACGCTCCTCGCCGACGGCGTTGCGCACCACATTTTCGAGGAGTACGCGCAGCACGACTGGCAGGCGCCAGAGGGTATCGCCGAATAGTCCGTGAAGATCGACGAAACGAAAGGAGGACTGCGAGGTGAGCAACCTGGCTGTGGTGGGGGCGTGGAGGATGTCCATGACTGCATTTTTGCACTTTTACGAGTACAAATGCAATAGCGCAAAATCGCTTCCGCTTGTATATGCCTTGCCGCGTGCGATCGGTCTGTGGATGTCAGCGGGTCGGCACCCGCAAGTTGTTCGCGGTATGTGGAGAGCTGCGGGATTCAGGGAAGTTTACGGCCGGCTTCGTCAGCGGTCTTAGGACGCTCTGATAGACTGCCTCGTGGAACGACACGACCCAAGGCCTTTCCGGTCAGCACATGACCAGGCGCCCGGATAAAGATGAGCCAGCGCGTTCGGGGAAACATCGTCTTTAGCCAATGCGTCTGGTTACCGGCACCTATAGCCCCTTGAGATCGTCATCCGCAAACGGGGGCGGGCATTGGCCCGCATAAAGGTGCTGCCAATGAAAAACACTCAACAAATCTATTCATTGCCGCGCGGTCGGCTGGCAAAGTGGCTCGTAGCGCCCGGTCAGGAAACACCACACGAGATACGCGTCGCACTGGTCGGCACGCTGTTCGGAACACTCCCCATCTTCTTCGGCGGCGTTTCCAACACGATCGCGGTCGCATGGGCGCTTGCCTATCGACACCCAACGTTGCCCTTCCAGTTGTGGCTCGCGGCGGAAATACTGGTCTGCGCAACCCGCCTGTGTGTACTTTTCTTTTCGCGGCGGCGGGCCGCGCAGGCCAAGGAAACGCCCACCGACCTCTACATCCTGCTGGCGCCGCTGTGGGGCGCCACGGTCGGCTATGGCGCGTTTGTCAGCGCGATCAGCGGCGACTGGGTTGCCGCGACACTGTCATTCCTTTCCGCAGCTGCGATGGTCGGCGGGATCTGTTTCCGTAATTTCGCCGCACCGCGGCTCGTTGCGGTGATGATCTTCTGTTCGCTCGGACCGTGCTGCATCGGCGCGCTACTCGCTCGCGAACCGGTCCTTCTTCTGACGCTGCTGCAGATCCCCTTCTACATGTTTGCGATGAGTGTTGCCGCGCAGCGGCTGAACGGCATGCTCATTTCGACGATGAAAGCCGAACGCGAGAACAGTCACCGTGCGCGTCACGATGGACTCACCGGACTACTTAACCGCGAAGGTCTCTTCAAGGCTGTCGGGCCGCGTGGCACACCGCCCGTCACGGCGGGTATGACGCTTCTTTATCTCGACCTCGATGGCTTCAAGCCGGTCAACGATGCCTACGGCCACGAGGCTGGCGACATGCTGCTGATTCAGGTTGCGACGCGTCTGCGCGCACTCGGAAGTCCGCATGCGCTGGTTGCGCGTATGGGCGGCGACGAATTTGTCATCGTTGACAGGATCGTGGACGGCCATACATCGCAAGAAATGGCAGCAGCTGTTGCACGCGCAATCGAGCAGCCGTTCGAGATCGCGCCGGGTCTCGCGATTACCGTAGGGGCAAGCGTTGGCATGGCGACTGTAACGACAGAGGACACCGATATCGACGCAGTACTCCGTCTGGCGGATAACGCGATGTACGACGCCAAGCGTAGAAAGAAAGGTGGGCTGGGGCTTGAACACCAGGCCCCGGAAGCCGCGGGTATTGCCGTCGAAGCGTTCGTTGTCGAAGGCCCGACTGATTGAACATCGCGCGTCGCACCTGACCGGTACCACGGCCAGGTGCTCAATCGAGGTCTGACGAAAGCTCTCAACGTCTTTCCCGCCAGCCTCATCTCCTGTTCTCCATTTCGTCCAGTTTGCAGCGCTCAAGCAAATATCGCTGCATGACTGGCTTCTGCACGCCTCAGCGGTACTCCACCCCCACGTAAACCATCCTCGGCAAATGGGTTGACACGCCTCCGCCGTCGACCTACTATACAACAATGATGCATGCGTTCACTATTGTTGAATACATGCACCTGATCTGGCAGGAGACATCAAGGCTTTTACGATCGCCATCATTTATTAAGGATTCCTTTCAATGAAAAGCATCTACTTTGAACGTCGTCAGAACGTAGGCCATATCGTATTGGCCAACCCTCCCTCGAATCTCATCGCGGCTGATTTCGCAGACTCCCTCGAAACCTCCGTGCGCGAAGCCAGCAAGGCCGATATCCGTGCGCTCCTGATCCGTGCAGAGGGCCCAGATTTCAGCAAGGGTGGCGACGTCCTCGATTTCATCGACAAAGGTTTCGATGACTGGCGGACCTTCATAGCGCAGATTCACCATACGTATCGATCCATCGAAGGCCTCCAGATTCCGACGATTGCCGCCGTGCGCGGCGCGGCATTCGGTGGCGCATTCGAACTGGCGCTTGCTTGCGACTTCATCGTCGCCGCGGGGAACGCCACCTTCCGCTGCATTGAAGCATCGGTGGGCTCGGCCCCTGTCGCGGGCGGCGTGCAGCGTCTGGCGGAAAGAGTGGGCCGCGCGTATGCAGCGCGCTACGCGATGCTGAGCGAATCCATGTCCGGTACGACCGCCGGTCAGCTCGGTGTTGCCGCTTTCGTGGTCGACGAAGATCAGGTCGAGCGTGTTGCCGGGGATCTCGCCACCCGGCTTGCCAACGGGCCCACGCGGTCGTACGGCGCCATTCGCGCCCTCCTCAAGGCATGGTCGGGCGGCGGCGTGCCTGGTGCCGACGTGCTGACCCTCGACCTCACCATGGGGCTGCACACAACGGAAGACGCCAGGAAAGGGCGTACCGCCCGTGCGGAAGCCGTCGCTCGTGGCGAGGAACCGGCTCCGGTCGTGTTTCTCGGCAAATGAGCCATCAGGCAAGCCCATTGCACGGAAGACACCGATGAACACGCTTTCACATGAGCGCGGAACACGTTTCCCTGAACTGATCGACAAGACCATTGGCGATGCATTCGACGAGGTCGCCGGCAATATGGGCGACCGCATTGCGGTAGTCAGCCGGCATGAAGGAGTCCGACTCACCTACGGCGAGCTTCGTGAAAGATCGGACCGGCTTGCGGCCGCACTTCTCGATTCAGGGTTCGTGCCCGGCGACCGGATCGGAATCTGGTCTCACACGAATGTCGCGTGGCTGCTGTTGCAGTTAGCCACCGCCAAGGCCGGACTGATACTCGTCAACATCAACCCGGCCTATCGGACTTCGGAGCTGGAGCATGCACTCAACCTGGTGGGATGCAAGGCCATCGTGACGATGGTCCGCTACCGGTCGAGCGAGTATCTGAACATGCTGCGGGAACTGGGAAAAACGCGGCTGCCGACCCTCGAGACGATATGGTGGATAGACGACGCCGACTGCCCCGACGAAGCCGGCGCACAACGCTTCTCCGAGCTGCTCAGCTGCGCCCCTGCAGACAGCGCATCGCTTCGCGACGCACGCCGTGAAGTGCGCCCGGACGATGCCGTCAACATCCAGTTCACCAGCGGAACGACGGGCCTTCCCAAAGCCGCCACGCTGAGTCATCGCAACATCCTGAACAACGGTTTCTTCGTAGGCGAGTGCATGAAGCTCAGCCACGAGGATCGCGTATGCGTTCCGGTTCCGATGTACCACTGCTTCGGTATGGTCATGGGCAACCTCGCGTGCCTGACCCATGGCTCGACGATCGTCTACCCCGCCGAGCGCTTCGACGCAGAAGCCGTTCTGGAGACCGTCCAGGCAGAAAAATGCACTGCCCTGTACGGGGTGCCGACCATGTTCATCGCTGCGCTCAATCATCCGCGCTTTGCGCAGTTCGATATGAGCAGCTTGCGTACCGGCATCATGGCCGGTTCGCCTTGCCCGATCGAAATCATGAGGCGGGTTGTCGGCGACATGCATCTGTCTGAGATCACCATCGCTTACGGCATGACGGAAACGAGTCCTGTGAGTTGCCAAAGCACGACGGATACCCCGGTGGAGAAACGGGTGTCCACGGTCGGCCAGGTGTTGCCTCACCTCGAAGTAAAGATTGTCGATCCGCTGACCGGCCAGACCGTGGAGCGCGGTCAGCCCGGTGAGCTCTGCACACGTGGTTACTCCGTCATGCTCGGTTACTGGAACCAGCCCGAGCGCACGCGCGAGGCCATCGACGCAGACGGCTTTATGCACACGGGCGATCTCGCCACAATAGATGCGCACGGCTACGTGAATATCGTCGGGCGCATCAAGGACATGGTCATTCGCGGCGGCGAAAACCTTTATCCCCGGGAAATTGAAGAGTTCCTGTACACGTGCCCAAACGTTCTCGACGTGCAGGTGGTCGGCGTACCGGACAAACAATTCGGCGAAGAACTATGCGCGTGGATCGTCGTCCGACCGGGCGCGGCTCTCGACGACGACGCTGTCCGCGCCTTTTGTCAGGGCCGGATAGCGCACTACAAGGTTCCCAAATACATCCGCTTTGTCGACTCGTTTCCGACCACCGTGACGGGAAAAATTCAGAAGTACCTGATCCGGCAAATCATGAGCGAAGAGCTTGGCCTGCAAGAGCAACGCACCGCGTGACGCTCCCCGGTCAGGAACCCACATCAATTCCGTTACCATCATTTGCCGGAGCGCTGCCATGGCAGAAGTTGATATACAAACCGTCTATTTCGTCGCGAAGGATATAGGCCAGCTGGAAGATTTCTATGTATCGGCGCTGGGGATGCCTGTCCAGTTCCGCGATGAGAACAAATGGACTCAATTCCGCCTGCAACGCGGTGCATTTGCCCTGAGTTCGCCAGAGGAAGCGGCTGAAGGAACCGTCGGAGCCGTCCCCGTCTTTCAGATCGCCAGCGCGGCCCAAGACGAAGTCAGGCAGAAAATCGTGTCTGCGGGTGGCCAGCTACTCGCACAGCGCGACATGGGCACGCACGGCGTCGTTACCACTTACAAGGATCCGGAAGAGAACATCTTCCAAATATTCAGCAAGTCTTCGACCCGCTAAGTCAGAAGATCACTCATTTCTCACCTTACTGGAAAATCGATGAAATTCGGCATCTTTGATCAAAATGATCGCAATGGTCTGCCAATTCATAAGCAGTACGAAGATAGAATGCAGATTATCGAGCTTTATGACAGGCTTGGCTTCCATTGCTATCACATGTCGGAACACCATGCGACCACGCTGAGTGCCTGCCCGTCGCAAAGCGTGTTTCTCGCCGCTGCCGCGCAGCGCACGGAAAGACTGCGCCTGTCTCCGCTGGTCTACATTCTTCCGATCCATCACCCCGTGCGTCTCGCGGAAGAAATCTGCATGCTCGACAATCTGAGCGGCGGCCGCCTGGAGTATGGCGTAGGCCGAGGCGCCTCGCCCCACGAGATCGAGGCGCTCGGGATCGATCCAGCCACAGCGCAAGCCAGATACGTCGAGTCGTATGAAATCATCAAGCGCTATCTCAGCTCGGACACCCTCAACTACGAAGGGACGTTCTGGCAATTCAACGACATGCCGGTCGAACTCAAGCCGCTGCAGACGCCCCCTCCGACCTGGTACGCGCTGGCATCGCCGGAATCGACGGTATGGCCGGCCCAGGAGAAGATGAACATCGTATGCGGCGGTCCGATCCAGCGGGTCCGAGCCATCACCGACCGATATCACGAAGAATTTGCAAAACGGCACCCGTCTGTCGCTGAGCCGCTCATCGGCGTGAATCGCTATATCGTCGTCGCGGAAACGGATCAGGAGGCGATGGAAATTGCCTCGCGGGCATGGTCGGTGTTCTATCCGAACTTTTTCAAACTCTGGAAGAAGCACGGGACGGAACCGGTCAACCAGAAGCTTCCGCCGACAATAGAGCCGCTCGTGGAATCGGGCCTCGCCGTCGTGGGCCGGCCGGAAGCCGTCCGTGAAAAACTGCTGGCGCAGGCGCACGACGGGGGGTTCAACTACCTCATCGGCACATTCATGTTCGGGGACATGTCGGTATCCGAAGCAAAGACGTCTATCGGCCTGTTCCACGAGTCTGTCATGCCGGCGTTCGGCGAGTCGCAAAAGGTTCTGTCATGACTGGAGGTACTTCGTCAGACAAGGAACGTCCTGCAGTCAGGACGTTCGACAAACGTCAGTTGAGAGACGTACTGGGGTCTTTCGTAACCGGTGTCACGGTGGTCACCACCGTCGACGCCGAGGGACGTATGCACGGCCTCACTGCCAATTCGTTTTCCTCGGTATCGCTGGATCCGCCTCTAGTTTTATGGAGTCAGGCGACATCTGCGGGAAGCCATTCGGCGTTCAAAGATGCCCAGAGATTCACCATCAACATCCTGGCTGAGCACCAATACGACCTTGCCAATCACTTTGCGACCCGGTCACCGGACAAATTCTCCGGCATCGACCATGACCTTGGCGTCGACGGGTTGCCGCTGCTGCGTGATTGCAGCGCATGGCTGGAGTGCGAGGTGGTCTCCCGCTATCCCGGCGGAGATCATGTGATTTATGTGGGCTCGGTGGATAGCATCCGCCAGAGTACGAGACGGCCACTGGTATTCGGTGGCGGGCAGTATCTGGTCGCCGACCCGCACGACCTTGGCGTGGCGCCAGTCGGCACGAAAGGCGCGATGAAATCGCAGCCCCATGCTGTCCGGCTGGCGAGCCGCGCCATGTTGCGGCTCGCGCAGACACTCGACAAGACCCTTGCGCTGGTAGCGTGGGGCAATCACGGTCCCACGGTGATCGCGTGGCAGGCCGCCACCACGCCCGTGGCCGCCGATCTGCCGCTGGGACTTGTGCTACCGGTGACATCCTCCGCTTCGGGGTTGGCTCTCGCGGCCTTCCTTCCGCCCGAGGCGGTCGATCGATTCGTGACCGCAGAACTGCGTGATAACGCGCGACAAGCCTCTGGCGAACCGCCCCTCACCGCGGAGTCACTTGCACGTGAACTGGAATCCGTAAGGGCCTCACATGTCGCGACGAGGCGCCCCGGGCCGTTTTATGACGACCGGACACTCGCCAACGCCATCAGCGTGCCGATTCTTTCTCCAGGCGGACTGGCCGTGCTGGCACTGACGGCGATCGGCCCAGCCGAGCAGTTCGATGCTGCGCCCGACAGTCCTTGTGCAGAAGCCCTCGGGGCCGCCGCGCGCGAGATCTCCGCTGCGTTGAAAGAGGCGTGAACCGGCTTTTTCCATGATTGAAGCGACTGATATATCGGCTGGACTCCTAATCATGACTGAAACAGACACCCATCTTCTTGAATCCCCGCTGCCCGCCATCGAGGAAGCCACATTGAACCTCCCAACACTCGGGGACAAACGAGTGATCACATATCGGGCTACCGGCGACGCGAAGGCGCCCGCCATCCTGCTGCTGCATGGCATTGGTTCGAGCTCGGCGGGATATCGCGCGCAGCTCGCGGCACTGAGCAAGAACTATCGGGTGATTGCCTGGGATGCCCCCGGCTATGGGCAAAGCAGTCCCTTCGCGATCAGCACGCCGGCCGCAACGGACTATGCGGATGCGCTCGCGGGCCTGTTGTCCGCGCTAGGCGTCAGGCGTGCAACCGTCGTAGGCAGTTCATGGGGGAGCGTCATCGCCGCGACGTTTGCGGCGCGTTACCCGGCGGCTACGCGTGCCATCGTTCTGAGCGCTCCCAATGTCGCACGAGGACACCTGTCCGGTGCCGAGCGCGACGCGGCGCGAGAAGCTCTGATGCGAAGTGCAACGGCACAATCGCCCGAAGCGCGCGCCGCTGTAGTCGACGCTCTGCTCGCTCCAAACGCCGACCCCCTGGTTCGCGCGGTCGTATCCCGGCTGCGGGACGCGGTGACCCCTACAGGTTGGGCGCAAGCCGTGGATATGCTCTTCTCGACGTATACGCCATCCGTAGTCCGTTCGATCCAGGCGCCGATCTCCGTCGTGGTCGGCAACCTGGACCGCCTCGCTCCGGTTGAAGCGCATGCCCGGCCGATTCATGAGGCCGCTCGCCATTCGACACTCCATGTGCTCGATGCGATCGGCCACATGCCGAAACTCGAAGCGCCAGAGGCGTTCAATGCCATCGTGCTGGCAGCGGCGGGCGCTGGGACAGACGGCGCGCACCGGCTTTGAGCGCCCAGCTTCTACCCGATCTTGCGGGGGACCTTTCCGCCGAGCGCAACCGTAGCTCGAACCGCGCTATCGAGCAGCGCCTTGATCTCTTTACCTTCAATTTCCGTGTTCAGTGTTGCAGGCGATCCGATGAGACTGATGGCGAATCGGAGATCACCGTCCCTGTCCCAGATAGGGGCAGCGACAGACACGTAACCCATGTCCCCGCGATGAACCGCTGTGAAACCGCAAGTGCGCAATTCAGTGATCGCTTCGTCACGGAAGGAAGCGGGGCTCCATTCCTGTCCCGCGGACAGTTCGCGGCTGATGAGATCGTCGGTGCGCTCGGGTTGGAGACAGGCTACGAACAGCTTTCCCGCCGCAGTCGTGACGAGCGGAATCAGGCCCGTTCTGAGCTCAAGAATGCTGCGGGTCTGCCCCTCCTGCTTGAAGAGACTAACTGGTCCATCTTCGGTCCACGCGGTCACGGCCGCACCACTCAGGGTGGCTTCCCGCAAGGCGATCACCTCGCGGCGCACGATATCGAATCCGTCCAGCTGGTTGATCGCGCTCATACCCAGTGCGAGCGACGCTGGCCCGAGCTTGTAGCAGCCCGGCTTTTCGTCCGCCGATACAAGCCCGGTTCGCACCAGACTGATCATGTAGTTGCTTGTCGCGCTCGGCGACAGTTCGGACAACGCAGCAATTTCTCTGAGAGGGAGTGCTCGCACACTCGTCTGCAACGCCGACAGGATCCGGAACGCAATCTCGACAGACTGAATGCCGCGTCTCGCAGTCACATTGGTCATTTTTCAGCCGTAGTAGAAGTCATAAGAAAACGCCGCCCGGGTTTCCACGGACGTTCATCGTGTTGACACGTCCCGGGGCGGCCCCTATATTGTTCAACATACATTGTGTCATTCATTACTGTTGAATGCAACACCGGCGAACTGAGGCGATTACGCACGAGCAAGCAGCCGGGACAAATGATTGAATTTTTATCCGCCCATTTCATTAGTAGTACAAATATTTTTTGGATTTCCCTTAAATCAATAACTTGTTCGGAAGAGCAACAACCGGATTGGAGACAGGGCATGGCAATCTTTGGACGTACTGTGGCAGGCGCGATCGTGGCACTTTCCGTGACCAGTTCCGCCAACGCGCAATCCAGCGTGACCTTATATGGCATTGCGGACACCGCAGTCCAGTACATCAGCAATGTCGGAGGACATGCCCTGTTCCAGGAGGAAAACACGCACTCCCCCGACATTTTCGGCATCAAGGGAGTTGAAGACTTGGGCGGCGGGCTACGCACCGTCTTCGATCTGCAGAACGAGTACACGCTGAACAATGGCGAGGCGCTGGTTCCCGGCACGCTATTCAACAGAAAGGCATACGTCGGACTGCAGTCGGACACCTATGGCACGTTGACGCTCGGTCACCAACCCAGCTTCATGTATGACGTTCTGTCCAGCTATCAAACGCCCTTTATCCTGGGGAACATTCTCTCGCTTCACCAAGGCAACCTCGATGAGATTGCCAACTTCTTCCAGTTCAACAATGCGGTGAAGTATGTGAGCCCGACCATCGGCGGGTTCTCCTCGGGCGCCGAATTTGCATTCGGAAATGTGGCCGGCAATTTCAGCGAGAGCAGGGACTACTCGCTCTTTGTCCAGTACAAGGGCGGACCTCTGAGTCTGGCCGCCACGTACGCGAACGAGAACAATCGCTTTCTGGAGCTCTCCAGCGCTATTGGGCTTCCTTCGCTGTTTGGCACCTCGCTTCCTCAGGCCGAGGGCGTTGTTGCCAATAAGCTTGTCAATTGGGGACTCGGAGCGTCGTATCAGTTTAAGAATGTGCTTCTGCACACCACGTTTACGCAGTCGCGCATCACCTTGGCAACGGGCCAGGGTAACGCCAACACCGTGGACGCTGGTGTGAACTGGACGATCGTACCCGACGATGTCATCGCGATTGGCGGATGGGTGGAAAATCTCGACGGCGGTGACTGGAAGACCATTACCCTTTCAAACTCGTACCTGTTCTCGAAGCGAACGACGGTCTACCAGCAAGTGACCTATCAGCATGCCTCGGGCACCAACGGCATCGCTTCGCTCACGGGAGCTGGCGTGGCATCCGGCCGGTCAGTGACCGCCATCTCGGTTGGTATTCAGCATTTCTTTTAGGAGTGCAATATTTATGTTTTGCACATTCCCCCCGCCCAATGCGCTCCGCCGCTCAGCCGTCGATCATACTCAGGAGGACACCGGCGCCGTGCGCTGCCCATGGCAGAGCTCCCAGCAAAACTCGAGAAATGCCTCGACCGCTGCGGGAGGTAAACGCCGCGATGGCCGGATAGCATAAAGCGGAAAGGTCTCGCCCGGCCAATCCGGGAACAGTTCAACCAAGGCGCCGCTTGCAAGCAAATGCTGCACGCCAAGGGCCAGGACCTGCGCCACCCCTGCGCCGGCCACACACGCTCCGACCATCGTATCGACGTCCGTTAGCGTAAGCCTGCCTGTCGTCTCGACAGGCAGGATCTCCTTGCCACGGTGAAATTCCCAGTGAAACGGTTTGCCGTGCTGTGGATCGATGTACTGGATACAGTCGTGCCCGACGAGTTTCCCAGGCGTCGCGGGGCGCCCATATTTCTTGATATACGACGGCGACGCCACCGTCAGCACACGGGTTTCGAGCAACAGCCGGGAGGACATGCTCGACGCCGGCTGCGGCCCGAACCGCACCGCGGCGTCGATGCCTTCCGTCACCAGATCGCCCGCATCCGGTAGCTGCACCACCGTCAGGGCGAGGTCAGGATAGCGCTCGGTGAATTCCGGCAATCTCGGCGCCAGAACGTTGCGGGCAAACACGGGATTCAGGCTGACCCTTAGTGTCCCGCGAACCGTCACCGCCGCGCCTGACACCACATTCGCGGCGTCCTCGATGCCGGAAAGATGGGGCGCCGCCAGTTCGTAGAGCCGGGCGCCCTCGCCGGTCAGGTGCAGCGCCCGCGTCGTACGGTCCAGCAACCGTACCCCCATGCGCGCTTCGAGCCGCGAAATCGACCGGCTCACGCCTGAAGCCGACAGCCCAAGCACCTCGCCCGCCCGCGTAAAGCTACCGGTCTCGACGACGGCCGCCAGCACGCTCATCCCTGCAAGCAATCTTCCGTCAAAGCTCATTTGCGTCTCGCCTTTGATTCATCTTTGATTTTTAGCATAAATCATTTGAACGACCCTATCTTAATCAAAAGTCGCGGGACGCCTATCTTCCCATCAACGACGCGTCACAGTGGCCGCCGCCACCCGGAAGTACGGCTCCGCACCGCCCTTTCCGCCGTCGTCGATAACCCACCCGGAGGAGTTCACCATGTCTGGCACTGCACGCACCATCCTTTTTAAGGGCGGCACCATCGTCACGATGGACCGCAACGTTCCCAATCTCGCAACCGGCGACGTCCTGGTCGAGGGCGACCGCATCGTGGCCGTCGGCGCCAGTCTGAAGGCCGATGACGCCGAAGTCATCGATGCCGCCGGCAGCATCGTCCTGCCCGGCCTGATCGATGCGCACCACCATGCATGGCTCGGCGTCATGCGCCGGATGATGCCCGACGTCGACGATCTATTCGCCTACATCGATGTCGTCGCCGAGACGCTGGGCTCGCAATATCGTCCGCTCGACATGTATCTGAGTACGCGCCTGACGGCGGTCGCTTCGCTCGACGCCGGCATTACGACCATCATCGACGCCTGCCACAGTTCGCGCAGCCCCGAGCACACCGATGCAGCGCTCGAAGCACTCGACTCGGCCGGCATCCGGGCGCTGCATATGGTCGGTGCGGCAATGGACAAGAAAGCGTCCAATGCCCATCTGCCACAAGATCTCGAACGCCTCGCACTTAACTGGAACGCTGGGGCGGACCGGGTGCGGGTTGGCCTCTTCGGTCAGCTCAATCTCGACTGGTGGAAAGTCGCACGCCGGCTCGACATGCAGATCCTGACCGAGTTCATCGGCGATCTCGCCAAACTCGGCCCTGAATTCGCCGAGCCTGGGGTGCTGGGCGCGCACAACATCTTCAATCACTGCACACGTGTCCCGCAAGAAACGTGGAAGCTGTTCGCGGATGCGGGCGTGAACGTCACCGTCAATCCCCGTTCGGATGCGCTATTCGGTTTCGACGACGATAGCTTCGCGTATCAGCAGGCGATCGATCACGGCCTCACACCGGCGCTCGGCATCGACCTCGACACCGCCTTCGGCAGCGATCTGTTTGGTGAGATGCACGCCCTGTTCGGGCAGCAGCGCGCAGCCATGCGGTATCGCCGATTCCGTGGCGAGGCCGACGCTCCCGCGCCGATCTCGGTAGAGGCGGTGCTGCAAGCCGCGACGATCAATGGCGCCCGCGCCGCCGGCCTGGAACGTTCGATCGGCTCGCTGACGCCGGGCAAGCAGGCCGACATCATCATGGTGCGCACCAACGGCGTGGCCGTCTTCCCGGTGAACAACGCGATCGGCACAGTCGTCCAGGCTGTCGAGCGGTCAGATGTCGACACCGTGATGGTTGCCGGCCAGTTGCGCAAGCAAGGCGGCAAGCTGATCGACGTCGATCTGGCAAAACTGTCGGCCGAGGTGACCGCGTCCCGTGACTACCTGCTCGACGCGAGCGGCTACCGGAGCGAACTCTTTGGGACGTCCGCTTCCTCTTCTGGCACTACTGCCTGAGCGTGTTCGGCCGCTCTTCGCGGAGCGGCCTTCTCTCACGATTGCCAATCTGGAGTTAATCATGCCATCGCTTACCGTGAAGACGATAGGCCAGGCCGACGCCCCACCGGCTCATCTGGCTCGTCCCTCCCTCGCCGTCATCGCAATGCTGTTCTGCGGTTACCTCGCAGTCGGTTTGCCGCTTCCCGTCATTCCGCTCTTCGTCCATGACAAGCTGGGTTTTAGCAACCTCGTCGTCGGACTCGTGATCGGGATTCAGTTCCTTGCCACCGTACTGACCCGTGGCTACGCCGGTCACGTGACCGACCATCACGGCGGCAAGCGGTCGGCGTTGCAGGGCGCTGCCTTCTGCGCCCTGGGTGGCCTGCTCTATCTGGTCTCGGCCACCAAAGGTCTCTCGCCGGCGGTCAGTCTTGCCATCGTGATTGCAGGGCGTCTGGTGGCCGGGCTCGGAGAAAGCCAGTTCGTCACCGGCTGCGTGTCCTGGTCGATCGCCTCGGTAGGCCCGCAACGCGCGGGAATGTCGATGTCCTGGACTGGCATCGCGATGTTCGCAGCACTGGCGATCGGTGCGCCCGTCGGCATGAGCCTCTATCAGCAATTAGGCCTTCAGGCCGCGATGGCGGCCTGCATCGCCGCACCGCTGCTCGCTGCCGGTATCGCCTTCGGTGCAACCTCGTACGTTTCGCCGGCCGGCCAGCGACTGCCGTTCTATCGCGTGATCAGCCAGATCTGGCGAGAAGGCTTGGGCTTGATGCTGCAAGGCGTCGGGCTGTCCGGGCTGACGGCGTTTGCTTCGCTCTACTTCGCGATGCGTGGCTGGGGCCATGCCGGGCTCGTCATGACTGCGTTCGGCGTTGGCTTTATCCTGATGCGGATGGTGTTCGGCCATCTGCCCGATCGCATCGGCGGCTACCGTGTGGCTCTCTGGTCACTTGGCATCGAAGCCATCGGCCAAGCCGTACTGTGGGCAGCGCCGTACGAGATCGTCGCGCTCGCAGGTGCGTTTGTCACCGGTCTTGGCTGCGCGCTGGTGTTTCCGGCCCTTGGTGTCGAGGCGCTCAAGCGCGTGTTGCCCGCGAATCGCGGCAGTGCGATGGGCGCTTTCGTCGCCTTCCTCGACATTGCCTACGGCATTGCCGGGCCAGCGGCGGGTCTTGTCGCCGGCCACTTCGGATATGCCGCGGTCTATCTGCTCGGCGCGGCAAGCGCGATTCTTGGAGCGGTCCTCGTTCTGATCAGCCGCCGCTCCGCACGTTGAGCATCCCATCCCCGGAACCGGCGACGACCATGTCGCCGGTTCGCCATCCAGTACAGGAGAATTCACATGACACGCATATTCATTTCCGGTTCGTCCACGGGCCTCGGCTTCATGGCGGCCCAACTGCTTGTGGCGCAAGGACACCAGGTTGTCCTGCATGCCAGAAACGCCGCCCGCGCAGAAGTTGCCCGGCGCGCGCTACCTGAGGCCGAGGCCGTAGTCGTGGGCGACCTTGAAACCATTGCCGGCGCCAAGGCACTTGCTGCGCGCGTCAACGAACTCGGCCGCTTCGATGCGGTGATCCACAATGCCGCGGTCGGCTACCGCGAAGGCCAGCGCCTCACCACTGATGGTCTGCCGCACGTCTTCGCGATTAACACACTATCCGCGTATATCCTGACCGCCCTGATCGAAAAGCCGGAGCGGCTCGTCTATCTGAGTTCGGGGATGCACCACCACGCTGACGCCAATCTCGACGACATCCTCTGGCGCAAGCGTCGCTGGAACGGATCCGCAGCCTATGCCGAGAGCAAGCTGCATGATGCCATGTTGGCATTTGCGATCGCCCGTCGCTGGCCCGATGTTTTTTCCACCGCGCTGGAACCTGGCTGGGTGCCTACCCGGATGGGTGGCCCCGGTGCGCCCGACGACATGGATCAGGCACATCGCACCCAGGCCTGGCTCGCCGCCAGCGACGATCCGCAAGCCAAGGTGACCGGGCAGTACTTTTACCACCTGCACCCACTCGCTCCCAACCCGCAGGCGGATGATCCCGTTCTCCAGAAGCGGCTCATTGCACTCTGTGAAGATCTGTCCGACGTCCGTTTGCCGGCATAAGCACTCGCTTGCGCGGCCGTGTTTTTGCATGATCAGCCCTCAGACCTGCCGCTCACGCCGAGCGGCAGGTCTGACTGCTTCCGGGACGCAGGTTCTCATCGCTGCCTATCACAAATCGCATGCGATTAAATCTTATACGCTTGACAAAGAAAACGCTCTCGCCCATCATGCGGCTCATGCGATTACATCGCATGCGATCTAAACCACCTAACCCCCGTATTCACGAAGGAATCCGTCATGAGCAAGATCGAACAAGTCCTCCACTCCGGCAACAGCCACGCTACAATCAATCGCGCCCCTAATGCCCGGCGCGGTGAGCACGGCGCGCTGGATCTCAAACTTTCAGCTCCCGGCGCTGAAAACCGCGAATTCATCGCTACCGGACTGCACCCAAGAGCCGAGCAGCTGTTTTCGGGCGCGTGGTCGGCCTGTTACATCAGCGCGTTCGAGATTGCAGCCAAAATGAAGAAGGTCACGCTGCCGTCCGACTATTCCGTGGACATTCAGGTCAGCATTGGGTCGGTCGGTACCGGGCATTGCCTCGGCGCCCAGTTCACCATCCGCGCGCCGGATCTGGCAGCCGACGTTGTCGAGTCGATCGCGCACCTGGCTCATCAGATCTGCCCGTACTCTAAGGCTGTGCATGGCAACATCGAGGTCGGACTGAACGTCGTCACGCAGTGACCGGATAAGGCTTGCGGATCTCGCCAGGTACCTCCCCTAATATATCGCACGCGATCAAATCGCCTGCGCCTTAAATTAACGTAACACCCTTATTCACCAAGGAATCCATCATGGAAAAGATCGAAAAAGTCCTCGCCTCAGGTAACACTCACGCCACGGTCAATCGCGACCCCAGTGTCCAGCGCGGCGAGTTTGGTGTCTTCGACCTCAAGCTGTCTGCGCCCGGCGTTGAAAGCCTCGATTTCATCGCCACCGAGCCGCACCCGCAAGCCGAGCAGCTGTTTGCGGGCGCGTGGTCGGCCTGTTACACGACCGTGTTCGGAATTGCAGCCTCGATGAAGAAGGTCACGCTGCCGTCCGACTATTCCGTGGACATCCAGGTAAACATCGGACAGACCGGTGCAGCGTGGTTCCTCGGCGCCGAGTTCACCGTCCGCGTGCCGGGTCTGGCACCGGAAGTCGTCGAGGAAATCGCGCACCTGGCCCATCAGATCTGCCCGTACTCGAAATCTGTGCGCGGCAACATCGAGGTCGGCACGACCATCGTCACGGTGTAATCCGCCAAGGCACGTGCATCTCGCTGAGGCACGTGCCTTCATTTTGGGGTATTCACCATATTGCGATATAATCGCATGCGATGTATATTTGTTCGTATGTCTTGTGAAACATCAGGCTCCAGCCAAAGAGGATGCAGATGAAAACTACCAATCCGGCGCTCGCTGCGGCTGCACCGCTGTCAGACTACCTCTGCTTTGCGATCTACTCCGCGAACCTGGCGTTCGGCAAGGCATACAAGCCGATGCTCGAGGAGCTTGGGCTCACCTATACCCAATACATCGCGATCGTTGCGCTTTGGGAGGAAGACAACCCAACCGTCAGCGGTCTGGGCGAGAAGCTGTTTCTCGAATCCAACACGCTCACGCCGATGCTGAAGAAGCTCGAGGTGATGGGCTATCTGGAAAGGCAGCGCGATCCTGAAGACGAGCGTCAGGTGCGAGTCAGGCTCACGAAAAACGGTCGGCGGCTGCGCGAAAGAGCCCTGACCATGAGTCTCAATGGGGCGACCGGCCTCGCGCCAGATGAGTTCGCCAAAGTACAGAAGGCGATCGTGGCGCTGCGGAACAATCTTATCGATTCAGTTCAGGCAATTTAGTACCCTTTGAAATCAGGTTTGCGCCCCTGTTCGTCGGCTTGTTTGCCCTCCTTGAAGCCTCTGGTATGAAACGGGCGTGCGAATACTGTCGATCCGCCGCCAGGAAATGACCGATCCGGTGTTGTGGGCATTGCTTTGGTCGGGGTTAAGGTCGTGTCGATCCCCCAATCACTCCTTCGGCGCATATTGCATTTCGCCGTTGCCGAAGGACCAGTCTTCCCGCGCGACGTCTACGAGGTTTATCACGATGTCCTCCTTTCGAACGCCCGTTTTCGCGTGAATACGGTCCGCGATCGCCTTGTAGAACGCCTTCTTGACCTCTGTCGTGCGGCCCGCATTCCACGTCACCTGAATGAATATGATGGAAGCCGAGTAAGTCATACCCAGATAGCCTTCGGCCGGATAGATCAGTTCGTCTTCAGCGTGGCGCGTGACAATCTGAAACTTGTCGTTTCGCGGCACGTTGGCGATCTCCACCATCGCCTGATAGACCGTCTCGCTCACTGCCTGTACAACTTGTGGTGTGGCATTTCTTGAGAGGTTGATGCGTACGAGAGGCATTCGATTGCTCCTGCAAATGACGGCATGGCGTCGTTGGTCAGTGCTCGCCAGTCATTGAACTGGCGCGCGAAGTGAGATCAGGTTAAGCTTGCTCACAACTTTCCTCAAGAGAATAAATGTCATGTTAAACATGACACATTGGAATTATGATCGACGACCTGAAAACGTTCGTGACGGTGATCGATGAGGCGTCTTTGACGCGTGCGGCAGACATCCTCTGCGTGTCGCAGTCGGCCATTTCTAAACGCGTCCAGCGGCTCGAACAATTGCTTGGGGTCGAACTGTTCGACCGCGACTCGAAGCCACCCCGGCCCACTGCGCTCGCAAATCGCGTGTACGAACAGGCCGTGACGTTGCTTGGCGCCTGGTCGCATCTGCTCGATGTTGCTCACGAGGGCGCTGCACCGTCTGGCACTTTCCGCTTCGGCCTGCCGCACGCGGTGGCCGATGCCACGCTGTTTGACGCGGTGTTAAAGATGAACGAACTGTTCCCCGCGCTGGAGATCAGGTTGCACACGGAATGGAGTCCTGCCTTGCAGCAGGCGACGGAACAGGGTCAACTGGACGCTGCGGTCTTGATGCTTCCCGAGGGCACGGGGCTACCCCACGGACTGACGGGCCGCCAGATCGTTACGTTCGAGGTGAAAGTCATCCAGAGCGCGGATAAGCCGCTGGTCAAGCGTAAGAGTTCGATACAGTCGTTAGTCGCGCATAGCTGGATTCTCAACCCGGACGGCTGCGGATATAGGGCGGCCCTTGAACGCTCGATGGAAGCCGCTGGCCAGCGGCTCAGGATTAGCGTCGACACTCAAGCAACGAACACACAGTTGCGGCTGGTCGGTGCTGGCATGGGGCTCGGCCTCGTGCCGCTCGACGTGTTGCGCACGAGTCCGTATCGCGACCAGCTGGAGATCCTGGACGTCAGCGATTTCAAGCTGAGCCTGGGCGTCTGGCTGGTTTATCCACGTCAGACGGGTAACCTGAAACCTGCTATAGACGCATTGACGGAATCGCTTTGTGCGTCGTTCGAGCGGCAGGCGGCTAAAGTTTAGTAGTCCATTCGCTAACCTCTATCACTCCCTTCACGATACAAACCGAACCGACTGTCATTGGTGCCGTTGACTTCTTCAGGCCATCAGCCGCATCGCATCCTCCCCGGTGAGCCGAGGCGAGCGGCTGCAAGAGCTCCTCAGATTGACGGTGCCGTTGCTAGCCGCGGCATCTTCGATGGCCAACATCGTTTCAAGGACGTGGAATGCGAATTCGCCGTTGCACCGGTGAACCACACCGGCCTGGATCGCCGAAGCCATGTCAGCCAGCCCGAGTCCCCGATAACAGCTGGAACGGCATACGCCATCGCCAACCCAGTCACGGTTGAAAGCGCCGAAGGGCATCGTGTTCGTGTGGATACTACGAAAGCTTTTGGCGCCCACTGACACGGCGACCTCGCCGCTGAACGAATTCGGATCAGCCAGCCGCAGCGTACCCTCCGTTCCGTGAAGCTCAATCGGACGAAGATCGCTATTCCAGACGTCCCAGCTAGCGAGCAGTGTGACGTGAGCGCCGCTGGCGAACGAGAGCAAGGCATGCAGAGTGGTGTACGTCTCCACTTTGATCACGTCACCCTTCGTTGGCCCTTCCGTCGTCACGACTCGCTCCGGGTAGCCGATCGTGCCCGATGCCTTCACGCTCGTGACCGGCCCTAACAGGTTGACCAACGTGCTCACATAGTACGGCCCCACATCGAGCACCGGTCCGCCACCCTTCTTGTAGAAGAAGCTGGGGTTCGGATGCCAATGCTCCATACCGTGGCTCTGCACCGTGGCGAGGCCTGACACAACCTTGCCAATTTCCTGAGAGTCGACGATCGCGCGCCCCGACTGGACTGCCGGCCCGAGAATCGTATCGGGCGCGGAGCCCACCCTGACACCACGCTGCCGCGCAGCATCCAGAATCGCAGCCCCTTCTGCCAACGTTACCGCCAGCGGCTTCTCGGTATAGATGTGCTTGCCTGCGGCAATCGCCATGAGGGAGACCTCGGCGTGCGCGTTGGGCACCGTGAGGTTCAGGACCACGTCGATATCGTCGCGGCCCAGCATCGCGTCAATCGACATCGCCTCGAGGCCGTAGAGCGCAGCCTTACGCTGCGCAAGTTCCGTATTGAGGTCCGCGCATGCGACATAGCTCAGGTCGCGAAAGTGCACCGCATTCCTGATATACGCATCAAAGATGTTTCCGCAACCAATCACGCCAATGTTGATCTTCATGTCGTTCACTCGCTGACGAGAGCCCGGAAAGCTGCCGCGCTGTTCTTTGCAAACCTGATCCAGTCGCCAGGACGGTCGTGTTCGAGAACAGCCACGCGCGGCTCCGCGCGGTTGACCACGGGCCAGATGCGCCTCCAGTCCACCACACCCACTCCGAGGTCAGCCCATCCATCCTGTTCAAGGTTCTGGCCCTGCGGCGCGATGTCTTTCACATGCACCGCCACCAGACGGTTCGAGTACTTCTCGAGCCATACCAGCGGGTCGGCACCTGCCCGGATAACCCACGCCACATCAAGCTCCAGGCCAACGCTGTTGCCTTCAAAGATGTGCTCAACCGGAAACGAACCATCCGGTAGCCGGATGAACTCGAAGTCATGGGTGTGCCAGGCAAACGTCAGACCGGCCTTGGCGAACTTCTTTTGAAGGACGGCCAGCCGTGCTCCCAAAGCCTTCCATCCGTTCGCATCCGTTGGGCGCAATGACGGGTCGAGCCATGGCGCAATCACAATCTCGATACCAAGAGTATTGGCAATGTGAATCGCTTTCTCTGTATCGGCTTCGAGCATCGACAGATCAAAGTGACCACTGAGCGCCGACAAACCGTTGGCGTCCAGTTCCTTGCGAAACTCAATGGGGTCGGCGTATAGGGCACCAAATGGCTCTACGTTCTCGTAGCCCAGCTTCGCAAGCTCAGCAAGCTGTGTCTTTAGCGGAACCGTATCGCGCGCTGAAAACATCTGAAAAGACAGTGGATAGGATTTTTTCATTGCTATCTCCCGACTTTAGAACCTGGGTTCATTTCCGAGCGAGGACGCTGTGGTGACGTCACCATATCGGGATCGAAGAAAAGCTGCAAGGCCTTTTTTGACGGCGATGGTGACGTCACCACCCCATTTCTGTTCATGGCAAAATTCGGTCGGGTTGCAAAGTCCGCCGGAAGGCCGTCCGGCGGGTTCGATAGACTATGCTGCACAGCAGCGCAGCACGACCGCGCGCAAACACGAGTAGTGAGGTCCAATTTGTTTGTAAAGACAAAATCATGAACGCACGAGCCAGTCGCGCAACGATGACGGACGTCGCCCGGGAGGCCGGCGTCTCCGCTTCGACCGCGTCACGAGTCGTTTACAACAACGGGTATGTTTCCGAAGAGAACCGGGCGCGGGTGCTGGCAGCCGTCGAAAAGGTCGGCTACAGACCCAACATTCAGGCTAGAAGCCTTCGGAACCAGCGTAGTTACACCCTCGGCCTTGTGATCGACTCCGCGACCAACAACGCGCACTTCGCACACATCTCACACGCGATGCGCATGGAGGCCGCCGCCGCAGGTTATTCGCTGTTGACTGTCGATCATGAATATAACGTCGACCTCGAACGGGACGGGCTCAAACATCTGCTCGACCACAACGTCGAAGCAATTGTCGTGTGCCACCCATTCATTTTGGAGAACTACGATATCGTCCGCGACGCAGGGATTCCACTCATCCAGATTGAGCGCGACAACCTTGGCGACGTGCATCGGGTCGGCATTGACCCCACACCTGGAATTGAAGAGGCGGTCAGGCATCTGGTCAGGTTCGGTCACCGGTCGATCGGGTATGTAAGCGGCACCAGCACGAGAGAGGCGGGTCCCCACAGAAACTCAAGCGTCGAAGAATGCCGCATTGCTTCGTTTACCAAGGCACTGCTGCAACATGATGTAGACCATAAGCACTGCACAATCAGAACTGTGCCTTATGACCTTGTGATTCCGAACGCACCGCTTCATGGATACACGCTTGGCATCGAACTACTGTCGCGCCCACACTATCCCACGGCGCTAATCGTCGGCGCCGATGTTCTTGCCGCCGGCATTCTTCAGGCAGCGCAGGAGTTGAACATTGCAGTGCCGCAACGGCTGTCGCTCATTGGCTTCGACGACAGCATTGCGAGATTCCTCGCCCCTCCGCTTGCGACCATTGTGCAACCGTACACTGACATCGCTCGCCACGTCCTCGATATAACGTCCGGTCTCGGCACGCCCACTCCAGGCTCTCTCCAGCAGCGAATCGCCAAAACTCACTTTCTGCCGAGACGGTCTACTGGAACCGTAGCCCTATAACCTGCAGAAGACATCGGAATGCCCGAGAGGCATTGACTGGCGGTTTCGAAGTCGTTTCCCAGAAGCATTGTCATTAAAAATGCCCTGCAATCTTGCCGATGTAGAGCGGAAAAATAAAACCATGAGCGGCCGTACCGGCCCGCTCATGGTTCATGTGGCAGAGTCATAGACCGCTGCCATCAGCGACTCAACATCACCCTCCAAGCGCTGGATCCGATACGCTGTCACGCCCGGTTTCTACGTGACCGGCAATGCGCCACAGGGCATTCGGATCCGCGTTGACCGTCACTGTCAGGTCGTACCAGCCGAATGAATTTCGCAGATCAATCATCAGAACGCTGACATCACCGCCACGCACGCTGAGATCGCCGCTCATCGGCGAGTTGTAGGCACTCTCGACATTGAAAACGGACCTCTCTTTACCAGGGTTTGTCAGACGCAGTTGCAGATTGCCGTTTGCGACATCGTAGCCGTCGGCAATCTGAAACGCTGTTTGTTGCTCCCCTGTAGCGTTTGCTTTGCCCACAAAGCGGCGCAGATAGCCGTTGGGTCCAAACACGGAAAAGTCGTAGCTCCCTCCCGGAGCGAGCATCAACTCGTCCGAAAGATCCTTACCTGCTTCAACCGTATAGCTGCGCGGCAGATCCGTCGCATTACCCGAATAGACCTGGAAGTTGACACCCGCGCGCCCCGTGTTCGTCATGTGCAAACGGAACGCGTTGCCTTGCCCGCTCACGCCGCCGCGAACGAAAAACTCGTACGGCAGTGCGCGTGCCGGTCGTACACCAGATTCCTGTTTCGGCAGCGACTGACTGCTCGGCACGACAGGTACCACATCCGGATGACGGTTCTTGTCCGCTGGAAACGAGGTGGGTGGCAGTTGCGGGAAGCCGTCGTTAGGGTTCCTGAAGTTGAAAATCGATGTCAGGTCTCCGCAGACCGTGCGGCGCCATGCCGTGATGTTCGGCTCCTCCAGGCTGTTACCGTGCCCAAAACGCTTCTGGATAAACCGGATGATCGATGTGTGATCGAAGACTTCCGAGCACACGTAACCACCCTTTGACCATGGCGAGATGGCAATCATCGGTACGCGTGGCCCAAGACCGTAGGGACCAGGTTGATTGCCGCTCGAACCCGCGAAAAACTCGTTCGCTGTGGAGACGGTAGAAAGGCCTGTTGCAGGCGTGGAAGACGCATACGGCGGCGGCATGTGATCGAACAGGCCGTCGTTCTCGTCGTAGGTCAAAAGCAGTACCGTCTTGCTCCATACTTCCGGATTGGACGTAAGTGCCTGAAGGACCTGGTCGACATACCACGCGCCGTAGTTCGGCGGCCAGTTGCCGTGTTCCGAAAACGCTTCCGGGGCCACGATGTACGAAACCTGCGGCAACGTATTGTTTTGCACGTCCTTTCTGAGTATGTCGAAGTAGGTCCCGCTCACTTCGACTTGTGTACCCGTGCGTGCCTTTTCGAACAACGGACTGCCGGGTTGCGCGTTCTGATATTGCTTGAAGAACAGAAGCGAGGTATCTCCGAAGTTGCCGATGAAGGGGTTCTCGTCGTCGCCCCAGCCGGTCGACGGATTCAGACCGGAACCCATGTCCTGGTAGACCTTCCACGATATGCCGGCAGCCTCAAGCTTTTCCGGGAACGTGCTCCATGAGTAACCAGCCTCGGCGTTATCGATCACGGGGCCGCCGCCGGTTCCGTCGTTGCCTACCCAGCCCGTCCACATGTAGTAGCGGTTCGGGTCGGTCGGCGTCATGGCCGCGCAATGATAGGCGTCGCAAATCGTAAATGAGTCAGCCAGCTGATAGTGAAACGGGATGTCCTCGCGCGTCAGATGGAACATCGTCGTCGTGCCCTTGACCGGCACCCACTGGTCGTAGCGGCCGCTGTTCCATGCCGCATGCGTGCCAGGCCAGCTGTGGTCCAGATCCTGCACGAACTGCAGACCGAGGTTCGGAAGATTGGGGCGGAAAGGCAAGACATAACCATCCGCGTTGTTGGCGGGCTGGAAGAATACAGACTTGCCGGTAGTCAGTGGAATCGGACGTGTGTCGCCGAAGCCGCGCACGCCGCGCAGTGACCCGAAGTAGTTATCGAAAGAACGATTTTCTTGCATGAAGACAACAATGTGCTGTACGTCTTCGATCGTGCCGGTCGCATTGTGCGCAGGTATCGCCAGTGCACTGCGGATACCCATAGGTACTGCACCCAGTGCGGTGGCCGCACCGGCCGCTTGCGCAGCGGCCCGCAGGAAATCACGTCGACTGTTTGATGTCATGTTCGCTGTTTATCTGCCGTTTATTGAGGGAGACGACGTCCAGTGAAACCAGAAGATAAGGACTCCTGGATTCACGGCACGCGCTACAGGGAGACAACTGTTAACTCACAACCGGGGAAGGCACCCGCAAGAATGAGCTTCGAACATGACCGAGATGTGGCAATTGCTTTGAGAATGAGGCGATATGTGGCAACGTGACGGCAGCCGTGATCGTCAACGATCATGGCTGCCGTGTTCAAACTCTTAAGAGTAGCCGGCGACCCTGTACAAGGCGCGCTTCAAGAACCTATGAAGTAGGTCCGCACATTGTGCTCTTCGACCCAGATCTGGAGGTCGAACATAGTGCGAAAATCAATGGGCACTCCGCGGTAAATGCAACAGAAGCCATGCGCCGTCCGGTACGCAATCACCCACTCGCATTCCATTTCCGGCATGGACTGCGCTCCGGCTCCGGATGAACGTTTCAGTGCATTCAGGTGAAAGAGCTTGCTCATGCGCTTGCGGACAACATCCACCCCACGTGCCAGTTTCAATTGACGCTCCTTCCCCTCTCCTGCCAATGCACTGCATCGAAAACGTGCGGCACAGCTGGTCGCACCAACCTCTATTTTCCGTGGCCGCCACCCGCGCCACTTCCGGCGCCTCCGCCGTGCCCCATGCCTGCGCTGTGAGCTCCGTCGCCGTTAAAAGTGGCGGCTCCGCCAGTACTGTGGACGCTCGGGGTACCGTGAATGCCATTGTTCCCGTGGGAATCGTTGTCGCCGTGAGGCAACCGGTCGGGTCGGTGGTCTACGTGACCGCCGCCGCCCATCGGAGGACATTGGTTAAGAGAACCGTCTGCGAGAGTGGGGGTGCAATTCTGGGCAAACACGACACCCGGGGAAACGAGAGGCGCAGCCAGACCGGCCCAAAGCGTCAACATCACGATTGATTTGGACATCATGTCTCCATTCCTTATCGGCACAACGATCTCTGTATAACGAACGGCGACCCTCGAATATTCCATGAAAATTTCGCACCTCGGGTGCTTCCTGTCATTGACCTGTTCGCTTTCGAGGTGGAGCGTTTGTAAGGTATGACTTTATTTTTCACGCGCTGGAATATTCGCGATCCTGGTTCCGTTTCTCCACCCATGACGCCGCCCCGGTTCGCGTCACTCATTGGATCAATGCTCTTGCCGTCCTTTTGATGAGGGCAAGCGACTGGTGACGTTCTTCGTCGAGCACATTGCGATCGTCATGCTCGTGCCGTGTTCGGCTCTTGTGATGTTTCGTGGACGATAGACATGGACATTCGTGAACGGACAGGAGGTGCTTGCACAAGTCAAAGATCTCGTCCAGGGCAACGACGTCTCGGACTTCAGATTGAAATAGAACAACGGGTCGCTCTTCCCTCCGCACCTCGCGAGTCGTCCATTGGACTTCACGTGGCAGCGGTTTTCGTGTCTGCGTGGATTTCTTTTCGCTCACTCTGTATGAAAGTAAAAATCTTGTTGTCCCGCTGCGTGAGGGCATTGACCCTCGTTGGTTTAAGCGCGTCAACAATGTCGGCGAATGCCGCTGACTCATTCGTGGTTCGCGACATCCGGCTCGAAGGCTTGCAACGCGTCGAGCCAAACACAGTCTTCTCCTATCTGCCCATCAAACGGGGCGACATCTTCACTGGCGACAAGGCGTCCGCTGCGATCCGCGCGCTGTACGCAACGGGCTTCTTCAACGATGTCAGGATTTCGGCCGAAGGCGATGTCATCGTCGTGCAGGTCGAGGAACGCCCTGCCATCGGCACGATCGATTTCTCGGGCCTCCACGAATTCGACAAGGACAACTTGAACAAGGCGCTGAACTCGGTCGGCTTGTCGCTGGGCCGCTATTACGACAAGTCGCTGGTCGACCGCGCCGAGCAGGAGCTCAAACGCCAGTACCTGACGCACGGCTACTACGCAGCCGAAGTCACGACCACGGTCACGCCGATCGACCGCGATCGCGTCGGCCTGCTGTTCTCGGTGATCGAAGGTCCGAGCGCGAAGATCCGCCAGGTCAACTTCATCGGCAACAAGGTGTTCAGCGACGGCACGCTGCACGACGAAATGCAGCAGTCCACGCCAAACTGGTTCTCGTGGTACTCCAAGAACGACCTGTACTCGAAAGACAAGCTGACCACCGACCTCGAGAACCTGCGCTCGTATTACCTCGACCGCGGCTACCTCGAGTTCAATATCGATTCGACCCAGGTCTCGCTGTCGCCAGACAGGAAAGACATGTACCTGACGCTCACCCTGCATGAGGGCGAGCCATACACGATTTCGGGCATCCATCTGGCCGGCAATCTGCTGGACCGCGAGGCAGAGCTTTCGAAGCTGGTCAAGATCAAGGCGGGCGACCGATTTTCCGCTGCAAAGCTGAAGGCTGCCACGAAGGCTGTGGTCGACAAGCTCGGTGAATACGGTTATGCGTTCGCAACCGTGAACGCGGAGCCGCAGATCGACCAGCAACACCATACGGTCAACCTGACACTGCAAGTGGATCCGAGCCGCCGCGTATACGTGCGGAACATCAACATCGTGGGCAACACCCGCACACGCGACGAAGTGATCCGCCGCGAAATGCGTCAGCTCGAAAGCTCGTGGTTCGATTCGAGTCGCCTTGCACTGTCGAAAGACCGGATCAACCGTCTCGGCTACTTCACGGATGTCGACGTCACCACCGTGCCAGTCGAAGGCACCGCCGACGAAGTCGATATTGCCGTCAAGGTGACGGAAAAGCCAACCGGCTCGGTGACGCTGGGGCTTGGCTACGGCTCTGGCGAAGGCCCGATCATCTCAGCGGGCGTGTCGCAGGACAACGTGTTCGGTTCGGGCACGAGCCTCGCGGTGAACGTGAATACCGCAACGACGTTCCGTACGCTGACGGTCACACAGGTCGACCCGTACTTCACGGTGGACGGCATCAAGCGTATTACCGACGTCTACTACCGCACCAGCGAACCACTCGTTTTCTCCAGCGTTAACGACACAAGCTTTCGCATCATTACGGTCGGCGCGGACCTGAAGTTCGGCATCCCGTTCTCCGAAGCCGACATGGTGTACTTCGGTCTCGGCATCGAGCAGAACCGTCTCGACGTCGACTCGACCACACCGCAAAGCTACATTGACTATGTCAACTCCTTCGGCCGCGTGTCGAACAACGTGCCGCTGACGATCGGCTGGTCGCGCGACAATCGCGACAGCGCGCTGGTGCCGAGCCGCGGTTACTTCACGCAGGCGAACGCAGAATACGGCTCGCCTCTGGGCAGTACACCTTACTATAAGGCCGACCTTCAGGCGCAGTACTACTACTCGTTTTCGAAAGGCTTCGTACTGGGTCTGAACTTCCAGGGTGGTTACGGTAACGGTCTCGACGGCAAGCCGTTCCCGATCTTCAAGAACTACTACGCCGGCGGTATCGGTTCGGTGCGCGGCTACGAGCCGAGCTCGCTGGGTCCGCGCGATGCGACCACGGGCGATCCGATCGGCGGCTCGAAGCTGCTGGTCGGCAACATCGAACTGACCTTCCCGCTGCCAGGTACCGGCTACGATCGCACGCTGCGCGTATTCTCATTCTTCGATGGCGGCAACGTCTGGGGCAACGAAGGCAACAGCACCGGCGCGAACGGTCTGCGTTATGCGTACGGTGCGGGTCTCGCGTGGATCTCGCCGATCGGGCCACTCAAGCTCAGCCTTGGCTTCCCGCTCGTCAAGCACGCCGGCGACCAGTACCAGAAATTCCAGTTCCAGATTGGGACGGCATTCTAGGCTGGCTGCGGTCGTTACACATAGACCGCTTTAAGATCGGGGGCGCACGGGACGACGATGAAAGATATCGGAATGCCCGGAAGCCTTGATCGGCGGAAGGCAGCCGATTTCAACGGTTGCCCGCGAAGCGCCGCAAGGTTTGACTCCCGCTCTGCGTTGCCTTAGCACGGTCTACCTATCGTCCTACCCAAACGGGTTTGGCTCTGCTCATGGCAGGAGTGCCCGCTTCGGATGCATAGGTCGCAATGCGGCAGTGTGAAGGATCACGGCACGATACACGCCATGTCTTGCCATTCGCGGTTCGTCCGGCGCCGCCTTCACGCCCTTTCATTCAACGCACTTGAACGAAGCAGCGAGATTGACGTCGCCGCTCTGGTACCGCGGCCATTTGGGGAAATCACACAGCGGTCGCGTGCGCCCGGAAACGCCCGCAGTATCGGTCGTTACCTGGTCCACCGGCGCCCTGCCTTTTTCCACCCATTGCTCAAGTGCCGACAACGAATCCCACGTTGCATTGAAAGTACTGCTTACCGCGTGGCCCAGGCCGGGAATCTCATAGAAACGCACGAACGAATCGACCTGATCGATGCCGAACTGCGCCTGAAGCCGCCGATAGTATTCCTCAGTGGCGCGCGTACTGACCAGGACGTCAGCTATGCCATGCACGAGCAGAAGTTTCCCGCCACGTGCCCGGAAAGCGGAAATATCGGTGCTCGCATCGAGCTCTTCACTCAGCTGATTGATACGGTTGGCCCACACACCCGGCTGCTCCGGATCGAGTGCCAGCGAGTCGAAGCTGGGGTCGCGCGTAACGGAGTATTTGAACCACTGGTCGGTCAGGACGCTGACGTACGGTGCTGTCAGGGGCATCGGATTCGCCGGCTGGGAGGTTCCGAATGCGAGGAACGTGACCTCGGGCTCTATGGGTGAAGTACGGGTCGTTATGCCAAGATCGGCGCCCCAGACGTTGTAGCCGGGGTACTCTGTCTCACCATCGGCGAGCTGGAAACGCAAGTAGGTTGGCGTATTGATTGTCTTCAAGGCCTCGATCTGCGCGTCCGACAGGCAATTGTCACCGGTGTCCGCCCCTTTCGGGCAGCGCAACGGAGCACCGTGAAGGGTAGCGGTTGATGGATCGAAGCGCGCGTTGCATTCCTGCTGATTGCTGATCAGGCCATCGACAACGCCATCAAGCGCATCGCAGGCCTCCATCGCAGCATCGTACACGGCCTCCCTTTTCCCCGTGGAAAGGTAGGCATCAGGTTTCGCCAGCGCGCGATTCATACGCTGACCTGCTAGCAGTGCTGCTGCGTCGTTCCATGCCGGGTACCATGCGATCGCGCCGTCCCAGTCCGACGGCCAGCGCTGGATTGCCGTCACGGCTTCCCTTCCGCCAGTCGAATCGCCTGCGAAATAGGCCTTGCGAGGAGCATGCGCGTAGCGAGCCTTGATAATCGCAAACGCCGCATCGCGCGTCTTCTTGATCGCGTCGCCGCCGAAATTCCTCACTGCCTCGTCGCTCAAGCCGAAACTCCCGTCCTGGGAAGCCAGCGCATTCGCCTGATGGCCGGAGTCGCTCGCGAACGTCGCGTAGCCACGACCGAGCGGCACGAGTTTGTCGACAGGGCCGTTGGGCACATTGCCTGTGACATCAGGGATGGTCCCGTCAAAGCCTCCACCGCCGAACATGACGACCTTGTCGTTCCATTGCGCAGGCAATGCAACCTCGAAGTCGATATCGGGCGCCGATCTGTCGACAGGCGAGATCTTGCCCGTCACCTCACAGTAGTCGGGCAACGCCGCTGAACCGCTGCCACTGGCGGCGACCTCTTTGACCGCAGTTACGCTCGCGCCAGACGTTGGCAAGCCGATCTCGGAGGCAGGCACAACAAAACCCTGGAGGCGTTCGCACGCACCTGAGCGGGCTGCAGGCAAGGTCGCGCCAATGCCGCAGGTCGAGGCCGCCGAGGCGACGACGAGCGTGATCATGCGCGCGACGCTCGAGCTACGAGAATGAATGTGCACGGTGATGTCTCCGTCAGATTTGATGTTCTATGTCGCGCGAGCAGATCCACGATCACCAGTCGCAGATGATGTCCTCGATCTACCGATTTGATGTTAGTCACAGGACGGGAGTGAAGCGAGGTCAGTTTCGGACAAAAAAGTGTTCCCTGAGGACATCGGTACCGTCGACTGGCAATAGCACGTTGGCGTTTCGTCAGGCGTCCATGGCTTACGGCAGACCGCACTGTCCTGTTCTGTCCGTTGGCCCGACGAAAGGTGGCCCGCCCGTCTCGCCAAGATAACGATCGTCATCGCAATAGCAGACCATGCCGGTTGTTCAAAGTGACCTTTGACCCGTCGAAACGCTACAATCAGGCAATGATTCCTCACGATCTAACATTCGTTCTCGGCGGTGCCCGCTCGGGCAAGAGCGTGCACGCCGAGCAACTCGCAATCAACAGCTTGCGGCCCGTCACGTACATCGCAACCGCGCAACGCGCAGGCGACGAGGAATTCGCCGCCCGCATCGCCCATCATCGCGCGCGGCGGCCGGCGCACTGGCAGTTGCTCGAGGCCTCGGTGGACCTCGCCGGCGCCGTCGCGCAAACCGATGCGCCCGGCCACTGCATCCTGATCGACTGCCTGACCCTGTGGCTCGTCAATCTGCTGTGCCCGCCGGATGGCACCGAGCCCCGCGACGATTACCTCGCACGTGTCGCCGCGTTCGAGGCCGTGCTCGGCTCGGCCAAAGGCACGATCATCGTCGTCAGCAACGAGATCGGCCTGGGGGTCGTGCCGCTGGGCGCGGCGACGCGTCTCTATGTCGATGAACTCGGACGTCTCAACCAGCGCGTCGCTGCCTTGAGCACCCAGGTCACGATGATGGTCGCGGGCCTGCCGCTCGCACTCAAGACCGCGGCCCGCTAACGATGCTGTCGCTCCCCCTGATCGCCACGCTGGCCACCGCCGGCGTCTGCGTAGATCGCTGGCTCGGCGAACCCGGCACCGCACATCCGCTGGTAGGCTTTGGCAAGTTCGCCATGGGTATCGAAGCGCGCCTGAACACCGGGCGGCACGGGCGGCTCTTCGGCATTCTCGCCTGGGCGCTTGCAGTGCTGCCTCCGGTGCTGATCGCCGTATGGCTGGTCACCGTGCTGCCGTTCATGCTGACTTGCGCGGTGCACGTCCTGCTGCTGTGGTTCGCGCTCGGCGCCCGGAGCCTCAACGATCACATTGCGCCAATCGCCCGCGCGCTCGCTCAGCACGACCTCGCCGAAGCGCGACGACTGACCGCGCGCATCGTCTCACGCGAAACCGCGCATGCGGACGAGTCGGCACTTGCGCGTGCCGCCGTCGAATCGGCCCTCGAAAACGGCAACGACGCAATCTTCGGCGCACTGTTCTGGTTCGCCGTCGGCGGCGGTCCGGGGGCGCTCGCATTTCGCCTGGCCAATACGCTCGACGCCATGTGGGGTTACCGCACGCCGCGTTATCTGCGTTTCGGCTGGGCCGCCGCGCGCATCGACGACGTGCTGAACTGGATTCCTGCGCGCCTGACTGCCGCAAGCTATGCGCTGCTCGGCGACACGCGCACCGCGTGGCGCTGCTGGCGCGAGCAGGCGCCGCGCTGGGACAGTCCCAATGCGGGACCGGTCATGGCGTCGGGGGCAGGCAGCCTCAACGTGCTGCTCGGCGGAGCCGCCGTGTATCACGGCACCATCGAAGCACGCCCGACGCTCGGCGCGGGGCAAGCTGCCGGCACTGCGCATATAGGCGCTGCGCTGCGACTGGTCGAACGCACGGTGATACTGTGGCTCGCGCTGCTGATCGTACTCGCCTTGATGAGCGTGCCGTTTCATGGCTAATTCACGCTCCGCCTCGTTTGCCTGCGCAGTTCTTGTCGCCTGCGCTTTCGCATCACGCGCGCACGCAACCGTCAGCGCAACCGACGACACCGGCGCCACCGTCTCGCTTGCCGCTCCGGCCCAACGCGTGATCAGCCTCGCACCGCACGTGACCGAACTGATCTACGCAGCGGGCGGCGGCGCGAAACTGGTGGGCACGGTGTCGTACAGCGACTACCCGCCCTCAGCGCAAAAGGTGCCGCGTGTCGGCGACAACAAGGCGCTCGACCTCGAACGCATCGTCGCGCTGAAACCCGATCTGATCGTCGTCTGGCGGCACGGCAACGCGCAGGCCCAGCTCGAGCGCCTGCGCGAACTACATATACCGCTTTTCTTCAGCGAACCGCATCAACTCAATGACGTCGCAGTGACCCTCACCCGGCTCGGCAGCTTGCTGGGCACGTCGGGCACTGCAGATGCAGCAGCAAGCGCGTACCGCGCGGACATCGAACGCCTACGCGCCCGCTATGCGAACCGTCCACCCGTCAGCGTGTTCTATGAGGTCTGGGATCAACCGCTAATGACGCTCAACGGTACGCATATGATCAGCGACGTGATTACGCTATGCGGTGGCCGCAATGTGTTTGCGCAACTCGCGCCGCTGGTGCCGACGGTGTCGACCGAGGCGGTAATCGCGGCCAACCCGGAAGCGATTGTGACTGCCTCGGCAGGCGCAACGAAGCCTGACGCCCCGTTGGCAAAACTGGACTCATGGCACACCTGGCCGAGCCTCACAGCGGTGGCGCGCAACAACCTGTTCGCGATCGACGGCGATCTGATCGATCGTCCTGCGCCTCGCATTGCACAAGGCGCCGAGCAGCTTTGCGAGGATCTGGAGGTAGCGCGCTCACGCAGGCCAGCAGCGGGCGAACAGTGAGACGGGTGCGGCGCAATGGCCTCAGGAGCGGCCCGACCAGGCGACAACGCTAACCACTCAAGCATTCCACCGCACCAGCGACCAAAGCAGCCGCTCGTCGTCACGCCGCAGCCAGACTACCCCGGACGTAGCGAGTGACCATTGAGTGGAACGCTCCACCGGCACACCGAGCACCAGCGAGGCGATCGCCCGTATCACGCCGGCATGCGTGACGACATAGGCCGGCGAACATTCGCGGGTCTGTCCGAACGCATCGAGCCACGCCTGCACCCGCGCGACAAACTGCGCGACGCTCTCGCCCCCGTGCGCACGGGCGTGCTCGAAGTTAGCCGCCCAGTCATCGAGCGCTGCCCTGTCGATTGCATCCCAGCGTTGTTGCTCCCACGCGCCGAAATTCATTTCCTTCAGGCGTTCGTCGACACTGTGCGCGCAACCGAAATCCCCCGCCAACGCCGCGGCAACCGACGCGCACCGTAGCAGCGGACTGGACAGCAGTACCCGCGGCGGGGGCACCTGCAAGGTGGCAAGATGCACCGCCAGCGCAGCGGCAGATGCCGTCGGATCGTCGGCAAGCGCGACGTCGCTATGGCCGTAACACACGCCTGCATCGACGGCGACGGCCGGGTGACGAATCAGGACGATATCCATGCCGATGTCCAGGCGATTGCCGCCAGATAGATGGCCAGTTCGAAAATCTGCTGCGCAAAGCCGAGGCAATCCCCGGTATAGCCGCCAATGCGTCTGACGAAATAACGACCCATGGCCACACGCAGCACCGCCAGCATCACAAGCGCCATACAACCGAAGCGCCAATCCGGCCAGAACAGCGCCGGCAATCCAAACAGCGCCGCTACGGCGAGCGCTACGCCGCTCAAGCGCTGCGCAACCGGCTTCGCCTTGCCTTCCGCGCGCACGTAATCGAGTGTCGCCAGATAGCTGATCGCACAGGTACGGCTCGCGGCGTGCGCTGCAACCATCAGACCTGCGACACGCAGCGGCGGCACCGCCGCGAGCGTTTGCCACTTCAAGGCGAGTGCAATCATCAGCGCAATCGCGCCGAACGCGCCTATCCTCGAATCATGCATGATGCGCAGCACATCCTCTCGAGTATAGCCGCCGCCGAACGCATCGCAGCAGTCCGCCAAACCGTCCTCGTGGAAAGCGCCTGTGACGAGCAAGGTCGATGCCATCGACAGCAGCACGGCCACACCGGGCGGAAACACATGCAACGCCACTAGATAGACAAGCGCACCGAGCCCGCCCACCAGCACGCCGACAAGCGGGAAATAACGCGCAGCCGCATTGAGATAGTGCGGCTCATAGCCGACCCAGCGCGGCACCGGCACGCGCGTGAAGTAGCCTAGCGCCGTAAAGAAGTAGCGCAACTCCATGAGCGGCTTCATCAGCGTGCGGAGCCGGCTAACCGCTCAGGCATCGCGGTCCGCGACACCGGCCGACTCGAAACTCGCCATTTCATTGAGAAACGCCACTGCGGCGCGCAGCAAGGGCACGGCGAGTGCCGCGCCGGTGCCTTCGCCGAGCCGCATGTCCAGCGCAAGCAACGGGATGCCGCCAAAGTGGTCGAGCATGCGCCGATGCCCGGCTTCGTTCGAGGCATGCGCAAACACGCAGTAGTCGCGTACGTTGGGCTCCAACGCGTCGGCCACCAGCAGCGCGGAGGTCGCGATGAAGCCGTCGACGAGAATCGTCATACGCGCTTCGGCCGCGGCGAGACAGGCGCCGGCCATCATCGCGATTTCGAAGCCGCCGAAGGTTGCAAGCACAACCAGCGGATCTTCACTCGGCGCATGATGCGCCAGCGCCGAGGTCAGCACATTGCGCTTTTTCGCGAGGCCCGCGTTGTCGAGCCCGGTACCGCGACCGACGCACTCGTCGATCGGCACGCCGCACAGGCGGCTCATCAGACACGCTGCCGCCGAGGTATTGGCAATCCCCATCTCGCCGAAACCGATCACGTTGGTGCCGAGCGACGCGTGGTGACGGACGCGTTCTGCTCCGGCACGCATCGCTGCGAGCGCCTGATCGCGCGTCATCGCAGGTTCATGGGCGAAGTTGCGCGTGCCAGCGCCAACCGGAATATCGACAAGACCCTCCGTAGTCGGCAACGGCGTCGCGACGCCTGCATTGACCACTTCGAGCGCAATGCCGGCCACGCGGCTGAGCGCGTTAATCGCAGCGCCGCCTGCCAGGAAGTTCGCCACCATCTGCGCGGTCACGGCTTGCGGATAAGGGCTCACCCCTTCCTGTGCGATGCCATGGTCGCCGGCAAACACGATCATGGCCGGGCGCTGTACCGTGGGATGCGTCGTTTTCTGGATCAGGCCCATCTGCCGAGCCAGCGTTTCGAGCCGCCCCAGGCTGCCGGGCGGCTTGGTCTTCGTGTCGATCAGGTGTTGCAGCGTGCCGAGCAGCGTCTGGTCGAGCGGTTCGACCACAGGTAAGGCGAGTGACGACATCATAGACGTTCGTAATAGATAAGGTTCTGTTCGTTATTTCTTTTTCTTTCTTCTAGCGGACGCACTGAGACAGAAATTCATCGCTTCAGTGACTGTGGACGTTCTGCTGCCCCCGGGGCCGACGAGACAGTTGATTCCCGCGGAAAGGTTACCACGCCAGGTGTTTGATACCCCGGAAGTTTGTGGCTTCGACGATGCCTGGAGGGTCACCATGGCCAACCGGGCGCTAAAATGGCGTATTGCTCCAGGCGCCCAGGTTATGCATCAGTCCCCTCCTCCACCCCCCTCGGAAAACGTGCAGCGTGATGGCCACGCATTCAGCGACGCCGAGCGTGCCGCCGTCTATCGGGCAATCTACGAGCGACGTGACATGCGCCACTTCGTGTCCACGCCTGTCGACCCGGAGGTGCTGCAACGCCTGATCGAAGCGGCCCACCACGCGCCGAGCGTCGGCTATATGCAGCCTTGGCGCATCATCCGCATTAGCGATACCGGGCTACGATCCGAACTGCACGCAATTGTCGAACATGAGCGCCTGCGCACCGCCGACGCGCTCGACCAGCGCCGCGACGAATTCATGCAACTCAAGGTGGAGGGCATGCGCGAATGCGGCGAACTGCTGGTCGTCGCCCTGATGGATGGCCGGGAAAAGCATGTGTTCGGGCGTCGCACGCTGCCCGAAATGGACCTCGCCTCGGTGGCCTGTGCGATTCAGAACATGTGGCTGGCCGCACGCGCCGAAGGATTGGGCATGGGATGGGTCTCGCTGTTCGACACGGACGAAGTGCGCCGCGTACTCGGCATTCCGGCGGGCGCGAAGCCGGTCGCGATACTTTGCCTGGGCCACGTGCGGCAGTTCTATGCCGAACCCATGCTGGAAACTGAACGCTGGGCCCAACGGAAACCTCTCGCCGAGTGCGTCTACGAAAACGGTTGGCCGGAGGCCGCGCCATACAGCGTCGAGTCCAGAAAATCCTGCGATTCGAGCACCTGACCCACGAGAATCAGGGCAGTGCGCGACGCATCGGTAGGTTGCACCTTGCCCACTATGTCGCCCAACGTTCCGCGAATGATTTCCTGATCTGGCCAGCTCGCCCTGTACACCACGGCGATCGCACCGGCCGGACCGTAGAACGGCAGCAGTTCCTCAACGATACGCGCCAGATGCCGAACCCCAAGATGAATCGCGAGCGTCGCGCGGTGCCGTGCCAGATCGGCAAGCTGTTCGCCATCGGGCATTGCGGTCTTGCTGGCGTAGCGCGTCAGGATCAGCGTCTGCGAAACGCCGGGCAGCGTCAGCTCACAACCCAGCGCTGCGCTGCAGGCTGCCGTCGCCGTGACACCGGGGACGATTTCATAGGGAATATCGAGTGCGCGGAGCCGGCGGATCTGCTCGCCAATCGCACCGTACAAGGACGGATCGCCGGAATGCACACGCGCAACGTCGAGCCCGCGGCGATGTGCCTGCTCGAGCAAAGCTACGATGGCATCGAGGTCGAGCTCGGCGGTATTCACGACCTGCCCGGCGCGATGGCCCGCGATAACCGCCTCGGGCACCAGTGATCCCGCATAGAGAATCACCGGGCAAGTGCGCACCAGACGCTGCCCCTTGACCGTGATGAGTTCAGGGTCGCCGGGACCGGCACCGATAAAAAACACCGTCATAAACCGCTCCAAAAATTTTCTTGTCCGCTCGCACCGTCGGTCAGGGCGCCAGTGCGTCAGGCCAATCTTCCAAAGCACCGAGCAATGCGGCGCCGCTATCGAATACGCGTGCCGCCGCCGGCAGGTCCGGGCGCCTTAGCATCAGAACCGGCAAGCCACGCTCGCGAGCCACGTCGAGTTTGGCCTCCGTCGCGCGTCCGCCGCTATTCTTGCTGATCACCACGTCAATCGCCGCCTCTGCAAACAGCGCGCGTTCGCCTTCATGCGTGAAGGGGCCTCGTGCATCGATCACGCGCGCACGCGCGTTGCCCGCATGCGCATCGAGACAGCGCACCGTCCAGAATTGTTGCGGCGGAATCTCGTCGAGATGCGCGAGCGGCTCACGCCCGAGCGTGAACAGAGGACGGTGGAAGGCAGCGAGTAACTTGACCAACCCCGCCCAGTCGTCGGCCTCGCGCCAATCGTCGCCAGGCTGCGCAATCCAGCCTGGGCGACGTAGCGCCCAGCACGGTACCCCGGCCTCCCGGCTTGCCGCCGCGGCGTTCGCGCTGATTCGCGCAGCGTATGGATGGGTGGCGTCGATCAAAAGCGAAACATGCTGGTCAACCAGATAGCGCGCCAGACCTTCACTGCCTCCGAAACCTCCGACGCGGACCCGGCAGTGCAAATCCTCCGGCACCCGGCCGAGGCCTGCCAGACTGTAGATATGCTCGCCCGCGAGCCGGCGCGCCAGTTGCAGCGCGTCGCCTGTACCGCCGAGGACAAGGATGCGCATCATAAGGCAGACCCGACCAGATTCCCGACCCGATCGATCGCGAACATTTCGAGCGCCACGCCGGCCGGCGCAATCCCAACGGCCACATCGAGCGCACGCCGGCATACCGCATCGCCGAGCGGCACCGCCCGAGCGTGCGCCAGCGCTAGCGCCTCCTGACTCGTATTGGCGGCCCGCATCGACGCCTGCAGACTCGAATCGGCGCCCCACTCGCCGGCCCATTCGGCCAGCTGCGCGAGATCGATACTGGATACGCGGCTGTGCAGATCCAGATGGCCGGCAGCGAGCTTGCTGATCTTGCCGAAACCGCCGCACACGCTCAGGCGCTCGACCGGAGCGCGCCGCAGATGCTTGAGCACTGCTCCGACAAAGTCCCCCATCTCGATCAACGCGATCTCGGGCAGGCCGTAACGATGCCGCATCGCCTCCTCGCTTGCGTTACCCGTGCAGGCCGCCAGATGCCGATACCCGTTCGCACGAGCTACGTCGATACCTTGATGAATCGAGGCGATATAAGCCGAGCAGGAAAACGGCCGCACGATTCCCGTGGTGCCGAGAATCGACAGGCCGCCCACGATGCCGAGCCGCGGATTCATCGTCTTGAGCGCGAGCGCCTCGCCCCCCTCCACGCCGATCGTCACTTCGAAGCCACCGCTATAGCCGCAGGCAACAGCAAGTTCCGTCAGATGTTCGGTCATCATGCGGCGCGGCACCGGGTTGATTGCCGGCTCACCGACCGGCAGCGTCAACCCCGCTCGCGTGACCGTGCCCACACCTGGGCCGGCATGAAAACCCACCCCAGGTTCGGCCCTCAGACGCACGCGGGCGAACACCAGCGCGCCGTGCGTCACGTCGGGATCGTCGCCCGCGTCCTTGATCGTGCCAGCTTCAGCTTGCGTACCCGGCTCGACCCCAGCGAGCCGGCAAAAGGTCAGCCGCAAGGAGACGCGCTGCCCTTTGGGCAGCACGATTTCCGCCGCGTCACTCGTTTCCCCTGTCAACAGCAGCCGCGCCGCCGCCAGCGAAGTCGCGGTCGCGCAGCTGCCAGTGGTATATCCAGAGCGCAGGGGCGCAGACTGCTCGGGGGTTTCGTCACGCATACCGGTCTTCCCGCTTGCATACCTCGAGCAGCGTGACCGGCAGAGCCGGACGCCAGGTATCGAAGCGCCCAAGAGGCTCAGTTTCCGACAGGGCAATGCGCGTTAGCGTGCCCCCATGTTGCGCGTGCCAGGCCGACAGCGCCGCCTCGCCTTGCACCGTGACCGCATTCGCGACCAGACGTCCGCCCTCGCGCAAACGCGCCCAGCAGGTATCCAGCACACCCGGCCCGGTCACGCCGCCGCCAATAAAAACCGCGTCGGGAGTATCCAGACCCTCGAGTGCTGCGGGTGCCCGCCCGGCAACCAGTTGCAGCGTCGGCACACCGAGCGCTTCACGGTTGTACTCGATAAAAGCCTGCCGCTCAGGGTGGCTTTCGATCGCGATCGCGCGGCAATCCGGATGCGTACGCATCCATTCGATACCGATCGAACCGCTGCCCGCGCCGACATCCCAGAGTAGTTCGCCGGGCGCCGGCGCCAGACGTGCGAGCGTGATCGCGCGCATGTCGCGCTTCGTCAACTGGCCATCGTTTCGATATGCCTCGTCGGGCAAGCCGGGGGTCAGCGGCAAACGCAGGACCTGCCCATCCGCACGGCATTCGACGGCGATCAGGTTAAGTGCAGCGACCGTGCCGGCCGACCAGGCATCGGCACGCCCGTCGATACGCCGCTCGTGCACGCCGCCCAGATGTTCGAAGACGGTCATCCTGCTCGCGCCGTAACCGCGTGCCATCAACAGAGTGGTCAAGGCTGCCGGGGTGTCGCCATCTGCGCTCAGCACAAGCAGACATGCGCCGTCATGCATCACCGTATTGAGCGCGGCCAGCGGACGGCCGACCAGCGAAACCGTCTTGACCTGTTGCAAGGCCCAGCCCATACGCGCTGCGGCCAGAGACACAGATGAAGGCGCCGGCAGGACATGCAATTCCTCCGCTGGTAACTGGCGCGCCAGCACCGCGCCGACACCAAACAGCATCGGGTCCCCGCTCGCCAGCACGCAAACCGGTGTGCCACGCCGCGCGAGCACCGCCGAAAGATCGAACGGTTGAGGCCACGCTTCGCGCTGCGCCCGCAGACGTGGCGGCAGCATCGCCAGATGACGCGCACCGCCGTAGACAATGTGTGCGTCGAGCAGCGCACGGCGTGCCGGCCGGCCGAGTCCGGCGAAACCGTCTTCGCCAATCCCGACCACGGTCAACCAGGCTGGCCTTGGCCCAAATTCTTTTGCATGCATCGAGAGGTTCTGCGAACGCCTGAGCCGCACGGCCGCAGCGTCGTTTCAGATATCGAAAACAGGCATAATACAGCGCTTAGGCAGCCTTCCTTGCGGCCTTCTTTGCCCTGACACTGAGCGAACGCTGAGGCCCGCCCGCACAACACGCGAGCAGCGCCGCTCGCGCACGCGTGAAGTGATCCATGCATTTCCGGCCCTACGTGAACCGCCCTCCACTCCCCGCCAGCAGCAACGTTGCTCCGTACTCATCGGCCTGTCCCGGGTTGCTGCATATCGTCGCTGCGCGAGATGGCGGGCTATGCCGTATCCGGCTGCCTGGCGGCGCGATCGGGGCCGCTCAACTGCACGCCCTGGCTAGCGCAGCAGAACGCCACGCGGGCGGCCCTGTCGAACTGACGAACCGCGCGAATCTGCAATTGCGGGGCATTCGTGCCGGTCACGAAACGGCGCTGAGCCAGGCGCTGCTTGAGGCAGGGTTCGGCCCCGGTGGGCACCGCGAAACTAGCCGTGCCGATGCACAAGCGGCGGACGCCCGTCGCAACCTGATGCTCAGCCCCGTAGCCGGTCGCGATCCTGACGCGCTAATCGATACGCGAGCGCTTGCGGCAAGCCTGCTCGACACTTTGCAGAACGAACCGGGCTTCGCCTCGCTCTCGCCCAAATTCTCCGTGCAGCTTGATGGCGGCGAGCGGCTCGCCATGCGCGAACATCCGCACGATATCTGGTTTGCGGCACAACCGGACGGGACCGGTGTGGGTTTCGCATTCGGCCTTGCAGGCTGCCCATCGTCCGGCGTCTACAAGGCCGGCGGCAACATGCTGAACCCAGCGCCGGAGGCGAGCGCCGATATACCGGCGCTCGGCATCGTCGGTCCGGAACAGGTCCCAGCGTTGCTCAATGCCCTGCTGCAGGCGTTCCTCGATCTCGCCACGCCGCAGCAGCCGCGCATGCGCGATCTGTTACGGACACACGCGGCCAGTTCAATCCTGCAGCGTGCGCAAACGTATCTCGACTTCCAGCCTCGGACAGCACGCGCATGGACTCGCCATATCGCCGATCCGGCCCTGCGCTTTGGACCCCACCCGCAAGCTACAGCCGGTTTGTGGTGGGTCGGCGGCCAGCCGCCGCTAGGCCGGCTCGACACGCGCACCCTGCATGCACTGGCCGAACTCGCGCACGCGGCAAACACACAGGCCACGGTGATAGTAACGCCCTGGCAAAGCATCCTGATCCCGGATATCGCCAAAACGGCAGTGGCACCAACCGTCGCCGCCATGGAGCGACTCGGTTTTATCTGCGATCCCCAGGCAGCGTCTGCTGGCCTGATCGCCTGCGCGGGTTCAAGCGGCTGTGCGAAAGCGCGAGCCGATACCAAGGCCGACGCGCAATACCTTGCAGAACATCTGCCCCAACTTCGCCCCGCAGCGCTCGAGTTGCACCTGAGCGGCTGCGAGCGCTCATGCGCGGCGGCTCATTGCGCGGCTCACACGCTGCTCGCCGTGGCCCCCGGACACTACGACCTTTACGAACGCGATGGCGGCCCCGGCTTCGGCCGCCTCGTTGCGCACGATCTGAACCTTGAACAGATCAAGACTGTACTTACAACAACCGCCCGGAGCCCTATCGATGTCTGAGTACATCCGTGACGGACAGGAAATCTATCGCCAGTCCTTCGCCACGATTCGCGCCGAAGCGGATCTGTCACGCATCCCAGCCGATCTGGAAAAACTCGCCGTTCGCGTGATTCACGCCTGCGGCATGGTCGAAATCGTCGAAGCGCTGGAATTCTCCGCAGACGCGGGGCGCTCTGGCCGCGAAGCACTGATGGGCGGTGCGCCGATTCTCTGCGATGCGCGCATGGTTGCCGAAGGCATTACGCGCGCGCGCCTGCCCGCGGCAAACCAGGTCATCTGCACGCTCGGCGAGCCTCGTGTACCCGCACTGGCCGAATCGCTTGGCAACACCCGCTCGGCTGCCGCCGTGGAATTGTGGCGGCCGAATCTGGCCGGCAGCGTGGTGGTCATCGGCAACGCACCCACCGCACTGTTCCATTTGCTGGACATGATCGCGGCCGGCGCGCCCAGACCCGCGCTCATCCTCGGTTTTCCGGTGGGGTTTATCGGTGCGGCCGAATCGAAAGCCCTGCTGGCCGCCAATACGCTCGGCCTGCCCTATGTCTGCGTCGCGGGCCGCCGCGGCGGCAGCGCGATGGCCGCAGCAGCGGTCAATGCGCTCGCCTCGGAGATCGAATAAGTGAAACCAGCTGGACGTTTATACGGTCTTGGCGTCGGCCCCGGCGACCCCGAACTGCTGACGCTGAAAGCACTGCGCCGCCTCACAAGCGCCGACGTGGTGGCCTATTTCGTGGCCAAAGGCAAGAAAGGCAACGCCTACAGCATCATCGAGGCACATCTGCGACCAGCCCAGACGCAGTTGCCACTCGTCTATCCGGTCACGACCGAAGCACTTGAACCGCCGCTGTGTTACGAAACGATCATCGCCGGGTTCTACGACGAAGTGGCCGAAACGGTCGCAGAGCATCTCAATGCCGGACGCGACGTCGCCGTCATCTGCGAAGGCGATCCGTTCTTCTACGGCTCGTACATGTATCTGCACGACCGGCTCGCCGCGCGCTTCGAGACCGAGGTCGTGCCTGGTGTCTGTTCGATGCTCGGCGGTGCGGCGGTGCTCGGCTCGCCGCTCGTGTACCGGAATCAGAGCCTGTCGGTACTGTCCGGCGTGTTGCCCGAAACAGAGCTGCGCGAGCGGCTCGCCACGGCGGACGCAGCCGTCATCATGAAACTCGGCCGCAACTTCGAAAAGGTCAGGCGCGTGCTGACCGAGCTTGGGCTGGCGCAGCGCGCGCTCTATGTCGAACGCGCGACCATGGCCAATCAACGCATCGTGGCGCTCGACGAGGTCGATCCGATGGCCTCGCCATATTTTTCACTACTGATCGTGCCGGGTAAAAATTGGCAAGCCTGATCCCACCCGCCATCGTGATTCTGGGGCCGTCCGCGCTGGCAACGGCGCGCAGGATCCAGGCCTGTTACGCCGGCTCACGGGTGCACGGTCTGCAGGCGCGAGTCGCCGCCGACCAAGCTTATGCCTCGCTCGGCGAACATTTACGCGCACTCTATGCGCAAGGCACACCGCTGATTGTGCTGTGCGCCGCGGGCATCGTGATCCGCTGCCTCGCCCCGGCACTCGCCAGCAAGGGGGCCGAGCCGCCCGTGCTCGCGGTCGCCGAGGACGGCAGCGCGGTCGTGCCGCTGCTTGGCGGCCTGGCTGGTGTCAACGACATGGCACGCGAGATCGCCGCAGCACTCGAAGTATCCGCCGCAATTACCACCAGTGGCGAATTGCGTTTCGGCACCTGCCTGCTCGATCCGCCTGACGGTTATGTGCTCGCCAGCCTGGAGCACGGCAAACACTTTGTCTCAGACCTGCTCGCCGGCGAGAGCACGCGCATCGAAGGCCGTGCCCCCTGGCTCGAACAGGCGAACCTGCCGCAGGCACCCGGAGCGAGGCTGACGATACGCATCAGCGAACAACTGGGCACCGGAGCGGCGGATGAACTTCTGATCCATCCGCGCTGTGTGGTAGCGGCAGTGCTAGAAGGCGACGAACAGACAGCCGCACGGGTCCAACAGGCCCTGCAGGACGCGCGCATCGCGCCGCCCTCGCTCGCGGCCCTGCTCGCACCGCATCGAACGATGAACGATGCGCCACTCAGACAGGCAGCGGACACGCTCGGCGTCCCGTTGCGATTTGTCGAAACAGGCGTCGAGGCGAGCGACTCGCATGCTCTCCTGAACGCGGCGCTTCGGTTACCGTGGCGGAGACTCGACGGCAGCGAACCCGGGCTCGCTTTGGCATCCTGCGCGGCGCCCGTCGATCCTGCGCAGATCGGCCATGGCCGTGGCTCGCTTAGCGTGGTCGGCCTCGGCCCCGGCAGCGCGGACCTGATGGTTCCAGCCGCGCGCCGCGCACTCGACGCGGCCACCGATATCCTCGGTTACGCCACCTATGTGAACATGGCCGGCCCGTTCCGCGTCGGCCAGCAACTGCATACCAGCGATAACCGCGAGGAGTTGCAGCGCGCGCGTCATGCGTTCGAGCTCGCAAGCCTGGGGCGCTCGGTCGCCATCGTCTCCTCTGGCGACCCGGGCGTGTTCGCGATGGCCGCGGCCGTACTGGAAGCGCTCGATAATTCCGACGATGCCGCCTGGGCCAGCGTCGAACTGAATATCGTACCCGGCGTCTCGGCCGCGTTTGCTACCGCAGCTCAGGCGGGTGCGCCGCTCGGCCACGATTTCTGCCTGCTCTCGCTGTCCGATAACCTGAAGCCGTGGAGTGTGATCGAAACGCGGCTGCGACATGCGGCCGAGGCTGATCTCGTGATGGCCTTTTATAACCCCATCTCGCGTGCACGGCCCTGGCAGCTCGACCGCGCCCTGGAAATTCTGCGCGCCTTGCGCACACCCGATACCGTGGTGGTGCTGGGCCGCGATATCGGCCGGCCAGGCGCGACCCTCAATTCAACCACGCTCGGTATGCTGCGCTCGGAACAGGTCGATATGCGCACGATGGTGATCGTCGGCTCGTCGACGACGCGCCGTATTCCGGGTGGCCCGCATGGTGAGTGGATCTATACGCCGCGCTGGTATCCGGATGCGAAGGACGCAGTGTCCCAGACCGGGATTGAAGCTGTTAAAGACGCCTGAAACTGTTTCCCGTCGTGCATTAAACTCAGCTCAATCCTGGCCTAGCAGATCCTCGGGGCTGAGATACAGGGCGCCCCAACTCTCCGCCAGCGCTTTGCAACGTGCAAGCCTGAGCGGGCCGGCTTCGAAGTCGACCAGCACGATCCGGTCGGCCTCGGCCGGAAAAGGCGGCTGATCCAAGCTACGGCCGTCCGTCAGAATCCATAGGTAACGCTGTCGCGTTGCCTGACCGGTTGCAGCGCTCGCCAGCAACTGGCGCGCGCTGCGCACTCCGCTACTCAAGGGCGTGCCGCCGCCCCCGCCAAGCGGGCGCAGCCAGCGCTCGTTCCACCAGCGCGGCACCGCCGGCCCAAAGCGACGCTCAGCGCGTGAACCGGAAAAACAGATCAGCGCCGCCTCATCGCGTGCCTGTCCGATACGATCGAACAGGCTGGCGAGCACGCCCTTCGCAAGCGCGAGACGCCGTCCGCCCAGCATTGAACCCGAGCAGTCGAGCAGGAAGCAATGCAACGCCTTCTGACCGCTCCTCTCCGGCCGGAAACGCAGATGTTGCGTTTGCAGGCGCCCCGCCCCCTTGCTGGCGAATGTCGCCGGCCAGGCGATGCGCCGCACGCCCCGCATCCCGCTGCGGCTTGCAGTGCCCGCGCCTTCCAGCCATCGAAACCCGGCGGGCAAACCCGCGGGGGCGCGCTCCCGATGGCTCAGTGTTTTTTTGGGTCTAGTGGCCGGACCGCCTTGACCGGTTCGATTCCTGCGGCCACCGGCGGCAGGTAACCCCAGTCTGTATCGGTGGTCCGACCTGCGGGTGTTGCGGTGGCCGAGGCAGGAGGCGATGCAGCGTTTGATGTATCGGTCTGCCGCGTATCGGATTCGGCTGGCGGCGGTGCAGCTTGTGCCGGGTCTGCGCCATCCGGTTGCGTCCCAGCTTCTGCGTGCCGCCGATGACGTAGCGTCGCTTCGGCCACACGATCGACGTGCTCGACCGCAATCGCTTCAGCCTGCTCGAGCGCCGCAAGTGCGCGAGCCGCGCGCAACATCACCAGATCGGCGCGCATCCCGTCGACGGCCGCGGCGATACAGAGCTCGCTCACACGCGCATGCACCGTTTCGCCGAATTCGAGCGACGGCAGACGCATGCGCGCAGCGCGAATCCGCCGTGCGTAGTCGTCCTGCTGCACGTCGAAACCACGCCGGAAACCCTGTGGATCGAGTTCGAATGCGAGGCGAGCCTTTACGATCCGTTCGCGCAGCGCCGGCTCAAAGCAGTTTTCTAGCTCAACCATCAAACCAAACCGGTCGAGCAATTGCGGCCGCAACTCCCCTTCTTCGGGATTCATCGTGCCCAGCAGGACGAAACGCGCCTCATGGCTGTGCGAAATACCATCGCGCTCGACCGTATTGACGCTGCTCGCTGCCACGTCGAGCAGCAGATCGACCAGCGAATCGGGCAGCAGGTTGATCTCATCCACATACAGTACGCCGCCATGCGCCTTTGCCAGCAGTCCGGGAGAAAAGCGCACGGCGTTGTCGCGCAACACCGTCTCGAGATCGAGCGTGCCGACGAGGTGCTCTTCGCTTGCGCCGAGCGGCAACGTCACCAGTTGACCATCTGGCAGCAGGTCGGCAAGCGCACGCGCAGCCGTCGATTTGGCTGTGCCGCGCGGACCACTGATGAGTACACCGCCAATGCCCGGATCGATCGCAGCGAGCAGCAGCGCCTGTTGCAAGGGCGCCTGCCCAAGCAGCGCCGCAAACGGGAAAACCGTACGCGTAGCGACGGGTGTACCGGAGACGAGCGTCCTGGGCGAGTCGATTTTCGTCATGAACGTCCTTCGAGATGCTGTTCCACCGCCAGCAGTTGCTGTTCGACCTGGCTTCGGTACGTGCCGGGATGCTGCCACAAGCCGCGCTGCATGGCCTCTAGCAGCCGCTCGCAGATGCCGTGCAACGCATGCGGGTTATAGCGCTGCAAAAACGCCCGCGTATCCGCGTCGTTCAGGTAAGCATCCGTGACCAGCGCGTATTGATGATCGGCAACCACGCGTGCGGTGGCGTCGTAGCCATAGAGATAATCGACCGTCGCAGCGATTTCGGCAGCGCCTTTATAGCCGTGCCGCTTGATGCCTTCGAGCCATTTCGGATTCACCACGCGCGAGCGGATTACCCGTGCGATCTCCTCGCGTAACGGCCGGATGCGCGGCGTCTCCGGGTTGCTGTGGTCGGCATGGTAAAGCTGCGGTTGCGCGCCGCTCAGGTGCCGCACGGCTGCGGCCATGCCGCCCTGGAACTGGTAGTAGTCATTCGAATCGAGCAGATCGTGTTCGCGGCTGTCCTGGTTCTGCAGCACCACGTCGATCGCAGCGAGGCGCATGCCGAAAGCATCGTGGGCGGCCTCGCCCGAACGTTGTTGGGTATAGGCGTAACCGCCCCACTGCTGATACGCGTGCGCAAGATCGGCGTCGCTTTGCCACTGGCTGGTGTCGATCAACTCCTGCAAGCCTGTGCCATAGGAACCAGGGCGTGCGCCGAAGATACGCCAGCCCGCGCGGCGGCGAGCCTCGCCAGCCTCCAGACCGCCGGCGATCAGTTGATCGCGCTCGCGCAGCACGCGCGCGCGGATCGGATTCAGCTCAACAGGCTCGTCGTCGAGCTCAGCCACCGCCTGCACCGCCGCGTCGAACAGGTGCATGAGGTTCGGGAACGCATCGCGGAAAAATCCCGATACGCGCAGCGTGACGTCGATGCGCGGCCGGTCGAACGTTGCGATCGGCAGAATCTCGAAATCGGTCACGCGATGACTGCCGGCTGCCCATTTCGGCCGTACGCCGAGCAGCGCAAGTGCCTGCGCGATATCATCGCCGCCCGTGCGCATGGTCGCCGTGCCCCACACCGACAGTCCGACCGCGCGCGGGTAATCGCCCTGCTCCTGCAAATGCCGCTCGATCAGTTGCTGTGCCGATTTGAGTCCGAGCGCCCAGGCGGCCTGGGTGGGCAGTGCGCGCGTGTCGACCGAATAGAAGTTGCGCCCCGTCGGCAGCACATCGGGGCGCCCCCGCGAGGGCGAACCGCTTGGCCCCGGCGGCACGAAACAGCCGGCAAGGCCTCGCCGCAACTGCCGCAATTCTTCGCCACCGCATGCGTTGAGGCGCGGCAGCACGTCATTGCGCAAACGCTCGAGCACCTGCTCGACATGCGGCAGACTGCCCGGCGCCGGCAGGCCGTGTGCGGACCCAGATTCAGCATTGGCACTGGACAAACCGCACAGGTCAGCAAGCAATTCCGCTGCGAGCAGTTCGAGCCGCTCGCGCGTATCGCCCTTATGCCGCCAGGGCGCATCGCTCACCTGCTGCAATAGTGCCGGGCGAGGACCGTCCCATGGCGCCGACCAGTCGGGCGCCAGCGGATCGAACAGGCGGGCAATGTCGAGATCCCGTGCAAGCGCATCGATCAGCCCCGCGTTCGCCTCCCGCCCGTTGCCTACCGGAAAACGCGCCAGCGCCTGCAAGGTGTCGCGCCGCTGCACGCCCTGCGGCGAGTGCCCGAAGATATGCAGACCATCGCGAATCTGCGCCTCTTTCAACTCACATAGCCACGCATCGACCTGGGTCAGCAGCGCATCCTCGGCATCGGGACTGCTGGGTGCGGCCAGACTCAGTTCCTCATGCAGCCGATGCTCGACGATCGTCTTCAGGATCGTGCCGCGCAGCAGCCTGGCACGCCGCGGATCGACCATCAAGGCGTCGTAGTATTCGTCGACCTGGCGTTCGAGATCCTGCAGCGGACCGTAATTCTCAGCACGCGTGAGCGGCGGCATCAGATGATCGATGATCACGGCCTGCGCGCGCCGCTTGGCCTGGCTGCCCTCGCCCGGGTCGTTCACAATGAACGGATAAAGATGCGGCAGCGGCCCAAGAATCAGATCGGGCCAGCACTGGCCGCTCAATGCGACGCTCTTGCCCGGCAGCCATTCGAGATTGCCATGTTTGCCGACGTGCACCACGGCATCGATTTCGAAGCGGTGCCGCAGCCAGAAATAGAACGCCAGATAGGCATGCGGCGGCACCAGTTCGGCGTCGTGATAACTCGCGTAGTCGCTGGCGTCACGGGAACGCGCGGGCTGAATCCCGACGAACACCTGGCCGCAGCGCCAGCCGGCGATCATGAAGCGCCCCTGGCGGACCGTCGGATCGAGTTCCGGCGCACCCCAACGCGCATTGAGCGCGGCTTGCACCTCGGCAGGCAGACGCTCGAAATAGCGGCGATAGTCGGCCAACGCCAGGCTTTGCAAGGCAGGACGCAAGTCGCGCACAACCGGGTCGTTGGTGACACCCTGAGTCAGCGTGCGCAGCAGGGCCTCGCCATCGGCCGGCAACGGATCGAGCCGGTAACCCTCGTCACGCAACATGGCGAGGATCGTAAGGACGGAGGCCGGCGTATCGAGTCCGACACCGTTGCCGATCCGCCCTTCGCTGACGGGGTAATTCGCGAGGATCAGCGCGAGCCGCTTGTCGGCATTCTCAAGCGTGCGCAACCGGCACCAGCGCCGGCTCAGCTCGGCCACGAACGCGATGCGCTCGAGATCGGGCTGATAGCGCACCACGTCGACCTCGGTATGCGGGCAGCGGTAGTCGAGTCCCTTGAAACTGATCGCTCGCGTAATCACGCGGCCGTCGACCTCGGGCAGCACCACATGCATCGCGATATCGCGCGCATTGAGGCCATGATTGTCCTTGAGCCACGTCTCGCGGTTCCCGCCGCTCAGGATCACCTGCAGCACGGGCGCATCGCCCGCGAGGGCAAAGGCATCCGGGGCATCGATCGAAGAGACCGCAAACGCGGTGGTATTCAGCACCAGCGCGACCCGATGCTCGACGCTCAACTGCTGCAATACAGCGAGGCTCACTCGATCCTTCAGCGAAGTCACGGCGAGCGGCAAGGGGTTCACGCCTTGCGCCTCGAGCGCCTCGATCAGCGCATCGAACACGCGCGTATTGGCCGCCTGCAAATGCGCCTTGTAGAACAGGATCAGTGCCACCGGTGCACCGGGGCGCCAGCGCGCCTGCCAGTCGGCGATGCTCGGCGTATCGTGCTCAGGATGATAAAGCGCGGCAGCGGGCAACACGCGCGGCGCGGCCGGTTCGCTGCCCCAGCCGAGCGCGCGATAAGCGATGCAGCGCAAGAAGGCTTCGGCATTGAGCGGGCCGCCCTCGCGCAGATAGCGCCAGAGCTGATGGCACAAGGCGGGATCGGCGGTACTGCGCGCGAGCAGGTGCGGGTCTTCCTGAAGGTCGCCCGAGAACATCACCAGCACCTGCTTCCTGCGTTCGGCCAGTTCGACCAGTTGCTCGATACCGTAAGGCCAGTAGGCTTCGCCGCCCAGATGGTCGACGACCACCACACGCGCATGCTGGAGCACGTCGTCGACGTAAAAATCGACCGATGCAGGCTGCCGCAAAAAGCTGACATTGGTGAGCCGGATCTCCGGGAAGCCGGCGCCGAGCCTCGGCACCACGCTCGCCAACAGCGCCAGCGTCGTGTCGGCCGAACTCAGCACCACGATCTCAGCCGGTCGCTGATCGATCCGGATGACGCCTTCGGTATCGTCGACAAAACCGCCCGGAACGGTGCGTAGCAGATGCATGACGGATCAGGACTGCTGGGCCTGGGCAGCCAACGCGGCGCTCAGCGCGCGTTGCAGCACAGGTTGATCGAGATCTTCGCCGATCAGCACGAACCGGTTGGCCCGTGCTTCGTCTTCGCGCCAGCGCCGGTCGAAATAGCTGTCGAAGCGCCGGCCCACGCCCTGGATCACGAGGCGCATTGGTGTGCCTGGCAGCGCTGCAAAACCCTTGACGCGGTAGATCGTGTGCTGCTCCGTCAAACCCTGCAGCGCCGCGATGATCGTTTCGCGCGATGCAGCGGGCGCTTCAACGATCACGGAATCGAATTCGTCGTGGTGATGATCGGGATCGTCGGCCGAGCCATGATGATCGTGGCGCAGATGAATCGTGGTTTCGGACGCCGCCTGCAAACCCAGCAGGCCGTGCAGATCCAGCTGCCCTCGCTGGGCGCGCACGATCTTGACCTGGGGCGGCAACTCCTCGCGAATCTCCGCTTCCACGGCAGCCTGCTGTGCCTCGTCGAGCAGGTCGGTCTTGTTCAGGATCACGAGATCGGCCGAGCCGAGCTGGTCTTCGAACAGCTCGTGCAACGGCGATTCGTGATCGAGATTGGGATCGGCTCGGCGCTGCTCATCCACGGCCTGCGGGTCGTCGGCGAACTGTCCGCTTGCTGCGGCAGGGCCGTCCACCACGGTCACCACCGCGTCGACGGTGAAGCTGTTGCGGATCGAAGGCCAGTTGAACGCCTGGACCAGCGGTTTCGGCAGCGCCAGTCCCGAGGTTTCGATCAGAACGTGGTCAATTTCGCCACGGCGTTCGACCAGTTGCTCCATCACCGGGAAAAACTCTTCCTGCACGGTGCAGCACAGACAGCCGTTGGCGAGCTCATAGAGCTGGCCGGCCTGTTCGCGGCCTTCTTCGTCGCAGCCGATTCCGCAACCACGCAAAATTTCGCCGTCGATGCCGAGCTCGCCGAACTCGTTCACGATGACAGCAATCCGCAAATCGTTCGCGTTTTGAAGAATATGGCGCAGCAAGGTGGTTTTGCCACTCCCAAGAAAGCCCGTGACGACAGTCACAGGGATCTTGCGCATGGGGTTCTGCATGATCACTCCGTTATTAAACAAGCCAGCTCGTCGGGCACTCGCTTCAGACCAGACGCGAGCGGTAGCGTCTGGCGCAGGACGTAAACAGGACGTGGGGACGATACGGAACGTTGCGGTCGCAACAGAGGAACGCGATGAAGGCGTGGATGGCCAGCTGCATCCCCGCAGCGCCAACACCTCTTCTCTGGCCGGTATCCGGGCTGGCGAACGCACCGCTCCACCTTCCCACGCGAATCTTTCGCGCAGTGGTTGATTGCCCGCGATCCTGGTCGCGGACATGGAGCCGGCTTCGCATCGCCTAAGCGACGCTTTCGCTGAACCGTTGCGGGGGCAGCACAGGTTGGGCTCGCGCTAGCGCGGCAAGCGTCCTGTTTCCCGTTTAACTGCCGGCGCGATAACGCGTCGGCGGGCACCAGAGTGGGACGAGTTTAGGCTGCACCGCGAGGCAGCGTCAAGAAGCGACGCTGGCGAGCGGCCGCCAACGCGTGTATTGTAGCGCGCCAGATATCTGCAAACCGACACGCCATATGCTTACGGCCCGAGCGGACGGTTACGACACAACATGAAGCAATTCAGCATCGGCATTGGCTGTCGGCAGCAAGTTTCGGCCGAGGCGATCGAGGCCGCTGTGCTCGCGACGCTTGGCAAACTGGGCGTGCAAGGGGCCAACGCCTTTGAATCGATCGCCTCGATCTCGACCATCGATTCAAAGGCGCGAGAACCCGGCCTCCTGACATTCTGTGCCCGTCATGCGCTAATGTTGCATAGCTTCAGCCGTGAAGCGATCGCCGCCTGCCCGGGCGGCATGCTTCGCGCAACGGCCTCGAAAGCGGTACAGGCCCGCTTCGGCGTCGACGGCATCTGCGAACCTTGCGCGCTGCTGGGAGCGCCCGGCGGCAGCCTCGTTGCCGGCAAAACGGCTTCGCCTGGCGTCACCGTGGCCATTGCCTGCCTGGCCGAATTCTGTACGCAGGCGCCCGGGGCGCGCCGATTGAACCCAACCACCAGGACCTGACTGCATGAAAACCGATACGGAATCGCATCTGCGCATGACCCAACGCCGCCGCGAAGGACATGAAAAGAAACAGGCGCAGGCCACCATCGAAAAAGGACTGTTGATCGTCAATACGGGCACGGGCAAGGGCAAAAGCACAGCGGCTTTCGGCATGGCCGTGCGCGTGCTCGGACACGGCATGCGCCTCGGTGTCGTGCAATTCATCAAGGGTGCACTGCATACCTCGGAGCGCGATTTCCTGGGCAGTCTGCCAAACTGCGATTTCGTCACGATGGGCGACGGCTATACCTGGAACACGCAGGATCGGGAAGCCGACATTGCGACGGCACGCAAAGGCTGGAGCGAAGCCTGCCGGATGATCGAAAGCGGCGAATATCAGATGGTGATTCTCGACGAACTCAATACCGTACTCAAGTACGAGTATCTGCCGCTCGATGAAGTGCTGGACGTCTTTAGCAAGCGTCCGGACATGCTCCATGTGGTGGTCACCGGGCGGCATGCGCCTGAAGGACTGATCGAGGCCGCAGACCTCGTCACCGAGATGCGCATCGTCAAACACCCATACCGCGAGCAACACGTCAAAGCGCAGCGCGGCGTCGAGTTCTAAGCCATGGCCGCCTGTCCAGCGCTGTTCATCAGCGCCCCGGCTTCGGGTCAGGGCAAGACCACCGTCACGGCAGGGTTGGCCCGCTACCACAGCCGCCTCGGACGACGTGTGCGCGTGTTCAAGACCGGTCCGGACTTTATCGACCCGACTATCCTCGCGCACGCGAGCGGTGCGGCGGTGTTTTCGCTCGACCTCTGGATGGTCGGCGAAGCCGGCTGCCGTACACTGCTGGCCGAAGCGGCAGGCGACGCCGATCTGATCCTGGTCGAAGGGGTCATGGGGCTGTACGACGGCCAGCCGAGTAGTGCCGATCTGGCCAGCGCCTTCGGCATACCGGTATTGGCGGTGATCGCAGCGAAATCCATGGCCCAGACCTTCGGCGCATTGGCCTTCGGTCTCGCTCAATTCCAGCCGCAGGTGCCTTTTTACGGTGTGCTCGCGAACCGGGTCGGCTCGCCCTATCATGCGAAACTGCTTGAAGAGGCATTACCGGCCTCGCTGCGCTGGTGCGGCCATCTGAACAGCAACGACTCGATCGAATTGCCGGACCGGCACCTCGGTTTGCACCAGGCCGCAGAAATCGCGGATCTCGATGCACGCCTCAACCAGGTTGCCGATGCGCTCGCCGCGACGCCGCTGGCCGAACTGCCACCGGCCATCGACTTCGAGGCGCCACCGCGTAACAGCCTACCACGCCTGCTCGACGGCAGGCTGATCGCAATTGCAAAGGACGCGGCCTTTTCCTTTATCTACCCAGCCAATCTCGCACTGCTCGAAGCACTCGGCGCCAGACTCGCGTATTTCTCGCCGCTCGCCAATGAACCGGTACCTCAGGCTGCCGACGCCCTCTATCTCCCCGGCGGTTACCCGGAACTCCATGCCCGGACCCTGACGGACCGGAAATGCAGTGCCGGCTCGATTCACGCACACGCCGCAGCCGGCAAACCGTTGATCGCCGAATGTGGCGGCATGCTCTATCTGCTAGACCGACTGATCGACGTGCACGGTGCCTCTACCCCGATGCTCGGCCTGCTGCCCGGCGAGGCCAGCATGCAGACCCGCTTCGCGGCACTGGCCATGCAACAGATCGAAGGACGACACGGCGTCATGACCGGACACACGTTCCACTATTCGAAGCTGAACACGCCGCTCGCACCGGTTACGACCGCGGTTCGGCCGCAAGGCGCAACCAGCGGGGAAGCCCTCTATCGGCACGGTGCAATCGTCGCAACCTACATGCACGCTTACTGGCCGTCGAATCCGGTATTCGCCGCCGCCTTGTTCCGCGGCGAGGCGTTCTGAACAAAAATCGTTGGAAAGGGAAAGATTCCTCCGTCCGAACCGCTATTCAAGCGGAGATTGACGCCCTCCGGCAGCCTTCTGTACTCTTGCGCCTTGATGGTTCCCCTCACCGGGATTAAACGGGAACGCAGTGAGAGCGCTCTGCTCAAGTCTGCGACTGCCCCCGCAACTGTAAGCGCCGAGTCCACACCATGCTTGACCACTGGGCAACCGGGAAGGTCGGTGCCGGATTGTGACGTGCGAGTCAGGAGACCTGCCATCGACCGAGGTCTGCTCAGCCGGATCGGACGGGGATGTCCGAGTCGCCAAGTATCCGTTTGCGCGAATGGATACCTGCTGTAAGGACAGCCCGAACCTCAGGATTCTTGCATGTCCATCACGTACTCAAGGTCAGTTCCAACTGACGCATTGCGCTATCGGCTGATTGCCATCTACAGCGTCCTCGCTTTATTCAACGTCGGCAGCTGGATCTGGGCCTTCATAGCCTTCCACGGTCACCCGCTGTTGCTGGGCACCGGCCTGGTCGCCTACGGCTTCGGATTGCGCCATGCAGTCGATGCCGATCACATCGCCGCCATCGATAACGTCACACGCAAACTGATGCAGGATGGCCGACGGCCCGTCACGGTCGGTTTCTTCTTTGCGATCGGTCACTCGGCCGTGGTTTTGCTGGTAGCGGCAGCGGTTGCTGCTACGGCCTCTGCGCTCGAAAGCCGGTTCGAATCCTGGCAAAACGTCGGCGGCGTGATCTCGACCAGCGTCTCAGCGATCTTCCTGTTTTTGATCGCGGCCATGAACCTGATCATCCTACGCGGCGTATGGCGGGCGTTCAAGAAAGTAAAGCGTGGTGAGCCGTACGATCAGGACGATCTCGACCTCCTGCTCAACAGTCGCGGCTTGCTCGCACGGATGTTCCGGCCGCTGTTCAAGCTTGTATCGAACTCATTGTGGATGTTGCCGCTCGGCTTTCTGTTCGGCCTGGGTTTCGATACCGCGACCGAAGTCAGCCTGCTCGGCATCTCGGCACACCAGGCATCTCAAGGGTTGTCGATCTGGATCGTGCTGGTGTTTCCGGTACTCTTCGCCGCAGGCATGACACTGATCGACACCACCGACGGGATCCTGATGCTTGGTGCCTATGAATGGGCGTTCGTGCGACCGATCCGCAAGCTTTACTACAACCTCACGATTACGCTGGTCTCTGTGCTCGTCGCGGTCGTGATAGGCGGTATCGAGGCGCTGGGGATGATTGCCGACCAGATCAGGCAGAAGGGCCTGTTCTGGCAGACCGTCGATACGTTGAACGAGAATTTCAACAACCTCGGCTTCGTCATCATTGGCATCTTCATCGTCTCGTGGGTCCTGTCGTTCCTGATTTACCGGATCAAGGGCTACGACAAACTCGAAGCGCATCTGCATGCGCAATAAGCGCTCAGTTGACCCGGCTCGGCTGGAGTCAGCGTGACGCGTCCGCACGCTTGCCGATAGCGGCGAACACCCGAGTCAGGTCGAGGTGCTCCTCGAGCGTATCGGCGAGCCGGTCGAGCGACGCGTCCCGCAACGCCGGATAGTCGAGTGCTTGCGAACCGGCCAGCCCCGCCCACGCGAGCAAGGCACTGCAGGAGGCCGGCGTGTCGAACAGCCCGTGCACATAAGTGGCGAGAATCTGTCCGTCAGCCGACATTGCACCATCGGGACGTGTATCGTCCCCGTCCGACTGGTCCGCTACGAGGTACAAAGCCGGCGCAGCAAGCGCGGGGCCGTGGGTTTCGCCCATGTGAATCTCGTAGCCGCAAACGTCCGGCGAACCGCTCAGCGTCAGGGCGCCCGTGACGTTCCTGAGCATCTTCTCGCGTGTGATGACGGTCTCGTAATCGAGCCAGCCGAGACCCTTCGTGGTACCCGGCTGGCCCTCCACGCCGTGAGGGTCGCTCAGTGATTGGCCGAGCATCTGCATGCCTCCGCAGATACCGATCACCCGGCCGCCATAACGCAAATGCCGACGCAGCACTTCTTCCCAACCGTTGTCGCGCAGCCAGGCCAGATCTCCACGCACATTTTTGGAGCCGGGCAAAATCACCAGATCCGCGGGCGGCGGCGGAATACCCGCGAGCGCATAGCTGAAATCGACCTGCGGGTGCGCGCGCAGCGCATCGAAATCCGTGTGATTGCTGATATGTGGCAATGCCGGCACGACCACCCGCAGAGACTGCACGGCATCGGCCGCACCGCTATGCGCCACACGCGGCAGCATGTCTTCGGCGTCGAGCGCCAATCCGTGCAGATACGGCACCACCCCTAGTACCGGCTTGCCTGTACGCGCCTCCAGCCAGTCAAGCCCAGGCTTCAGCAGGCCCGGATCGCCGCGAAACCGGTTGATGACGAGACCGCAGACCCTTGCGCGTTCGGATTCGGACAGGCATTCGAGCGTACCGAGCAAATGCGCGAACACACCGCCGCGATCGATATCGGCCACCAACAGCACCGGGCAATCGACCGCTTCAGCAAAGCCCATATTGGCGATATCGTTCGCACGCAGATTGATCTCCGCCGGGCTGCCCGCCCCTTCCACCAGGATCGTGTCGTACTTCTTCTGCAGGCGTGCGTAAGATTCGAGCACGGCCTTGAAGGCCAGCGGTTTATAGTCGTGATAGGCGCGCGCATCAAGATTCATTCGTGCTTTGCCATGTACGATCACCTGCGCACCACGATCGCTGGTCGGCTTGAGCAGCACCGGGTTCAGGTCCGTATGCGCGGGAATGCCGGCCGCAATCGCCTGCAGCGCCTGTGCGCGGCCAATCTCGCCCCCATCGATCGTGACTGCGCTGTTGAGCGCCATGTTCTGTGGCTTGAATGGCGCCACCCGTCCGCCGCGGCGCGACACCAGCCGGCACAGACCGGCGACCAGCGTGCTCTTGCCTGCATCGGAGGTTGTACCCTGGATCATCAGCGTGCCGCCAGGCACAGCCGGTGCGAAATCGTTTGGAACAGTCATCAGGAAACCGAGGCTCGATCAAAAATGGATGAGTTGGGGCACACGACGCAATTTGCAGAGGTGCGAGAGGCATCACACGGTCTACGATTATCCCATTGCCACCGGTGCATCCCCCCTGTCGATACAATCACGACATGATTTCACCCAACCCTACACTCGTCCCAGGCGCAATCGTGCATGGTGGCAATCTGCGCGAAGCCGTCCGGCGCTACGGTATCAGTTTTGACGCGTGGCTCGATCTGTCGACCGGTATCAATCCGCACGCCTATCCGGTCCCGCCCATTCCTGCAGAGATATGGCGCCGCCTGCCCGACGATGGCGATGGCCTGCTCGCCGATGCCGCGCGGTACTATGGCGCGCCGAGTTCCGACCATATAACGTCAGTGGCAGGTAGCCAGGCAGCCATCCGGGCGCTGCCCGAACTGCTTCGGCGCGGAGTCGCCGCCGTTGCTCCGCTAACCTATGGCGAATATGCCCCTGCGTTCGAGCGCGCGGGCCACACCGTCGTGCCACTCGACATCGACGACGATGTGTTGCCCTGCGGCGTTAACCACGCGGTCGTCGTCACGCCAAACAATCCGACAACGAAGCAAGTGGACCCGCACCGTCTGTTGCAGTGGCATGCGCAACTTTCGGCGGTCGGCGGCACGCTGATCGTGGATGAAACGTTCGGTGACGCACTGCCTGCGGAGACATGCTCGTCGATGGGAGCGTATGTCGATCGCGAGGGACTCGTGGTCCTGCGCTCACCGGGAAAATTCTTCGGACTCGCCGGAGCGCGTTGCGGCTTCGCGCTGGGCCGGCCCGAGTTACTTGCAGCGCTACGCCTCCATCTCGGCGCCTGGACCGTCAACGGACCCGCCCGCCATGCAGTGGCACACGCGTTCCGCGACCATGCGTGGCAACATCAGATGCGTATGCTACTTGCGTCTGAAAGCGCACGGCTTGTAGCGTTGCTGCAGGCTCACGGCCTGGTCGCACTGAGCACTCCCCTGTTTGCCTGGTTCCCGGATCCACGTGCAGAGGCACTGCACCAGGGGCTCGCCCGGCAAGGGATCTGGACACGCTATTTTTCGGCTATCCCCAGCGTGCGCTTCGGGCTACCCGGGTTGGAGCAAGAGTGGGCACGGCTCGAGCTGGCTCTTGCCCGGACCATGGACGAACTCTCGAAGTCAACAAACGGCCCGATCCGGAAATCGTGCGCGAGATCATTGCCGGACTGAAGGCTGAGCTGCCTTATGCCGCGGACGACATCAAGGCGGTCGTCAGGGACGGACACGTGACGCTGAAGGGTGAAGTCGAATGGGACTACCAGCGCCGCCGAGCGGCCGACCACACCGAGGGATTCACGTTTGCTGTCGCGCTGATACAGCCTGCTCCACCCAGTTTGATCGCTTCAGGAAGAAAGGTTTCGCTTGCCGGGCAAACGTCGAAATTGTTGTCGCTGAATGTCGTGAGCACTGCCCAGTGGACACATCCTGCGCCGTTTGCTCGAGACACTCTGTACGCTCAATGCATCGCCTACCACGTATCTGCGGGCACGTAAGCGATTACACTCGAAGCTTCAACCCTACACGCTGCGCTTCCTGGCTTATGGATCTCAAGCAAATCCAATATTTCATTGCACTCTTCGAGGACGGCTCGGTCACGCGCGCGGCAAAGCGGCTGAATATGGTGCAGCCCGCGCTCAGCATGCAAATCTCGAAGATTGAAGCGGAACTGAACCAGAAGCTCTTCGAACGCGGCCCGCACGGCATGACGCCGACCGACGCGGCGCGTCTCATGTATCGCCTGTATACGCCGATCATGCGCGACATCGACCATGCACGCGAGCAATTGAGCCAGCGCGATGTGATCGTCACCGGCCGGGTCTCGCTTGGCATGGTCGCGTCCGAGGCGCAAAGCGTTTTGCCTGAATCGCTCGCGAAGTTCAACGCGCTGTTTCCGCAAGTGGAAGTCTCGGTGGCTGACGGGTTCAGCGCGCAGTTGATCGACGCCGTTGAAGCGGGCCGGCTGGATGCGGCCATCATCAACAAACCGCGCGGGCGCCTCTCACTCGATGTGGTGCCGCTGCTCGACGAAGAGATGGTGTTCGTGACGAGCGCCGCGCACGGCGTCGAATTGCCCGCGGAAATCGACCTCGCTCATCTACCTGCCGTCGAACTGGTGCTGCCGACGCGGCGCAACGGCCTGCGCGGCGTGCTCGATGCGGAATTGATGGCGGCCGATATCGTCATCAAGCCGACGTTCGAAATCGACCTGCTGAGCACGATTGTGCAGTTCGTCGAGCAGAGTCAGGTGGCGACGATCCTGCCGCGTGTCGTCGTGCAGCGCGAGGTCGACGAAGGCCTGCTGCGCGCCTATCCCATCGTCTCGCCGCCGATCGTGCGGCACATCATTCGCGTGAGCCATCCGAAGCGGCCTATCGGTCCGGCAGCGCACGCGCTGATCGAAATCATCACAGACGAGATTCGCCGGGTGACGACCGGTGTGTCTGTGCGCTGACGTACTTCATGGGCGCTCGCCCAACGCCCTCAGCATGCCTTAAACCGCTTCGCGGGAAGCATTTTTGTCGAGCTTGCCGAGCGTCTCAGGCACGACAAACGCGCCGGCGAGGAAGATCACGCTGATCACGCCCACGAAGATCGCCAGCGTCAGCGGCAGCTCGCTTGCGTCTTTGGCGACAAGCGACACGGCGGTCGGCATCATGCCGCCAATGGCAAAGCCAATGTTCCAGGAGAGGCCCGTGCCGGTCGCGCGAATCGCTGTCGGAAACCGTTCGTTGAGGAAGATCAGGATCGGCGCATAGCCCGCGCTACCGAGCGCGCTCAACACTACCGCATAGACGCCGATCATCGTGATGCTCTGCGCGGTGGGCAGCAGCAGGCACAGTGCGGGCAACGCAAACAGCCGGATCAGGCCAATCCATATGAATGTGCTCTTGCGGCCGATGAAGGTGCTGAGATGGCCAGCCGCGACTGACGCAATCACGACGCCGATGCTGGAGATCATCAGGATCGCAGCTGCCGAGCCATTCGGCACGTGGCTGACCACCTTCAGCACGGTCGGCAGATAGCCTGAGGTCAGGTAGTAGCCGCTGCCACCGCCGATGGTCAGCGACAGGTTCACGAACAGGATCGAGCGGTAGTCCCTGGAAAATAACGTGCGCAGCGGCGAGCGCACAACCTCGGCGGGCGCGTTGCTGACGCCGTCGCGTGAAGCAATCGCAGCCGCTTTGGCGGCCTTCTCGGCCGCGAGCTTTTTCCACAGCGGCGACTCTTCGAGACTGTTGAAGACAAAGAGTCCGAGCATCGAACTGATGATGCCGGTGAAAAACATGCAGCGCCAGCCCCACACATCGAACTGCTCACCCGGGAACAACGCCGACATCGCAAGGAAGGTGAGCGAAGCCAGCAACGCGCCTAGCCCCGCTCCGCCACCGCCAATCAGACCCGACACCGCGCCGCGATACCTCGGCGCCACGGACTCAGTGCCGATGGTATGCGTCGAGGCGACCACGCCGCCCACGAACACACCCTGCACGAGACGCAGGACGACAAACAGCAGTGGCGCAATCATCCCCACCTGGGCGACGGTCGGCAGGAGGCCGAAGGCCGCGGTCGACAGCCCGACGCCGACGACTGCAAAGATCATTGCCCCTTTACGACCATGCCGGTCAGCGTACGAGCCGAACCACGCCGAGCCGAGCGGCCGCATGAACAGCGTCACCGCGAACGACGCATAGACCGCGGCAAGCGACAACATTGCGTGTTCGGACGGAAAGAACAGCCGCCCCACGACCGGGGCCACATAGAGCAGCACGAACAGGTCGAACAAGTCGAGCGCCCATCCCAGACACGAGGCAAACACTGCGCCCATCACCTGTTTCTGGTCGACTGCGGGCAAGGCGGCTCCATTTTGTGCGGCTACGGACATCTCCATCTCCTTGAAGGTTACCGGTTTCTCTTTTGAGCGGACCGGTGTCAGGCACGTTTGATATGCGTGCTCTTGTTGCGTGAAAGAAATCAGTCAGCAAGGCGACACCGCAGTCGGGACCGTAACCCGCTCTCCGCGCTGGCATCGCTTCATGACCATCGCGTCAGCAATCTTCTCGGCGATCATGATGGTCGGAATGTTCGTATTGGCCGACGGCAGGCGCGGCATCAGCGACGCATCGACGACGCGCAATCGTTGCGCGCCGTGTACACGGCCTTCGGTATCGGTGACGGCGCTCCGTTCGCCGGCCTCGCCCATGCGGCAGGTGCCGCTTGCGTGCCACACGCCGAACACGTTGGCGCGAATGAAATCGTGCAGCATGTGCTCGTCGGCGAGCAGCGCGGCCATCTGCTGGCCACGGGAAAAGAAGCGTTCAATCAGCACACGGCGGATCGGCGCAGGTGTGTCGAGCAACAGGCCGGCGAGCGAGGTCAGCATGGCGTTGCTTTTGCTGACGCGGCTCAATGCCTTCACACGCGGCGAAAAAGTAGCGGGGAAAAAGTCGCGCTGATCCTGGCTCAGTCCCGACGCTGCGACCACTTTCGCCAGCATGCGCACTCCCGCGGCGAGCCGTGCGAGATCGCGCTCGTCATCGAGCAAATTGAGCTCGACGTGCGGCGCGACTGCCGGATCGGGCGACACCAGTTGAACATGACCGCGCGAATACGGACGATTGCACCACAGGAAAAACAGGCCGAGCCGGTTACCCAACGCATGCCACGCGGCACGCGTCGCGCTCGACAGATACAGGTCGGAGGCCTCGCAATCCACCACGCCCGAGGTAAAGCGGGCCGCCGTCATACTCGCCCGGCGTCTCGCGAGCGGCATGCGGAAGCCGCGCTCGAGAAAATGGCAAAACGTCAGCGACGGGTGATCCTGCAGATTGCGGCCGACGCCAGGCAGATTGACTACGCATTCAATGCCGAGCGAAGCCAGCGCGCCCTGCTCGCCGATTCCGGCACGCATCAACAGCGCGGGCGATTGCAATGCTCCGGCGCACAAAACAACCTCACCGGCATCGAAGCGCAGGCGTTCGCCGTTCTCTGCCACCGCGATCACTCCTTGCGCCGCTGCCCCATCCATCACGATGCGCTCGACGCGTAACTGCGCATAGATGCTCAGATTGGACCGCTTGCGCGTTGGCGCGTCGAGATAGCCCGTCGCCGCAGACACGCGCTTGTCGTGCCGGTTCGAAAAGGCGCCTGGAAACAGTCCATCGCCGAACTCGCCGTTCTGATCCTGCAAGGTAGGGAAGCCATTGGCACGCAGGCCATCGGCAAACGCATGACAGAACGGCGGCCAATCCTCCGGCATGATGCGGCGAATCGCTATCGGACCCTCGCCGCCATGCAAGGCACTTTGCGGAAAATTCTCGTCGCATTCGAGCTTGCAGAAATACGGCAGGACGTCCCGCCAGGCCCAGCCCGGCGCACCGTTCGCAGCCCAGTCGTCGTAATCGCGCGGCAGGCCACGGTTGGCCGATTGCACATTGATGCTCGAACCGCCGCCCATTACACGGCCCTGTTCATAGACGCGTGGCGCGGTTTGCCGCGTGGCACGCGCTTTCAGATCGGGCCAGATATACGTATCGCCGCAGAAAACCGGCATCGGATAACTGTCGAGAATCTCCGCAGGCTCGGCGCCCGGTGGCGTATCCACGCCCGCCTCGATCAACGCGACCCGCACCGACGACACGGCCGAGAGCCGATGCGCGAGCACGCATCCGGCCGAGCCGCCGCCGACGATCACGTAATCGAAACGCTCCATGCCTCGCTCCTCCGCTATGTCTTTTTTTATCGCGGTCCTTAGCTTCCGCGAAACACCGGCTTGCGCTTGCCATGAAACGCTTCAACGCCCTCGCGGAAATCGTCGGAGGTGCGCAGACGGCTATAGCAATGCCCTTCCAGTTCGATTGCGATGGACAGCGGCGCGTCTTCGGTGTCGTTCAGGAGCTTCTTCGCGGTACGTTGTGCCAGCGGCGAGAAAGCGCGCAACTCATCGACGAGTGCGTCGGTTGCCGCTTCGAGTTGTGCATCGGGCACGCACTCCACGGCGATACCCCACTCGTAAGCTTGCTTGCCGGGAATGCGACGCGAGCGCATCACGATGTCTTTGGTGCGGCCAATGCCGACCATCTGCTGCAGACGCGCGGAGCCGCCCGAGCCCGGAATCTGGCCGAGCTTCTGCTCCGGCAACGCGTAGAACGTCGTATCCGTGGCGATACGGAAATCGCACGCCAGCGACAATTCGAAGCCCACTCCAAAGCAGAAACCGCGGTTCGCTGCGATCACAGGTTTCGAGCACCGGGCAGGCGCTGCGATATTCCATGCCAATTTCGACACATGTTCCGGCGATGCTTCGAGAAAGCCCTTGATATCGCCGCCACTAGAGAAGTGTTCGCCAATGGCGCGTACAACGATCACCCGCACGCGCTCGTCTTCATCGAGCGCTTCGAACGCGGCGCGCAACTGGTCGCGGGCATGCATTGAAATGACGTTGAACGGCGGGCGATGCAGGATGATGTCGGCGCGCTCGCGTGCGGCATCGATCTCGATCGAGAAGCCATCGAGCTCCTGAAGCAGCGTCTGGCCGCGATGGGTCAAGTCAGTCATTTCGGATACTCCTTGGTGGTATGAACAGGTTGTGCAACGGGCTCGCGGTCGTCGAGCACGTACTCGCCGGCAGAGAGCTTGCGGCGCAGAATCTTGCCTACCGGCGACTTCGGAATGTCGTCGACAAACACGTAGTCGCGCGGCCGTTTGAAATTAACCAGATCAGAGGTTCGGCAGTAGGCGTCGAGCGTTTGCGCGTCGACGTATTCGCGGCGCTTGATGAAAGCCACCACACGCTGACCCCAGCGTTCGTCCTTGATGCCGGTCACGGCGACTTCGTCGACGGCCGGATGCAGCGACAGCACCGACTCGATATCGACCGGCGAAATATTTTCGCCGCCGCTGATGATCATGTCGTCGACGCGGCCCGTGACGAACAGCTCGCCGTCGGCGTCGAAATAGCCGGTGTCACCGGTGAAATACCAACCGTCGTGGAGCGACTTCGCGTTGGCGTCGGGGCGGTTCCAATAGCCCTCAAAGGCTTCGTCGCCGAGCAGGTCCGCGACGATCTGGCCTTCTTCGTGGACTCGCGCGAGCTGGTCCGGCGAGCGTGCGTCGAGTTTCACGACCCGCAAGCGCGTGTTGATACCGGCGCGTCCCGCGCAGCCCGGTTTCCTGGTGGCGTCCTGTTCGATGCTGAACGTGTACACCTCCGACGAGCCGTAGTGATTGACGAACAGCTCGGGCTTGAACGCCTGCTGCAGACGCTTGAGCAGGCCGTCGCTCATCGGCGCGCCGGCGAAGCCGAGCTTGGTCACCGTGGATGTGCCGGTGCTGGCGAAGCCTGGATCGGCAAGCAGATCGTGATAAAGCGTCGGTACGAGATACAGGCACGAGAGCCGGTAAGCGGCGATCGAGTCGAGCGCGAGCCGCGCGTTCCAGCGGCGCACGCAGACGAACAGGCCGTCGACCAGCGCCATCGCCAGCAGCGAGCGCACGCCCATCGTGTGGTAAAGCGGCATCACGCCGAGCGTACGTTCGCCATGCCGATAGAGGTTCTGCGCAACGTGCGCAAGCGCTGCGGCACGCTCATGCCGGTGGCGGCGCGGCACGCCTTTTGCCTTGCCGGTCGTGCCGGAGGTATAGAGGATCAGCGAGTAGTCATCGGCGGTGGCATGGACCGCTTCGCCGGTATGTGCGCGCTCGACGAGCAGCGCGTCGAATGTGGCCGTGCAGCCGGGCACCTCGTCGAGTCCGATGCGCGGCAGCCTCTGCGCGGCGGGACTCTGGCTCACCGCATCGGCGCATACCGGCTCGTAGACGATAGCCTTGACGCCCGCGTCGGTCACGCAGTAATCAAGTTCTTCGGGCTTGGCACGCCAGTTCAGCGGCACGATGACGATGCCCGCGAACTGGCAGGCCCAGTGCAGCGTCGCCATTTCCCAGCGGTTTTGCAGCACCGCCAGCAAACGATCACCGCGTGCGAGACCGAATTCGCGCAGACCGTCGGCCACGTTGAGAATGACGCGATGCCACGCTGCGTACGTTAGCTCCAGTTCGCCATCCACGAGCGCCAGCGCATTCGGACTGCGTTCAACGCATTGCAGAAACGTGCGGCCGAGATCAAGCATGGACGGCCTCCGGACTTTCGTTGCGCTGCGCGCGGCGCGCAGCTACGTCCAGCACGGCCGCGACGATCGGCGTATAGCCCGTACAGCGGCACAAATGGCCTGAGAGCATCTCGCGCACCTGTTCCTCAGTCGGATCCGGCACACGTTGCAGATAGTCCGCGCACGACATCAGAATGCCCGCCGTGCAAAACCCGCACTGTAACGCGTGATGCCGCTGGAAGGCCTGCTGCAGATCGCCGAGCGTCTGGTCGGGCGCGAGGCCCTCCACGGTATCGACACGCCGCCCTTGCACCTGCACGGCCAGCATCAGGCACGAACGCGCTGCGACACCATCGATATGTACCGTACACGCCCCGCACACCCCATGTTCGCAGCCGACGTGAGTGCCGGTCGCACCCAGTTCGTGGCGGATGAAATCCGATAGCAGGTCGCGCGTCTCGCACAGACCGCTGCGTACGCGGCCATTGAGTGTCAGCGCGACGCGCTGCGTTTCGCCCTGCCGCATGGTATTGCTTGATGCCTTGCTCACTTCGCCTCCTCGATCACGCGCCATCCGAGTTGCCGGACCAGATGCCGCCGGTATTTCGCGCTGATATGCGCGTCGTCCTGCGCGCCCAGCTTCCAGCTCAAATCGTTCAATGCGCCGCGCAGATCATCGCCCTGCAGGTGCGGCCAGCGTTCGACGACCGGCCGGTCCGCCACGCCGCCCACCGCGAGGCTGATGGAGTCAGGCGTCACGACTGCTGCGCAGGCCACCATGGCGAAGTCGCCGTGCCGTGCCGAGAACTCCGTAAAGCCATAGCGTTCGCCCGGTTTTTTAAGCGGAAAGCGGACCGCTTCGACCAGTTCGTCCGGCGCGCGCGCCGTCATCAACATGCCCTGAAAGAAATCCTTGGCGGCCAGCACGCGCTTTTTCTTCTTCGAGCGCAGCACCACCTCGCCGCCCAGCGCAGTGAGCACCAGCGGCAATTCCGCGCTCGGATCGGCGTGCGCAATCGAGCCGCAGACCGTGCCGCGGTTGCGAATCTGAAAATGCGAGATGTACGGGAAGGCCATCATCAGCAAGGGCGTTTCGTTCACCAGCCACTCGCGCCACTCGACGCTGCCCTGAGTCGCCGCCGCGCCCACCACCAGATAGCCCGCCTCGTTGTCGACGCGTACCGTGTTCAGTTCCTCGGTGCGCGAAATGTCGATCAGGAGACGCGGTTGCGCGAGCCGCATGTTGAGCACGGCCATCAGCGACTGGCCGCCTGCAAGGACGCGCGCGTCCTCACCGGTCTCGGCCAGCGCATCGAGCGCATCCTGCGTCGTCATGGCGCGCAGATAATCGAATGGCGCCGGTTTCATGTCGTCCTCCTGAAGATCGCCAACAGGCGCGACAGCCACGATCCGCTCATTTTCGGAGGCTTGCCCGACGCCTGACGCCCAAGCGATTCGAACAATTGGCGCAACACGACCTTCGCCGCGCCCTCGAGCATGCGGCCGCCGACCGCTGCGACCTTCCCCGACACCTGCGCTTCGTAGTCGTACGAAAGCCGCGTGCCTTGCTCGGTCGCCGTCAGTTCGATCAGGCCGTTGCCGCGTGCGCTGCCTAGCGGCGAGATTCCCGCGCCGGCCAGTGTCAGCCGATGCGGCGGATCGAAATCCGATAACCCGATTTGCGCCTCGAAGCGTGCCTTGATCATGCCCACCCCAACAGTGACATCCGCGCGGTACTGGTTGGTGCCCGTCGACTCCAGCGCATGACAGCCCGGGATCACTTTGGCGAGCGCGTTCGGATCCATCAGCACCGCGAAGATTGCCTCGGGCGTGGCGGGTAGATCTACCGTGCCCTGCGCGGTCAGCGCCTTGCCGCCACCCGGCACGGCCGGTTTCGTGGCAGGCGCCTCGCGGAGCTCCGGTCGCGACGGTTCGGGATCGTCGATGCCGATCAACGCCATCACTTTCGATGGCGTCAGCGGCAAACGGATGTCCTCCACACCGAGCGCATCGGCTACCGCGTTGGCAATGCACGGCGGCGTGCTCATGTTGTTGCCTTCGCCGAGCCCTTTCGCGCCAAGCGGCGTGAACGGCGACGGCGTTTCCAGATGCACGATGACCGGATCTGGCACCTCGCAGGTGGTTGGCATCAGATAATCGGCGAGCGTGCCCGACTGGAAGCTGCCGTCTGCACCATAACGAAACTCCTCCATCAGCGCCGCGCCCAGCCCTTGAGCGAACGCCCCGCGAATCTGGCCGTCGGCGAGCGCGGGGTTGAGCAGCTTGCCGGCGTCGTGCGCCGTCACGTAACGGTCGATGCGAATCCGGCCGGTGGCGCTATCGATTTCGACGCCGCACAAATCAAAGGCAAAACCATAAGCTGCCGAAGTATTGATGCGATCGTTTTCGTCGGGCGCGTCCATGTTTTCCGGCGTCCAGAACACGGTTTCGCGCAGTCCCGGCTCCTCGCCTTCCGGCAATAGAGCGGGCGCCCAATGCGGCGCATTGCTGGCGACACGGCCGAACGGCATCGCCTTGTCTTCGGCGCCTTTCACATAGATACGTCCGCCTTCGAAACACACTTCATCGGTCGTGCAGCCGTACTGGTTGGCGACGATCCGCGCCAGCTTGTCGCGCACCCTCACGGCAGCAAGATGAACCGTACCGGCCACCGCGCCCGCAAAACGGCTCGAATAATTGCCTGCTGCAACCGACCAGGCGTCCTTGTACGTATCGAACTCGACGTTGACAACGATGTCTTGCGGCTCGATGCCGAGCACGTCCGCGACAACCTGCGCGCAGACCGTCATATGCCCTTGCCCGGCCGGCGTGGACGCCACGGTGACCACCACACCGCCAAGCAGATCGACGCTCACCGTCGCGCTCGCAATCGCGCCGCTCTTCGGCCCTGCCTTCTTGCGGGCCTCAGCGGGCATCACTGTGGTGATGTATCCCATGTTCGATACCGACGGCTCGACGATCGCCGCAAAGCCGATGCCGTAAAGGCGGCCCTCCTTGCGGGCTGTTTCACGGCGCGCAACGAGCTCGTCGTAGCCGCCCTCCGACAACGCGCGACGTAGCGCCTCCTGATAGTTGCCCGAGTCGAGCAGCGCACCGGCTGCAGCGCGATAAGGGAACGCATCCGCCGCGACAAAATTGCGCCGGTAGACCTCCAGCACATCGAGTTTCAACGTGAGCGCAATCCGTTGTATCAACCGCTCCAGCGCAAAATACACCTGGGGGCCGCCGAAGCCGCGCACGAGCCCCGTAGGTGTCTTGTTGGTTAGCACGACACGATTGCGCACCAGCAGGTTCGGGATCGCGTAGGCGCCGGTCAGGCAACCGTGCATCCGGTAGAACGTCGCGGGTTCCGGCGCGCGCAGATAGGCGCCGCAGTCTTCAAGCTGGTCGTAGGCGAGCGCGATGATCCTGCCGTCATTTTCCACGGCGGCTTCCAGTGTCGAAAAGCGCGCCGTCGCCGAGGTGGCCGCGCTCAGATGTTCGAGCCGGTCCTCGACCCACTTCACCGGCGCGCCGGCCTTGCGCGAGGCGAGGCACATCAGGACTACATAGGGAAACACCGCCTGCTTCACGCCGAAGCTGCCGCCCGAGTCGCGCGGCGCCTTGTGACGCAGCCGGTTCGCCGGCACGTTCAGCGCCATCGCCATGACCGCGTGCAGTGAGAACGGTCCCATGAAATTCGATGTGACGTCGTAGCCTTCGTCGCCCGACAGGAACTCGGCAATCACCACACCGCATTCAATCGGCGCGCAACTGTTGCGTGGATAATGCGCCTCCAGCTTCACCCGGTGCGGCGCCTTCTCGAACGCGGCCTCGGGGTCGCCATAGCGGAAGTGGCGATCGCTGATCACATTGGTCCCGACGCGCTCGTGCAGAATGGGAGCGCCGTCGCTGGCCGCCTGTTCGATTGACGTCACCGGATCGAGCAGCGTGTAGTCGACCCTGATCAGGTCGAGTGCGTCTTCCGCCAGCGCACGCGATTCCGCCAGCACGACGGCCACCGGTTCGCCGACGTAACGCACGCGGTCCATCGCCAGCGACCATTGCTCCATGGGCGACTTCACGCCGACGACGAACGGCCGCGACCATGCGCGCAGATCATCGCGGGTCAGCACAGCTCGCACGCCCGGGTGCTTCAATGCGTCTTCGGTGCGGATTGCAGCAAGTTCGGCATGCGCATGCGGTGAACGCAAGATCGCGGCATGGAGGGTGCCAGGCTTCACGCCGATGTCGTCGCCATAACGGCCGCGGCCTGTCAGGATCGCAGGGTCCTCGAGGCGCTGCATCGGGCGGCCGACATGCCGCCGGGGTGCTGCGCCCGGAGCCGCTTCTTTCGCTTCGGCCGGAGTCCGCGGCTTGATTTCGGCGAACGCCGTATCGCGCTGGTTCATCGGTCTGTGCCCTCATCGCGGCCTGCAAATTCGTCGGCGAGACCGCTCCAGCGGTGTGCGATCTCACGATGCTCGATGCGGAACAGATCCAGAATCCGCCCCACCGTGTGATCGACCACATCATCGATAGTCTGCGGATGCGCGTAGAACGCCGGGACCGGCGGCATCACGATCGCGCCCATCTCGGTGGCGAGTGTCATGTTGCGCAGATGGGCCAGGTTCAACGGCGTTTCCCGCGCCACCAGCACGAGGCGGCGGCGTTCCTTGAGCATGACATCGGCGGCACGCGTCAGCAGGTTGTCGGCGAAACCGTTCGCGACGCTCGCGAGCGTTTTCATCGAACACGGTGCAATCACCATGCCGGAGGTGAGGAACGAACCGCTCGCAACCGAGGCGCCAATATCGCGCACGTTATGGACCACGTCGGCCATGCCGTCGAGGTCGCTACGGCTGAAACCTAACTCCTGCGCGGCCGTCACCGCGCCCGAGGCCGACACGATCAGATGGGTCTCATGCGTGCCCAGCCGGCGCAGCGCGGCGAGCAAGCGCACGCCGATGACCGCGCCGCTGGCCCCGGAGAGGCCAACGACAATGCGCTCGCGCTGACGCTCAGTCATGGTGCTTGCCCACGTCAGCACCCAGATAAGCAGCGAAGCTGGCGTTGTCCGCCGCAACCAGCGCATCGAGATCGACCTTGTCCTCGCCGGGAATCCGCACGCGGGTGAACACGTGCGCCGGATACACGACCGGCCGCGTGGCGTCGAGCCCCATCTTCGCGCTCACGCCTTGCAGATGAAGCGGCGCATCCTCGGGCTGGCCGACCGTGGTGGACGGATCGAGCGGCGAGCCTTGTGCGCCCTCGATCACCACCAGATCGCGATCCGCCTGAAAACGCGTCGCCAATGCCCATTCGATTTCCGCCGGATCGTGCAGGTCCACATCGGTATCGACGACCACCACCTGCTTGATGTCGTAATGCGCGCCGAACGCGCAGAGGATCACATTCTTCGCCTCGCCTTCCCGCTTCTTGTCGAACTGGATCCACAGGTGATAGCGGCACACGCCGCCTACCGAAAGGTGCACGTCCTTCACGCCCGGATGGCTGCGCTGCAGGTGAGCGAGCAGCGTCGCCTCACGCGGAATCGCGCCGAGCAGCAGATGCTCCATTTCCGCCGGCACAATCGTATGAAAAATCGGCTTCTCGCGATGCGTGAGCGCAGTGACTTCGATCACCTCACGCGCTTCCTGTGCGCTGTAGTACTTAGGAAATTCGCCAAACGGACCTTCCGGCTCACGCACGTTGGGCAGAATGCGGCCCTCGATCACGATCTCTGCAAACGCGGGCACATGCACGCCGTTCGTCACGCATTGGACGACCGGCAACGGCATGCCGTGCAGCGCGCCAGCGATTTCCAGCTCGTCGTGATCGATCGGAGTAATTGCTTGCGAAGCGAGCATAGTCAGCGGGTCGACGCCAATGGCGACTGCCACGTCGAGCGCATCGCCCGCTTCTTCCGCGGCCTTTTGAAACGCGTACAAATGGCGCGGCAGCAGCAGAATCGCCATGCGGTCCGGGCCATGCACCTGGATGCGGTTGATCGACACGTTCTGCACGCCGGTGCGCGGATTGCGCGCGATCACGAGACCCGCCGTGATATAGGGGCCGTTGTCATGTTCGCTGTGCGTGGGAATGGGGAGCAACGCGCGCAGATCGATGTCCTTCGTCAGCACCACCTGCTGGCACGGCGCAGCGTCGCGCGGCAAGACTTGCGACGCAATCGGCTGCCCGGCCGCTTCGCGAAATCGCGTCAGCAGTTGAGACTCCGCCACGCCCATGGCTTCAGCAATCCAGGCGCGCTTTGACATGAAGCCGCTCACGATCGGAATGTCATGGCCAGCCGGCTTCGTGAAGAACGCGGCCTGCTCGCCGTCGAGACGTTTGGCAATGGCGGCGAGTTCATGTTCGAGCGCGACGGGCTTGTCGATCGTCGCCAGACGATCCGTTCTTGCGAGATGCGCGAGCCAGTCGCGCAACGTCAGCACACCGGATTGCGGGGCCCACGGCAAGGAAGAGGTGCCGTTCGTGACGGCATCGCGTGTGTTCATCTACGTCTCCATCAATGCCTCGCTATGCGCCGGGGAACGGTCGCTGCGAGATATGCAATGAAGCGTAGCGAGATCGCTGTATAAGTTCTAATACTGTTTTTTGATGTTTTTAATCACCGATGCTGATATCCGTGTTAGCCCCAATGACACCCGGCTTACAAAACGATATCCATAGAACTTCCGTGTCAGGCAGGCTGGAGCGGCACCATCCGGAACATCCATTGGTGCGCTTTTCGGCACAGACCTGATAATGTGGACGGAGCTCATTAGCTACGTTGATGGTCCCCGGATTGACGCACCCGGGTTGATGTCCCATTCAGATCGCTATGGACCTCAAGCAAATCCAGTATTTCATCGCGCTGTTCGAAGACGGTTCCGTCACGCGTGCTGCAAAGCGCCTGAACATCGTGCAGCCCGCATTGAGCATGCAGATTGCCAGGCTCGAAGACGAACTGCACCAGCAACTCTTCGAACGCGGTGCGCACGGCATGGCCCCGACCGCGGCGGGGCGGCTGATGTACCGCCTGTTCCTGCCGATCGTGCGCGATCTCGCCCATGCCCGGCAGCAACTCGTGCAGCGCGACGAAGTTGTGACCGGTCACGTTGCGATTGGGCTGATCGCCTCGGTGACGGAGAGCGTCCTCGCGGATTCGCTGTCGCGCTTTCATACGCGTTATCCGCACGTCGAAGTGACCGTGGCGGACGGTTATAGCGCCACTTTCATCGATTGGGTGGCGGGCGGCCAGCTCGACGCTGCGCTGATCAACAAGCCACGCTCGCGGCTGTCGCTCGACGCGCAGCCGCTTCTCGATGAGGAAATGGTGCTGGTCACCAGCGCCACCCACGGCCCCGATCTGCCGCACGCGATCGAACTGGCGCAGTTGCCCGAACTGGAGCTCGTGTTGCCGACCAAACGTCATGGTCTGCGCGGCGTGCTCGATACAGCCGCGCAGCATGAAGACATCCTGCTTGCGCCGCGCTTCGAAATCGATGTGCTCTCCACCATCGTCAAGCTCGTGGAGAGCACGCGTTTTGCCACGATCCTGCCGCGCATCGCCGTCGAACGTGCCGTGCGGCAAGGCACGTTGCGCGCCTATCCGATCCTCGCGCCGCGCATCGTGCGCCATATCGTCTGTGTGAGCCACCCGCGCCGGCCGCTGAGTGCGGCGGCTGACGCGTTGATCTCGATCATCGCTGACGAACTGCGTCAAGTGTCGATTGGGCCGGATATGAACGCCCCCGCTGCCACATGAGCGGACCTCGATGGTTCGCCGCCCGTCGTCCTGATTCAAGTGGTCCAGCAGGTGCTGCGGTGCTCGTCACTACGGCGATCTGCTGGAGTGCCCGCAGATGGCCGTCAACACGGCTGCTGCCAGACGCGGATCGCAGGCGGCCCGGCACGCTTACCGCTCCAGCTGGCACCGCCTTCCATCATGGCTCCTCGATGCTATTCATTCCGCGCCTTCGCGCCCAGTATGCTGGGCTGTCCCTTGCTCAGCCATTGCTCGCCTCGCCAGCATGCCCAACGTGTGCATCTCCTTTTCAACGTCCGGGGTCCACGGGCGACCATAGTTAAGCCGGATGTGACGGCGAAATTCGCGGCTGCATGAAAAGATTGCACCAGGGGCAATCGCGATTTCGTGCGCTTCCGCCATCTCAAACAACTGCACTGCCTCGACTCCTTCTGGAAGTTCCACCCATAGAAAGAATCCGCCCGGCGGCCGGACCACTAATGTCCCTTTGGGGAAGTACTTGACGACCGCGGCCACCATCCGGGTCTGAAGGGACGCCAGTTCGCGACGCAGTTTGCGTAGAAGCCGGTCGTAGTCCCCATGCTCAAGGTAGTCAGCAATTGCGCATTGCACGGGCACAGACGCTGGGGCCATCGTCAGCCAACGCGCGTGTTCAATTCTCGCGGCGTATCGCCCCGCCGCTACCCAACCGAGGCGCAGTCCTGGCGCCAGGCTCTTCGAAAACGAACTGCAGTGCAGCACGAGGCCGTTAGAATCGAAGCGCTTTGCCGGATACGCTGGGGTCAAGCCAAAATGCAGTTCGCGGAATACATCGTCCTCGATTAGCGGCACGCCATGTTTTGCCAGCAACCTTACGAGCGCCTCCTTTCGCTCATCGGAAAGTGTGGCGCCAGTAGGCTGGTGTAGCGTCGTCATGAACCAGCAAGCCCGTACCGGATGCTGCCGCAACGCCTCCGCTAACGCGCCGAGGTCGAGTCCACGGTGTGGATCGACAGGGATTTCCACGGCCTTCAGATGCAGGCGCTGAATCGCGTCCTGCACAGCGTGGAAAGCCGGCCGTTCTATTGCGATGATGTCGCCAGGCCGCGTCAGAACCTGCAGACAAAGTGTCAGTGCATCACGCGCGCCGCTCGTCACTACAACCTCATCGATTGGGACGGTAACACCTGTGACGATGTAGCGCAGGGCGATCTGGCGACGCAGATCTGCTTCCGCCTTTCCCGCCGACAAGGCATTCTGGGAACTCGCCATCCTGCGGGTTGCCGCAGTCAACGAGCGCGAGATCCGGCCAAACGGGAACAGCTGGGCACTTGGCTCCGAAGAGCCAAGCCCCGGATGCGCGCATCGCCGTTGAGCCTTCATGAAGCGGAGAATGAGGCTGTCGCCATCGGCCTCGTCAATACTGCGCTTTGAAGCAAGCGCTCGCGATTTCGTTAGCGCAGGCCGACTTGCGACGAAATAACCCGACCGAGGTTTTGCTACGATCAGGCCTCGTCGTTCGAGAGTGTAGTAAGCCTGGAAAACCGTTGAAGGGCTGACCCGGTACGAACTGCTCGCCTGGCGCACCGACGGGAGCCGAACGCCGAGCTCAAGCGTACCGTTAACAATCAGGTTTTCGAACTCGGCCGCCAGTTGGAGATAGCGCTTCATTAATATGTCATGCTAATTAACCAGAGGTAACCGGGTTGCTCCGGTTGCGGGCGAAACGCCTCATTTAGAAACTTCGGACTCGCCAGCCGAGCACGGTTGCAGCTCCCGCCGGCTTTGAGGAAGGGGCATTGGCGGTCTGGAGAAATGCTTTCAGCTGGCTGGCACCGAGTGCACGGCTATAGAAGAAACCTTGACCGAATTCGGCCCGGCTTGCCCGCGCGACGTTGTGATGCGCCGCGTTCTCAATTCCTTCGACCACGACCACGGCGCCCATCTCATGGCCCATGCTTGTCAACGCACTGATCTTTCTGGAGCGCTCATCGGGATCCATTCCCAGCACCTCCCTGTCGATCTTCACCATCTCAAAGGTCATGTCTGCCGGCAGTTCAAATCCGACGTCAGTGGGACGCACGCCCGACAGCGCAAAACGCACTCCTTTGTCACGCGCCTGCGCCATCATCGGGATGAGACGTTTTCTGAACTTCCTCGCGCTACCTGCTCCGATCTTCAGTATCAGCGGTGGAAGACCGAGGGAGCCAATGTCACCCAGGTCCCCGATGAACGCGGAACTTACCAGGTAAGAAGCGGGAGCGGTAACGCCCAGGTAGAGCGATTTCGGTGCGGCGATTTCCCGCAGATCCTGAGCGGCACGCGACAGGACGAATCGCGTCATTGGCCCAATCAGGCTACTGCTCTCAATGAACTCCATGTAGTGGGCCGGGCCCAGCGCGCCATATTTCTCGTTGTCCCATCGCAGTAATGCTTCGACGCCGACACACCTGGCCCGCCGCACGCCAACGACAGGTTGATATTCAACATGGAACCGGCCACGACGCAACCCTGCACGCGCTGCGCGCAGCAGGGACTTGTCGTAGCGAAACCACCTTTTTAGCGCCCAACCGACAACAAAGGCCACGACCACCACCAGCATCGGCCACAATACAAAGCCCAATATGGTCCATACTGAGGTACGTTGCGTGGCAATACTCGCTAAAGGATGCACCGGGGCGAGTGTGTCGGTGCCGGCCGCGGGCATGACCGCTCGCGTTTCACAACCCCCACCCGGTGAGCAATCAGGGGGCGACATCGCTGGCGGTTCCGTCGACTGCTGCGCGCGGTCGACCTGCGACGCGGTACCGTCGACTGCGTCAGAGGCCAGAAAGCTGCCTCGTTCTGCCGCCGCGTGGCCGCGGATTTGCCACCGCAGTTCCCTAAGCAGCGTCACAACGTTCGGCCCCGAGTTGGCCATCGCAACAGCGGTGCCGGTGGCATCGGCACGCGTGTCGGCCAGCGATTCGCAAGTATTGGTCAGTACAGGCATCGGGCCAGCGACCGGTCCGGCAAGGGCGGCGGGAATGACAGGCAACTGCGCAATGGACGCGCAGGCCGCGCCGAATTGAACCGGGGGCGCTGATGGGCCGGCGAGCCAGTCCGTCAGTTGCTGCCAGACGTTGCGTTCAAACCTAACACTGCGACTGGAACCAGTGTCGGCCGGCCCTGCAAGAGCCAGTGAGGTGCCTGTGCAGGTAACGAGCACGACTGCCATACCTCGTCTCCGGGCCCGACGAAGCGCGATGACCGCGCTGCATCTGACGGTTGATACCCTGAACCCAAATGCCATTGAGTGGTCGTTAAAAGATTAGGCTTAGAAATCGCTATCGATTGGCCCGCTACACGTCGGCGGAACATCGGAAGAGGTCGAAACTGTCTGCGCCGCACTTTGCCAGCGTGTGCGCGTCCGAAATAGACGCAGATTGCAAAAGAAAGGCCGTATCAGATTGGCAGGTGGCATTCTTCAAACGTTGAGTGTGTGTGCCATCGGGGCGGCTCCGACCTCCGCAACGGTGTTATCTGTGAGGAGTACAAGTTGAAACGGTACGAGCGGCTAGCCGACCAACTCAGTGAACTCATCAAGCGCGGTGATCTTCCACCCGGCGCGCGTATCCCTTCTGTTCGCGCGGCGTGCAAGGCATGGGGTGTGAGCCCCGCGACGGTATTTCGTGCTTACTACCTGCTCGAAAATCGGGGCATGATTACGGCGCGCGCGCGTTCGGGCTATTTTGTGTCGTCGACTTCCAGAGAATTGCCGCGGCAAAGGCCCGGAACCTCGATGGCTACCGACCCGAAGACCGTCAATATCAGCGACCTTGTCTTTGAGATCCTCAAGACGATCAGGCAGCCCGCGACTGTCCCGCTTGGTTCAGCGTTCCTGAGCCCTGAACTGTTTCCGATGGCGCGCGTCGGAAAGTCGTGCGCGGCGGTCAATCGTTCAACAGACCTGGTCAGCATGGTTGACGGACTGCCGCCGGGGCACGAAGGATTGCGCCAGCAGATTTCGTTGCGTTACCTGATGGCGGGGATGACGGTGCCCGTCGACGAGATAATCATTACGAGCGGTGCACTCGAAGCCCTGACGCTAAGCGCCCAGTTGCTCGCCGCGCCAGGCGACGTGATCGCGATCGAAAAGCCGACGTTCTATGCAGCGCTGCAGGCAATCGAGCGTCTGAAGCTGAACGTAGTGGAGATTCCTGTTGACCCGGTGGAGGGACATGATCTGAATGCGCTCGCGAAAGCGCTGCAGCAACATCCGGTTCGCGCCTGCTGGTTCATGACCTCGTTCCACAATCCGACTGGGGCGACGCTGAGCGATTCCAGGAAGCAGGCGCTGGTTGATCTGCTCGCCAGACACAACGTGCCGCTCATTGAGGATGACGTCTACAACGAGCTTCATTTCGGCCCGGACCCGGTACGTCCGGCCAAATTCTTCGACCAGAAAGGTCTTGTCATCCATTGTGGGTCGTTTGCGAAGTGCCTTGCGCCCGGATATCGTATCGGCTGGGCGGCAGCCGGAGCGTTCGCGGGCGGCCTGGAACGGGCGAAATGGATGACCACGCTATCGGCCAGCATGCCGGCGCAGCGCGCAATCGCCGACTATCTGGAGCACGGCGGCTATGAACGTTTCCTGCACAAGCTACGTCGCGAGTTGGCCCTTCAGCAATCGCAGATGCTCGACGCGATTAGCCGGTACTTCCCGGCCAATGTGATGGCGACCAGGTCTGACGGCGGTTATTTCACATGGGTGGCGCTACCGGATCACGTCGACTCGATACGCCTCTTCCAGGCAGCGCTCAACAGTGGCATCAGCATCGCGCCCGGACCGGTCTTCTCTGCGGATGGCGCATTTCGACACCATATGCGTCTGAACTATGGATACCCGTGGTCGGAGCGGCTCGATAAAGCGGTCGCGACATTAGGCGCCCTGTGCGCGGATGAATCGAGTTGCGGCGCAAAGCTGGCTGGTCCGGTTCGGCCGACATGACACGGGCGTCGGTCTCAACCGTGCGTCCCGGCAGGTGAATCGTGAAGCTTGGTCATCGCTAGCAGATTACTCACGAGAAAGGGCGACTAATGCCGATGACGCGACGCCTGCCGAAGGTCTATTGTCGGGGTCGAAGCCGACGTCTGAACGTCCTCCTTGGCGCCCACTCGAACAACTGCAGATGGCCGAGACAGGGCCGATGGCGAACGCGCCAAGTCGACCCACAAGAGTCTACGGGCCTTGCCGATAACAGACATTCGCTGATGGGTACGACAGGGGTTACGGGCCGGTAGAGTCACCGAGCGCCAATTGTGGACAGTCAATCGGCCTTAACTATTGCCACGAAGCACCAACCGACTCCAAGGGCAGGAGCACTACAGATCATCGAAGGGTTTGAAGCGTGGCGGTCACCGCACGTCGAAATGTTCGGGGCGAGAGCTACGAACAACCCCACCCCCATGACAAATAGCCAGAAGATCTTGTTAGTCAACGACCGTGGACGAATGAAGTTAAAAAAGACACCTGTTTTCCCACCGGGATTAAGATGCGTTTCCCAACCGGTCGGGCCACTTCCGCCCAGCGCACGCAGTGTGTACTCGGCCTCTAGCGTTCTCAAGTAGTTCGCGATCTGCGTTATTCCATGAGACACTGCAAAGGACCGAGTTGCTCCGCCAACCACAATCAATAGCGGGATCCAGTTTCCAAATCGTACTGAGCACCCGTCCTTCCAGAACCACGCCAAGAAAGCAGCCATACCAACTACAACGTATAGTGCGATTTTCCGGTTATATTCGAACTGGTTCTCAAGTTCCTTCCTTAGCGCCTCGAACTCTTTGAAATGAAATTCGGTCGCGCGGTCAAAACCGCCGTCGGGCATGGGCTACTCCTTGTCGTTGCAAACCGGATCATCACTGAGACGAACCTTCCTAACAAACGAATCGGGCAGTTGCGGTCGATCGAGTTTTAACTTGCTCGGTTGGACAAAAGACCACCCCAAAGTATTGCGAGTGAAGCGTTGCGGGCTGTGTGCGATAACGTACGCAGCCTTGAATTCTGAGGTGTCTGCCTTGGTACTGACTGTTAATAGAGCGGCGCGGGGATAACTGAATCGTGCGTCTCCCCGCAATGACATTTGTCCAATAGCGGGTGAGCGATGACGTCGAGCGGCCGATAGTGGCCGGCTGGTGCCAACTGTTTGGCATCAGTGACCTGCGCCGACGTGCGGGCCGCACATCCCTTGCTGGCGGCGTACTGCCTTTGCTGTGCCGGTTTGGGGCGTAGTGCGGCATAATGTGGCTCTGTCGGGTTTTGGCGCGGCCCTCGGAATAGCCGGAATCATTAGCCGACCTTAACCCGGTCGGCTTTTTTTCGACCCGAGCGTACCCCATCAGCGGCTACGAGCGTTCGCGAGTGGCCGCACATTTGCTTGCCGGCCATCGGCAGCACGCGACCCTGAGCGGTCCTTCGATTCCCCCCAAAGCGGCCGTTCCTCTGTTCGTCCTCCCTTCGCTTGCTTTGTAGCAAGGTACGCTAAAGCGCGGGCCGAAAATGCCAGCGGTTTCGACCCGCCGCCTTCCAGAAAATCGATTACACGGCCGACAGGACATGACTTGCTTGTGCCATCCGGGAACCCAATCCCGTGGTCGTCGCCCCGATAATCATGCCGGTAGTGTGCGATCAAACGACTGTCTTCGTAGATGCGGTACCGGCAGTCCCCGAAGACGCGCCTGTAGGAGCGTTGGAGGGATCAACGATCAATGTCGCGTCATCGAATGACCGTAGATAGCCGGTTCCTTAGTCCCGCTTATGGTTCGGCATCAAGCAGGGCATTCCGTACCTCAGGAAGCGGATCCGATTTGCCTGCTTCAATCCATCGGTCCAGCGTCCCGTCGTCACTGATCCGCGATTTCATTGCGTACGCAAGTCTAAGGCATTCAGCGCGGACTAGCGATAGCGAGATCGCCCTGCGGCTTGTAGCTTCAGTTTCGATGTATTGAGTTTCGAGCCATAGGTCTTCAAGTGCTGAGAGTAAGCGCGATACCCCCGCCTCAGGGATAAGATTCCGTTCGAGGAAATATCTGGCGGTGTAGAGTAGCGCAGGCAGCCCGTGCTCGTGCCGGATCTCGATCGTCGAAACAAGCTGGTCGATCAGATTATCTGGTAGTGCGACGCGTGAGCCGTCCTGTACCAGTGTCGCCCATTTCCGTAGAGCTATCACCCCATTCTCCACGCGATGACTGTATGAGCCGACAAGCGCACGGCGAATCAGAGTCGCCAAATCGTCAGCAAGGTCCGGCATGGTGTCCAAAAATGCCGGCATCCCGGGCAAACCATGCCATTCGCGAGACTTCAATATCCAGGTGCGCAGCGTTGAGACTCGCTCCCCGGTTTTTGACGTCGGATCCAGCGCTGGAGCACACAGTTCAGCCAATACTGTTCCAACGTGGCGGCGCATTCCATCCAGAAAATTTTTCCTCCATGAATCATCCATTGGAGATCTGGACTCAACGAGAGCAGGATCCCACGCAACAAGTTCATCAAATAGCCGTCGCGCCTCCTGAGGTTCCGGTCTGATACCAATCTGTGCAGCGAGGATATAGGACTGAATGTTTTGCAGTTTCTTGTCTAGCACTCGCGTATCGAGCAATTTCGGTGCATCAAGATCGCCTGTTTGACCGCCTTGAAACAGCACTGCACGAACCATCGCCCTAGGGTCGATAGCATCCGGTGAGGGAAGGTTAGCGAGCGCGCTACTGAGTAATCCTGTGTCGGCGGGTAGTCCACTTTGGGCGTCCACCTCAGACCATAAGACGTTTCCGAAAGATGCATGCTCGTCAGCCTGTAGCGATCCCCGCAATGACAGGTAGCTGAGTCGATGTACCGCTTCCTTCCTGGAAGGCTGTCCACGCTTTGCCGCATCCAGCAACTGCTGGACGCGACGCTGGCATCGCGCGTCATCACCGGGGCGGTCTGGCACAGAGTTCCAGATACGGTTGATAACATCCGGCCACCATCGAGTGTCCGACTGGACTTCTGCCGCTAACGGAAAGTCAATGATCTCCCATGCGAGTTTGCTCTGCCTAGATGGCGGGAGCCCTGCCACGGACTGGTTTGCTAGTTCGTCCAGTGCCTCCAGTATCCAGTGGAATTGCATCGAATTACGTCTTGCGAGGCTGAGAGCATAGAGAAGCGTCGCCTGTGCTTCATCTTCCGACATTCGCACAGTAAGTCGCGATAGCACAGTGAGATGAAGTCTCAGGCGATCGATCGCGCCGCTCCTGTCCTCGGCTTGCTCCTTACCCTGCGATGCCTCAAGGCGGCCCACCCAGAAATCGGCTCCTGCCCTGACGACGGATATCAACCCTGAGCTCACTTCATCGGGTAGTTGAGCAACGGCAATGCGGCTGAAATAGACGTCGAAAGTCTTGTCATAGTGACTCTGCATTCCCCGTATCAACCAGATGTACCAGTCAACGGTTCGCTGATAGGTAATCTTTGCAACTGCGCCGACCGCATCTGCGCAGAAGCTAATGCCGCTCGTCCTGACGGGCAGACCGACGGCCTCCATGAGCTGATCAAGCTGGTAAAACGCGGCTGCAGCCGAACTGTCTACGGTATCCGGAGCCCGTTGTCGGGATTCACGATAATGCCCGGGCTCGAAAAGCAGCTTCAACCCCGTCTCATCCAGCCTGTGCTCGGCATAGTGCTCAGCTGCCATCGTTTCGATCCGCTCAATCTCGTCGCGGGGCGCAACCAGCAGTTCCTTGAACTCGCGGGCTTTGGGCGCATCAACGGGTGCCTGGAAAGCCCCCGCATAGGTTCCGCGTGAAATCCATTCTGCCCACCCCAGCCGGGCCTTGATCCAGATAGAGCTATGGTCGAGCCTGTATCGCCGCTCCAATTCTGTCGCGGCATCCCTGATCAGTTTTATTGCATGGCCATGAAAGCCGATTTCAGTCAGCAGGCCCGCCCGGCGAAGCATCCAGACGGGATCAACGGATTCAAGTAATGACGCAGAATTTGCCAGTTCATGAAGCTTGAGCTGGTCCCGTTCGAACAGGCATTTCTGATATCTTGCCTCCATGCGAATCTCGTCCGACGAGGGAACAAGCTGTGTTACGAAGTCCTCCCACTTCAGAAAGGCCTTTTCATCCTGGTGCAGTCTCGCTCGTCGCATCAGCGCGACGGCGAATTCGCAGAGAACGTCTGCATCTACGTTGACGGGACGAGAATCGAGTAAGGCGATCAGCGCCTCGAATAGCTGGTTTGGAATCCAGGAATAGGAAACTGTGCGCTGCCAGAGGAATTCACGCAGGATAGCTACCCGCTCAGTCACTTCGAAGCGTTCCAGAACGGACGCACGCAACAGCCATGCTTCATCTGAACGGTGCCTCATCTGGTTCCGCAGACTTGCAGGGCACACCAGCCAACTCGGATACGTTTCCCGGTCCCTCCTGATTACGGCGGCAGTTTGCTGCAGAAGATCGGCAGCGAAGGCGTCATCCTTGCGTGCCTTCGTATGTGCGTCTTGGCCTGCCTGCAGAAGAGGGAAACTGCTGGACTCCGCCGGCGCCCAGTCGTGCAATAGACTCGGGTGAGCAGCATGTAGCGCTTCGAAGAAAAGCTTCGTTGCTTCCGCATGTCGGGCCGCTTTTGGTATTGCGCCGAGAGCTGGTGCGAAATCGATTGGCGCGATATTGCGCGATTCTAGGAATTTTCGCGTCGCAGGGGCAAGGTCCAGATTTCCGACAAGGTAGACGCGACGGGCCTTACCTCCCAACTGGTCGCGCACCCACCCCGTCCATTCGAGGAAGTTGGGATCGTCACCCGAGAATCCGACCAGGCAGAGCTCGTTTTCGATAAAGATCTGTCTTGCTAGGTTCACGAACGCAGCGTGTTTGCTCGGATAAGTCCGATAGTCCTCTTCAGCAAAAATAAGTGGTCCTTCGTCTCCTATTGATCCATGCAGTTTAACCACACGGGGCGCCCGCGCATGTGGCAGATCTGCTTCCAGCCTTACGAGATCGTATCTCTGGTCAAAAGTATTTTCTGCGGCCCGTTCCAGTAATGTGTCCCAGTTGGTAGTCAGGACATCGGACCAAGGAAACTCGAGAAGTTCCGTGTGTAAGGCGCCGGGCTGCCAAGCGCGGTCGGGGAAATGAGACCGGATAAAGTCGTCAAGGGCCGCTTGCCCGAAATAGGTCCGATACTCCTCAGCGATCCGAAGAGGATTCGTTGGCGCGCTGCCTTTTCTCCCCGGGTAGAGCTGTTCGACCATGGCGTCACATAAGTCCCACCACAACGGAGGTTGCCGGCTGTCCTTCGCGGGAAAGAGCGCATTCTTCGAGAAGCCTGCGCCTACCAGAACGGCAGCCCCCCGGGCTGTCCCATCGCGCCATAGTGCTCGAGCGAATTGCTGTAATGCTGAATAGTCAGGCAGCGAGTCGATCTTAAAGGTCATTTTGAGTTCCAGCGTGTACGGTCGAACCACTTTAGTGCGAGTCAGCCCTTTCCATTGGCATACATCCAGAATGCCACTTTGATTGGCCGGTAGACATGGGCTATAACCTATCGGTCGTGATGCCGAATCGCCAATATTGGTGTGCATTGTCAACAATTTATGCCGCGATGTCGAACGACGGCTCATGGCCGCACTGGGCCCAATCGTGATTGGCTCACGTCGACCCGAGCGGCCGATGGCATCTCAAGGTCCAATGTCTGCTGATACCCGCAGACCGGACGTCGCCCAGGTCACGCGCGTTGACGAACGCCGCGCGGCCACTTGCCCACGCCGCCGCTCTGTTCTTTTGGTCATCCCCCATGCCCAGCAGGAATGACAGTTATGCATGCATGCTGTCTTCTCCGCGGGTTTGCATTGACTGACTATTCCTACCACGCAATGTGCGTTAAACCTCATCAGGAAAGGAATCGACATGTCACTTCAAGCCAGGCTCGACGCATTCAAGACCGATTTCAAAGGCGGAAAGGCCCCGTACTTTGCACCGCCGGAAATCCATCCGATCATGGAACGTGCGACAGCCGAACTCGCGGCGTCCGGTCAGGCTGCACGCGCTCTGAAAGCAGGCGACGTCGCGCCGGAATTTACCCTCAATGATCCGGATGGCAAACCCGTGTCGTCTGTCGAACTGCTGAAGCAGGGACCGATCGTGATCAGTTTCTACCGTGGCGTATGGTGCCCGTATTGCAATCTTGAACTGACGGCCCTTGAAGAAGCGCTACCATCGTTCAAGGCCGAAGGCGCCAGCCTGATCGCGATCTCGCCGCAGAATGCCGTGAACAGCCGCAAGTCCATCCGTACCAACAAGCTGAGCTTCCCGATCCTGAGCGACACGCACAACGATGTGGCAGCCGCATTCGGCATCCGCTTTGCTTTGCCCGACTATCTGGTGGATCTGTACAAGAACCTCAAGAACGATCTACCGGCGTTCAACGGCGACGATAGTTGGACGTTGCCAATGCCGGCGCGCTACGTGGTCGGGCAAGACGGAACGATCGTGTACTCCGAAGTCAACCCGGACTATACGCGCCGTCCGGAGCCTCAAGATATGTTGCCGGTTCTCCGCAAGAAGCTTGATTCGGTATCCTGAATCGGTCCTGCTTCGTTCCCGGCCGTAAGCCGCCGGGAACGATTGAACAGGCAAACCGTTACATCAACATCGAGGCAAGATGAAATCACGCACTTTTCTTGTAACCGGTGCCAGCAAAGGCATCGGCAGAGCCGTCGCGGCGCGGCTGAACGCAGACGGGCACCGGGTAGTGGGACTGGCGCGTCAGGCAGACGACCATGCCTTCCCAGGAACACTCGTGTCTGTCGACCTCTCCGACCGCGTGAAAACGCAGGATGTGCTCGATAGTCTTGTGGCGAAATACAAGTTCGACGGCCTGGTCAATAACGTTGGCCTCGTCAAACCGCAGAGGCTGGGCGCCATCGATCTGCACACGCTTGACTCCGTCATGTCGCTCAATCTACATCCAGCTATACAGGCGGCGCAAGCTCTGCTGCCCCATATGAGCGCCCAAGGCTGGGGCCGAATCGTCAACATAACGAGCCTCACTGTCCTTGGCATCGTGGAACGTACGGCTTATGCGGCCGCCAAGTCCGCCCTGGTGAGTTTCGCGCGCTCCTGGGCGCTTGAGCTGGCGACCGCCGGCATCACGGTCAATTCCGTCGCACCCGGCCCCACGGAAACCGAACTGTTTAGAGCCAACAACGCGCCAGGAAGCGAAGGAGAGCAGCGGTATCTTGCTGCCGTCCCAATGAAACGCTTCGGCAAGCCAGACGAGATTGCCGCAGCCATCACTTTTTTGCTGTCCGACGATGCTGCTTTCATTACGGGTCAAACGTTGTTTGTCGACGGCGGCGCCTCGATCGGCAAGGCTTCAATCTGAGGGCCGAATATCTCCTCGGTCCAGGCGACGAAAGCGCGCGCCTTTGCACTGACCATGCACCCACTGGGCAAAACCGCTGTCTGGCGAACCGCTACCAGGAGAGGTCTGACCGACAGCAAATCGCCGTTGTGGCTCGCTGCCGCAGTTGCAAGAGCCATCGAACGTGTTACCGCACTCGTGCCGCAAGCCGGTGCTAGCTGATCCGCAAGGAGTAACTTCATGAGCAAGTTGTTTTCAGCCGTCAAAGTAGGTCCTTACACGCTTTCCCATCGCGTCGCGATGGCGCCATTGACACGCATGCGTTCGGAGCCCGGCGATGTGCCGGGCGATCTGATGGTTGAGTACTACACGCAGCGCGCAACCGAAGGTGGTCTCATCGTCACGGAGGCAACCCCCGTTTCGGTTCAAGGCTACGGCTACGCAATGGCCCCGGGAATCTACTCCGACGATCAGATTGCAGGGTGGCGCCGCATCACGGATGCCGTGCACGCCAAAGGCGCGCGCATCTTCCTCCAGTTGTGGCACGTAGGCCGTCAGTCTCACCCCGATCTTCAGCCAGGTGGCGCGCCGCCCGTTGCTCCGTCCGCGCTGAAAGCCGAAGGCCATGCGTATTCGGTGAACGGCGAAGTCGAATTCGCGATGCCCCGCGCGCTTGAATTGAACGAAATCCCCGCCATTGTCGAGGACTTCCGCAGGGGTGCCGAGCGGGCACTGCGCGCGGGCTTCGACGGTGTGGAACTGCACGGCGCAAACGGCTACCTGCCGGACCAGTTTCTCCAGGACGGTTCGAATACACGCACCGACGAGTACGGCGGACCGATTGAAAATCGCGCCCGTTTCCTCCTCGAAGTGACGGACGCACTGATTTCGGTGTGGGGAGCGGATCGGGTTGGCGTGCGCATTGCACCAAGTGGCACCTATGGTTCGATGCATGACAGCGACCCAGAAACCACCTTCGGTTACGTGACGGAGCAGTTGGACAGGCGCGGCATCGGCTATCTCCACGTGGTCGAGCCACGTATCAAGGGCACGGAAACGATCGGCGAAGTTCACGATCCGGTCGCGGCGCGCCATCTGCGCCCGAAGTTCACCGGCACGCTAATCGCTGCAGGCGGCTTCACGAAAGAGACTGCGGACGCGATCATCGAAGCGGGCCACGCGGACATCGTCGCGTTTGGCCGCCAATTCATCGCCAATCCCGATCTGCCCGAGCGCCTGCGATTGAATCTGCCGCTCAACCGGTACGACCGGAGTACTTTTTATGGCGGAAACGCACGCGGTTACACCGACTACCCATTCCATGCTGAAACGCAGGCGGCGTAATTCTGCACCCCACCATCCAGACCCGGAAGAGCGGATTCCGGTACTTGACTCCCTTCACACAAGCACGCCCTGAACGACGCAGCGACCTGCGCTAACGTAGCGCCAGTCGTTGCATTGGCCACTACGGCACGGCAGGGCGAGAGTTTCCCACCTATCTCGCAGGACTCGATATGAGCATTCTGGTTACCAGCGCTTCTGGTTCGAACGGCGATGGATACGGGGCGCTCCTGTCGTTCCGACTCGACGGTACTTTCATTGGTTCGTTCAGCGACGACCCTCGCATCGTCGATCCTCGCGGCATGAGCGTCAGTCCGGATCGGCAGCATCTTTATGTCAATAGCGGAAACGACCGCATCCTTACACTCGACACCAAAGGGACGGTGGTACGCGACACAGGTGCCGTTCCAGGACTGAATGCCGGAGGTGGCCACCTGGGACCCGATGGCCGCTATTACGTTGGACTGCGTAGCGCGCGGACAATTGCCGCGTTTCCCCCCTATCTCGACGGCGCCGCGCAATCCGTACTGCCCGCCGGTGTGGTTCCGTACCCTCGCGGATTCGCCTTCGGCACGGATGGCAAGCTTTTCCTCGCGTCCGGCATCGGTCCGGACGGTGAGGGTGAAAACAACATCGTCGTGTTTGATCAGGACGGTGAACTGCATGCTTCTCACTTCATTACGGACGACGCAGTGAGTCCACTGGATCTCACGATCGGGCCGAACGGAAACGTGCTTGTGTCCAGCGAGTTTCCCTTTGGAAAACCGGACGCGGTATGTACCGTCCGCGAGTACGACAGTTCAACCGGTAGCCTTGTCCGCGTGTTCCGGGTGGATCGGAAGACGAACTTTCATCGTCCTCGGGGTCTGCGCTTCGACTCCGAGGGATATTTGTTTTGCGTCGCTCAGGACACCGTCATTGCGTTCGACTTCGCCGACGGGCGCTGCCTGGGCCCGATTGTCGATAAGCCAAAGTTGAACGGCCAGGCGATCGCTTTCTTTGCTTGACACACCGATTCGACACGGACGCTATTCCTATTCACCGATGTGGCTTTTCGATCACGAACTGGCGAGCGGCGAGGTTCAGTAACTCCTGCCGGACTGGACGCCGCCCGCCATCCCCATCGTTCGCTTCCTCGCTGGCTTGGACGGTTTGTGGCCGCAATGAGCCCGGTGGTGGTCGACTCAGAACGACCCACAGGGGACGGTTGACCGAAATTCACGAGTCGCGATCGCGGCGGCCGGATTCGGAGTTATGTATTCGGGCCTGTACGATGTGTCGGCTGCATCGGGCCAAACGCTGAGCCCTATTGGCCAGGGCATTTTTCCGATTGCGCCGGAATTGCTAACATTACGGCAACATCCGATGCATGACCTGATCGCGAAGCACAAAGCGGTGAAACAACGCCGCAGCAACATGTACCGCGATCAGTGCAAACAGCACCCACGCCAGGACTCCATGGACGTCCCCCATCGCGTGTCCGAATGCGGAACCTGTCGGGGTCAAGCCGGGGAATGGCACGACGCCTAAAAAATTTACGGTCCAGCCACGTGAAGATGCGTTGATCCATCCCAACACCGGCACGATAATCAGCGCGGCGTAGAGAAGCAGATGGGTGATTCGGGAAGCGGCACTCAATATTGGCGACAATGCGTCGGGCGGAGGCCGATGCGTGAGTCGCCAGATGATTCTTAGCGCCATAGCGGCAACCAGCGTCGCACCGACGCCGAGATGCCACGCGATCAGTCCAACCGGCTTTGTATCGTGATGAACATCAGGCATCGTCCAGCCAATCACGAACTGAATCGTGATCAACACTACGATTGACCAGTGAAGGAGACGCGCTACGCCGTCATAACGTGCTTCAGCCGATCGTCGAAAATCCGCCATGGAGTGGTCGCCTGGTTTGATTGCGTTCATTGCTCGCCCGTGGATTCAACGGAACCCGCGAACATCAGTTTCGAAGATGCTACCGCCAACACCTGGCCCACTCGAAAGCTTTGCGATCGAACCGGAGATGAAGAACCACAGGCATCCGGACAGAACCGAAGCAATCGCGGGCGCGCAAGTCGTCTTGTGACCAGCAGCATGCACGCAATGGCCACCTCCGTTGCTGCGCGAAAGGTCATCCATGTAAGCACGTCTTCGGAAACACGGAACGGGCCGATAGCCAGAAGTGCCGCGGCTTCGATCGCGATGGCAGCAGTTACCGCTGTCAGGAGACAGGCTCGTAGCATGTCGATCGTGGATGGTGTCATGGCGCAACTCGCCGATGCGGATGAACGTAGATATCGAAGGCACTTTCATTTTCCTTGTAGCGATCGATCGACCGATGGACCTCGGCTGGTTCCAGGTGACAACTGTGCATCCATGCGCGGTTAGCTGATACTAATGGCCGAACCTGAAGGAAATCTTAAGCAGGTCGGCATCATGCGCTTTCATTGCCCCAACGTGGTTACACTGGCAAATATGGCCAGGCGCGTTGCCGCGTCGATGACAGTTTTGCCGGATGCTTCTCTGGGCGCACCTGTATGCGAATACTTCTTGTCGAAGATGACGATCTGATTGGTAGTGGTGTCGAAGCAGGACTTCGTCACGCAAATTTTGCGGTCGACTGGACGCAGGACGGTCGCAACGCGCAACTGGCTCTCGAAACCACCGACTATGCGCTGGTCGTGCTCGATCTCGGACTGCCCCGAATGTCGGGCCTCGAACTCCTGGGATGGTTGCGGGGCTGTGGGAAGAATGTGCCAGTGCTTGTGCTCACCGCAAAAGGGACGGTTGCCGACAAGGTGGGCGGCCTCGAGGCGGGTGCGGACGACTACCTCGGCAAGCCCTTTGACCTGACGGAACTCATTGCACGCTGTCGTGCGCTTTTAAGGCGCTCACAGGGGCGCGGCGTCGAAGTCCTCCGATATCGCGCTCTGACTGTCGATCCGGCCGCCAAGACCGTATTGCGCGACGATGTCCGCATTCCGCTGACTGCTCGCGAATGGGCCGTGCTGCATCAGTTGCTGACGCACCAGGGTGTGCCGCAATCCAAATCTCGTCTTGAAGAAAGCTTGTACGGATGGCACGAAGAAGTCGAAAGCAACACGATTGAAGTACATATATCCAACTTGCGTAAAAAGCTTGGGGCGGATTTGATCAAAACCGTCCGGGGTATCGGGTACGTGATGGAGCAGGCATGATGCCAGGATCGATACGCGGTCGACTCGCGCTGCTAGTGCTCGCGAGCATTATCCTGGTGTGGGCTATCGCCCTCGGCTGGAGTTACCGTGAGGCGACGCGCGAGGTGGGAGAATGGGACGACGCGCGCCTTGTTCAACTCGCGCAGTTCATCGTTCTGCTCGATCAGAACGACCTCTCGGTCCTGTCCAGGACGCGTATCGACGCGCGTACCGAATACGGCCGCGGTCCCGGCCACACAAACGGCAACGATGGCGACAAGTCGCCGCGCGAAGCGCTCTTCCAGGTGCGCGATGCGCAGGGACGCGTCCTGGCCAGCAGCGCGCAGCTCGAGTCCCTGGATGCGTTCGAGGTACCAGCCGACGCCACAGCAAGCGCGCGAACGGTAACACTTGGCGGCCAGCCGTGGCATACCTATATGCTTCACGATGGTGTGTCAGGTCGTACGGTACGAGTGCTAGAGTCAACCAATCAGCGCAGTGACCTGACCACCGGGGTGGCACTTCGTATTGCGAAGCCGATCGCTCTGGCGTTGCCAGTTCTCGCATTGCTGGTCTGGATCAGTATTGGTCACAGTCTGGCGCCTCTTGAGGCGCTCTCGAAGGCGATCCGGACAAGAGATGCCAGCAAACTCGAGCCGATCAGGATCGGGCCGACGCCGGTCGAAGTCCGTCCACTTGTCGATGCAATCAATCAACTGTTGTCACGACTAGGACTTTCAATCAACCGCGAGCGAGCATTCACCGCTGACGCTGCGCACGAGCTGAAGACACCGCTGGCCGCGATCAAGGTTCAGGCACAAGTTGCGCTCGCGGCACAGGACGCCGCCCAGCAACAACTTGCCATGCAGCGGGTCGTACAGGGCGTGGATCGCAGCGCCCATCTTGCCGAACAGTTGCTTCTGCTGGCCCGGCTCGACGAACATCGCAAGGTACCTGCGCAACCTGTTGCACTTGCTGCGCTCGTCAAGGATGCCATTGCCACTAACGAGCCAGACGCTCGACGAAAAGGCATGACCGTCGCTATGGTCGGCGACACTAACTACATGGTCATGGCAGAGCCGGTTTTGATGGACATTGTGCTCGACAACCTGATTGACAATGCGATCAAGTATTGCGATGAGGGCGGCCGAGTCGAGGTCTCTATCAGGCGCGATGCCGATGCGGTCGTGCTGACAGTCGGAGATAACGGCCCCGGCGTGGATACGGAGGACATCACGCGTCTGACCGATCGCTTCTTTCGCGTGACTGGCAATGGTGCGAACGGCAGCGGACTCGGCCTGTCAATCGTCGCCCGCATCGCGGAGTACTTTGGAGCAAGGTTGGACTTTGATACTGGCATCGGCGGCCGGGGGCTCGCAGTCCATGTTTCATTTCCCGGCGCCGATGCCAATCGCAATCTCAACGAGCCACGATGACGGCGCGGTGGCACTTCACACCCACGTATGAAAACTGATATCGCATCACCGCACTCGAGTCGAGGAGGTGCCGTCCTGGAAGTTCTCGCGGTCTTCCTCAAGCTTGGACTGACGTGCTTCGGCGGTCCGATTGCTCATCTGGGCTATTTTCGCCGCGAATTCGTCGAGCGGCTTCGCTGGCTTGATGACGAAACCTTCACAGATCTGGTCGGACTTTGTCAGTTCCTTCCAGGACCGTCCAGTAGCCAGGTGGGATTTTCGATCGGCCTTCTGCGAGCAGGGTGGCTTGGAGGACTCGCTGCCTGGTGTGGCTTCACGCTACCCTCAGTCCTGCTGTTACTCTGCTTCGCTGCCATCGCCCCGAACCTGGGTGGCCCGGTCGGTAGTGGCCTGATACACGGTCTGAAGCTTGTCGCTGTCGCCGTCGTCGCTCAGGCAGTTTGGGACATGGCGCGTCGCCTTTGTCCCGATCACCGCAGAGCGGCCATCGCGCTCATCGCTATAGCGGTACTCAGCATTCTGACGACCGCTTATGCGCAACTCATCGTTATCGGCCTCGGTGCTGTGCTCGGATCTGCGTTGTGTCACACGACGGCATCGTCAGACGGCGGCCATGTACCACAACACACACACGAATTCCCTGTTTCCCGCACGGTGGGCGCCGCCGCGCTGATCCTGTTCTGTATCTTGCTGTTCGGGCTTCCTGTCCTTGACGGACTTCGCGCGGGTCAGGCATTCAAGGTCTTCGAGGCATTCTATCGTTCCGGTGCCCTGGTGTTTGGCGGCGGTCACGTCGTGCTCCCGCTTCTGCAACAGCAAACTGTCACAACCGGCTGGGTCACTTCGAACGATTTTCTGGCAGGCTACGGCGCCGTGCAGGCCGTCCCGGGCCCCTTGTTTACATTCGCGGCATTTCTTGGATGGATGATGATCAAAGCGCCGAATCACTGGACCGGCGCGTTGCTCGCTACAGTGGGAATATTTCTGCCAGGCCTTCTACTTGTGCTTGCAGCGCTACCTTATTGGCGAGCGCTACGCGCTCGCCAATCGATGGCGGCAGTGCTTGCAGGAGTGAATGCTGCGGTCGTTGGACTCCTGGCCACCGCGCTGTACTCGCCGATCTGGACCAGTGCGATTCGCTCGGCACTCGACTTTGCCGTCGCGGCCATCGGCTTTTTCCTGCTGACGCGCTGGAAGATTCCACCGCTCGCCGTCGTTGTGGTCTGCGCGCTGGCCGGCATTGCCGAGGCGACCCTGCACTGAATCGACGATGCCCGCAGAAGCCCAGAGAGCTTCCAGGGAGGAACTCGACGCTCACAGTGGACTACATCGATGCATGTCGCCTTGACTGCGATGGATAGCTCACGGCGCATTGAGTTGCTATACGTATATGCCTGGTGTCACAGTTGCGCCAGACCACCGTCAACGGCGACCTCGCTAGCGGTCATGAAGCTGCTGTCCTGCGACGCGAGAAAGGCCGCCGCCGCTCCGATCTCCGCCGGATCGGCCATGCGCTGGAGTGGCGTCATCGAGGCATAGGCCTTCTGACCTTCCTCGCCCAGCGCCTCCTTCGCGAGTTCCGTGGCCGTCGCGCCTGGCGACAGCACATTTACCCGGATGCCAGTGCCCTTGAGATCTTGCGCCCAGGTCCGCGCGAGGTTGCGCACGGCCGCCTTGCTCGCGCTGTACGCGCTCATTCCTGGCGCACCTGTGGTGCCCGCGCTCGATCCGGTCAGGATGATCGAACCGCCCTCGTTCATCAGCGGCAGCGCCCTCTGGATTGTGAAGATCGTACCCTTCACATTGGTGTCGAAGGTTTCGTCGATGTGCTCGGCGGTGATCTTGCCGAGCGGAAGCATGCTTCCCGCCCCGGCATTGGCAAAGACGATGTCGAGTGTTCCGCGCTCGGCTTGCACCGCCGCGTAGAGTCGGTCGAGGTCGGCCTCATCGGAGACCGAGCCTTTCACCGCGCGGACATTGGGCCCAAGTTCGGCGACAGCGGCGTCGAGCGCCTCCTGCCGGCGGCCGAAGATGAAAACGAAGGCACCTTCCTCGATGAAGCGTTTTGCTGCGGCCCGGCCGATGCCGGTAGCCCCACCGGTGATCACAGCGGTCTTTCCATTCAGTCTGGTCATCATGTGCATCCTTCCTTGGCGTGGTTGGGAAGCAGCGAACTGCTTACTTGAGACCAGTATGCAGTTCTGATAACCTCAGTACAAGTATGCACCTTTTGGTAACTGCCAAATGAATGACTGCTCTGAAAAATGCGGTGGCCGGTACTCCTACGGGCTCGCCGCCACCCTCAGTATCATCGCGGGCAAGTGGAAACCGTTGATCCTTTACTTCCTGCTCGACGGCCCGAAGCGCTACGGCGAACTCAAACGCAATGTCCACGGTGTCAGCGCCAAAGTGCTGATCCAGCAATTGAAGGAACTGGAGGCCGATCGTGTGCTGGCGCGGACCGACTATAAGGAGGTGCCGCCACGCGTGGACTACGCGTTAACTCCGCTCGGTCGTAGTCTGGCCGATAAGATCGTCCCGCTTTGCACTTGGGGAACCGAGAACATGGCAGAGATGGTGAACACTCTTGCCGAGCGCGACCGTTCGCTTTAGCAGAATATCCGGAGAACCGCATGCGCCCCTTCGCGTTCCTGGGAGGCGCCTGCGCGTCGACGCCGCGAACGGACTCCAGATAGAGGTCGAAGCCGTGAGTTCTGATGCCATTCAAAGAGGACACATTCAGCTCGCCTAGAGAGAGATTCAGTTATCAAGGAGTGCTGCAACCTGGCTCGCCGTCGCCTTGGCCGATTGCGGATTCCGACCGGTCACGGGTTCCGAAATGTCGGGCGTAATGCACTCTTTTCAATCCGGTCGCAGAATTTTCATACGCGACATAGCGGTCGCCACTGGTTGATCGCTTCACTATCTATGCGGTGTAACGGTCATCTTTAGCGCAAAACGGGACACCGCCGCGGTTGCCGCAAAATTCTCTCCTCGACGTATCGCATCGAATCGTTCTGGTTGCATGCACTAGCGGGATCGCCTCTTGCTGCGACCGATTGAGGACGCAGCACGTAACTTCACGTGGCTCGCGATGTTGAATTCGACGGAGAATGTCATGTCCCACGCCAATCGTCCCGCCCCTCCCTTTCCGGCACAGCAGCAAAGCGACGTGCCAGGCCATACCGCTTCAATGGATCCCGTGCCGGATCACGGTGAGGAATCGTACAAAGGCTCAGGACGGCTCGCCGGCAAGGCTGCGATCGTGACCGGCGGCGACAGCGGCATTGGCCGTGCCGTGGCGATTGCCTTCGCACGCGAGGGTGCCGATGTGCTGATCGCCTATCTCGACGAAGACGACGATGCCCACGAAACCGCGCGCTGGGTCGAAAAAGCTGGCCGGCGGGCCGTATTGTCACGTGGCGATGTGACGGACGCTCACCATTGCAACGCCATCGTGCAGCAGGCGGTCGATGCCTTCGGCAAGCTCGACGTACTGGTCAACAACGCCGCATACCAGATGACGCATGCCTCGCTTGACGAGATCACCGACGAAGAGTGGCATCGTACTGTCGATACCAATATCGGCGCCATGTTCAGGATCACACGGGCCGCGGTACGGCATATGAAACCGGGCGCGTCGATCGTCAACACGGCGTCGATTAACGCCGATCATCCGAATCCGGCCTTGCTCGTCTACGCGACAACCAAAGGTGCGATCCAGAACTTCACGGGAGGACTTGCGCAACTGCTTGCCGGGAAAGGAATCCGTGCGAACTGCGTCGCGCCGGGACCGATCTGGACACCGCTGATTCCGGCAACGATGCCACCGGATAAGGTCGAAAATTTTGGCGCGCAGGTACCGATGAAGCGCCCGGGCCAGCCCGCCGAGCTGGCACCCGCGTACGTCATGCTGGCCTCCGACGAAGCGAGCTACATCTCCGGCGCGACCATCGCCGTCACTGGCGGTGCGCCCATCCTCTAGGATTTCCAAAATCAGGTTCCCGCCACCCAGGCATGTGCCGGTGCCCGAGCCGTCCTCGTCATCTGTTTATTGGGAGATCGCAATGAGCCAGACCGTTGGTGACTTCATCGTCGAACGACTGCATGCCTGGGGCGTAAGGCGTATCTACGGCTACCCGGGAGACGGCATCAACGGCGTATTTGGCGCCCTCAACCGGGCGAAAGGAAAAATCGAGTTCGTGCAGGTACGCCATGAGGAAATGGCCGCCTTCATGGCCTCGGCGCATGCCAAGTTCACCGGCGAGCTGGGTGTGTGCATCGCCACCTCGGGACCGGGCGCGTCGCACCTGGTCACGGGTCTGTACGACGCCCGCATGGATCACATGCCTGTGCTGGCCATCGCCGGCCAGCAAGCTCGGGCAGCAATGGGCGGCCACTATCAGCAGGAGCTCGATCTGGTCTCGATGTTCAAGAACGTCGCCGGCGCCTTCGTCGAACAGGCGAGCGTGCCTTCGCAGGTACGCCATCTCGTCGACCGCGCGGTGCGAACCGCACTCTCCGAGCGCAAAGTCACGGCGATCGTGCTTCCAAACGACCTGCAGGACCTGCCCTACGAAGCGCCGGCCCGCAAACACGGCACTCTGCATTCGGGTATCGGTTACCGCGCACCGCGGGTCACGCCCTACCCGGATGACCTGCAACAGGCAGCGGACGTGCTCAATGCCGGCAAAAAAGTGGCCATCCTGGTCGGTGCCGGCGCACTGCACGCGACGGACGAAGTGATTGCTGTCGCAGAAAAACTCGGCGCGGGTGTCGCGAAGGCCCTGCTCGGTAAAGCGGTCTTGCCTGACGATCTCCCGTGGGTCACCGGGTCGATCGGCCTGCTCGGCACCAGGCCAAGCTACGACCTGATGACCGGGTGCGACACGCTGCTGATGATCGGCTCAGGGTTTCCGTATGCGGAGTTTTTACCGAAAGAAGGCGCTGCACGCGGTGTGCAGATCGATACGAAGGCCGACATGCTGAGCCTGCGCTATCCGATGGAAGTCAATCTCGTCGGCGACAGCGCGGAGACGCTGCGCGCGTTGCTGCCCTTGCTCGAACAGAAAGAGGACCGCGCGTGGCGCAAGAAAATCGAAGGCTGGACCGCTGACTGGTGGAATACGCTCGACAAACGCGCTCATGAACCCGGCAAAGACGGCATCAATCCACAGCGCAGCGTCTGGGAGCTGTCCCCGCGCGTGCCTTCCAATGCCATCGTCACGAGCGACTCTGGTTCGTGCGCGAACTGGTATGCGCGTGACCTCAAAGTGCAGCGCGGCATGATGTGCTCCCTGTCTGGCGGACTCGCGTCGATGGGTGCCGCCGTGCCCTATGCAATCGCAGCCAAATTCGCCTATCCGGAGCGTCCCGTGATTGCACTGGTCGGCGACGGCGCGATGCAGATGAACAACATGGCAGAACTGATTACCGTCGCAAAGTACTGGAAACAGTGGGCCAATCCACGCTGGATCTGCATGGTACTGAACAATGGCGACCTGAACCAGGTGACATGGGAACAACGCGCAATGGAGGGAGACCCGAAGTTCGAGGCATCACAGGATATCCCGTCGGTACCCTACCACCGCTTTGCTGAACTGATCGGCCTGCGAGGTATTTACGTGGACGACGCCGAGCGCATGGGCGCCGCCTGGGACGAGGCGCTCGCCGCCGACCGTCCAGTCGTGCTCGAAGTGAAAGCCGATCCGAACATCCCGCCGCTACCGCCGCACATCACGCTGGCGCAGGCCAAGGCTTTTGCGTCCACATTGATCCGGCGCGACCCGAACGAGGGCAACGTGATCGTCGAGACAGCGAAGCAGGTACTGGATGCGGTAATTCCCGGGCATCGCGACAAATGACGGCGACCGCGTTAGCCAGCAGATATCTTGCGCAAAGGCCGGATACTCTCCATTCAATCCATTCCTCGTGGCCGCTGCGGCATCATCGTAGTTCTGGGCAAGGTTTGCGTAACTGAGGGCGTCGTAGGTATTCAGGTTCACCGAGCCCGCGTACAGCTCTGGTGGAATGCCCTCCTTTGGAGAGCTTGCGCCGCTTTGGACAAAAGTGATGTTAAAGACCGTTAGCTTGCCCCGCCCGTTGCCGTCCTCAACAATCCGAAGGCTCGCATCGAAAGCGACCGTCCCTCTGTAAAACCATGACGTATCCGGGCGTATCGGGACGCTCGAACGGCTCACTACGCAACATTTAGTTATACCGAACAAATAGATATTTATAAAAGCATCGATATTTCGATGCGGATAAAAATGGAGATGCCGCATGAAAAGGTTGATTACTTTCGCATCCGGCCTAGTCTTGTCCTGCGTGTCCACCGCCGCCGGCTTTATCCAGAACAGGAATCGGGCGGCCTACACGCTGGCCGGCACGGCATATTCGGGCCTGGCGATCACTCCCGGCACCGACACGCGCGGCATCGGGGTCGGCCTCGTACACAAATTCCGAGACCACAGCAGAATTCCCGCCCGGCCCACTCGCAGCCGTTTAAAAAAATGCTTCAAGCGACAACCAATCGGGGCCGAAGCTGAAGTACGACCTCGACCTCGACCTCGATCTGCGAGAGGTCCCAGCGCGGCCCCCGTTCGGGATACGACGCTCTCATCTCGCCGCAAGCAGATCCTCGATCATAACCGGCAGCTTGCGCACGCGCACGCCCGTTGCGTGGTACACCGCGCTTGTGATTGCCGGTGCGATTCCGGCGAGCCCGATTTCCGCGATACCCCGGGCGCCAAGTTCATTGAAGATCGTGTCGGGGTGGTGGAGGAAAGTGACGTCGAGTTCAGGCGTGTCGGCGTTCGTCGCGATGATGTAGTCGGCCAGATTACTGTTGATCGGCGCGCCTGACTGCGAGTCGTAGCTCGTGTGCTCGAAGAGCGCCATGCCTACGCCCATCACCACGGCACCCTCGATCTGGTTGCGCCCCGCCTTCAAGTTAAGGATGCGGCCGGCATCGATCACGGTCACCACACGCGACACGCGCAGTTGCGCGATCTCCGGCTGCCACGTCACTTCGGCAAAGTGCGCACCATACGAGTGGAGCGAATATTTCTTCTTGAGCGGGTCGTCGAAACCGCCTTTCGCGCTGCCGCTACCAGAGGCCGAGCGCATCTTCGCCGCGCACAGGATCTGCTGGAACGGCACGCCTTTCTCCGCCGGCTCGTGCTTGCGGTGTACCCGGCCATCGCTCATGCGCAGTTCGTCGGGGTTCATACCGGCAAAGGGAGAGTCGCTTAGCGTTCCGGCGCGCGTCAGCAAAACCTTTACCGCGGCGCGCGCTGCATCCGACACCGCCGGCACGAGTGACGCCGTTGCGGCCGAGCCTCCCGAGATCGGGCCAAGCGGCAATGCCGTATCGCCAAGACCGACTTCGATCCGGTCGAGCGGCAGGCCCGTCTGGGCAGCGACCAGCTGCGCGAGAATGGTATACGTGCCCGTGCCGATGTCTTGCGTACCCGAGACCACGCGAGCCGTACCATCGTCGCGCAAGTCCACAGTCGCCTCCGCCGAAAAGCGCAGGGCGGGCCAGCTGCACGCGCCCACGCCCCAGCCAATTACGACTCCGTCGTCGCGTTTCATCGAGCCGACGCCGGGCGTGCGTTGAGCCCAGCCGAACTTCTCGGCGCCGGTCCGAAGGCATTCGACGAGGTGCCGGGACGAAAAGGGCAAGCCGCTTGATTCATCCACCTCCGGCTCGTTGCGGATGCGCAGCTCAACTGGATCGATGCCGAGCTTGACCGCCAGTTCGTCCATGGCTGACTCAATGGCGAACAATCCTGGCACTGCGCCGGGCCCGCGCATGGCGGTGGGCGAGCCCACATTGCGCTTCACTGTCGTCGATGCAACCCGCAGGTTCGGTACGCTATAGAGGCCGGGAGTGAGTTCACCGCAGGTTTCGGCGTAGACATCGGCGATTGCTGTGTGATTCAGGTACTCATGCGCGAGCGAGCTCAGCTTCCCATCCTGGGACGCCGATAGCCGCACGCGCTGCTGCGTGAGCGGCCGGTGACCGACGTTCTGAAACATCATCTTGCGGCTGACAACGAGCTTCACGGGGCGGCCCGTATGGCGTGCCGCAGCCGCGGCCAGCAGCGAATGTGGCCACATCCAGAGTTTGCCGCCAAAGCCAGAGCCGAGATACCGCGATACGACCCGCACTTTTTCCTTCGGAAGGCCTAGCATTTGCATGAGCGTCCCTTGATGATTCGAGACCGCCTGCGACGTCTCATAGAAGGTGTATGCGTCTCCGTCGAGGCGCGCGACGGTTGCGTGCAGCTCGATCGGGTTGTGCGTCTCGACGGGCGTCACGTAGGTTTCGTCGAGGGTAACCAGCGCGCTGGCAAAGGCCGCGTCCGCGTCCCCGCGCTCGCTCTCCACCGTCAGTTCCTCGTCGGTGGAGAGCGCCGTGCTCACGTCGTGCGGCGCCGTTTCATAACTCACATGGACGGCCGCCGCGGCTGCGCTGGCCGCCTCAAAGGTCTCGGCGATAACGAGCGCCACGTACTGGCCGTAGTAGCGGATCACGTCGTCCTCAAACGGTGGCCGCGCTTCGTCGACAAAGCCCGTATCCATGGAGTTGCCGGAAATGCGATAGAACTGGCCGATGTTGCCGCGATGCAGCACCGCATGCACCCCAGGCATCGCTTCGGCGGCGGCGAAATCGAGCGAGACGATTTTGCCCGCGGCTATCGCGCTGCAGACCGGCACGGCATGCAGCATGTCGGGGAAATGGATGTCGGAGGTATAGGTGGCTTCGCCGCTTACCTTCACGGGACCGTCGATGCGCGAATGCGCGCGGCCGATGACTTCGTGTACGGAATGGAGAACGTCGGACATGGTTGCTTCCTGTTTGGGGGAACGGGCGGGATCAGGCCGGCGTCGTGACGAGCGTCAGCGCGTGCACGAGGCAGCGTTGCGCAAGCTCGACCTTGAAGCCGTTCTCCGATTGCGGCTGCGCATCAGCGAGGGCATCGGCTGCGGCGCGCTGGAACGCCTCCGCGCCCGGAACGGCCCCTGTGAGCGCGGCTTCCGCCTCTCGTGAGCGCCATGGCTTCGTGCCCACACCGCCTAGCGCCACGCGCGCATGGCTTACCTTCCCGTCTACCACGGTGACTATTACCGCGGCGGAGGCGAGCGCGAACTCGTAAGACGCCCTGTCGCGCAGCTTGAGGTACAACGAACGGCCGCCCGGCGCTGGCGGCGGCAGCGTTACGTGTGTGATCAGGTCACCGGGTTCGAGTACTGTCTCGCGTTCGGGAGTATCGCCCGGCAGCAGAAAAAACTCGTCAATGGGCACGCTGCGTTCGCCGCGTGCACCCTGGATGTGCACGGACGCCTCGAGAGCCATCAGCGCTACGTTCATATCCGATGGATTCGACGCAATGCAAGCATCGCTCACGCCGAGGATGGCCTGTGTACGGTTAAAGCCCGTCTTCGCGGCGCAACCCGAACCGGGGTTACGCTTGTTGCACGGCATGGCCGTATCGCGGAAATAGACGCAGCGCGTGCGCTGCAGGAGATTGCCGCCGGTCGTCGCCATGTTGCGCAACTGGGCGGAGGCACCCGAAAGCAGCGCTTGGGAGAGCACCGGATAGGCTCCACGGATCAGCGGATGATGGGCGAGATCGGCATTGCGCACGGTTGCGCCAATCTCCACGCCTCCAGCGGCCGTCGCTTCGATGGCGCCCAGCGGGAGGCGGCTGATGTCGATCACGCGGCCAGGCTTTTCGACATTGAGCTTCATCAGGTCGAGCAGCGTCGTGCCGCCCGCGAGGAAGCGCACTTCGGCGCCCTGTTGTGCGGTATGGGAGGTCGCGCCGACGCGGATGGCATCTTCGACATTGGAGGCGCGGGACAGTTGAAAGAGTTCCATGGCACGCTCCTCAGGCCTTGCCGCGCACGATCTGGATCGCGGCGACGATGTTCTGGTAGGCGCCGCAGCGGCACAGGTTGCCACTCATGGCTTCACGCACGTCGGCGTTGCTCGGGCCGACGGGCTCATCGAGCAACGCGACCGCCGACATGATCTGGCCCGAAGTGCAATATCCGCACTGATAGCCGTCGCATTCGACGAACGCGGCCTGCATGGCATGTAGCGACTGCGAATTGCCGATGCCTTCGATCGTCGTAATCTCGTCGCCTTCGTGATTTGCCGCGAAACACAGGCACGCGTTCACGCGTCGCCCATTGACGTGCACGGTGCATGCACCGCACTGGCCGTGGTCGCAGCCTTTCTTCGTGCCGGTAAGTAGCACGTGCTCGCGCAGCGCATCGAGCAGCGTGGTGCGCGGGTCGAGCGCGAGTTGGTACTGCTTGCCGTTTATCTTCAATTCAACGGGCATGGTCACCGGCTGGGTGGCACGCGTATGGCTTTGCGCCTGCGGGACCTCGGCCTTCGGCCCAACGGTCGGGTCGACGATACGGATGGGAGCGGACTGCTCGGTCATGACGGAACTCCTGACGGTTGGGACAAATCGCCCTGCTCGACGGCTGCCTCGAGGTAAGAATTTTGAGGTTTCTGCAAGCCAGTTGCCAAGCAAACCTCATTCCCGTGAGCGCTCATATTGGCGTGCACGGCTGGAATCCGCCAAGGGGTGCGCGCAAGGCGCAGAAACTTACGCCTGTTCCCGCCCGAAAAACGTGCAAATTCGCGTCTGATTGCTCCTGACGTGCTGGCGCCGCGTCGCGGCGCTTTCATTCTGCCCGTTGTCGCAAACGGGACAGGCGTTCTGATTGGTGTCACGGGCACTCCCGAATAGTTGAAACTGCGACCTTGGCGGAGGCGGTGGAGATGGTAGCGAACACGCCTTGGGCTGTCGCACACGACGTTGTCGAGGTGTTGCCGGTCAAGCCGACACAATAGGTCCACTCACACACGGGCCACGTTCTCGCGCGTTATTGGCCCGCGCGTGTCGAATAAGAGGCTAATGGCCTATCGGCGTTGCGGGACGGGAAACATGATCCGGACGTCAGGCGGAAGAGCAAGCACGTCGTTACCCACAAAGCGCTTTGAAATCAGCGACCTGGATGACGTCTACCGAAGATATTGGAATGCACGGAAAGCCCGAACTGGCGGAAGGCAGCCGATTCCAACGGTTGCCCGCAAAGCGCCGCCAGGTTTGACTCCCGCTCTGCCTTAACACGGACGCGCCGCGCGTCCCATTTTGATCCGCGTAAGAAAAAATTTTTTGCCTGCTGTAACCGTATCGGGCCACGTGACGAACTACCTTACAGATGCGCGAGGATAACGCATCGGTAGTTGCTGGACAGCAGGTTCACCCGATACACACATGGGCCGCATACGCCGCATTGGCCGCACCGGCCCGGTCAACAATATCCAAGGAGTCGTCATGAAAAGTATTGCAATCGCAGCATTCGCCGCAGCGTTGCTCGTCAGCGGTGGTTCGGCGTTCGCACAGGCGAGCGGCGCCATGTCCAATGATTCGATGTCGAAAGACGCGATGAGCAAAGACTCGATGGCCAAAGGTTCGATGTCCAAAGACTCAATGGGCAAGGACGCAATGGCCAAAGATTCGATGAGCAAGGACGGCAGCACGATGAAACCCGACGCGATGAAGAAAGACGACGCGATGAGCAAATAAGTGCTCAAGGTGCGTTCCCGGCATGCCGGGAACGCACCGCCGGATCGTCATGCCGCTTCGCTTATCCAGCGGGAGTCAGTCATGCGGGTAACATCATTTCTGTCTGTCGCCGCGGCGTTGATTTCAGGGAACTCCCAGCGTGCACCATCATGAAGCAAACGAAGTTTTCTCCCGCATCGACGCCAATCCCGGAGATTCGACATGAATGCAATCCTTAAGCCCCGTGCATCGCACGACGCGGCGCGCACGATTCAACCCGCGTGGGTACGGATCACGCACTGGCTCAACGCGCTGGCTGCGGTGCTAATGATGCTGTCGGGCTGGCGAATCTACGACGCGTCGCCGGTGTTTCAGAACTTTATGATTCCGCCCGGCATCACGCTCGGCGGCTGGCTTGGAGGTGCGCTGCAATGGCACTTCGCGGCGATGTGGCTGCTGTTCTTCAATGCCCTCTTCTATCTGGCCATGAACCTCGTCACCGGACGGTTCATGTCGAAGTTTTTCCCTCTTTCGCCTCGCGCGATCTTGCACGACCTCGGCGAAGCGCTGAAAGGTCGTTTGTCGCACGCGGACCCGAGCCATTACAACGCGGTGCAGAAGTTCGCGTACCTGTTCGTGATGCTCGACATCGCCGTCTTGATCATATCCGGTCTCGCGATCTGGAAATCGGTGCAGTTTCCGTTGCTGCGCGAATTGATGGGCGGATATGACCGCGCGCGCGTCGTTCACTTCTGCGCGATGTCACTGCTGGCCGGATTTATCGTCGTCCATCTGACAATGGTCGCTCTTGTGCCGCGTTCGCTGCTTACGATGATTCGTGGCCACTAGCCGAGGTATTCCATTATGAAGCTATTCAAACCTTCCTCCTGGAGCGTCGATCACGAGTCGCTCAGTATCGACGTGCGTCGTAACCTCGATATGCCGTCACGGCGACTGTTCGGCAAGCGCATTATCACGCTCGGCGGCCTTGCGATGCTGACCGGATGCAGCCTATCGGACGACAAGTCGGTTGAGACGTTTTTATCGCGCGTGTCGAGAATGAACGATAGCGTGCAGGGCTGGCTGTTCGATCCAAGCCGTCTCGCGCCGACCTACACCGAAGCACAGATCACACGCCCGTTCCCGTTCAATGCGTTCTATGGCATCGACGATGTGCCGCAGGTCGATGGCAGCGATTTCCGCCTGAAAGTGAGCGGTCTCGTGCAGGACAGGCGGGACTGGACTCTTGCCGATCTTTACGCACTGCCGAAGGCCGAACAGATTACGCGGCATATCTGCGTCGAAGGGTGGAGCGCCATCGGCCGATGGGGCGGCACGCCGTTCTCGGAATTTCTCAAGCGCGTCGGTGCGGACACATCGGCGAAATACATCGGCTTCAAATGCGCTGACGATTACTACGAAAGCATCGATATGCCAACGGCGCTTCATCCGCAGACGCTGTTGACCTTTACGTATGACGGTCAGCAATTGCCTGCAAAATACGGTTATCCGATGAAACTCAGAATGCCCACGAAACTCGGCTACAAGAATCCCAAGCACATCATGGAAATTTTCGTAACCAACACGTTTCCGGGCGGCTATTGGGTCGATCAAGGCTATAACTGGTTTGGTGGATCGTGAGCCTCGCAAGCCCGTACGAAGACGGCCGTCCGCGCCGACCTGTTGTAGGAACACGCGGCGGTGTTTCACCTGCAATAGCAACCAGCCTGCCAGCGTCAGATGCCATGGCACCCCTAAGCGGCAGCTGAGTCTACGTCCGCCTGCCCCCCGATGCTGCCAACCCGATCATATCGATGTTGTCAGCGCGGTTAGCCACGCCGGACTGGCGGACAGGAGAAGGGTTTCCAGTTGACGGTCGAAGCCAGTGATGACGATCATCCCCATCACCACGAAGAGCGTACCGAGCGTCCAGCGGACCGTACTACCCCACGTGGCGAGTGTGCCCCGCATCTTCATGAGCGAAACTCTCGAGATCGTTCCGAGCAAAACCAGCGGCAATGCCGCACCCAAGCCAAACAGCGCCATCAGGATGGCGATGTGTCCGAGGTCCTGACCTTGTGCCGCCAGCGAAGTCGCCGCACCCAAAGTTGGCCCGACACAGGGGGTCCAAACGACTCCGAGCAGCAATCCCACCATCATCTGCCCGAGCAGTCCGTTTCCTTTCACATCGTCGAGCGCCTGCTGGCCCTTCACACCGATGACGGCGCTCAGCCGGGAGAAAGCCCTTTGAAGGGTGCCCGATAACATGACGAGGCCGAAAAACACCATCACGCCCGCAGCGCCGCGTCGAAGAACCTCAGGGTCCAGCCCGACTGACGCTCCTAGAGTGGCGAGAAATATGCCAACACCCGCAAACGAAATAGCCAGCCCCCCTGCCAACGCGACGATGCCGAAGCGATGTTTAGCCAACGCTGACGTCGCGAGTATTGGCAGTAGCGGGAGCACACAGGGGGACAGTACCGATGCCGCCCCCGCGACGAAACCCAATCCGTACGTTGCGATGGCGAATTGCATCACAGCGCCTTTTCAAACACGGCCCGGATTGCAGCCTCCTGGGTTTGCCCTGTCGAACGCGCCACTTCGTGGCCGTTCTTGAAGACGACGAAGGTCGACTGCTGAGTCACCTTCAGTACTCTTTTCAGTTTAGTTTCCGAATCGAAGTCAGCTATGAAAACCGTCACCGCCTTCAGCTTGGGGTCGACAGAAAGACGGTCGACGATCGGCTGTTGAACCCGGCAAGTGGGACACCAACTCGCATGCAGGTACACGACGGCAGGCAGCCCCGCTGAGACCGTCTGATCGAAGCTTGCCTGAGTAAAGGCCATCTCGCCCGCGAATGCAGTGGCTGATACGGCCAGGAGCGCTGCGCCCACGATATGTTTAACGAATCGCAATCGGTTCATGATTAGGCCCCTTTGGTGGTTGGGAGAGAGGGAAAAAGTCGGTACCCCATCCTAGTTCGGATATTTGGCAACATCGGTTACAGCGCGGCTCAAATCCGTTGCCCCTGTTCGTAGATCTCGACGAACCCAGACGCGTCCGGTGAAGCGGAGGCTATTTTCACGTTCGGATGTAACCGAAACGGGTTTCAGATCGAACTAGCAAAAGATCGATTGCAACCGCGGTTGGGCTGTCTTTCGTTTCCCTTTGTGTGTACCTGTATTTCGCTTTCTGAACCCCGAGATCGATATGGCCATGGATATAAGTTTCGCATGCACGATGTGCGGCGATTGTTGTCATAACCTTCGTCTGCCCCTCAGCGTTCACGAAGCCATACGCTGGCTAGAACGAGGGGGAGACGTCCAGGTGTTTTGCGAAGCGATGCCTTGGCCCGTTGAGCCATCGACGGATGATGGTCAGGTGAAACACAGGCGAATCCGCTCTTTTGCCGCCGAAAGCGGTGAACTTGCAATCCGCGTGCTGGTGACAGTCGTTGCCGCCTTCGATGGCGCCTGCCCGCACCTGCAACCGGATATGCGATGCGGCGGATACGAGGCAAGGCCAAATGTGTGCAGAATCTATCCGGCTGAAATCAATCCTTTCATTGAACTGATGCCAACACACAAGGCTTGCCCGCCGGAGGCCTGGGCCGCCGACAAGCCCTCATTTATCAAAGGCGGTCAAATTGTGGATTCCATCACGGCGGACCTGATCCGGAACTCGCGTGACGTAGCCATCCACGATGTTCCTGTGAAAGAGCGTCTGTGTGGCAACGCTGGTTTTCATACCGCATCTTTGGCCAATGAGGGATTTGTGACGTACACGCTCCCTCCTCGTGCAATGCTCGACGAGTTATACAGAGCGTTGGATCCGGCCTCACCTACACGAGCGGTGCCATGGCGCATCCTGTCAAATCGACGCTCGACAGTCAACACCCTCAATTCGGTGGGCGCACGTTCGGAAATGCACACTGCTCTATTGCCGACTGAGGGTTACATTCCGCTCCTTGAAGCGAACTAGCATATCAGTTCCGGACTCGGGCCACGGTCTTTGAAGGCCACGCCGATGAACCAAATCCGGCGGTGTGCGCCCAGACGCTGAGCCGGAAACGCTGGCGACTTGCTTCTTGCTGCAACATCACATGGATCGTATTGTTCGGAAGTCTTTGTACCGTCAGACTCCAGGCGCCCGGACAGGCCGGCCCCGAAACTATTAACGCCTGAAGCATGACCGAAGAGAATATTTTCCCATCGATGTAATCCGTTACAGCCGACCACCGAATTCACGTATAGACTGCCTCGTATGCTGGGGCATTGACCGGTACCACATTACGCAGACGTATCGGATTCCATCGCCGCACCGACGGCGCAAACGATTGATCAGGAGCATAGCTATGACAAATGTTGCGTTATTCGTGGAAATAAAAGCCAAGCCGGGCAAAGAGGACGTAGTGGCAGCTTTTCTCGCCAGTGCGCAGGCTCTGGTGCTACAGGAGCCGGCAACAACGGCATGGTTCGCCGTGCGGTTCGATACAGATACTTTTGGAATATTCGATGCCTTCGGCGACGAGGCCGGTCGGGAAGCGCATCTTAACGGTCGTGTTGCTGAGGCGTTGTTAGGACGCGCAGACGAACTGCTGACCAATCCTCCGTCGATACGGCGAGCCGACGTGCTGGCCGACAAGCTGCCTGGGTAAGCCTTAGAAATTCTAGTGTGCTAAGGGTTTGAGAGTCGAAACGCACGGTGTAGCCAGCGACCTGTTTGAACGCTGGCATACCGGTGTCTGTTAGATACAGAGAGTGCAAACGCACCGTTCAAAGGAATGGCCGGGTAGCGCTCTGCCCTGTCCATTTGACGGCGACCCCTTCGCCCGACGGCTGGCCGATCCATTTGACCTGGGTGGGGATGGCGGTGCCCGCCGCACCCATCAGACTGGCGTGGTTCGCACTCTCACTACCATTCATTACCATACTGCTCGTCGCCACGCTCATGGTGCCCGCGACCCGAGAACGCTATCGCTTGAAACTGATGCTAAGTACAACGTATAGAGTCACCACAACGAATATAATTCTGCTCGGTGATTCACGATCTATATCTGTAAAAATACGCTGATGCCGCCGTATTGTTAGCAGCCATTTCGGCGCCCAGATCGCGGGGCGGTTGAAACGCGTGTGTGCATGCGCGGGGAGATCGTGGGTATGATGTCGGATCAACCAGCCCATTCCGATTACGGGAACCTACAGAATGGCGACATACAGGAAACCAGTAGATCCACAGAGTATGCCGGATAAGGAAGACCTCGAAGCGATGTCACTTTTCCGCTATCGATTGCGTCGGTTTCTTCGCTTCTCGGAGGAGGTGACACATGCCGAAGGTGTCACGCCTCTGCAGTATCAACTGATGCTGCATGTCCGCGGTTTCCCGGGACGTGACTGGGCCACGGTCGGAGAACTGGCGGAGCGGCTTCAGGCAGCGCCGAATGGTACCGTCGCGCTCGTGTCGCGCTGCGAGGCCAACGGGCTTGTATTGCGTCGTGCCAGCAGGGCAGACGGGCGTCAGGTTGAAGTGCACCTGACGGCCAAAGGGGCACAATGTCTCGCTCGGCTCGCGTCTAAGCACAAACCGGAGATCGAAGCATTCGGTTGGGCGTTCAACCAGACGACTGGAGAAGACTGAAGATCCGCGGATCCGCACTCCGTCGATATTGCCAGGCTAGCCATCGTCCCTCATCGATCCAAACCGCCTGATCAGTTCCGCGCCTTCCGACGTCAGCTTGAACTCGGCGGCATCAATCGTTGTCGTGACCAGTTCGACCAGATGTTCCCGCTGGAGGCCTGCCACGTCGGGGTCCGAAAGTTCGACCGCGGTTGGCGAAGTGAGTAACACAAACAGCATCGCAATCTCGTGCGGACTGAGCAGTCTCTTCATTCCATACCTCGACAACTATCGTATAGACGGAGTTTGTTCGCATCGCTGCGGGGAAGGAGGAAGTCCGATGTCGAACACTCGTAAAACTCGGAATGGACGAACGGGACGGTGACGTGGAGGTGTGATTGTCGCGACGCGTCAGGCACCGTGTCACCCAGCATAAAAAAAACGGATCCGGCCTTACGTCCGGATCCTCAAAGTCAGCCCCGGTACAGGGAATAGGGCTGTCTGGCCACCTCTAGCAGTCCAGTTGCAACGAGCACGCGAGGCCGTGCTCTCAAGGTTCAGTTCCCGCCCGCAAGCATATTCGGACTTGCCGCATTCGAATATCAAGGCACATAGGCTTCTTCGGACATACTGCCAGACGACGATGCCATGAGCCGCTACCACCTGCTCGAATCTAGAGTGAAGGGCTTAAGCGAAACTTAAAGATGACATAGGGACAAACCCGCGAGGTTGAGGCGGTGTGAAAAATGGGACTCGCCCTCTGAATTTGAGCCATATCGCTCATGGAATCTTGCATGTGTCACGGCGTGACATAGAATTGAAGGGTGGATTTCGGGAGGACATCGTGTTCATTAACAGCGACTTCGGGATCAGCTATCTGCTCGTGACTTTTGCACTTCTCGGGATCATTTTCACCGACAGCCTGCTTACAGCGCTGCGTATCGAACGATGGCATCCGAAGCTGCGGAGTGCGGCGCTAGGCACGCTATTAGGCCTGGCGCTGATCGAGGCGGTTACAGTCTTCGGCTAGCTCGCCCGGCGTGGGTAGCTGCTGGTCGCGAACGTACCGGCGATACCTGTGCGGTGACAACGGATCCGCATGGGTGACGATCTCCGGCGGGTCGTTGGAGGTGATCTGGATAATGGCTCCGTTTAACCGGATTCTTCTTTGTTATGACGGCACCCCCGAAGGGAGGCTGGCGCTACGCTGCGGCTCGGCACTTGCGCGGCAACTGCAGGCCGAAACCCATCTGCTCGCGATTCTAAGTTTCTCGTGGTGTTCAGGTGGTTATGATTTCTTTTCTACGGTGAAGCCCGACATTGACGAAGGCACGGCAAAAGAGATACTCCAGGAAGGAATCGAGAAGCTTCATGCCTGGGGTGTCACGGCGACAGGGCATTTTGCTGTTGGGAGCGTCGTTGAAGAAATCGCACGTCTCGCGAACTCACTGAAAGTTGATCTGATCGTTATTGGTCACCATCCCGAAGGCTTCTTCGCACGCTGGTGGACCGGGGAGAACCATACTTCGTTGCTCAATCGTGTGTCCTGCGGCGTTCTGTTCGAAGTGTGCGATTAGCCGGAGGCATCCATCTACTCGTTCAAGGCTGGTCCAGAACGTCGCTATGGCAAACGCCGGGCCTGTTTCTGAAGAAGCCTCTTGAACCGGTATGGTTCTGTTTGTTCACTGCACGCTGAAGCACAATGAAAAACCCGCTTGCGTCACGTTCAGTCCTGGCGTGCTCTACACATCGTCTTGATCTTCGCGGTCAGGTATTGCGGGAATTTCAATTCGTACTATCATGCCAGTCGCCCGGGGCGAACGGGTCTCCAGTTCGACTGTTCCACCATAGCGCCTGGCCAGGGCCCGCGCGATTGGAAGACCAAGTCCGCTCCCGTTGCCTCGGTGCGTTTCATCGCGCTGAAATCTTTCAAACACCTGATCAATTTGCTGCGCAGTCATGCCGTGCCCGTCGTCGATGACCAGAATGACCGCAACGTTGTCTATGCACGATACTGTGATATCGACGTGTGCACCTGCACCGCTGTAACGGATCGCGTTATCGACGACGTTTCTCAGCAGGATCCTGAGATCTGCCTCTGACGCACGAACTTTCACTTCCTGTATTCGACCCGCGCCGAGGTCCACGTCGCGTTGAATGGCGAACGAGAAAAGGTTCGCGACGACGTCATGGACAACCCGGCTCAGCGCAACGTTGGTAACAATATCGCGGGGTGCTTCCCCATCCGCGTTCGCGAGATCGAGGAGTTGTGAGGCAAGTGACGTCAATCGCTCGACGCCTTGCTGCAACTCGGCCAGGCGCTCTTCATGCTGCCCGCTCGGCGCGTTGTTCAGATTGGCAACCTGAACGCTGACGGCCGCAATCGGAGTGCGCAGCAGGTGGGCCGCATTTCGCGTAAATCGCCTGTCCACTTCGCTGCGCGATGAAAGCCGCATAGCCAAACCATTGATGGTATCGACGATGGGCTTTAACTCGAGCGGCGCATCTCCCGCTTCAAGCGGTTTTGGTCGTTCAGGATCAAGCGAAGCGACAAGGTGCTGCAACTGATCCAGCGGGCGCAGACATCGGCACACTATCAGGACATTTGCGAGCGCCAGGAGCAGCAGGGACATGGCAATTGGTGCGACGCAGTCCAGCGGCAATCCACCGCCCTTCTCATTGTTTCCACTGCTTGCGATATCTGACCCGCGTGCTGTATCTACGACCTCTCCCGCGTTCTGCGGCGCAGCAGCCCCGGCGGATTGGCTGACGCTAGTTTCGAACTTGCGAGCAACCAGGACGGTTCCGGCTATTCCCGCACAACCGACGGTGAGCAATGTGCAGAGTAGCCAAAAGCAAAGACGCCGGCTCAGAGAATTCGCAGCGAATCTTCCATACATAGCGAACTCCTGTACCGGCGGTTCCGATCTGTCTCCATCGCGTTTTGCGACTACGGTTGCGACGCCTGGGCTGCAACCGTCATCTGAGCCTGGACCACAAAACTTAGAACAGAATTAGCTGTTGCAAAGGCGCTGAATGGTGCGAGACAGCGGTGACAGGTAGTTCGACAGCAAATGTGGACGTCTCTGCGGCAGATCGACAATGCGTAACAATCAAGCTGGGGACGGGGTTGATCCATCTGCGGCTGGCCGGGCTTAAACGGAGCTGGGCGGAACGGGCCTGGCGAGTTGCAGGTCGCCCGTTTGTTCAATGAACATCAACCGTTGTGTGCAGCAGGGTCTCGTGTCCTCACCGAGAACAAAGTCACGCTGCCGGTCACTTCGAATTTTCGCGCCACGGCCATTTAAACCTGTCACCGCCGGCGTGCCGACTGGTGCCTTGCGCATACCGTGCCAAAAAGCTTTCTCACTTGAAAGAATGTGGAAATTTAGCCGACGAAACAGTATGGTAGATCATGAGGTGACATATAGCCAATGTCGACCGTAGCATCAGGGGATTGGACTTTGATTCAGGACCAACAGCCTCCTTTTCGATGGTCGCGATCGTGTTCGTGCTGTACGCCGTGTACTACCATGTTGTTATGCGTGGACCGACGCGTGAGGCAACCAGGGGCCTCGCGCGAGTGAGCCAGCGAACAAACCCGTAGTCCTGTGAGGACACCATACGATGCCGGGCGACTCCGATCAGGCCGATCAGGCAGCGAAAAGCGAGCCGCGCCACGTCAAGGTGGCTCCGCTTCAGCCGCGCGCGGTCACCCATCCAGACGACGATGCTATCGAGCCGGTCGCGTTGCGCTGGCTCTGCTGTCTTGCGTTCGTGGTCGGCATCGTTACAGGGTTCGGGGCCGTTGCATTTCGCGCCCTGATTGGACTCGTACACAACGCGTTCTTTCTCGGCCGTCTCTCGTTCGCGTATGACGCGAGTCACTTTACGGCCGCCTCGCCGTGGGGCGCGCTCGTGATTCTTGTACCCGTACTGGGCGGTCTGGTGGTCACGTGGATCGTCAGCACGTTTGCTCCGGAAGCCAAAGGGCACGGCGTACCGGAAGTGATGGATGCGATCTACTACAAGCGTGGCGTGATCCGCCCGGTTGTGGCGGTCGTGAAGTCGATTGCGTCCGCTCTCGCGATTGGTTCCGGGGCCGCGGTGGGGCGCGAGGGACCCATTATCCAGATCGGCTCGGCGCTCGGCTCGACGCTAGGACAGGTCGTGCGTATGAGCGCAGGGCAGCGCATTACGCTGGTCGCAGCGGGAGCTGGGGCAGGCATTGCGGCAACCTTCAACACGCCGATCGGTGGCGTTCTGTTCGCCACTGAGCTGATGATGCCGGAAATCAGCGTCAATACATTTTTGCCGGTGGCAATCGCGACCGGCACGGCGACGTTTCTGGGCCGGCTGTTCTTCGGCGCCGCCCCTGCCTTCTTCGTACCCGCGCAGCTCGGTGCCATTCCGAATCAGCCTGGCAGCGCATTGACCCTGCTTCTTTACGCGTTGCTCGGCGCGGTAACAGGGGCCGCGGCAGCGTTGCTGATTCGTGCGTTGCACTGGGCCGAGGACGCCTTTGACCTCATACCCGGGCGTTATCAACGGCACGCATGCGGGATGCTGATGGTTGGCGTGACAATGTACCTGCTATTCCGCTTTGCGGGTCACTATTACGTGGAGGGCGTCGGCTACGCGACGATTCAGGCCACGCTCTACGGTCAGTTGCAGGGCGGCGCCTTTCTGCTGATGCTCGCGGTATGCAAGACGCTGGCTACTTCCGTCAGCCTCGGGTCGGGCTCTTCGGGCGGTGTGTTTTCTCCGTCGCTGTTTATCGGTGCCACACTCGGGGCAGCTTTCGCGTCCGTCGTACAGATGGTCATGCCTGGGGCGCCGGTCAGCGCACCTGCGTTTGCGATGGTGGGCATGGGCGCAATGGTCGGCGGCGGCACGGGCGCCGCGATGACCGCTGTGGCGATGATCTTCGAAATGACGCGTGACTATGACATCGTGCTACCGATGATTCTTGCGGTAGCGTTTAGCCTTGGGGCACGTCGGCTACTGTCGCAGGAGAGCATCTATACGCTCAAGCTGGTGCGGCGCGGTCATCCGATTCCGAATGCCATGCACGCCAACATGTTTCTCGTGCAAAGCGCGGGTCAGGTGATGGAAACGGACGTTTTCGTGCTTGATGCTCAGGTGCCCTTTCGTGTCCTGCTGGCTCGATCCGAAGGCCCTGCATTTCGCCACGTCGTGGTCACGCGCGAGCATGAAATATTTGGTGTGCTGCGTATCAATACGGGCTTGCGGCGTGCGGTCAGCGAGAGCGATTCGGATATCTCGCTCGGGGCACTGGCGCAGCGCAATTTCATCGTCGTGCGAGAAAACGAAGTAGCCTTTGGCGTGATCACACGATTGTGGAAACAGCACGCGATGATGGCGGTGGTGGTGGGGCGGCACGAGGGTCACGGACCCGACCGCGTGCTCGGAATTATCGCGAAGGAACACATCGCCGACGCTGTGGCGAGCAGCATCAGGATATTTCCCGGCTAGGCGAACTGGTAGCGGCTACCGAGTGGTTGGGGCAAGCCGTCGACGTTGGCAAGGTTCGGGGCGGGCTTGCTGCGAAGGAGCGACAAGTGAAACTGACGAATGAACTGGATGCCGCACGAAAGCGCATCAGCAAGGCATTGCACCTCGATGCATGGATGGGCGTCTTAGGTAACAGATGGGCGGCGAGAGAGACACCCACGCCCGATTGGGTCATTGTCTACCGCACGGCGCAGGGGTTCTGTTGCATGTACCACGACGTGCCGGTCGAATTCAGCGAGATGCTGGATGTGCAGATCTGGGCCGAAGAAATGGACGTGCAGACCTATTTTCTTGGTCTTTGAGCATCGGGGCCGCGGAACACTGAGCCAGGACCCCGGCAAATTCGCTAGCGGCGTTGACAACGGGACATCCAGCTTTCTTCGGGCCACGCGGTCTCACCGGTAGACGAGGTCTGCGCGCCGGTTCTGTGCCCACGATGCCTCATCGTGGCCCAAAGCGAGCGGCTTTTCTTTCCCCAGGCTAACCGCTTCCAGCTGTGAGTCGGGTACGCCAAGGGTCTCAAGATCATGGAGTACTGCTTCCGAGCGTTTTTCACCCAGCGCGAGATTGTATTCGCTCGTTCCGCGCTCATCGGTGTTGCCCTGAATCAGAACATGCCGGTTCGGGTGAGCCATCAGATATTTCGCGTGGGCCTCAAGCAGCGGTTGATAGTCGCTTTTGACGATATAGCTGTCGAAGTCGAAATAGATGCTTCGCTTCGCGAGCGGGCTATTAGGATTGTTGAGTTCATCGGCCGTTATGGGCGCCACGTTTGCCGGCTGGCTGGCGGTGGAGCTGCCCTGGGTGGCACCGCTTTGCGGCTCCACCCTGACACCCGAATGACACGCGGCGAGCGTGATCGCAATGAGCGTGGCAGCGAAAAATCCAGTCCTGGTCATGGTAGGTCTCCTCTGACCGAAGGCGCGATCGCGCCTCTTTATGATTACCGTGATCGCTCCAGAGCGTAGGTTGGTTAACCTCGCGAACAGCGATGGGCGATTAATACAAATGACGGAGAGTCATGTTTTCAAATCCGTTAGGGTGGCCGCACGGAGAGCTGGGCGCGCATTTCCGTCCTCCCAACCTGGCTGACCTGTCACAGGCGTTCTGCGGCTTGTGCCGTGCGCGGATCGTCAGTCGGATCCCCCTGCGATGAACTTTCCCCGGTAGCGCTGGGTGGTACGACATCCGGCACCACATCGAGCCTGCTGTAACGTTCAGACAACGCTTCGTAAAGTGCAGGCGCAAACAGTTTCGATATCTGGCTGGCGATCAACGCCGTGGCCATGAGGGAGATGACAAGCGCATGGCCGTTGATCATCTCGATCACGATCACGAAAGCGGTAATGGGGCTTTGGGTAACCGCTGCCAGATAGCCCACCATGCCAAGGGCGATCAGCATGGGCAACTGCATCTGGCCAAACAGCAGGTGTAACGCATTCCCGATACCGGCGCCAATTGCGAGCGACGGCGCAAACAGGCCGCCGGGCGCGCCTGGCAGATACGATCCGACCATCGAAACCATTTTGACGACCGGGTACGCAGCGCTTAGTTGCGCACGTCCTTCCAGCATCGCGCGCGCTTCGGCGTAGCCGCTACCGAACGTGTGGCCGCCAGATGCGACACCGATCACCGCGACCACCAGGCCGCATGCCGCTCCGAATGCCACCGGCCGGTTCGCGCGCCAGGTGACCACCGACGCAGGCATCCAGCGATTGGTATTCAGTAGTAGCCAGCAAAAGATGCCACCGGCAACGCCCGACACAGCGCCAATCAATACAACCGCCACTGCCAGCAGATCGGGGAAGCGACTGCCGATGTCGATCGTTCCGAAATACGTGTAGTTGCCCTGCAGGCCCAGCGAGACGACCCCAGCAAAGATGATCGCAGTAATCAGCACGCCACTCGTGCGCTGCTCAAAGCTGCGGGTCAACTCTTCGATGGCAAACACGACTCCCGCGAGCGGCGCATTGAACGCCGCCGACAGACCTGCGGCGGCACCGGCGAGAGCCAGACGCCGCTCCAGTTCGATGCCCCGGATGGCCCGGAATCGCTGTGGATAAAAGCGTCTCAGGTTGAACATGAGCGCGGCACCCACATGGATCGTCGGCCCTTCGCGGCCGATCGTGAATCCCCCGAGTATCGAGAGGAACGACACCAGGATCTTGCCGATCAGGATCCTGATGCTCAGCAGACGTGGCGCAAGATCGCCGCTGTCATGGAGTGTGGCCATAACCTGAGGGATGCCGCTGCCTTCGGCGCCAGCAAAGTAGCGTCTGGTGAGCCACACACCCAGTGCGCCGATTGCCGGGGTGACGGGAAGCGGTAGCCACCAGTACCGCGTCGCGTAGCGAAGGAAGGTGTCATAGCCGACGTCGATCAGCTTCGCGTAGAAAACGGCCACCAGCCCGGTAGCGATGGCGCCCAACCAGAAGACACCGTAGTGCAGCCATAGTCGCCGGGCGTGTTGTAGCGCACGTTTGTCGATAAGTTCTGGAATATGCATGCGGCCACCGGAAACGCTTCAGCAAGTGAAATATAGCACAGTGTGCCATATTTGCCCGCCGACGACATTTTGCAAGGCAGTTGACCATGGTCCGCGCAAACTATATCTATGGCAGCTGGGTGCCTTGGCGGAAGCAGCAAGCATGCAGTTACCCACAACCCGCTTTAAAGTCAGCGACCTGGAGGACGTCTGCGGAAGAAAAGGAATTGGAATGGCCGGGTTAGTAAGATTCACTAATCAAACGCGCGCGACATCGCCGTAAGATTGACTGGTGATTAAATCAGCCGCATCACGGGTGCGTCTTTTCGAGCGACGATGTACTGAACGAATGAGCAAAAGGTATGAGCAGGGCTAGGCAACGCGCTTTCGATACGCGGGCGAAGATCATCGCCGCAGCGGAACGTATCTTTCTTCTGCGAGGCGCGACACGTACGTCGCTCGACGACATCGCGAAGGAGGCCGGTATGACGCGCGGCACGATGCACGGCCACTTCAAGAACAAACAGTCGGTGCTTCATGCGATGCTCGAAAGCTCCAGCCTGCCGCTCGACCCGTTCTCGATCGAACCATGCAGCAGCGACGGCGATCCGCTTGGATTGTTGCGCACCGATCTGCATCGGTGTCTGCGCGACGTGTTGCAGAACGCGCGGACGCGGAGTCTGTATGGCATTGTGTTCACCGCATGCGAGAGCGCATCGGAGACAGCGCAGTTGTGCGAACGCATTCACATGGCGGGTATCCACGCCCAAGCACAGATCGAGGCTGCGTTGAGCTGTGCGGTGGCGCTCGGCCAACTGTCCGCGGATTTCGACACGAGGCAGGCGGCCGCCTTCATCCATGGGACGTTGAGCGGGTCTCTTCGCAAGTGCCTGACGATGTCCCCGCGAACGAACACCGACGCGGAAATCGATCAGATCGCGGAGGCCGCGTTCCTGTGCATTGACGTGATAGACAACCACATCAGCAAGTCAATCAGTAGTGGACATGCAGCCGGATGAGTCAATGCTGGTCGTCTACTGACGCGTGAGCGCAGAATATCCAATCTGGCGGATGGGCCAGTCGGAATTGCCGCAACGGAATCGCGCAAATCCGAACTAATGGTCGCAGCACCATTCACTACCATCCGCCTCCGAGCACTTTGTATAACGTGACGAGATTGGACTGGCGCGACAAGCTATCCGACGCCAGTTGCTGCTGCGCGGTGTAAAGCGTGCGTTGCGCGTCGAGGAACGTGAGGAAGCTATCCGTACCCGCCTTGTAACGCCCTTGAGCCAGCGTGTAGTAGCTCTCGGATGACGCCACATACTCGCGGTCCGCCTGCACCTGATCGACATACGTGGCCCGCGCCGCAAGCGCATTCGCCACTTCCTTGAACGCCGTCTGGATAGTGCTTTCGTAATCAGCGACGTCGATATTCTTTTCGATCTTGTCGACATCGAGCGTTGCCTTGTTGCTGCCGTAGTCGAAGATTGGCACGGAGATGCTCGGCGAGAATACCCACGCGCCACTGCCTGCCTTGAACAGACTGGAAAGCGTCGAACTCGACGCCCCGGCAGTAGCTGTCAGTTCGATCTTCGGAAAGAATGCCGCGCGGGCGGCGCCGATGTTCGCGTTTGCCGCCTTCAACGTATGCTCGGCTTCCACGATGTCCGGACGACGCGTCAGCAGCATCGACGGCACACCTGCGCCGATGTCGGCGAACATCGAACCGTCGTCGAACGCATCGTCCAGTTTGGGCTCGGGCGGCAGATCGTCCGGAAGCGGCGCGCCGAGCACCGCAACCAGGTTGTTGCGATCCTGCTCCACCGCACGCCGGTAAGACGCAAGGCTTGCCTTCGCGCTCGCCAGCGTGTTCTCCGCCTGCCGCACATCCAGCAGCGAAGAATTACCCAGTTGCTGGATGCGCTTCGTCACGTCGTAGGTGGCCTGATCCGCTTTGACCGTGTCCCCGGTCACCTTCAAGAGCCGCTCGTCGGACAACCACGTCAGGTAGTCGGTGGCCACCGTTGCGATCAGGCTGATCCGTGTGCTCTCGCGCGATGCGTCGGTGGCGAGATAGTTCTCCAGTGCCTGGCGCTTGAGGCTCCTTAGGCGGCCAAAGAAATCGATCTCCCACGACGTCGTGCCGACATTCAGTTCATTGTCACCCGTCGTGACGCCTTCGACGCGCTCACGCGTCAAGCTGCTGCTCGCGCTAATGGTCGGCGCGAGCGCAGCGCGGGTGATCCGGTATTGCGCCTCATACTCGGCCACGTTCAGCGCGGCTACGCGCAGGTCACGGTTATTGTCGAGGGCGATCTGGATCAGCCGGCGCAGACGGGGGTCGCGAAAAAACTGATGCCAATCGGTATCGGTTGCAAGCGGCGCGCCGGCGATCGTCTTTTGCGCCGCGGTCGTACTCTGGTAGGCGTCGCCTTGCGGATAGGCGGCCGGAACCGGAGCAGCGGGCCGTTCGTAATGCGGATCGAGCGTGCAGCCCGTAAGCGCGGCAACCGCCAGTGCCACACTGCAGGCGGCCAGTTTGAGTTTCATCATTCATTACCTTCGTTTTTCGGGGTATGGCCGTGCTCGCCGAACAGCCGCCGTACGACGACGAAGAACACCGGCACGAAGAAGATCGCGAGCAAGGTCGCGGCGATCATGCCGCCCATCACGCCGGTGCCGATCGCATGCCGGCTAGCCGATCCCGCCCCCGTACTGATGACGAGCGGCAGCACGCCGAACACGAAGGCAAGCGAGGTCATCAGGATCGGTCGCAGGCGCAGGCGCGCGGCTTCGAGCGTGGCGTCGATCAGGCTGTGGCCCTGCGCCTGCAGGTCCTTGGCGAATTCGACGATCAGGATCGCGTTCTTGGTTGAGAGTCCAATGGTCGCGAGCAGGCCGACCTTGAAATAGATATCGTCCGAGAGGCCGCGTATATGCGCGCCGAGCACCGCCCCCAGCACGCCGAGCGGTACGACCAGAATCACGGCGATCGGGATGGACCAGCTTTCGTACAGGCCCGCGAGGCACAGGAACACCACGATCACCGAAATCGCGTACAGATAGATTGCCTGTGAGCCAGCGATACGCTCCTGATACGACTGCCCGGTCCAGTCGATGCCAAAGCCGGCCGGCAGCTTCTTCACGAGCGCGTCGACGGCGGCCATAGCCTGGCCGGTGCTCGCGTGCGGGCCGGTCTGCGCGGTGATCTCCATGGCCAGCGTGCGGTTAAAGCGCTCGATCTGCGGCGGTCCGAAGGTCCACTTGCCGGTGGCGAAAGCAGAAAACGGCACCATCTCACCGTCGTAGCTGGTCGTGGTCGTGCTGCTGGAATCGCCCGAGCTGCTGGCGCTGCTCGAACTACCGGAACTGGTCGTCGTGCTGGAACTGCTCGACCTCACGTACCAGCGCCCAATGTCCGACGGCATCATCCGGTACGGCGCGTCAGCCTGAACGTAGACCTTCTGGATACGTCCCGTATCGACGTAGTTGTTGACGTACGTGGAGCCGAACGCCGTTTGCAACGTGTCATTTACGTCGGCGATCGAAAGGCCGAGTGCACTCGCTTTCTCGCGGTCGATATTCACGTTGAACTGCGGCGTATCGTCAAGACCGCCCGGGCGCATACCGGACAACGCGCTGTCGTTAGCGGCCAGGGCAATCAGTTGCTGGCGCGCCGCCATCAGCTTGTCGTGACCTTGCCCTGCTCGATCTTCCAGTTCGAAGTCGAGCCCGCTCTGCGTACCGAGCTCCTGAATGGCCGGCGGATTGAGCGCGAAAATCTGCGCGTTGCGGGTGGCCGCGAAATGCATGTTGGCGCGCTGGATAATCGCCGCCGCTGAATTCATTTCACCACGCCGTACACTCCAGTCCTTCAGTCTGACGAAGGCGAGCGCGTTGTTCTGTCCCGAACCGTTGAAGCTGAAGCCCGTGATCGAGATGATCTTGTCCACCTGCGGCAGCCCGAGGTAATACGCTTCAACCTGCTTGATAGTGTCTAGCGTGACCGAAGCCGGCGTGCCGACGGGCGCCGAGATCGACGTGATAACGATGCCCTGATCCTCATCCGGCAAATATGAAGAAGGCAGTTTCATGAAGAGCAATGCCACCACACCCGCAATCAGCGCGTAAATCACCATATAGCGCAGAGGCCTGCCGATCACGCGTGCCACCGCCGCGTCGTACCGGTGAGTGCCGCGCATCAGCACGCGGTTGAACCACCCCAAGAGACCGCGCTTCTCGTGATGCTCGACATCCGAACGTTTGAGCAAGGTCGCGCACAGCGCCGGCGTAAGCGTCAGCGCAAGGAAGACGGATAGCAGCATGGCCGCGACAATCGTGATCGAGAACTGCCGGTAAATCGCGCCAGTCGAACCCGAGAAAAACGCCATCGGAATAAATACCGCAATCAGCACGGTAGTAATGCCCACCAGCGCGCCGGTGATCTGTTTCATCGCCTTGCGCGTCGCTTCAACTGGCGAAAGCCCCTCCTCTGCGATGAGCCGCTCCACGTTTTCCACGACCACGATGGCATCGTCCACCAGCAGCCCGATGGCCAGCACCAGCCCGAACATCGACAGCACGTTGATCGAAAAGCCGACCAACGACATGACACCAAAAGTGCCGAGTAACGCAACCGGTACGACGATGGTCGGAATCAGCGTGGCACGCAGATTTTGCAGGAACACGTACATCACGACGAACACCAGCATCACCGCTTCGATCAAGGTCTTGAAGACCTCTTCGATGGAGATGCGCACAAAGGGCGTCGTGTCGTACGGGTAATCGACCACCACGTTCTGTGGCAGTTGCGCGCCCAGTTCGGTCAGTTTCGCGCGCACCGCCTTGGCGACATTCATCGCGTTGGCGCCGCTCGCGAGCTTGATGGCGAGCGACGCCGCCGGCTTGCCGTTCAGACGCGAATCCGTGCTGTAGTCGTCGCCGCCCACTTCGACGCGCGCCACGTCCTTGAGCTGCACTTTCGAGCCGTCGCTATTCACCCGCAACAGGATGGCGCCGAACTGTGCGGGCGTCGTGAGGAGGCTCGAGGACGAAATGGTCGCGTTGATCGCCTGAGCCGTGGTGGACGGCTTGCCGCCGATTTCCCCGACCGAGAGTTGGACGTTCTGATTGGTGATGGCTGTCGTGACGTCGCTGGTCGTCAAGCCGACGGCCTGCAACTTCACCGGGTCGAGCCAGATGCGCATGGCGTGCTGCGCGCCGAAAAGCGTCACGTCGCCGACGCCGTTGATCTGCGTAAGCGGGTCCTCGATCTGCGTGGCGATGATGTTGCCAAGGTCGATCGAGTTCACACTGCCGTCGCTCGAAGACAGCGAAACGATCATCAGAAACGCGTTGGCCGCCTTCGCGACCTGCACGCCTTGATCCTGTACCGTCTGGGGTAGCGACGAGGTTGCCTGCTCCACCTTGTTCTGCACCTGCACCTGGGCGATGTCCGCGTTGGTGCCTTGCTGGAACGTCAGCGTGATGGTGGCCTGTCCGGCTGAACTGCTGGTGGACGACATATACAGCAGATGATCGATACCGCTCAGCTTCTGTTCAATCACCTGCGTGACAGTGGTCGCGACGGTTTCAGCGGAGGCACCCGGATAGGTCGCCGTGATCTGCACGGAGACAGGCGCCACGCTCGGATACTGCTCGACCGGCAGTGTCGTCATGGCAGCCCCGCCTATCATCATGATGACGATGGCGATGACCCACGCGAGGATCGGTCGATTGATAAAAAATCCAGCCATGAGAGTCTCGCTTTAGCTACCGGTTGTCGGAAGTGCGGCCAGCGCTCCGGCGGCCGGCGCGCGGGTCGCTGCAGTGGCAGCGGTGTCCGCCGTGGCGGGACTCTCCACCGGCTTGACGAGAGCGCCCGTACGCGCTTTCTGCGAACCCGCGACGATCACCCGGTCGCCGGCTTTCAGCCCGCGGGTGACGATCCAGTCGGCGCCGTTGGCGGTATCTGCGGTGACGTGTCTCTGCTCCACCTTGTTGGCAGCATCGACCGTCAGCACGCTGGCCAAGCCGTCGGAGGCGCGCGAGACGGCCAGTTGCGGCACGGTGATCGCCTGCTGGTTCACGCCCTCTTCAAGCCGGGCACGCACGAACATGCCGGGCAGCAATACGCCATCGGGATTCGGGAACACGCAACGCAAGGTGACCGAACCGGTGGTCGAATCGACGGTGATATCGGAGAACAGCAGCTTGCCGGCCTGCGCATAGGGAGAGCCGTCTTCCATCACCAGATGAACCACCGCGCCATCCTTGCCGGCCTGCTGCAACTGACCGCTGGCGAACTCTTTCTGCAACCGCAGCCAGTCCGCCGACGAGCGGGTCACATCGAGATACATCTGGTCCGTGGCCTGAACCGTGGCCAGTGCGGTGGTCTGTTCCGCCGTGACGAGCGCACCTTCTGTCACGCTGGATTTGCCGATGCGTCCGGCAATCGGCGCGACCACCTTCGTGTAGCCAAGATTGATGGCTGCCGTCTTCAACGCGGCGCGGTCGGCGACCGCATCCGCTTGCGCTTCCTGCAACGACGAGATCGCGTCGTCATAGTCCTGCTGGCTGACGCCCTGGACCTTCCACAGCGCCGTGTAGCGCGTGGCTTTGGTTTGCGCCGCGGCGGCCGTGGCCACCGCTTTCGCGAGCGTGCCAACGGCCTGATCGTAAGCGGCCTGGTAACTATCGGGATCGATCTGATAAAGCACGCTGCCCGCCGCGACCACCGCACCTTCCGTGAAGAGGCGCTTTCTCACGATGCCCTCTACCTGCGGCCTGACTTCGGCCACGCGTATGGCGGAGAGCCTACCGGACAGCTCCGTGCTGGCGACCACAGCGTGCGGCGCGATGGTTACCACGCCGACTTCGGGGACCATTTGGGGTGGCATCTGCGGCGCCTGTTGACCGCAACCCGCGAGGGCGAAGGCGGCGATCGCCGCCACGACGGCAAGCGGGCTTACTACCGTTGCACGCGGCGAACGTGCCGGCAAAATATGAACTCGTGTCATGCTCAGGGCATCCTTCGACTGGGTTCGACAAAGGGCCGCCTGGCATGCAATGACGCATGCGTCCTTCAAACGCGTAAGGAGAACGAGGATATGTCGCCTGCGAATGCGCCTGATTTCGCGCACAACGGAGCGCGGCGCCAGAAGCGGCGCCAGGCTCGAGGGAAACCGCGCAATGCCATGCCAGCGGCTATGGATGACCCAGATTAGCGGCCAGTCGATTACGGTGGCTTAGGGGTTGATTACAACGTGTAACCCAATGCCCACCCTCTACTTTGCCGCCGCGTAATAAACTGTAAGCGCCGCTAAGAACCAGCAACCGGCGCGGCCCGGTATTTCGCTATATTTCGGTGTGCGACCGGCCAGCAACCGGCGCGGCGGAATCTCCGCCCTCGTGCGCCTCGCCATGCTCTTGTGCGGATACACACCGCCCCTTACAGCGTCAACAGCGCTCACCTCGTCAGGCCCAACCATGTCCGACACGCCAATCCAGGTCCTGCTGGTCGACGACGACGCCGATCTGCGCGATCTGCTGAGAACGTTTTTCCAGCAACGCGGCATCGAATTTTCGGTGCTGCACGATGCGAACCAACTGATGCGCCGCCTCGAACGCGAGCGCCCATCCATCGTCGTGCTTGACCTGATGATGCCGGGCATCGACGGACTTACCGCGCTCAGACAACTCCGCACGAGCGGCAACACCATTCCTGTGATCATGCTGACGGCGCGCGCCGACGGCGTGGACCGCGTGATCGGTCTCGAACTCGGCGCCGACGACTATCTCGGCAAGCCGTTCATGCCGCAAGAACTGCTCGCGCGCATTCACGCCGTACTGCGCCGCCACGCGCAAGCTCCGTTAGCGGTCCAGGCGGAACGGCGGGAAGCGTTTCGCTTTGGGTGCTTTCGTCTCGACTTCGCGACGCGCACCCTGTATCGCGATGACGAGCCACTCAAACTCACTGGTAGCGAATACGCGCTGCTCGAAGTGTTCGCGCTGCATCCCATGGAGGCGCTCTCGCGCACGAAGCTGGTTGACCTGCTGCACGGCCCCTACGCGGAAGTGACCGAACGCGGCATCGACGTACCGGTGTGGCGCCTGCGCCGCCTGCTCGAGGACGACCCCGCCAATCCACGCCGGATCCAGACATTGCGCGGCATCGGCTACATGTTCGTACCAGGCAACAGCGACGATGAAAAACCCGCTTAACACGCTGTTCGGCCGCCTCGCGCTGATGACGGTCGGGCTGATCGTGCTGGTTCACGTCACCTTGCTGATCATCGTCGACTCGGAGCGTGGTCAGCTCGATGCGACTCATATGCAGCACGCGGTACAGCTTGCCATGCAGGCTGAGCACGACGGCTCGCTCGCCGTCTCGAGCATCGCTGCGACGCTCGGCGTGACCTACGTGCCGGCGGACAAGGCGATCCAGTACGGCTGCCCCGCGCCTTGCACGAACACGAACACGCCGTTCGACCGCGACCTGCGCAGCAAGCTGCCACCGGGCAGTCAGGTCATATTCGATCCCGACAACGGCGCCGTGTGGGTGCGTTATGCCGGCAATGCGGACTGGGCGAAACTGCAAAACGCGGCGTTGCCCGGGCGGCGTTTCCTGAGCGCATCTTTATTGATGCTCGCGCTAGCCGTGATCATCGCGCTGCTCGGCGCATGGTATTTGCAGCGGCCGCTGCACAGGCTTGCGCGAGCCTCGCGCGAATTCCGTGTCGGCCACCGCGCGCCCGTGGTGCAGCCAGGTGGTCCGCGTGAAGTGAAAGAGTTGATCGGTGACTTCAATCAGATGGTGCATGAACTCGCGCAAGCCGAACAGGAGCGCGCAGTGATGCTGGCGGGCGTTGCGCATGACCTGCGTGCCCCGATCACGCGAATGCAGGTGCGCGCCGATCTCCTCCCCGACGAAGCGAACCGCAGCGGCTTTCTGCGTGACGCCGAATCGCTGTCGCGCATCGTGACGCAGTTCCTCGACTTCGCGCGTGAGACGGCCGATACGTCCCCGCACGCGGGCGTCGACGCACATTGCCACCGTCACTACGGCGACAGTCTCGCAGACGATGCGCTGGTGCGGCTTAACCTGCACGCCGGTGATGGTTTCAATTTGCCGCTGGTCGACCTCGACCGGATTCTCGCCAACCTGATCGAAAACGCGTTGACGTACGGAGAACCACCAGTGGACATCTCAACCTTCAGGCGCAACGGCCAGTACGTGTTGAGCGTGCGCGATCATGGCGGCGGCATCCCTGCCGGGCAACTCGAGCGTGCCTTGCAACCCTTCGTGCGGCTCGACGAAGCTCGTGGAGGTAACGCCCATTGCGGACTGGGACTTGCAATCGTCCGACGCCTCGTGCGGTATAACGGCGGGGCATTTAGCGCGGAGAATGCGCCCGATGGGGGATTTGCAGTGTCGTTGACGTTTCCTGCTGCACACGGCGGCAATCGCGGCGGCGCGTGACACCACACGCTGGCAATAGAAAACGCCCTTCGCGCGATAGAAGCCTGCCCCCTCCGGACCAATCACGGTTGTTCGCCGCAAACTTGAGGATGTCAACGGGTGACACACGAGCTTCCGGGAAGCCAGGAGACATTGAAACGCGTGTGCGGCAAGAGTGGGAAGATTTGGACGGAACTGTGCCGTTGAACATAAAGCGTCCACAAAATAAGGCATAAGCTGTCCGCAAAATATGGTGCAATCTTGAAATACTTTGCACGCAATAAACCATAAATTGACCTATCAAAACAAAATAAATCATATCCTGTCCAAAAAAATCACCGATAAAACAATCTACTTTTTTATTTTATCTGGGCGAAAATCCGACTAACATGAACTTAGGCTCAATCCTTACGAGCTTCTGCCCCAAGGACCACAGTTCCGCGATGGTCGAGGATGAGATGGAGTCATTCATGCAAATTTGGCAAGCATCGTCAGTGGCCTTGCAACCCGAGCTCTCATTGTCGCCCTGGCAGATATTCGAAACGGCGAGTGGCTCGAGGCATTTTTTTCGGCATCGACGTATGAGACGGAACCGGTCGAGTCAGTTCGGCCATATGTCAATTCGATTCTGTTGCGGTTAAAGGCCTCACGAACTCCGGGCGTGTGTATTAACTACGAGGACCATTTAGCCACTGTCAAGATACCCAAAACGTTTTGAAACGCGCGTGTAAATGGAACGGTGTGCCTTCCCACGTTGATGTCTCGGCGCAGGTTACTGCAGAGAGACCCGATGGCTATGGAGTGTGTTTATTCATAGAACCGGCTCGATTTCCTGGCTGGCGGCAGGTACCGTCATCGATATTGAACAGGCGGCTCCGCCATGAAATGGCTGACGCGTTTTGCTTCTTCGCAAAAGAATATTGATGGCGTTGCCAGGTGGCTCGGCGCGGCGATAGCGTTGCTCGGCGTGGTCCTCGTGCTCGTCATATTGGTCCCGAGGATTTTTAGATGAATGAAACCGTGGTGATTTCTTATGATTTCCAGAAGACGCTGCGGCCGGGACTCTGCTCCGGCGCGATACCCAAGACTTTGAACGTGGCAAGAGGAGCGCCATTGCATCCGAACCAACCGAGACAAGAGATGAAGCGGCTCAACCCTTTTTCAGAATGGCTCCTCCGCTTCACCTCGTCGCAAAAGAACGTTCACCGCGTCGCGATATGGCTCGGTGGGACAGTCTCCGTCCTCTGCATATTGTCCGCTGTCGCATTCGTAATCTTATGCTAGTCCGTTAAACCGTTTGTTATAGGAACCGGTGCTTCAGCAGACGCAGTCACTTTTCTTGAGGGGGTTTCAAATGGCGGTGTGGAACGTAGAGAGTGTCAATGGAGACCCAGAAATCGTCCTGCTTTGCTGGCGCGTTATGGAGACTGATGTCGGCGAGCACCACCTTGTCGGCGTCCGAGATGACTTTACAGGACGGGTAAGCACTGCCATAAAGCCGTCCGACCCTTCGCGGATGGTGGCGACGACCGAGTCGGGGCGCATCTATCAGTTGCGCGGCGCGCCTGGCGACAACGCCGACGCCCAGTATTTCTGGGAGAAGTGGCGCCTTTTGAACGGCGTCCGGAAATCCTTTGACGTGAGTGCAACAGCTTACTAGGGGAGCAACAGCATCGGCTAAACACGAGTTGGCGCGGCTCGAAGAGGCGTCACATTCGACATCGAGCATGCAGTGGACTATGTCGCGATGCAATTCCCCCAAGGTGTACGACATGAGTTCGCTACCGTCACTTTTTACATCGGGATTTCTAAACAAGACGGCCCGCAGCCGCCTGCCTTGAAGTTCGCGTTTTGTTGACATTGGTTTCGCTTGCGGCTGGGTGGTCTCGGAGACTGGACATGAACATCGCAGAAGCAGCCAAGTACCTCTTCGTAAGTCGCCGGCACGTAAGGCTATTGCTCGAACGCGGCAAGATAACTGGCACTCCCACAGAGAACGGAGACTATGCCATTGACGATGCATCTGTCGAGAAATACGCGGCAGATAGGAAGCGCGCCGCCAAAGAATATTTGGATTCGCAAACCGAAGACAAGGGCCCTCTCGGCCTATAAGGCCGAACTCGCTATGCGAATCCGACGTCCGAGCCGGTTGAGGCGACTATGAAATGGCTGTTTCAATTCGCCGAGTCACAGAAGAATGTCGATTTCGTGGTCGAGTGGGTCGGCCGGATTGCCGTAGTGCTCGGACTGATAGTTGGCTTCATTTTTGTGGTCGCAATCATCCGGAAATGACCCTCTTTCTCCGCGCGGGCGCGGGCGATGTCTATCAAGGAGCCAGATGACGACCTATGACGAGGATGTCTGCGCGTGGGCATTTGAACAAGCCCGATTTCTGCGGGAACGTCGTTTCGACCTGCTGGACATCGAGCATCTTGCTGATGAGATTGAAGATATCGCGAAGGCGGAACTGGTTGAGCTAGCCAGACAGATGTCGGTCCTGCTCGCCCTTTTACTCAAGTGGAACCACCTGCCCGCCGAGCGCACCGACAGTCGTTCGGCAATGATTGAGGCGCGACGGCTGGATGTTGCCGATATTCTGGACGACTCACCGAGCCTGCGTGCCCGGATTGGCGAACCCCGAACTTTCCAGTTGATATGGTCGGACGCACTCGCTCAGGCGACGACTGAAAACGGACACGATTCGTTCCCGTCGGAATGTCCTTGGGCAATCCACGATGTTCTTTCTGAGGGCTGGTTGCCAGCCGATGCCGCGAAGCTTCGCCACGTGGACCTGACGACCCTGGCGTTCGACATCGATGCTACTTACCTACGCGTTGGTGGGAAAGATGGTGCTCGCATCCGCTACCGCCGCATTAATGTTGGGCGACCCACGAAAGGCCTTAAAGCTAAAGCGGAGAAGATAATTTCGCGTATGGCACTGATGATTTGCATGCTCGCGCCTGATGTGGTGGATACGATTCTCACCATGCCGTCTGGGACGCTCGAACGTTTGGTCAAAGCGAAGGTCGGTCGCGCACGAACACCGAAACACACTCGAGGATTGGTCAAGCGTCGTCCAGCAAGTACTGTCTTTCGTATCCGGGACAGTCAGCGCTGATGGACCAATTCGCTTCAATACCGGATATCAGCTCATTGCGAAACTTGCGATGTCGACGAAGGAGGCGAAGATGACCCAAGTCTTTGCATGGGGCTATGTGGGGTGGATGACGCAGCGGGCCTCGGGCTATTCGTTATCGGGGTACATCGACGGCCTGGAATTCGACATTGTCACGGACCTGCCGCGAGAGGCCGAGACGGCATTCGCTCGCGCAGCACGTTCGGCGTGGTTGCGCCGCAAATCTCGGCGCCTCCGGGGCCTACCCGCCCGGGAGTCTCCGCCCGCCAATTCGCTAGATACCTACCATGAAATATCTCTCAGAATGATTTTCGTGGCTGTCGTGACCACGTTATGGAGCCGTGTATTCAGGTGACCGACTAAAAATAAATCAGATGAAAGTGCACGAATTCAAGCGTGCGCACAGCTGCGTCACGCTCGGTCCCGCATACTTACCTGGTGACGAAGCGACGCTCGTGTTGCATGTGTCCCGGGTTTGGTTTGATAGTCTGGTGCGGACGGGCGAGTTGATTTGCAACCCAACGCGGGGGTCTTACCCATCGACACGCCCCCCGACTGCACGTGGGCGCCGAATACCGGGGCGTGACTCGTACACCTCATGGTGGGCTTGCCAACACTACGGGTGGCGTATTCCGCGCAGAATCAAAGACCGCTTTTCTGTGAGCTTACTAACATGAGCCTTTCGACACTACCTGCTACCTTTGTCTGGTCGAGAATGGGCATTGAGTCAGGTGAAGCGCTTGACGCCATCATCACGCGAAAGGATTGGGAGAGACAACTAGGTGGCGGCGTGTTTTACTGGGGTATTGGCCAGTCACTTGGTACCGCTACGGCGAGGGCTGCGATGACTCATGGTTCGCTGAAGGCAGTCTTCAGTCCCATGCGAAGTGCTGCTAAAACGCATGATGTGAATCCGGACAAGGTCGTGGTGTGGACCGCCGCCGGGTCAGCCGGAGGAGAAGTCACGCCGCTGCCTGCGCATGTGCTTGTTACCAGCCGCTCAACGCTACCGTCAGGTAAGCCGAAGGTGAATCATTACGCTCTCGTGTGCGCATCGGATGACTCGCTCAAGAAAGCTCTGCGTGTTCGGCTAGCACTTGCGGATATTCGCAATTTCGAAACAGGCCGGGGCCTTGGCGGCTCACAGGTAACGGCTGTTGTCGAGTATCGGGAGCCCCATCCGGTGCCAGCCGACGGATACCCGGTTGCCTTCATCGCAAGCCTCGCGCTTCCCCACCAGGTAAAACTCGCGCTTCCTCGCATCTTGTCGCGCGACGAGCAGGAGACCATCGAACGCGTCTCCCGCTCTGGGTCTCTCGATGATTGGCGCACGCTGGTGAGCGAACTGCGTTCTTAGACGACGCGTGCAGCCGCTGACACCCGTGTTTTGCAGCAACATCAAATGAGTCGTATGGTCCGCGGCGGCGTAGACAATTATCTCCGGCAACGGAGCACTACTCTCGTAGTAGGTAGGGTATCCGTAATTCGTTCCCCGGAGGAAGACCTGGTACACCTATAGGTGGTCGGGCGTACAGAAAGGCTGGTCCAGCGCGTGTAATTTGCCGCCACAGCGGCAATAAACTCAGCGGGGGACCAGATGACAAGCATGTACCTGGCGGATGACGGAAAGCTGGTCCGCTTTGACCGCAAGCCATACGGACAGGAGAAGCAGTTGCAGAACCTCCTCTCGACTTTCCCGGAGTTGCTCGCTGATGGTTTGCCAGGTCCAAACAATAACGGGCGAAGCAAGTGGCTGCGCGTGAGAGACGAATTTCCGTTGAGCGACGGCAACGGTAGCTCCCTCAGTGTTGACCATCTGTTCCTCGACCAGGAAGGGATTCCCACGCTCGTTGAAGACAAGCGCTCGGCAAATTCGGAAAACAGACGGCAAGTGGTGGCCCAAATGCTGGATTACGCGTCGCTTATGGTCGGTTGCAGCGTTCGCGACATCCAGAGCCAGTTCCGGGCTTACCGCCCAACAGAGGCGGATACTCTGCTATCTGAGTTTCTGGGGGAGCAAGATGCAGACAACTTCTGGAAGACAGTTCAGACCAATCTCGAAGCTGGTCGGGTGCGACTGGTGTTCGTTGCCGACGAGATTCCCGCAACATTGCGTCGACTCATCGAGTTTCTCAATGAGCGGCTTGACGTCGAAGAAGTGGTTGGCATCGAGATACAGCGACTTGAGAGCGGTGGGCGCGAAGCATTTGTCCCAACTGTTATAGGCCGCACGGCGCGAGCAGAGACCCGCAAGTCTGCCGAAACCGGACAGGGGGTGTCGCGCACAGTCGATGACTTCGTCGAATTGGTCCAGAAGAGGGAAAAGTTTACGAAGAACGGTATCAGCAAGGGGGAATACAAGACGGCCATGCTCGCCAACCTTGAACGGTTTCGCGATTGGGGCAGGCAAAATAACCTGGAATTCGCTGTCGGCACATCCTCAGGAGACAACCCTCGCTTCACATTGTGCCGTGCCGGCGGACAGCCGCTTGTCGGGGTGCACGCGGACGGTGGTCTGTACGTACCCAGTAAGAGGTTGAAGACCGACACTGCAGCACTTCAAGATTTCGGCAAACGTCTTCAATCAGAAATCGGCATTGCCCTTCCGCTCAATCTCAATTGCGAACTCTGCAAATTGTTCGAGCTCTCGCCGGAACGCCTGGAGAAGCTACTGACCTTGCTGTACGAATACGCTTAGCCATCGCGCAATCAACGCGAAGATTGCAATTGCTGATTGCACGAGGTGACCTTGTGCGTTCACACACCTGGAGTGGTAAGTGATTGCCACTCTTTGACAAGCTCAAAGTTCTTCCGAAACCACGGTCCGCGAAACACACTTAAACCCATACGTTGAATGCGGCCAGCGAACTCGCCCATCAGCCAGAAGTGACGGATTGCAACGAATGCCATGATGGCCTCAAAATCGACTGCCGGAATCGGTGCGACACTGCGATAGCCGTTCACGAAATGTCCCCACTTGGTCTCGGCTTCCTCATCCGGCCTTTCAAGCTGCCGACCTAGCAAATTGTTCCAGAGATAAACGGCCAGGTCATAGGCCAGGTAGCCTGGGCCACCATCGTCGAAGTCGAAAAATGAGGCCACTCGCACGCCTTCCGGTCCATCGCTCATATGCGTGTTCCATCCGTGGCAATCGCCGTGGCAAGCGACGGATGTGAGGCCATTGAGTGTTGCTATGCGTCCTTCGAGGCTGCGCGCAATCGAGTTCAGCATCTCGCGAACTTCTTCGCCCAAGGCCCTCGTCGCTAACAAACGCGCTAGCGGGCGGCGCAGAAGATGGTCAAAATCGAGCTGGTAGTTACTCGGAGGCCCCTTGTAGTCTCGAGAGAGCACGTGGATGCGCGCGAGCTCCGCGCCCATCGTTGCGATGTCTGCAGCCTCATCGCCCGGTGCTTCGCCTGAAAGGAAATCAAAGACGACCAGGGGACGTGGCCCTTCAGGCGCGGCGACCTCTGCGCTGAGTGCGCCGCTTTTAGCTACCCAAGGCGCAGCGACCGCTGCTCCGGCGCGTTTCAGGTGGTGGAGCAGCGCCGTCTCGTAGTCGACATTCGGCACGCCTCTTTCCAGCCGCGAGCTCAGGCGCGCGACGCAGCGTTGGCCGTCAGCCAGAGCGACCTCGTACATGTCGTTAAAGCCCGATTGCAACAAGGTGCAATCATCGATTGGTGCGATATCGAACGCCTGTTCAAGCACTCTGCGAATCTCATCGCCCCCGATGGTCGAGTAGACGACCCGCATCGGGTTTGAACCATTCGTCTGTGTGGTAAGCATCGTCGATATCCATCAGGAAAGAACATCAGCGAGAGATTATGCTCCACCTGTTCGGCCGAGAAAATCGGCGATTCATATCGGAACGTTGCTCTCAATCGCGATTTGATGCATTTCGCATTATTCCGTCAGTCAAGGTGCACAAGCGCCCATATCTAATCTGCGCCGATAGGGCCACTTCGCTTTTCCGCCAACCTTGACACGGCGGCCGTCTCTTTCTATCTTTGTCGTGTGGGCTAGTTGCCGCCCGTCAGCGTGTGCGCTCCCGTCTCGGGAGTACGGCAAAGGCAGATTCCGCAGCACCTCAAAACCGAGTTTCCGTCAACGAGCCCGGCAAAGCACACCGTCGAAATGGCTCTGTCGACTGGAGACTGGTATGTCCTCCCTTGGCCGATTGCCCGTGGAAGCGCAAGCTTCTTCTCTTGTGTCGTTTCTTGCTCAGGCACAGCACATCCTTCCCCTTCCCATTGCTCTTGAAATCAGCGCAGCAATGCGTTCGACTGACGAGCCGCCGCCGCGCTTTTTGCAAGTCGCGTTAGCTGGTTACGGTATCCGAATCAAATACTCGTCCTGCCTGAAGGCTGTCGCATTGATGGATGGCTTTCAAGGACACGTTTCGAGACCGAGACCCGTGTGGCTGACGGCCCATTACATGTTCGACACACCGGCCTTTACGCCTCGGGTAAAGCGTCACAGCAAAATCCAGGACGCAACTGCCGACCTATGCTTGCAACTCGCGGGAATCCTCTCCAGGGCCGGAGAAAGGCCATACGGTTATGTGAATCGCGCTGATGACTATGTCGAATTCATATTCGTAGGAAAGCCGCTGGTTGGAGCGCGATATATTCTTGCCCGTAAAGAGCCTGACGACTCTCCGTCAAAGATAGATGAACAAAGTACCCTGAGGGCAATAGAGCGCGTTAGACGACTTGTAGAGGGGCAGTTCGGTGGCTGGCTCGATGGCGCCGCGCAAGTTCCGGGTACGAACTCCGCTAGGCTCTGCCTCATTAAGGATGGCGTCCAGCTAATGACGGGCGCTGAGTCAAGCATTCTGGCGATTTATGAGCGCGATGAAGGTTACGAGCGTCAGGTAATGTCGTCAATGATGCGGCGTTCGGGTGAAAGCGTGCGCTATCAGGTATGTAGCGTCTCGGGCGATGGCAAACCAATACCTATCGACGACAAACTCGCCGAGCGCATGGGGCAAAGGCTGGCTACGTTCCACCGGGTCAACCGGACCGAACTTGCAGCCTTCATAGATGAAAAACATAAAGAGCAGTTTCAGGGTGGCTTCGGGGTCGACGCTATTAACGTAGGTCGCCTGAACGAACTGCTTGCTGCACGCAACATCTCAACCGAACAGGTGGCTGGGATGGTTCAAATGGACGCAGCTTCGTGGTCGTCAGCTCTGGCCAGACTGCAGTTGTCTCGTGAGACGCTCTTTAAATTGACAGAAGGTCTCGGCCTGCCTTCGGCTAACGACCTTTACTTTGACTCTCGCCGACCCATTAGCCAGTTCGTCGATGGCAAACAGATGGACGAATGGATGCGAAGTTTCGAACACTTACGTCTCGTCGTATCGGAAACCGCAAGGCTCTCTCCGCTCGCGCAGCGGCTAATCGAAAGGCTCCAGCGGCTGGACCGACGTGCAGATAACTCTGTTGTCTTAAAGGAAGTCTACTCACAAGCGAAGGCCGGCGGCCTGCAGTTTACGGTAAAGGTTGAGAGGAGATTTGTTCGGGACCTGCCGATTACCCGTGAACGACTTGCGCTAGTGGGTGAGCTTTCGCTCTGGGACATGAAGTTTTTCGACGCTCTACCTAAAGGTAAGGACCGTGCCGACGCAGACCCAGCCGCCACTCAGGCCTGGACCGAAATGAAGGACGCAAATCTTTCAAGCTTAAATTCCGTGGAAATTACAGCAAACGACTTGATAGCCCTTCAAACGGAGATTACCCAGAGATGTCGCGAAGGTAAAAAGCAGGGATGGGAAACAGCAACCCTGGCGTCAGCCAAGGTGTTTAAACAGACAACGAACCCAGCTCACACAGCGCAAGCAGCAACGCTGCGGGTGACTGCTCTCGGGCGGCTCATCCGGAGAGGGACTGTCAGAGAGTGGGTTGGCTTTCCGGATAAATCTGCCGACATGGAGTCCATCCCACTAAATCTGTTGGAAGCTGCTGCACGGTGCCCCTTGATTCGAACGGGTGAGTTGGCCGAGGGTAACATCGAGCTCTCGTTCGACATACCATCGTTCCGCCGTTTGGCAGTTGAATTCGCTAAGCGAGGTTGAGGCGGAAAGCCGTGGCTGGCCGTCCCGGGAGGCCGGTCACTAGCCAAAACACAAGAGCGCGACGATGTCATCTTCCTAGCGCTCTACGACACCATGAACGGTACGGAGCAGTGGAAGGCGGGGTGCGTGGGGCTGACCATCGCCTACTGGCCTTCTGCTGTCGCAGGAGTCGCGCTCGAAATCTGTTTGACCGGCGGCGGATTGGCTCGTGGCTTCTGCGACTGACCATCCTGCTTATCGCCATGCGGCTGGTCATCATGCATTTTAAAACACGTGTGCTGAAGGGGATTCTGGGTCGCAGCCACTTCGGCACCAACAAGAAAGACAACAAATACCGTTCGCTGGCGGAAGAGCAAAAGGCGTACGCGGGATTAGGAGCATAAGCGATGGCATGGGAAGGTAGATTGTGGGTCAAGTTGCGCCGGCAGTTAACGGACGAGGAAAAGTCCCGCCAGCTCAAGGTCGATAGTCCGGCCAGCGGGAAGGCGCACGATGACGATTCGATATTCGGAATGAATGACACATGGCTCGAAACCATGAATGCGGCGTATCAACAGCGTGGCATGCTGACGTATGGCTGTATCTTTATCTTCGCGATGGGAGTGATGTTCGTCTGGGGGATGGTCTGGGCGCTCAGTAATCCTCCGCCGAATACCAGTGGTGCAGAATTGATGGCAGCAATGGCTTTCGTCGTTGTCTTCATGCTCTTTGGATTCGGTGTCATTCTCGTGTCGCTATGGGGCTTTAGCCAGGAGTTGTTCACCTGGACCCGCATTCCCATCCGGTTCAATCGCCAGACGCGCATGGTGCACGCCTACCGGGGGGCAGGCGCGAAAGGTGTCATTTCAGTCCCTTGGGACAAGGCGTTCTTTTTCATCGAGCAGCGTCCGAAGGACCCGATTTCCAGGAGCACGCCGTACGGGCTACGCTGTCACGTGCTCGATGACCAGGGGCGCGTTAGCCAGTCGTTTTCGTTCGGTCGCACGGTCTACACCATCGACGACGAGACGACGGAGAACGGTCGTCAGATAGTGCATGCCCTGAACGACCAGTTCGAATTTGTCCGCCGATACATGGACGGCGGACCGTCCGCGGTGCCGGCACCGGAACTCGTTCCGACCGAAGTCTCATTCCGTAACAGCTACCGGTTGTGGCAGCGCACGAACAGAAAACTGCTCTCAGAGGGCAATGTGGCGGCGACCGTGCTCGCCCGGGGCCTCTCGCCGTTCGCTACGCTTACCGCCATCCTGCATTACATCGGTATGCGCACCAGTCGTGAACCCACCTGGCCGGCCGACCTGGATACTGGTCGTGCTTCGCTCGCTGGCCTGTAAGCCGGACACTTCCTTTCGGACGTAGACGGGGTGGCAATGGGTAGCAACGTGGCATGCGTTGGTTGCAAGACCACGCACGGCGGGACGATTACGACTGGGAACGGGCGCAGCCGCCTACAGGAAGTTTATCTTTGACTATGTTGATGCCCAAATTGTGCCAGGGTGTTTTTTGGGCGACCCAGCAAAATTGAGGAAACCCTTTCAATGGATGAGATTTAAAAAAACTGAAGTAGGCCGCGACATCATGCTGAAGACTATCCTCTCCTTGTCTTTGTCCGTTGGACTACTTGCTTGTACTGTCAACACCGCTCAGGCAGAGACTTTTTCCTGCACCGCTGATAAGAACACTGTAGGTCACTTCATGGAAGTAACGCTTCAAGACGGAAAGATTAGCAAGTTCGACTATTCCAGTTCCACACCTGTATCGGGTAGCGTAAACAACTGCTCTGTTGATTCAAACGGGGCGAAAGTGTCCGAGCCAACTGCCGGAGTTTAGGCGTTTGCGTTGCCTGGCAGCGATATGGTACCGGTGTCGAAGAAAGGCAAGCAGTTTGTCTTTGATTTTTCGAAGGTGGATATCACTGCCTTTTGCGGGCATTCGTCCACCATGGCGCAGCATCCGACTATCACGCCTGGCGCAAAACGATGCTCGGACATCGACAATTTCTGAGCGACAGAAAACCGAGAGGTCCTGTCTACTTCAATAGGAATTTTCGTCAGCGAGGCAATTGAGCTATGGCTCGTAGATTTATTCTGAAAGACGATAAAACAGACAAAGACGGCGTAGTGCTCGATGGCATCGCTGGTTCCTCCTTCGACGGGCGTCCTCTGGCATATCTCGGCGGCCCTGTTCTCTGTCATTCTTGCAATACGGAGGGTGTCATAGTCACAGATGGCTCTCCTCAAAGGTCACCGTCATGGGCAAGCAGGTGGCGTTGGAAAACGACCTCTGTCGATGCAAGTGCGAGCCTCTGCCCAAGCTCATTGCGTCGCAGACGGTGGGCAAAGTGTCTAATTGACACCCACCGGCGCACTGTCTGGCGTGCTCGGGACATCACCATACTCCGATAGGTGGTTTATGCGCGTTCATTGCAGACCACTTTCGTCCGCGACCTTGGAAGCCGTGTCCTGGATTTACCGCTGCGCCCGAGCCAATGGGCTCCCCGCAAACGGGTCATTTCGCCAGTCGACCTTTTCTCGATTCTTCCCCGACGGCTCGACATTTGAGGATGCTTCGAAGTGCTCGACGGTTTGCCCGGCGCTAATCGCTTGCTGTAGCCACTGTGGCATCTCTCCTTCGCCGTTCCACGTGTCCCCCGTTGCACTACGGTAGCGCGCTCCTATCTGCTTTGATTGCTCGCCCGCTATTGCCGAGGCCAGGTGTTCTGGCCTAATGCCAACCTCCTGCATACGGCGACGGAGATAAGCAACCATGCTATCCCGCTTTCTTTCGTCCATGAACCACTCCTTCTTAAGCTGATTGCTTGGCGTTCATCGCACACCGTTTGCGGTGAATCGCACCGTGCGCGTGTTGCGCCGAATTAATGAGGTAGTCATGCTGGTGGCAAGCTATTGCGTGTCGAGAGGCGCGGGCCCCGCGACTTACCTGACTGACGAATCAGGAAACCGATTCGTCAATGTCGTATCTGGGTGTCTGGATTGATACAGAAACTTCGGTAACCTAGAAACTCATAGCCGCAGTATGCATCCACATGGCATGATGCGCTCGACTCTGTCGACGACAAAGTGAGTCCGGATGGCAAAACCAGAACAAATCCAGGCGGCACTGAAGGCGCTTCAGGCTCAAACCGACGCCTTGGTAGCAAAGAAAGCTCGGACGTTTCAAATCACACGTCTCGTTACACACAAACACACTGGTAATCTGCGCTCCAAATATAGTGGCTTCACTACTGACAAGTGAGGCACGTATGAAACGAATCTTTGCGCTGATGCTGATGGCTGTATGTCTCGGAACCGCGTTGAGCGGCTGCATAGTTGTACCTGGAGGCGGCGGCTACTATCACCGCTATTAACCTCCGCTGAGTGGCTCCCCGTCAATGCTCAACCATTGGAGCAGCCCCCTGAAGCGCCGCACAGTCTCCCGTTTACAGTAACGGGTACCGCGTCATGCGTATGCAGTTCTCCGGTTGAGCGCAGGCCCATGCGGCCACATCGGCAGCGTCGGCATGACGGCAAGGTCGCCGTGGCGAAGAGTACTCAACGCCGGTGTTCTGACGGCTTCGAGTTTCATTGCGACAACGGCGAACCGCTGCGCGTGACGTTTACGTTGGGCTGCTGCGACCACGAAGCGACGAGTTGGGAGGGAACCCAGTTCCAGGAAGCATTTACGAAACGCCGTCATTGCAAGCGCGCATCCGTGTCAAAGAATTCAATCCAGCGCGTTAACAAACCATCTTTGATGGTCATAATATGAACCCACTCAGTTTCAAACGGCTTACCGGTTGAACGGATGTTGGCCCTGACCCATCCGAGCACGACGAGGCGGTCTCCGGCCTCAATAAATTCGCGGGGTTCGAAATTCGTTATGTCGTCAGCAGCAGCTAACCTCTGAAAATACACGCCGACCTCGCCTTTCGTCCTGCAGTGAGTTGGAAACGGCAACTTAGAGGGGCCAACAACCCTCCACTCGACGTCGTCTGCGATAAGCTCCAGTACAGCTGATATGTCACCGCGTCCGAAAGCTTCATAGGCCCTCTTCGCAAGAACTAGTGGTGTGTCCATGTGAGTCTCCTGACAGGGAAGCAGCGTCTGAGGAAAGGTCAGTTACGACCGCTTGACTCTATTGCGTTGGAGCACGCTCGACGGCCCGTTCTCAGAAGATAGGTTACGTTGACAGCAAAGCAAAGTCATGTTTCAGTTTTTCAAGATGAAAATTCGCTTGGCAGCGTGTCAAAGCTTCGAAGGAACCCACGCTCACGATTGAAGGTCTTCCACGCCCTCCAGAACCTCCCTGCGTGAGACAAAAAAACTCTCGTCCAGTCGACGTCAAAGGTCGCCGACAAATTCGAGCGATATCCGCGCCCAACCGCTCTTTAAACCGATGACCGTCCCATCTGGTGGCCAGGAAGGTGCGGCCTATACCGTTCGCTCGGTGGAGAATCATTTTTCTCTGGCCGCGCAGATTTTTTAATGGGTCGAGCGGCTGCGCTTCCGCACGCATTCGGCCAATTGCAAAGGGGGATGCACGCCGGGGCCGCCGTCGATTACATCGCCCCTCTGCCTTTCCTTCGCAGCCGGCGTCGAGTCGCACGGATATCAATCACATGAGACGCCCGACACGTCCGAAGTATTCAAGCAGCGAACGTGTGGAGCAAGCGCAAACTTGAGCATGCAACGAGCCATCATATAGCTTCGAATAAACTCGGCGGGGCTATGAGAATCCTGTGATGGTCTAATTTCCTCGGACAGGTCGATAGGAGGACAATCCGGAATCGACGAGGAAAAAGAGCAAGATGACAAGAAGGCGCCGACAATTTGACGCCAGCTTCAAGCTGGAAGTAGTTCGCATGGTACGAGACCAGGGGTTATCGGTCAGCGAGGTTTGCCGGTCGATGGACCTTGTTGAGACAGCGGTGCGGCGCTGGGTGGCCCAGTACGATGCGGAACGTGCCGGCGGCCCCGGCGAGGGTAAGCCGCTAACGGCGGAACAGCAGCGCATCCGGCAACTTGAAGCTGAGAACCGGCAATTGCGAGAGGACAACGCGTTGCTAAAAAAAGCGTCGGCCTTCTTTGCCCGGGAACTGAAGTGATTTACCGCGTGGTAACTCACTTGCAACAGGGGGCCGTATCGGTCAGTGACGCTTGCCGGGTTTTGCAGGTGAGCCGCTCTGGCTACTATGCGCACCGGCGTGCCAGACCGAGCCCAAAGAGCCTGCAGGAGCAGACCCACGTCAAAGCAGCGTTTGCTGCCAGTGGTGCGAGCTACGGCAGCCGGCGTGTGATGCATGCGCTGCGGGAGCAAGGGCTACGTATTGGTCGTTATCGGGTACGCACGCTGATGCGCGAAGCGGGTCTGCGCACGAGCTGGAAGCGCAAGTTCGTCTCGACGACCGACAGCAGGCATACGCTACCAGTGGCAGAGAACGTGCTCGACCGGCAGTTTGACGTGGCCGAACCCAATCGCGCGTGGGTTTCAGACATCACGTATATCCGCACGGCACAGGGCTGGTTGTATCTCGCGGTCGTGTTGGACCTGTACTCACGCAAGGTGGTCGGCTGGTCGATGGCACCGACCATGCCGGCTGGGCTGGTCATGTCGGCACTGACCATGGCGCTGCAGCAGCGTCGGCCAACGCCGGGACTGGTTCTGCATTCGGACCGGGGCGCCCAGTATGCAAGTGATGAATACCAGGCCTTGCTGAAGCAGCATCACGTCGTTTGCAGCATGAGCCGCAAGGGAAATTGTTGGGACAATTCGGTGATGGAGAGATTCTTCCTGAACCTGAAAATGGAGCGTGTGTGGCAGCGTCAGTACGCCAACCACGGCGAGGCACGGCGTGACATCAACCAGTACATCGTCGGCTTCTACAATGCCGTGCGCTTGCATTCGACTTTGGGCTATCTGTCGCCCGCTGCCTACGAGGAGAAACCGACAGTGAAAGAACCTATCTGCCTGTCCGAAATAACTTGACCACCACATCCGTATGGTGACGCGTCGCGCTCGGCCGACGCTGTAGTCGGTTATGTAACAGCATGACTACCTGCGATTCGATAGCCTGAATGGGTGGATGTGCGCCGGTCGATTCTCCGCTCACGACCTTAATTGTCGCAGTTGGTGTCGTCGAACCCACCGGTGCAAGCTCGTAGCTATGTAGGATTTGCCGACGGTCCTCCGATGCCCTTGAGTCTCCTCACCATCGGCTTGCCAGCTCCTCGAGCGTCGCTCGATTCCCGGCTGATGACTTCGAACTGTACGGCGAGTTCAGGATGTCGGCCAGCCAGCCATCTTGACACATTCTCATTGCCCATCAGCGTCGCTATGTACGCTGTCGACACCGTGAGATGCAGATGCTCGATTCCATAGTGTTCGTCAGTTTGCGTGACATTTGCCTGGAGCAGGGCAAGTTCCCGTTCGAGCTTTCCCAACTGGCCAGTCAGTTCATTTCGCGACCTTCGTGATGCAGTCGGACGCGCTTCAAGTTGCGTCTGCGGTGTCGCGGCCAGAATCGCGTTCGCGAATGCCGATGTGAAGTTCCCCTGACCGCACATCAGCTCCACCGCCTCGAGCTGCCGCGTCGGTTTCATTAACTTCAGGGTGTTGAATGTCGTCGCGGGGCAGTTCTTATCGGCCAACAGGCTGGCAGCCTCGGGCGATACGCCGTCGAGCAATGATGCGCGACGTTTGACGGTGTTCAAATCGATGCCCAGCACCGACGCGATGCGCTCACGCGGGACACCTCGCTCGATAGCTTTCGCTATCATCCGCGCGTCCTGCGCAGCTGTGAGTCGATTTATATGCTTGTTGTACGTGTACGCCTCGTCGTCCGTCGCAACGAGGCACGTTGCCTCGGTTATGCTTAAACGTCTTAGCGCTTCCACCCTGAGCCGCCCGTCCAGTATACGGAAGGTAGACTGGGAGTCGGCGATTCGGGCAACAACAATTGGCTCGACGAGCCCGACGGTCGCCACCGACGCAAGAATTTGCAGAAATTTCTTGCTCGCGGTGGCCGTACCGGGAAGAGGTCTGGTCGAACGCAGCACGTCGAGTTGCAACACAACCGGTTGAATCTCAAACGCCGCCTTCAACGGGATTGTCACGGTCAGTTTGTCCACGATTGGCCCTCGGCACGGATACGTTGTTCCAGAATTCGAGGGATAGTGTTCAATCCCTCGTTTGATAGAAGCGATACAAATTCTTCGTCTTTCAACAATTGGCGCAGCCCATGGACAATGAAGGACAACCGGGCATGCGTCACGTCGACTTTTTTCGCAAGCACCCTTTGTCGGTCACTTTCACGCATATACATACGCTTTAGCTGCTCGGGGGCGAGTTCTCTCGCGCGCGGTGGACCATCATGCGGTCCCGATTTCGGCAACGTCCGCCCTCCCGGGCGGCCGCGGCGTTCTAGCAGTCTCCGGACCACCGCGAGCTGCTTCGCGTTCAACGTGCCATCGGTGTATGCATCGACGAGGGCGGATTGAACGTCTGCGCTTTCTGCACGCGCGATATGAATGGCCACTGCGATTGGTATTGCGCCGCTATCGACGGCCGCAATGAGTCGCTCCTCGCCCCTGTCCAGCAGAAACAATAAGCTTTCCAGATACGCGGGAGCAAGTCCGACCTTTCCGGCAACTATGTCGTCCGTATACCCGGACTGCCGGAGATTCTGAATGTCACGGAGTAGCTCCTGCGGTGTGTGGTTACGCCTCGCGATATTTTCGACGAGGCTCATCATCAAACACTCGGCTTCCGCCTTATCCACGATGCGCGCTGGTATCGTGACGTGGCCGAGTAGCTGCACGGCTTCAAGTCGACCCTGGCCGCAAACGAGGTCATATTCATCTCCATTTTCCTCGCCAGCGCGCCTTGTGACAGTAATCGGCTTTTTCAGCCCGACAGATGCAATGTTTTCGATAATCGCCTGGTGTTGGCGTTTGCTACGTGCCCGGGGATTCAGGATGCGTATGTGGTCCACGGGGATGCTCTCAATCAGGCTGGGGAGCGGCGTTTCCATACATTGCCTCCAACCGGCTTCGCGCCGTTAGTTCAAGCAGAATGGTCTTGTCGGGGAAGCGGAACATCTCCAGGGGTTCACTGCGTCCTGTACCAAACGACACAGCAACCTCCTGGCCAGGTGTCAGGCTTCCTCTCGGGAAAACATAAAAGTCAATCGGCGTTTCATAGGCGGAGTCCAATCTGGCTATGACCAGAAAATCAGGCGAAGAGAGGATGGGCCAGCGGACCTTCCACCTTGGGCTACGGCGGTCGTAGTGCAGAATCGACCGGACCACGAACTTGATTACAAGCTCACCGCCCACGCGGATAGTGCAGTTGTCTGCTGAAACTTCTATTTGTCGGCCTGCTTCTTCGAGCTCGGCAACAGTGCCGTCGACACACTCCTTGAGAGCACGGCGGGTAGCCCTGAACACCTCTGGAGGTGCGCCGTGGTAGCCGGGCTCGTAGCCAATTCGTGAATAGGCATTGAGAATCCCTCCAAATCGCCTCGCGTACGTCTGACTCGCAGGCAGGGAGGGTTCTTCATCAATAGTTTTTACGGTTACAAGTGGTGCAGAATTCACGAACTCGTCGAGCAATCGCAGCAACTCGTCATCGCCGAGAAATTGCGTCTTATGGGCTCGTATGCGAGCGACGGTGTCAAATGTTGCACGGTCGACCACCGCAGGAAACGCACCGACAGAGCGAGCCCATTCTGCTGGAGGATTCCTTCTCCAATCCGCGCTGAGCTTTTTCGAGGTTCTCGCGTAAAGGTTTGTCCCGGTATATTTCTCGTTGGTCAGGATGTCGTCGATTTGCTGGGCGTTCCACGGGCGCCCATGGCCGTTGTAGATGCCGAAGGAATTGAGTCTGGCAGCAATCTTGCGGGCTCCGATGCGCTCCCCGATATACCAGTCATAGATACGCCTAACCAGTGCGACCTCATGGTCTGCGCCGAGCACTACGGTAACCCTGTCGGTCTGGATGTTCTTGTGTTCAAGATGCCCAAGCCGTCCCTTCGCGTTACCGGCCGCGTCCACCAGCATTCGCTGCAACCCGTAGCCCGGCGGCGCGCCCTGCCAGAATCCTCGCGCCGCCAACCTGCATTGGCCTACGAAGACCTTGCGCGACAACTCACGGCTATATTCGCCCGCCATCGCGCGCTTCAGTGTTTTCATCAGGTTCGATGCTGAACTACCGTCATTGACGAAACTCTCTCCGCAATAGACGACCTGGACGCCGGCCTGGCGGCACATGTATTCGTAGTGCGCGCTTTCGTCGACGTCCTGAAACCGCCCCCATCGGCTAACGTCGAAAACGAGTAATACGTCAAAGACCCGCGTCGCACTTTGTACGTCCTCGAGCAGTTGCGAGAGCGCAGGCCTGCCACGCAACGTCACACCGCTCCTTCCGGCGTCTTCGTAGGTTGCGACGATGGTGATGTTCTGCGACGCCGCGAATGCGGAAATTTCCCGTTTCTGGCTTTCGGTTGAATACTGCTGGTAATCAGTAGACATGCGCACGTATTGCGCAGCCGACGTGCCCGCGAGGGAAGTAGAGCATTTGGCCGAGCGCGACATTACTGCTCCCTGTATGTTTCAATCGCAAACGTTGCATCGTCTCGAATTCAACCAGGCGGAAGCGTCGCGGGTAACGATTTTGACTTGCGTTCATATGGCAGTTTCATGGTCCGGCGAGGCTCTTTTGCCGACTCCATCTGTTTCGCGCTTCGCTCCATCTGGGCAAAATATTCCGGATAGCGTAATCGTAGCCATGTCGCTACTGACGCGTTGCGCATGAGGTTCGCGATATAACTGGACGTAACAGCGAGATGAAGATGCTCGATGCCGTACATCTCCTCCATTCCTCCGACCCGAATCTGCAGCTTTCCCAGTTCCCTTTCCATCCGGGCAAGCTGCGCCGCCAACTCACTGTTAGTGTGTTGAGCCGAACGGCGCTTCGTGACCAGTTGCTCAGGAGTCGATGCGGCAAGGATTGCTCTCGCGAACGTCGAACCGAAGTTGTTCTGACCGCACATCAGTTCTGCAGCCTCGAGTTGTCGCATGGCCGTCATGCGCCCAAGTGCTGCAAAAGTGGTCCCGGGGCAAACCTTCGATGCAAGTAATTCGTATGCTTCAGGGCATATGCCGTTCATCAGGGTTGACCTGCGACGCACCGTTTCCGTGTCGATTCCCAACACCGCCGCAATGCGCTCTCTGGGCACGCCATGTTCGATAGCCCTCGCAATCATCCGGCAGTCCTGGGCTGTGGTGAGTCTGTTAATGTGCTTGTTATACGTGTACGTTTCGTCGTCGGTCGCGACCAGACAGAGCACTTCGCTTTTCTGGAGACGTCGTAGGGCTTCCACTCGCATACGTCCATCAAGCACTCGAAACCTTCCATCCTCGTCCCTGATAACTACTACGGGCTCAACGAGGCCGATGGCCGCAATGGAGGCGACTACCTGCAGGAATTTTTTAGAGGTAAATACCGTCGGAACGAGTGGCCGGCCCGTCTTCAGAACGTCCAGAGCAAGAACGATGGTTTCAGGTTCGAAGGCAACCTTGAGTGCGCTCTTCGTAGACACGATGACATCGTTCACGATATCTCCCTGCGAATCCGCTGTTCGACCGCTTCCGGTACAGTAGTGAAGCCCTCCTGCTTCAGGAGCGCGACGAACTCGGCGTCAGCACGCAAGACACGAAGCATCTCAATCAGAACGGTCAGCCGTGAGTGCGTCAGCTCCGCCCGCTTTACCAGAATCTTCTGGCGAGCCGTCTCCTGAACATATAGCTTCTGGAGTTGCTCGGGGGACAGTCGCTTGGTCCTGGGGTTACCATGCGTCCCCGACGCCTGCAATGCGCGCCCGGCCGAAGCCCTCCGTGCGATGAGCTGGCGAACCACCTTAAGCTGCTTGCCTTTCAATGTTCCGCCAGCATAGGCACTGGCCAACGCCTTCTGCATATCCGGTTCGTCACATCGGGCGATTTCCATCGCGATACCGATAGGCAAGGACCCGCGTTCAACAGCTTCAAGAAGCCGGTCTTCACCATGCTCCAGCAACGTCAGTACATCCCGCACATAGGAGACAGAGAGCCCTGTCCTGTCTGCGACCCCATCGTCCGTGAGACCTGACTTCTTCAGGGATTCGATGTCCCGTAGTAGCTCCTGTGGCGTATGGTTCCGTCGGGCAACGTTCTCGACAAGACCCCGCACAAGGCATTCGTCTTCGTCCTCGTCGATGACAAGAGCAGGCACTTCCGTATGACCCAGCGCGTGGACCGCTGCCATGCGTCCCTGGCCGCAGACCAGGTCGTATGGCTGTCCGGGGTTACCGAGAGCGCTTACGCTTACGGTGATGGGTCTCTTCAGCCCTACGGCGGCGATACTGTCAATGATGCCCTGATGCTGTCGCTTTGCGCGAACGCGGGGATTCAGGATTCTTACGCTGTCCAGTGCCACGTTGATGACTGAGCTGCTTTTCATTGATAACCTCCAGCGGTCGGCGAGCAACCATGCCCAACAGTACCTTCAGGTCAGGATGGCGAAACGCACCAAAGCGCGAGCTGTCATCCTTGAACAGGATGACCTCCTCACCGGGTTTCAGAACCCCACGGGGAAAGACGTGAAAATCGAGATATTCAGTAGCCTCCGCGTCGGTGCGACCAAACACCAGTACGTCAACAGGAAAGCAATCGGGCCAGCGTGCGGTCCAGAAAGGGCTCCTGGTTGGGGTGAAGCGCGTGGTTCTGGTCACTATCTGCACGCGTAGCTCTCCATTAACGCACATCGTCGAAGTGTGCGGCTCATACTCTGCGCTGTGGCCTGCACTGCGCAACTCCGCCAATATGATTTCCATGCAGCGACGCTCCAGGTCGAGAGCGACCCGCTTGCGATAAAAGTGTTCGAAGCTCCATCGCGATTCGTATCCAATTGCCTTGTAGGCGTCGATGAGCCCTCCAAAATGCCTCATTACCTCTTCAATCGACGGCGCGCGTGCATCCTTCCTGATTGTCTTCTGACTCAGAATTCCGGTTCGTGCGAGCAGCTTCTTCAGACCCAGCGCGACCTCTTCGGCGCTCGACTGATATCGACGGGCAGCCATGCGACACTGGACGGCATCGAAAACCTTCCTGTCGACTATCGCTTCAAAGGCGCCAGGCAAACGCACCCATTCGCAAGACGGTACCCGCATCCACCTGCCGTCGAGTTTTGACGAGGTCTGGTTGTAGATGTTCGTGCCGATGTAACGTTCGCTTCGAAGTATTCGCAGGATGCTCTGGGCTTGCCAGGGTCTGCCGGAGTCGTTGCAAATCCCGAAGCTGTTCAGACGTTGGGCGATATGCTCGGCAGAAAGTTTGTCCCTACCAAACCACTCGAAGAGTTTCCGCACCAGGGCGACTTCATTAGCCGGACCAGGTGCCATCACCGTTCGGTACGCCTGAACGCTCTTATATTCGTTGCGCTCAAGTACACACTTGACGCGTCGCTCGGCGTCTACCAGTTGACGTCGGAGTCCGTAACCAGGTCGACCTCCCACGTGAAACCCGCGACTGGCGCCGAGGCATTGCGCGAGGAAAACCTTCTTTGACAGTTCACGGCTAAACTCGCCGGCCATTGCCCTTTTTACAGTCTTGAAAATACACGATGCCGGACTGCCATCGTTTTCGAAGTTTTCTGCACAGTATCGGACGTCTACGCCGGCACGCCGGCACAGATATTCGTGATAGGCGCTCTCGTCGACGTCCTGGAATCTGCCCCATCTGCTCACGTCGTAGACCAGGACTACGTCGAACCGCCGTTTCGGTTTCTGCACGTCAAGCAGGAGGCGCATGAGCGCCGGCCGCTCGCGCAACGTAAGTCCGCTTATGCCTGAGTCTTCATACACGCCCACAATGTTGAGGCCATGCTTCTGTGCGTACTCTTCATTGACACTGCGCTGAACGACGGGCGAGTATTCCTGCCTGTCCGTAGACATACGTATGTATTGAACCGCACGCGATGCTCCTCGTGTGCGGCCCGATGCCGGTATGCCGGATGGCATGGAATGTCACCGATGCTAAAGCTACGTCATAGCTGGTCCATCAAGGAAGTCAAGGCAGTTCCATTCGGAATACGCCAGCCACGCAGATAGCACTGCGAACGAAACGTATGATGAGCGGGCTTTGGTGTACTACGACGGGTGTGAGTTAAAAGCCTGACTGGTTCGGATGTACTTCTCTACGGGTTGCGAACGCTAACGCGGTCGTCTGTCCAAGGTTAGCCAGAGATACAGTTCATCCTCGGCGGTACCATAAACAGTCGATTCGTAGCTTTCAAGGCTGTAACTGGAGAGACAGGCGATTCGTCCTGACTCGTCAATTGACGGCTTGCAGTCACGTTACGCTGTGTCTACGCAGACCTTGCCCGCTCTTCGTGCCTGGCCCGGGCGTTGAAAAGCTATCCACGCCGCGCACGTCGCAAGGCGTCCGCAGTCAGTTGTTCGGCAGTGTAATCACCCATCGCAGCATTCCAGAGTGCCGCTCCGGCTTCGACCAACGACTCCCAGTCTTCAGCAGGAATCTTTCCGTTAAGGTCCGCAAGAACCCGTGCCAGCTTGACCATGGCCCGAAGCGCATCTGTTTCGTTTTCTGTTGAGAATGCACACATTATTGCAAGCGCCATCGCTGGTTCCATGTGCGTCTCAATATCAAAGGTGATGCGCGTCCACCGCGCATTGAAAAATGCCCAAAGGAGTTACCCGCAGGGGTACCCGGAGAGACAGCCGATTTGATAGCTGCTTAAAGATTCAGGATAGGGCGTTGGAAACGATTTTCCAAACTTTGCATTGAGTGGTTGTGCAATCCACGATTGGGAGTAGTCGGGTCGTCTTTGGTTTGCAAACTCTTGTACCGACACCAGAGAGGTGGACATCCCTCACGTATCGTCCGACCGGCTGCATCGACGCCAGACTTTCGCAACGAGAGGGTCTGCGTAGTTGACCGTCATCGCGTCGGTGAAGAGCCGAGCAGGCTGGATGTCGTCGCCACTCTTCACATCAGCTTCGAGCACGGTTTTGGCAACAGTCTGCGCTTCTATTGCAATTGTGAGTCTCTCGAACCAGCTGGCGTGACACGCATTGCGCGCAAGCCATATGCGCGCGGATTCAACAAGTGATTCGGGTGACAACTGTTTCCCGTCTAATGCATAGGCAGCAAGGTCACTGACGGCAAGATAGCAGCGCAGGGATGCAGCCTGTTCGCGGGTCAAGGAATGCGCACCGGACATCATCTTCCTGATAACTGTTTGTCTAACCGTGAATATCTATCCATGCACGCGCCCAGGCGAGTCCGGCCTGCTGCGCCTCGCCCTGTGTATCGAAATGACCCAGCACGCCGGATGCCTCAACAAGCTTGCCATTCTGAAAGATGGTCCCGCTTGCGGCATAGCGTTCCCGCATCAGGATGTCTTCCTGCTGCAGGATGGCATGTCCCCAGACCTTGTAGCCGTTGTACCGCTCTGGCTCCATCAGCGCGTGACCTCAGCAGCCGTATTGCGGGAATCAACCCGAAGCACATTTCCCTCGGGCGTTATCTGGCGCGGGATGTCAGAGAAGTCCCGCGTGTTGCCCGGCTTCATTGCTAGCTTTGGCACCGGCGCCCGGTGAGCCCGCGCCTTCGCGATGTGTCGTACGCCACCTGAATGCTTCGCGGACCTGTGCGCGGTCGCCGGGTGCTCAAGCGAAGCGCCCCTTGCTTCCGGCGGATTCCAGATTTCCTTGTACTCCTGAGTTGCAAATGCAGAGGACGTGAAGCCGAGCAGCAACAAAACACATCCAGAAAATCTCACCGTTCCTTCTCCCTGTTGCCTCGCTTTAACCAGTCACTGCACCGGACTCCCAGACCGACGCATTCACCGTCGCAACCAGAGCAGTAATGTCGGTCGCGAACAGCGTCATCGACCTGCCAGACCTTATCGCTCGCCGGCATTGCTGTCCCTACGGCATGGCCATTTTCGCATGCGAAAAAGACAGGCTCACCGTTTTTCCCACGCCTCACCGCGTCGTCAATGGCCTCGTCGCCGAAGGCTGAGCGTAGTTTTGCCACGAAGGCGGCCAGCTCGGGCATCGGATGGCCGGCCTGCCGAACGCGTGCATCCATGAGTCAGACCTCGATTAAAAGTGCCAGTTCGCTGCCGCAAGATTGCGTGTACGATACTGTATAAATATACAGTTTTTTTACCTCCCCATGTCCACCGCTACCGTTCCCGCTGAGGAGATTCACCCGTCTCTGTGGCGAGCGTCCCAGCTCGCGCGCGGGCGTGGGCGGTTTCTGGAAACCGGGTATCCCGCGCTGTCGGCGGAGCTGCCTGGCGGCGGATGGCCCGTAGGGGCGCTGGTCGACCTGCTGGTCCAGCAAGCCGGTACGGGTGAATTGCGGTTGCTGCAGCCAGGGCTCTGCAAGGCCGGTATCCGTCCGGTCGCATTTGTGCAGCCACCCCATGCCCTCAACGGACTGGGGCTGCGCCACATCGGCCTTCCTGTCGAGCGGGTGTTTCGCGTGGATGCGGCGAAGACGGGAGACGCGTTGTGGTCGGTTGAGCAGATTCTCCGCGCAGGCAGTTGCGCCGCGGTGGTGTTCTGGACGGAGTACGCGAAAGCGTCATCGCTCAGACGACTGCACCTGGCCGCGCAGTCGTCTGAAACGCTTTTCGTGATGGTCAGGCCGCTCGCCACCGCGCAGGATTCGTCGCCAGCGCTCCTGCGATTGACTTTAAGACCATCAGTTGACGGCCTGAGCGTCGACATTGTGAAACGACGAGGGCCGTCCAGCGCAGCGCCTCTATCGATTTCCCTTCAACCCAGTCCAGTTCTGTTTTCCCGACATGCGCGTCTTCCTCGCCGTTCACTTGCCGACGTTGCCTCTCGCGATATCGCGACCGATACGCTCGTGTGAGCTGGCAGATGGCAGCGGTGTACCGGGGGAAGAGAAACAAAGTGGGTTCCTTCATGGCCTGTCGGGATGACATGCCATGGACGCGACCTTCACCACTCTGCCGGCGTATGCCGAGCTGTTCTGCCTCTCGAATTTCTCATTCCTGCATGGTGCTTCGCACGCGGAGGAGCTGGCCCAACGCGCGGCGCAACTCGGCTACTCGGGTCTGGCGATAACTGACGAATGCTCGCTTGCCGGAATCGTGCGGGCGCACGTCGCCGCGAAGGAGGCGAACCTCCCCTTCGTTGTTGGCTCGTACTTCCGGCTCGTCAATGCCGATGGCTCGCCGACGTTCGGTCTCATCCTCCTCGCCCAGAACCGTGAGGGATACGGAAACCTTTCCGAACTCATTACGCTTGCCCGCACGCGCGGACCGAAAGGCACGTACCGGCTCACACCTCATGACCTGTCGCGTCCAGACCCGGAGAGCAGCCACCTTCGCGGCGTGCCGGACTGTCTCGCGATACTGATACCGCATTTCCCGGCGAAGGAGGACGTGCTCGACGTCCAGCTCGAGTGGCTCGAACAGACATTTCCCGGTCGCGCATGGTGCGGCCTTGTGCTGCATCAACGGGCCATGGACGATATTCACCGGGGAGCCGTCGAATACATCGCCGACTGCCGTGGCATTCCGGTCGTCGCACTCGGCCAGGTGGTGATGCACGTGCGCTCGCGCAAACCGTTACAGGACACGATGACCGCCATCCGTGTGGGCAGGCCGGTGCAGGAATGTGGCTACGACCTCTCTCCCAACGCGGAGCAGCATCTGCGTCCCCGCCTGCGTCTCGCGAACCTGTATCCGGAATACGCGCTCGCAGAGACGACGAACATCCTGTCGCGTTGCACGTTCTCGCTCGACGAGCTGCGCTATGAGTACCCGGACGAACTGGTTCCAAAGGGCATCACGCCGACCGCTTACCTGCGGCAGGAGACCTATATTGGCGCCCGCCGCCGGTTTCCATCCGGCATCCCATACGACGTGCTGGAGCAGATTGAACACGAGCTCGAACTCATCAGGGAGCTCGAATACGAGCCGTACTTCCTGACGGTCTATGACATCGTCCGCTTCGCCCGTAGCCAGCACATCCTGTGTCAGGGTCGGGGCTCGGCCGCGAACTCGGCGGTCTGTTACTGCCTGGGCGTGACGGAAGTCGACCCGGCGCGAGGCAACATGCTCTTCGAGCGCTTTATCTCGAAGGAGCGCGGAGAGCCGCCCGACATTGATATCGACTTTGAACACCAGCGACGGGAAGAGGTGATTCAATACATCTACAGGAAATACGGCCGTGACCGTGCCGCGATAGCGGCAGCCGTGTCGACCTATCGTCCGCGCGGCGCCCTTCGCGAAACCGGCAAGGCGCTGGGCGTCGACCCGCAGATTGTCGATGCGGTGGCCAAGAGCCATCAATGGTTCGATGGCAAGGAGGACCTCCTCAACCGCTTTTCCGAGTCCGGTCTGAACCCGGAGACGCCACTGATTCAGCTGTGGGCATCGCTTGCGTCACAACTGCTCGGTTTCCCTCGCCATCTGTCCCAGCACTCAGGCGGCTTTGTCATCAGTCGCGGAAAGCTCACTCGCCTGGTGCCTGTTGAAAACGCCGCGATGGTCGACCGCAGCGTGATTCAATGGGACAAGGATGACCTCGAGTCGCTGGGGTTGCTGAAAATCGATGTGCTTGCGCTCGGCATGCTCTCAGCAATCCGTCGAGCGCTCGACCTCGTATCGGACCAGCGAGGTGAACAATTTGAGATGCAGGACATACCCGCAGAAGACCCGGAAACGTACGAGATGATTTCTCGCGCGGACACTGTGGGCGTTTTCCAGATTGAATCGCGAGCGCAGATGAGCATGCTGCCGAGGCTTAAGCCCCGCACGTTTTATGACCTCGTTATCGAGGTGGCGATTGTCCGCCCGGGTCCCATCCAGGGTGGTGCCGTTCACCCGTATCTTCAGCGTCGCCAGGGGTTCGAGCCTGTGAGTTACCCCAGCAAGGCCCTCGAAACTGCGCTCGGTCGAACGCTAGGTGTACCGATTTTCCAGGAGCAGGTGATGCAGGTGGCAATGCTGGCCGCTGGCTTCACTGCGGGCGAAGCGGACCAGTTGCGACGGGCGATGGCGGCCTGGAAACGCAAGGGTGGTCTTGACAAATACTACGACCGAATCGTCAACGGGATGACCGAGCGCGGATACGACAAGGCATTTGCGGACGGCATCTTCCAGCAGATTCTCGGCTTTGGCGAATACGGGTTTCCAGAGAGTCATGCGGCCAGCTTCGCACTGCTGGTGTACGCGAGTAGCTGGCTGAAACGTCATGAGCCGGAAGCGTTTCTCGCAGCGATGCTGAACAGCCAGCCGATGGGTTTTTACTCACCGTCGCAACTCGTTCAGGATGCGACGCGGCATGGCGTTCAGGTATTCCCCGTCGATGTCACCATAAGTGGCTGGGACTCGTCCCTTGAGCCGATAGACGGAGCCGCGCGCCCGGCGGTCCGACTGGGCCTGTCTCTGCTCAAGGGTATGCGCGACGGTGCCGCAGAACGTATCGAGAATTCACGCGCGATACGTCAGTTCACGACCGTATCTGACCTCGCCCGGCGCGCCCAACTGGACCGTCATGACCTGCAGGTGCTCGCTGCGGCCAACGCACTGTCGTCGCTTGCTGGCAACCGGCGCGAAGCGCTGTGGCAGTCGGTCGCCGCAGTGCCGGACAAGGACATGCTGGCGGCAGCGAAAGTCGAAGACGAAACGCCGGCACTCGGCACCCCCTCTGAAGCCGACGATATTGTCGGCGACTATCAGTCGATGGGTCTGACGCTCGGACGACATCCTCTCGCGCTGCTGCGGCCCCAGTTGCTCGGAAACCGGTTGATGCCGGCGTCCACCCTGCATACCTACGGGAACGGCCGGCTCGCGCGCGGATGCGGCATCGTTACCGTGCGACAGCGGCCAGAGACGGCAAAAGGCGTCATCTTTATCACCCTCGAAGACGAGACGGGCAACGTCAACGTCATCATCTGGCCCAAGGTGCTGGAGCGGCAGCGCAAGGAAGTGCTCGGCGCATCGTTGCTCGGTGTGCTGGGTCTATGGCAGTGCGAAGGCGAAGTACGGCACCTTGTCGCGCAACATCTTATCGATATGTCATACCTCCTCGGCGAGCTGCCATCAGTGAGCCGCAATTTCCATTGATAGCGCCATCTTGGAATTCGAAACAGCATCGACCTTGCGTTGACTTTTCAATCTCCCCGTTACGATAACTACCGCTAGGTCAGGAACCACCGTGATGGCGTGACAGCGCACAAGGTGCTCAATAACCCATTCGATTAATTGCCTAGAGGGTGAACCACCAAGGTATTTCTAACCGAAGTTACACCTGCTACACCCTTCGCGACCTCTGTAGCCTTCTCCAGTTGCGGCTGCTCTGGGACTGTACCCCCCAGAATAACCTGCCCGCCTTGTGCGCGCACCGAAATATTCTGTACAGAAATTCCCTTAGCCTTTGCAAGAGATTTGCGCACGCGGCTAGCGAGCGCCAAATTTGCAAGGTTCAAAACCTCTGCGTGGTCGTGAAACTTCATTTGGGTCGAGTGTTGTTGCGACGAAGTAACTTGCTGAGAAGCCTGGAGGTCTTGCGCTTCTTGCTCAACATCGGCGACTTTGGCTGGGTCCGTTGACATCGTGACGCCTCCGTCAGCGTGGTTCGACGCTTGCACTCCCATTCGAGGTTCGGTCAAGTCATTATCTTCGGGCGACCCCGCATTGCCTACCGGTCGCCAAGCCTCCCCTTTTACGATAAAAGCGCCTCCTTCAATTGGTGTTCCGTCCTTCGTCACGTAGTTGGCTTTGGCGTAAGCGGGGCTGAAGCATCGCACTTCATCATCGGCTTTCAGTCTCGAATCCTTATGAAGCGCCGCGTGTTTCTCCGTATGATAGGTCGGACATGATTCGCAAATCCCATCCTTAACTTCGGACACGACCGCAACATATCCACCCGCTACGACCTGCGCGTTTCGCGTTGTCTGAGCAAAACTGTTCACCGAATGCAAGGCGGCTGCTCCGAGAAAAATTGCCAATCGCTTGTTGTTCATTTCGAGGACTCCTCCGAATGGAGGACACCAAGGCGCGGAAACAGTTCCTTGACCTGCTGCGGCATCAGGTAGTGGGCAAATAACCCGAGCGAAATCCATAGGGCATCCAGCCACATCACACTGAACGCTCTCATCGACGCAATCGCGATTCCAATTAGCATGAGCATCGCTATTAAAAGCGCGCGTTGCTCCAGGAACCGCTGAACTTTCCCTCGCGGTTTCGCCGAATGTTCAAAATAGACCTGAAGCGCTACAGTGGATAAAAAAACGCAGCCAAGTAACAGGTCCAACCATACCCGGGTGCGCTCCTTGAATTCATAAACAGGCTCGAATGCGAAGGTATAAGCGGCCACTGCGTGATAGAGAACGCCCGGAAGTCTGTCGCTGCCGGGTGCAAAAAACGAATCGTTGGAGTTATCCATCCGGGAAGCTTTAAGGTCCAAGTCCCCTATTAGGACTATCCGGTCTCTTACGTAATGAGGCGTAATCCCGGCGACCTCCAGATTTCCGCTTTTGTCTGTATTGAGATAAACACCTTCCCGCAGACCTATCTCGTCTACCTTACTGAAATTGCCCACTTGTCCTCGAGAATTTCCATCAAGAGGCTCAACGAAGTCATCAAGTGCCCCCTCAGACTGAGGCAACGCAACACCAGCTCTTTGAGAATAGGCCAAGGCGAGAGCATAGCCCATCGAAGGTAGCACCGGCGTACCCTTGCTGTCTGGATAGAACCGTTGAACGCGCGTTTTCGTGGTCCCATCAGGGGTTTTTTCGGTACCAATGTAAGCTCCTAGAACATTGAACTTTGGCAAGTTCATTCGACTTTCCGGAGGCTGTTTCCTGGTTCTATAGACACCCAGGAAAACGGGCATATCCTTACTCATGTCGAGGCAATACTGGAAGAACTCCGGGTCGGCTATACCGCCCTTTTCAGCATCTCGTACAACCCAGCCCTTAGATGTGGGTGAAAAATCAATGTCGATTCCTACGACCTTCGCTTGCGCCTGATGAAGTTGGTCAATAACCAGCTTCAAAGCTTCTCGCTTCATGGGCTGCGCCAACGTGCCGCCAGAGATGAGGCTTATGTCGACCACCACAACGGGCATCCGGTCCCTGGTTGTGCCGGGAAGCAACGCTTCGAACCATGGGAAGGAAATGTTACGTAGGTACTCCGCAAAACTAGAATTCGCCAGCCAGTTCTGCACCCCAAAAATCACGCCCATAATGAGAAATGCCATTCCTATTTGGCGTGCGCCCGACGCCCACGCAGAGAGAATGGCTCGCTTCTTTCTTTCGGGAGACGGCTCATTGGTGGTTGCCGTTCCTTCCGGCGGTGTAGTCGATGCGGGGTCTGTCGAGTCAGCGGAGGTGTCCGGCGATGCGGGTTGCGACTTCGGGCCAGAATCCGACGAGGAACTTTCACCTTGATTTGTATCCACGACGGTCTCCACTTTGAAAACCACAATCGAAGTATTCAAAGCTCGCCTGAGTACAAGCGAGAAACGTAAGGCCCTTCAACTCCTCATACTAAAGGAGGGCTCTTGCCGCGTCACTGCATTCCTCCCTAAAATCCGAATCGGGGTATTGGTCATATGATTAATATGTCTGGCAATTCGCAGGAACGCCGGAGAGCACTTTTTCAGCCTCACGCGGGGTTGCGATTTGGTGAGGAACTTCTCCTCGAGGCCTTGCCCGAATTCGTACATTCCTGCACCGACTTGGTAACGCGGGGGGGCCGCACTCGATACCTTCCCCCAAACGTTGCCAGGGAAGGGACCTTGTTTAACTGGTCGGGTCTTGCGGCAGCAAACCAAGTGGGCGCCGGTTGTGGACGACATCCTCTTGAACTGCCGCAGCCTCGGTTGCTCAAAAGCCGATTGATGCCAGCGTCCACCGTGCATGCCTACCAGAATGGCCGACTCGCGTGCGCCGGCGGTGCTGTTTGCTGGCTCAAAAGTGATACGCCACTGCGGTCACTCGTTATTGAGCCGATTGCCCGTGAGGCGGGATTATCATGGGACGAAAACGGGAGGTTCATATGTGTTATTCGGCGCAGATTCTGGCTGACTATCGCAAGTTCGTACGGATGTTCGGTGCGACGATGAGCATCAAGGAATTCGCACGCCTATTCTTCGAGCGAGCCGAGGGCAGCAAAGTGAAGATTCCGAAAGCGATGGAAGATGCGTTTTCCAAGCCGCAATCGGCGGACGAATTCGAGATTAAGGCTCTCATCGATATATTCAACGCAGACCAGGTGACGAAGTTCGAGCAAGACCTGTTCAAGCAACGTGCCCGGCTAGCAGACGCAGAACGCACACTTCAGACGAAGGTCACGAAGGCAGCCACCGAAAGCCAGCGAATAGCCACCGACAAAATCGCGTGGACAAAAGGGAAGCTGGACGATATCCAACGGACCGAACCCAAGGCACGCGATTCGCGCATTTTCCCAGGACACTACGCACTGGTCATGGTTATGGAAAATGGCCAACGCGTCATCAAACCAATGCGCTACCAGTGTCGTGTCGCTGGCAAACCGGCCTCGTACGACGTTAAGTACCCCGGCACCTATAACGCGCGCCGCGATAATCTCGAAGGTTTCTGGAAACCGCTCTTCGGTCACTCGCACGGAATCCTCGTAGCCAGCGTTTTCTACGAGAACGTGAGCAAGGCGAAAATGGACGGCCGTGAACTGGCGGAAGGCGAGGAGGACGAAAACGTCGTCCTTGAGTTCAAGCCCAATCCCGAGCATGAGATGCTGGTCGCCTGCCTGTGGTCAAGATGGACTTCGCTAGGCCAGCCGGACCTGTTGTCATTCGCGGCAATCACAGACGACCCTCCGCCAGAAATTGCTGCAGTAGGGCATGACCGCTGCATCATTCCGATAAAGCCTGAAAACATCGATGCGTGGCTCAATCCGAACCCTAAAAACCTGGACGCATCGTACGCAATTCTGGATGACCGCGACCGGCCATACTACGAGCGTCGTCTTGCTGCCTGAGCAGCCCCCAATATCGACTACTGCGAATGGACCTTTGGATTCAACCTTGCGCGCGATGTGCTGACCTCTACGGGAAGTCCGCGGGCGAACCTCCGCATCAAGACCTCACCCTCAACGGCGCCGGCGCAGTGAAAGATGTGCGGGTGGAAGAGCACTACACGTGCGTTCGTTGCCGGGCGGTGTTTGCACGAATCCTCTCGGGGTCGCCGTCGCTTCAGATTTGGATGCTACTGAATGCTGGTCAGCATTAGCGCAACGCCTACCGAAGAATTTGCACTCGGGTACGCATGAAGCGGAACAATCCCCCGACCACGACAATAAGCTTTTAACGCCAATCGTTTCTGTTCCCGTCAAGCCTCGGCTTAGGCGAAAGTCTCGGCGCATGTATGTGTTCGGCAACTGGTTGGGGCCGTATCTGCACGAAAGGCGCGTCAATCGGTTGCGCATCTGTTTTTGGTGGTAAGCGCGGAACAGTGTCGCGCGTGGAGCCTGCGATTGAAGGTGTGTCGCGCCGTACGTGCTGGTCTTCAGTAGCCACAATTCCCGCAAGAGCCTGAAAGCGTATCCGGCGCATTTCCATAGCCAACTCATTCAGTTGCTTGCCATGTTCGATGAAAATCTCACTTTCGGCAGCGCTTTTTTTTGTTGAGAAAGCTCTCTTGAACTTGGATTCGCTCTTACGCTCGATATCCTCAATCTCGTCCCTCATGAGTTCTTGGTTTTCCTCTCGCTCGAGTCGACGATTGCGTGGAACGAGCCGCCACCCAAAGATACCTCCCGTCAACCCCATGCCCAAGATACACGGCAGGAAAAGTGCAAGACTTACGTCGGACGGAATGACTTTAAAAAAGTTCATACCCAAGCTTCCGACGGTACCGGCTAGAAAAAACAAGAAGAGTCCACAGACCACTTCGGTTTTCTGCTGGGACACACTCCGTGCTGACGGAAGAATGCGTTTGACCGTTTTAGCAGTTACAGCGGCAAGCCCTTGCAACTTAGCGAGAGCTCGGAGCTTATCGTCGATATCGCTCACGACCGGTCCTCCGAAGCCAAGAGCAATTTGCCTAGATTGATGGCTTCGGTTTGAGCGAACCTTAGCCGAATTAACTCTTCTAGGTCGAGTGTTATTTCAGCGATTCGTTGGGTGCAAAGATAGATGAGTGTACCCAGGACTAGCGCAATCGCGGGAAAGCCAACCTTTACAGGGATTGTGTATGACAATCTTGGAAACCAGAACAACGCTACCCAACAAACCGTACCGTAGACGAGAAATACAAGAAGGTACATTCTTATCTGGAGAGCTAGTCGTTTCTGGCGTAGCAAGATGTCACTCGCGTGCTCGATTTCGTAGAGCTGCGCTGCGTTCGTCTTCAGTTGTTCGGCTAGGTCCTCATCGAGCGTGCAGACTTCCGAATCATCCAGATTATCGTGCAACTTGCCATCCCCATCGACGTATTGCATATCCGTAGTCCTCGTGAAGCAATGACAGTGCGGTCCGCATGAGCGCTTGGAAACCGATGAGGTCATCGCTGCAATGGTATTGTAGGATAAAAACTTTGGCAGTATTTCAGGTCTCTATCACAGAATATATAGCGGACGCGTGAAGCCACAAGGCGTGGATTTCGAGTTTCCGCTTTGGTCAGTCATCCTATCCCCTAGGGCCGGCGCATGGCATAGTGCGAACATTGACAACAGCAGGAGCTGCCGCAGTGGCAACACTCGAACAAATCCAGGCAAAACTGAAGAAGCTGCAAGCGCAAGCCGACGCTATTGTTGCAAAGCAATCGTCGGCCGTGCTCGAAACTATTCGCGGCTTGATGGAACAACACGGCTTAACGACGGCAGACATCGACGCGCATCTTGGACGCAAGAAGCGCGGACCAAAAGCTGGTTCCAAGGCCGCATCGAAGTCAGCTCAATCCGTGGCGAAATATCGAGACCCGAAAAGCGGTGCAACCTGGTCTGGCCACGGTCGTGCGCCGGGATGGATTGCGAACGTGAAAGACCGCACCAAATTCTTGGTCGACAGCAGCGTCACGAGCGTCACGCCACCCCTCGCGACTAAGGCAAAGACTACAGGTAATTACGTGCGCGGACTGCAGCCGGCCAAATACCGCGACCCAGAGTCCGGTGCGACTTGGAGCGAACGAGGTCGTGCGCCCGCGTGGTTGGCTTCAGCGAAGGACCGGAGCCGGTTCCAGATTGACGATACTGAGTCGGCTGCGACGGAAACTGGTTCTGTCAGCAAGGCAAGAAAGCCGAAGGCTGCGGCAAAGAGTAGCGCGACTGCGAAGAAACCGGCAAACAAGAGGAGGGCCGCAAACGAGGCTTCGCGGATTGATTCAGTCGCTGTACGGATTTGACTCTTCCTCGCGAGCGGCGTCATGTTCGTAATTTTGAACCAAGATTCGCATCGAATCCGCGAGACGATGGAAGCCGTCTGCTTCGGCTTGCGCCGCTTTTTCCCGATAACCAGCAGCAATTTCTCTTTCCGCAGCGCCGGCCGAGAACCCGTGGACGCCACGTTTGTTGTATAGGCCAGTAACTAGGCCCGAGCGCATTTCGTTGGCATCCTTAGCGTTGAGAGCTTCGGCAAGGCTCTTGTGAATCCATAGGCCGCCGGGGTCGGTCGGTGCATACGCCAAGGCTTGACCAATCCGGTTCATCGCAAAGCGTACGTGGCCCGTTTCATCGGTCTGTCGTTTCACTTCTGAAAGCCAGCTTGAGAATCGCTGCCCATCGAACTGCGCGCCGTCTTCTCCACCTGGAATGGTTCTCCATCCTCGTAGCAGTCGGCTCGCGTTTTGTGCAATGTTTTCGTCTTCGCTTGTCAACTCGACGCGTTTTTCCGGCTTGTCGGAGCGATACAATAACGCAATGAGTTGCGAGAAGAATCCGGCATCCGATGCGAGCCTGCGCTCTAGCGTCTTTGGGCCGTGACCACGGTGACGCTCAAGAAGTCGGAGATAGTTCCATTCAACCTTGAACAGTTCCTCTGAATCTGTCGGCAGATTTGCCTGTAACCAAAGAATGATTTCCTGTATCGCGTACTGGTCAATGCGGTCCTGTCCGACGGGGGAGCGCAATGCCTCGAGCAGGGCATTGAGGGCGAGTTCAGGTGCGAAGGTAGCCTTCTTGTGGACGAGACGAGCTATGCAAGAAACCGCGCCTAGCGCCCTGCCGTGAGAGAGCAAATCATGGACAGCTTCAACGAGGGCCGGCTCATCAAGCGGCCATGGATTAACTGATACCTCCTGCCAATATCGACCGACGTCATTGTGAAGGCTTCGCTCTGCGCGACGCCATGTCTCGGGCTCGAACGGCAACAGCTTCAGGAATGCGAGACGATGCTCCACAGACCACGCAGCATCCAACTGCGCATCGACCCACACCCATTGCTGGTCATTGTGTCGCGCGACGACGAATGCCGCGATGAGCGCAGAGAGCGGTTTGTCCGCTGCTTCGAGATATTCCGGCAACAGCGCCTCGTCCATTTCGGATGATGCAAGTTTGCCGAGCGCGAAACCCACTTTCCGAGGAGATTCAACTTCGCGGACAAAATCCAGTATGCCGGCGACGCCGCCTTCGTCCAGCAACTGCTTCACAATACGTTGACGCTCTTCCTCGAGTTTGTGGGCTTGAGCCTCAAAGTCATCTCCTTCATCGTACAGGTCAATGTCTGTCTCCGTGAACAGTCGCCGGTTGAGAAGCTGGGCAGACCTCGGTGCAAGCCCAATCGCCGCGGCTTCGATTTTCTGGACTGCGTCGGACTGCATCGCCCACTGCGCATCGGCGAACTTCCGATGCTTGTTTGCAATTGCAAGAAGAGCTTCCCATAGCGGCAAGCGACTAGCCTCCGGAGCTTCGGTCACCACTGGCGAATGGAGAAGGGCGAGCACGTCTGAATTCGCAGCGGCCGGTAAATCTGGCAGATACTCAACTAGTTCCACGAGCTTGGGCAAGTCTTTTGCGGCGACGCCGATAGCCAGTTCGGCATAGTTGAGAACCTGTTGCAGGTTGTCGGCGGGCGAAACGATGTCGTTCCATTCATCTGGAACATAGGGTCGCCAGGTGGGCCTATAGGTACCGGAAGTGTTGCCGAAAGTTGTCGGTAGAAGGCTGAGCAACAGCTTCCAACATACAGCAGGCCTTTCCTTCAAGATTGTTTCAACGGCAACCTTGCGCCGAGGTACTGACGCCGCCGTCTGAGGCAGCCACGGCAGAAAAATGCTGGTCAGCGAGTTCTTTGGCCGATTGACCCAGTTGCCGCCGGGGTCGATTTCGGAAAGGTCGCCAAGGATAGCTGTAACGCGCGTAAGATAGTCTGGATTCCACGCGAGACTTTCCAGCCCCCAGAGAACCCCGGTCATGTAGTTCCAGCCGCCGAACCCGTTGCTCTCCTGTTTGAACACGTCGAGGAATGGGCTCACCGATAGGTCGCGAAGTGCTTCTTCAATGGCCGCCATGAACGCGCCCGGTGCAGCTTCCGCGAGCATCGGTAACAGACTGTTCATGGAAGCCCATCGTTTCCACCCAACGCCGTTCAGAAGGTCGCGTACGGTGGCATAGGCCACGTTCTCTGCTTTACCGTGTGAACACGACGTCAAGGCGCCCGGTCGACTGCCGAGCAGAGCGAGAGACTCCGCAACACCTGACCGTAGCGCATCTGAATGCAGAAGGACCTTACCGTAGACCGCAGCTCGATAGTGCTCTTCCGTCGCCAGTTCGAATTTCGGGTCCACCTCGCTGAGCACGCGGACCGCCAGCGACTGGAACCGGTCGAGGTCGGCATCGGTGAGCCTTGGTCCCAATCCTGACCACGCCTCGCCGCGGGAAATCGTCCTCCACCGTTCGTTCCGCTGGATGAGAGGAGTGTCTGAACGCAGTGTCTCTGCGCGCGCAGTCTCGCACCAGTCCGCGTACGGCTGTGCCACCATCGTTTCGACGGCCTTCTGGTCATGCTCATTGTCGCCGACCCATGCCCCGAGCAGTTGGGCGTGTGCGAGTACGCGAGCCTTTTCCCAAGTGGCATATGGAGGAAATTGACCGACGCCACGGATGTAACGCTTGAGCGCCGAGAGACTCAAGCCACCAGCAGCACCCAACTCTCTCGCATGGTCAAAATCGAAGTTGGCATCGCGCAAAGTGCTGGAAAGAGTATGTGCCGACGGACTGCGCAATGGAACTAGGTCAGCAGACGCTCTCGCCCATGCTCCTGAAACCGGTACTACGACCGCATGCTTACCTTTTTGCGCAGCCATGTGTAGCTGCTCGTCACGCAGGATGTCCAGTTTCGGACTCGCCACGAGAACATGGGAACTCCGGAGGTTCGCGAACGAGGCCCATGCATCGGCATCGTGCACGAAAAGACAACGGCCGCATAGAAGCTGCCGTTCGACCGGTTCAAGCTTCTCCAAAAACGCCGCGACGAAATCCTCGGCATCGTTTTCGCTTTCGGTTGCAAGCACGAGTTTGCTGGACTCCCCATCGAAGAGGCGTCTGAGTTGAGTGACTGCCTTGTCGCGTCCGACCAGGAATATTTCCGCGGGGAGCGGTGGGTCACCGGCTCTCGAAACCTGTCGGAGGTTGTCCCAATGCTCCGCCGGCGTGGAGAATCCAGTCGAGGCCCTAACCAGTCCAATTTTCTTGAACAGCCACTTGCCGACTGCAGGGAACTCTCGCAGCCAATCCGCCAGACGTTGGCCATCAATGATGATGATTCGTTGCCAGCCGGATTGACTCCGCGCATCTCGCCACTTCGTTTGTGCAGGTTCGGACCAGCCACCTGTGCCCGCCGCGCGTGGCGTTACGAAAACGTAGCTGGCGTTCTGGCGTTCTTCGAGCGGCATGCTCTCGGTTCGCTTCTTGAAATCCGCGGTCGCTTTGCCCTGTGGGTCATCGCCCGTTCCGATTTCCCAGAAACTCTTGCCTGCTGGCATGTAGTGCTTGAAATTAGTGCCCGTTTCGATAAGGCCGTCCCAACCTGGCTGATTGACCGAGTCACCATACGGAATGCGACACTCGAGCAGGCTCGGCACCGATTCGTTGACGAGCAACCAAATCAGCTCGGGAATAGCCGCCTGGCTTTCGCGCATGTCAGCGAAATCCTCGAGGTCATTAGCGGTGACTATAAGCGTGTGTTCCATCGCGAAATCTGTTTGTTAGCGAAGTGTCGAGACGTCGGCAATTTGGCGCCCAACCGTTAGACTCGGTCGGTCAATTCGAGCAGCGGGTTGTTGAGATGCACGTGCTCCCTGAGCGCCATTCGGCTTGTATTCGACTATGACGGTTGAAAGGCCGGCGGCTTCGGAAGCCGCCGTGTGACCCGCTGCATCATCCCCCGCGCTTCTTCGCCATAACCGCCCTGATGTCCTTCTCGCTGACCTTGCCAGTCTTGTCGCGCATCTCTTTCAGAGTCGTACTCGGACCGAAGCCTGGGATTGGATTCGCCAGGTTCTTGTTCATCGTGTTGCCGTGCTTCAGGTCAATCTTCCCATCTTTGTCACGATGGCGACCATCGAGTCCTGGTTGCTTCATGGGGGCGCTCCTTGTGGTTTGTAACATGAGAATTCCTCTACAACACCTCCGGGCGTGACTTCGTGCGAAGCAACGCGTACGAGCTGCAGACAAAGCTAACAAGCAATCCAGATTCAAGCTCACACGGCCCCATCGCGCTTGCGGTGTGTCGGCATCATCCGTCTATGCCGCCTTCTGCGCCTCAACGACGCAATCCGCCGCCAGCTTGTAGGCCTCTCCTCGTAGCACCACTCCTAACAAGTCGACACATGCTTGCGAATACTTGTTTGTGCTGCTCGATTTCCCCGTCCGCATCGTGATGTGGTACGTGTTGTCGGAGGCCTTCAGGTCAAAGCCCGTCTGCTCCTCCACTAGCTCTATAAGCCGATGCGCAGGATTCCAGCCGTTATAGCCGAGCTGCTCGGCGACCTCCGTCAGCGTGAACGGAAAATGCAGGTTTACCTTCGCCGGGTCCCCGATTGCCGTAATGCCGAGCAACGTCGCGACTCCTTCGCCCTCCTGCAGCTTGTGTTCGAGCGTCTGGAAGTCGATTTCCACCTTCTTGGTTGGCACGTCCTTGCGAACCAGGTCAATCGTGCGCGCGAGCAGTGACCGCAGCAGCTTCATGTTCACCTGTTCAAGTGCGCCACCGCTGCTGAATGCCTCGTAGACCCATTCGAACGACGCCGCCGAGATGCTCTTAATCCGAATCTCACGGTTTTCGCCGACCGCGAGCACCCTATCTCGGGCGGGGAACGAGTTCTCGTCAATCGCAGGGTTCCATTCGAGAATGTAGATGTTCGGGATGAGCGCGAAATTCGCGCGAATCATCCGGTCAACGTCGTAGAGCACGCTGCGGATGTTGGGGTCGTTCGCGCCGTAGCCGATGAACAGCAGCGGATGCTCTGCGAAGTAGGTCAGCAGCTTCGCGCTCAGGTACTTCTTGTCCGTTTCGAAGGCCTCGTAGTCCTCGTGCGTCAGTACGAGTGAAAGCGGGTCCGCGACAGAGCCGTGAATCTTGAAGATTTCACCGATGGAGAGATACGGTTGTTTCAGAATGGTCTGGCCGACGACCGTCTCGTACTGAGGAAAAAGCGGCTCCAGCAACTCGTCGTAGTTCGTCGTTACGATAGCGTGTGGGTTAATCGCCTGCAGCGCCTTGAGTTCCGTCTTCAGGTCCGCGTGCACCGGCTTAAGATTGTGAAGCATCGCGGCCGTCGCCTGCTTCAGGAACACCTCCGACGGAAACGCCTCGTCGAAATATTCCGGCGGGAAGTTCGCGCGCCCTTCGTCCCACGCCCACTCTCGATATGCCTCCGCGAACATGCTCGCGATACGCGGCTGGTCTTGGAATTTCTGCTTGTAATAAGCGTAAGGATGGTCGACCTTGGGGCAATTCTCTGCGAGTTTCTTCAGGAGCTCGTCCCAGTTCGGCGCGTCAGCGTACCGCCGCGAAAACCCAGACCCAATAAACAGAATCGGTTGGCAACCCGCGAGCTTCAGCACGTTCGCGATGTCTGCCCTCACTTCTTCCTGGTACTGCGCGTAATCCATCGGCATGATGGTCTCTCAGAATGAGACGCGCTTTGCGCGCGCTTCTCTTTTCGTTTGTGGAGGCGACAAAGTGGCGCCTTGCCACGCGGCACCGCGCAAACTCGCGACCCAGTACGCGAGCTACACCGACGACACTCGCAGCGTTTTCGTCAGGCGCACGGCCTGACTCCAAAATGTCGTACCGTCAGAAAGAAATCAAAACATACGGTAGATTTGCCTAATTCGCAATCAGAAATCTGGTAGCAATTGCCGCTCGCTCTCACGCCGCACACATCCGTCTGCGTTCGGCGCTGTAAGGAACTCGCAAGCACGGTCATTGTCGACGACATCCGTTTCACATTTCGGCATCACTTGACCACCACGCAACGCCTTAGCAGTCTCACTGCACACTGAAACGAGGGACTGATGGAGAAGAACCTGCTCTATAAGTACGTCAACGTTTCCACGCTGAAGCGGATACTTGGAGGGTCCATCCGCCTGACCCAACCTGGGGCATTCAATGACCCATTCGAGCTGCTGCCGGAAATAATCGTTCGGACTGACCAAACGGAAGAACAAATCAGCTTTTCGTTCGACATTCTCTCCCCTCGACGCGAAGCCCCGCTCGACGCTGTCGTCCAGGTGCCGGACGGACACGTGGCCAGCGATTTCACGTCCCGAAATATCCTGGACCAGCTCAATCAACAGGTCGGCATTCTCTGCCTGTCGAAATCCCCAAACTCAATCTTGATGTGGTCGCACTATGCCGACCAGTATCAAGGCGCCGTCATCGCCTTCGATGCCGACCACGATTTCTTCACCGGTCAAATACCGGTCGAGTACGTAGAGGAGCGACCGAAAAAACACATCGATTCCTATAAAGCTGCGCCTGTACCATTGTCCGAGCTTTGCGCCAAATCCGTCGAGTGGCAGTACGAGCAGGAGATTCGCATTATTCGTGCTCTACATGACTGCAATAAAACGGAGATTCTCGACGCAAGAGGTTTCCCCGTGTTCGCCGCAGAGGTGCCTCAAGAAGCCATCCATTTTGTCTCGATGGGGGAGCGGACACCAGTGCCGCAGCAGAAGGAGATTTTTCAACTGCTACACAAGACGAAAATCGGTTTGACTTTGTCGGCCGTCGACAACGCTGGCTACGGATTCCGCCAAGAGATTATTCTGTACGCAGGCGACTTCCGGAACCCAACAATCTCTCCACGAACGGCACACATATTCGTCGGCACGAACTCCCCATTTGCGGAGATGGCGCAATGGATGATTGAGAACCATCCGACCAGCAAGTTCGTGAACAAGACCGTGTAGCCGAGCAAACAGGCTGAAGCGGCGCCACGCTAGAGATGCAGCCTTTGACCATGCATGATTCAATGGACACGGCCTATTCTGAATTGTGCCGACCACAGTGCGAAATATTTGCGTCTTAGAAGCGTCATCATCCTCAACCGATACGAGTTTGCGCTATTTCCCACAAACGTTGAAACTTCTTTTGACGAGTTACCTTCGGCTGCTTCTTCTTGATTTCAGTTAAACAATCCAACAGCTCATTTGTTGGATAGGGAACGTCGGGTATGAATTGCAACAGGAACTCAAGAGCAATGTCGGCGAACTTTGTGCACAAGCCTGACTCGTGAAGCTCTTTTACGATTAGATAAATGTCAGGAAAATGTCGAAGAAACGGCTTCGACTCCCTCACCCATGTTGGAAACTGCTCGTCTGTACGCACACAAAATAGTGCGATGGCTCTGGCTTCGTCAACAGAGCGGCTGTTTGTAGACTTTGGCCAAGGGGCAGGATAGACCCGTCTGACGCGATGAACCAGATAGTCGTCAAGGTTTTCCTTTCGCTGCACGATTGCCTGCGAAAGTGTATCCGCCGCATGTGCTAGACCGGACGGTGGCAGTAGATTGAGCGCTTTACTGAGAGCCTTTGCCTCTTGCACGTCGGCCACTTCCATCGTTGTCCATACCAAAAGAGAAGCAAATTGCTGTTGGTGCTTCCCTAACTGGTGGTAGTGCTCAGCGGCGGCCGCAAACGACGAGGACATCTCACGGAACAGTTGCTCGTCGATGCGTGGAACCCAGAGATACCCCTCCCAGCAGCTTGCGGCCATTTCGCTTGACAGCTCCCAATCGAACCGCGGCAACAGCGACGTACGTGTCCAAGCTGGGTCAGCGGCATACAATGAAAAGAGGTTGGTGGCGGCAAGGACAATTCCGGGTCGATACGAGTCGAACTCAGCAGAGCATATCCTTTGCAGAAGGCTGCGATATGGCTCATCAAGACCCTGACCAGCCTGCGGCTTGGTTGAATACCAATTCTGAATGACGGCCTCGACCGTTCGGCCAATTGGATGATTGATTGCTTGGCCTACCACGTCGTCGGTCTCGTCGAGTGGAAGTTCTGTTATTGCATCGATGACGCGTCGACAAATATCGATAAAGTTCCAGGTGTCGGAGGCCGTCTGCGCATGTTGTCGCAGCCACCAAGGCAGAGATTGCGCTGTTTCGACAAAGAAGCTGTCCGGCGCCGCGGCAATATCTTTGCCGAAAGCGGATAGGGTGATGACCGGCGCAGTGCTTTGTTCAGGAATGTTCAGCGCGTCTCTCCATGCGCTTCCCGGCCAGTGCCCGATTAGAATGAGTTGCTTTAACGCAAGCCGAGCAAGTTCGGGCTCTTCGGCACAAATCCCCGACCAGTCGTCAGCCGCAAAAAAATCATCCTTTCGCTCCGTGAGTGCGCGAGCAAGCTCGTGTACCTCGCGGGGCAATTTTGAGACAGTCCTCCAGTCCCCGAACCCAGAACTCATCCAACTCCGAAACTCTAGGCGTTCGCTGGATTCCTGAAGCCACTCGGGATGAGTGTTGTCAAGTTTGTCAAGCAGCAAAGAGTATGCCTTCGGTAGCTTCGCTCCAGATTCACGCCACTTGGTCAACCGTATCCAACCCGTCCGGTCGCGGATGTATTTCCAGTCGACCCTCGAAAGACCCGCGCGGTACATTTTTCGAGGTGGACCCTTCACAATTCGTTTTAGTAACAGCGCTGCGTCCCTCCCTTTGAGCTTCGGCGCAACTCGAAGCAGGAGTTGTATCGCCTCGTGCTTGCAATTTTCCGACCAAAGGGACTCGTTCTCCAGAAGAAGCGCGAGAGCAGTATCCGTTGGGACGATTTCACTTATAGCAGCACAGTACATGGCTAGGCGCCTGAACAGGAGGCAATCAATCGAACGCCACCGTTCGAATTCGCTCAAGGCCAAGGCTTTGTTGGCCGCGACAGTGGCATTCCACGCATCTCGACACAATTCGATAAGAGCTGTCCATGCGTTGAAACGTTTATTTTGGTCGTGCGAAGCGATTGACGGCTGGTGCCAAACCGATAAATCTTCATCGCGCGTGGCTCCGCCAAGGAGCGCCATCAGGTCGACGCAAAGCTTGAGCAATTGCGTAAACGTCGGAAGACAATCGACAAGCAGCGACGGCCAATCAGCTCTCGCTTTGAGTCGGTCCAGAACGTCGTGTGGATGACCGCCTTTCAGCCCTAAATCCCAATCGACGACATCGCGCACCTGTGCATCAGGCCCCGGCGATGAAGTGTCAGTGCCTCCTTCGCCAAGACGAAGGGGTTGACGAAAGCTGACGCGAGGCTGCAGCAAATCAAAAAGCTCCAGCTTTGATGTCGTGCCAATGACAGCGGCCGGCAATCGAAACGCCCAATCTTGAAACCCGGATGAATTGTCCCGCGTCTTTGCGTAGCCACTAGAGATTACTTCCCAAATTTGCTGATAAGCGTCACCGAGTTTTCGCTCCCCCAACGCCTGTTGAATGAAATACGCGAATCGCTGATGCAGTCGCCCGCCGCTCTCGGCAACCCAAAGAATTGTTTGAGGTTTGTCGAGGTGCCTGCAGAGCCACTTGGCGAGCCAAAACGAGACCTCGTCAAGACCTAGGTGTGTGTCGCCATGCGTGACTAGGTGTGTCCACCGGGCGTAATCTGGCGAACTTGGATGACTGAGCAAACTGAACGTTAGGTCACGCCCTTCGCTTGAGCGAGACTGGGGTATTTGATTGGCCATTATGCCGAAGGCCGGAAGGTCGTCTCTACGGAATCGTCGCTCCGTGAATACTGCCAACCATTCAATGGCCGGTGCCGGCTCTGCCGTCGCAAATGCCTTAGCGATTTCCCCAGAGGGTTCATTCAATGCCCAGAGGAGCCGGTCGGCGCTTCCAGATTCGTCGAGTTTGTCAGGACTCAATCTTCCCTCGCGCAAAGCGACGCCTCTGCGTCCTTGAAGTCCGTCCCGATAAGTTGCTGCCCAGCTCCGAATAGTGTCATGTAGAGCGGCATGACCATCGGCATCCTCGTAAACGATGGGCGTTACTCCTTTCGCCTTCCAACTCTCCCGCACATGCTCTTCTGAGCCAGATGTGGCACCAGCGAACGAAAATACTTCAATGGGATTCTCGCCAAGCAGTTCGTCGGCCGATAGCGCGTCAAGCATGTATCGGAGTACCGGGTCGTCTGCGCTATAACCCGTGAAGCAAACCGTGTATTTCGCGAAGAGCTCGCTCACGAAACGGCTCGCCCAACGCTCCGTAAGGTACGCCAACCCGAAGTCGCCGCTCGTCAGGACAAGTCGATTCAGGTTTTCCTGTGACGGGGTTTCATCCATCAATCCGTGTAGGTATACAACGCCGTCCCACCGACTACGCTTCGGTGTGGGTAAGTGAGGCGCCGAAATGTGACCGACCTTGTTGTCCACCTTGACAAACAATCGGTCGAAGTTCGTCGTGACCAGACGCGTCCTGTCATCTCTGTCCCGCGCCAGCGCGAGCAGAGCACGATGAGTATCTAGCGCACGCCGCTTACGCAGGTTCGGTTTCAATATGTCGGGAAGGTGAGCGCGAAGCGTTTGTCGGCCACCTGCGAGGTCTTTTTCGAGCAAGGTCAGCACTGCATCAAACCGCTTGTCCTGATAGGCGACCGCCTCTGGCCCCTTTCGAGTCCGGTGTAGCCGCTCGTAGAGCTGGTCAACGAGCCATGTGAAGCTTTGGAGGCCCGCTGGATATGAAATGCCAGCGCCACAAAAGAACACCACCTTTCCCTCTTCGTGAGTTCGAATTAGCCGCTCAGGAACGTCTGGCCCATTTTGTATGAATCGCATTAGCGTTGTCCCTACAAGTTACGTCCTTTTTAGCGACGGAACCGTCGCAGAGGATGACGTTCATGGTGGTATCGTCATGCCCGCATGACCTAGCTATCTAGTATCCAGAAAGTCCTTGAAACTTAGTTCGCCGGTGACTAACTTGTTCTTCATCTGTTGCGCGTCCTCCGCAGAAGGAAGGCTCTCGACCGAGATGGTGCAATCTATCTCCAAGCGTGCGAGCAATGTATTTATCTGCGAGATGATGTGGCTTCGAAAGACGCGCTTAGCTTGTTCTGCAGTTGCGCTTCGATACAAGTTGTAGAACTCCGTCGTTCGCTCGGTTGACCAGTCACGGCAATCCCATCCCCACGCGTGTGTGACTTTATAGCGGAAGATATTGTTGGACCTCGCATATTCGTTAATGTCAAAGTTGCGCGGATTGTTTCCGTTGCGGACATCGAACGACAAGAAAGGCGGTCCTAAGTTGTTAAATTTTTTCAGATTGGATAGCAAGCACCGGTAGCCGCGTCTACCACCCAGGTCGCGGGGGACATCGATGTGCCACAACGCCGAAAGCGGGACCCAGCGTAGCGCGTTGCTTTGCCAAAATCTCCGGTCCTCTGGAGCAAGATATTGGACTGCGATACCGATGAGCCGGAAGAGCCTCTTTGTTGTGACCGCATGAAAGAATGTTGTCCCATCATCTCGCGGGATGAGTTCGAACTGCGCGCGCCCCTCCCATGCGATTCTCTTGGCGAGGGTATCGACAGCATTGCCCAGTTTTTCTTCGAGATTGGACCCCGCATGGTCAGAGAGGTCATCCAGCACTTGCAGCGCTTTTTGCTGTTCAGTGTCCGTTCCCTTTAGTCGGACCGAAAAGCTCTTTCTCCGACCATGTCGGAAAGGCATCGGATGCGAAATGTCCTCCACGAACATGAAGACGTTCTGGAGGATTGCTTCTTCAGACTGGCGCAAACTCGGAAGGAACTTGGCGAGGCGGGGCGGCCATTTGGGTTGTGGTTTTCTGAATGTCATTTCCCTTCGTCCTTGCCTGAAGGAGCATCAGTATCGTAGTGTTGGTCGCCAAGCTTATCTGAGAGGCCGCTTCGCTTCCAATGCTCCTGCAGATTTCCCGCGCCCGCTTTAGAGCTTAGGTAAAGTGCGACAAAAATATCGATGCCGTCATAGTCGAGCGAATGAAGACTTGATGCCATGGCTTGGACCAAGCGGCTCGGATGTACCACCTCCGTCTCGTTGACCATATACCACCTATCATCAGTCACTGGTTTGCGAGGGAGTTGCGCGAGTTTCTCTTCGGTGCGTCGCTGCCACCTCGTTCTCAAGATGTCGCGAGGTTTGGCTCCAAGACCAGATTCCACGAAGTTAACTAGCGCTACAAGGGCTGCGGTCTTCCCGCCGTCAGCGAGATATCTGTCCCATGCTGAGCGCACAATGGTCCATAAGCCCTTGTGCTCGTAAAGTTCAGACAGCAGCAGTGCGTAACCACTAACATCCATCAGGTCCAATACGGCAGCGGACGCGATTCTGAGATTTTGGGTTACCAGCCAGTCGGGCCCATCGTTTGATTGCATTTTGGCAAACTGCGTGAGGCACCCCACAAAATAGCGCGTAAAAATGTCCTGCAGCAGGTCGGTGTCTTCACCAATCAATGCTTCGAGCACAGCCTCGCCAGAGACGTGTAGAAATTGCCCGGCATAGTCTGGATACGTCGGCGGTCGCTCCAAGGCACTGAGCCGTGTCTGGAGACCTGCCATAGCCTTGAGGAGCGTAATCTTCATTGAACCCAACGCTGTCCGCGTCGACTCAGCATTGAACTTTGCCCAAGGGAGTTCCTTCATCTTGCGGTCATCGCTCATCTCTGACCATGCGCGTTCCCAAACAGTGACCTGCTCGCTGAGCTTGTGCCAGTATTCCCACTGCCGACTGAGTGTTGCCGCTGTCATCCAGCGTAGCTCTGCCGCCGAGAACGTCTCCCTCAGCTTCGCGTATGCGTCAGGAAGTTTGTCGGTCAGGACGGCAATGTTTTCGACAAATTGCTTAGCCTCAGGCTGCATTGCGAGTTCGGCCCGATACCAAGTCGGCGAAACTTCGTTCCCCTCTACTGCCCGCTCGAACGCTAGTCTTGGTGCCAGATATTCAATTTGACTCAACACATAGTCTTCGAAGCCCGCTCGGTAGTAGGTGCTCGGAATTGACCAGTCAATGGCGTCTATGCGAGCAATGATGTCTGTGCGTCGGAACGATACATATCGCTGCCGCAATGCAATACTTAAGGCGATGGGTATCGCGGCCAAGCTCTCCGCGAGCGCAACCTTTTGAACTGATTCGGCTTGCGCTACTTCTGGAGATTGCTTGATTGCACCGGTAGTCCGAGAACAGGTTTGGTCGAAGAGAGCGAATGCGGCGTCAGCCCGCCCGTGCGCCGCTAAGTTCGTAGCGTAGTTTTCGATGTGTTGGAGCGCTGCGAGGGCGTTCTCCCATTGTGCGTTACGAACGTTGACGGCAAGGCAGTCCAGCAGAACGGGCACCAGGCGCTCTTCAAGCCAGTTACGATTGACCTCGGTCTGCGGCTCAATGGTCGTGCCAGTCTCGGTGGCGATGGAGAGCCTCATATCGTCGGTTCGATACCATTCCCTGTGGCGATAGATTTGTGGATACCACCGGCTACCGGTTGGAATAAGCGCTTTTTTTGTCGTATAAAAAATGAGAAACCGCGTGGTGCGCTTTGACACCTCGAGCAGCGGTGTTCCTGTGAGGTGTTGTTCTTGGAGCAACAGGTCGCGCAGCGTCTCCAATACCGTTACCGACTTTTCAGCTTGCTTGTACGCGTGATGCTGGAATGACTCGTCCCGCCACTTGAGCTTCGCCACGGTCACTGAAGCCATCCGACGCTCCAGTTGCTCGAAGATGTGCGACGAGAACTCCGTTGGGTCGAAGAGATGGAAGACCCGTTGGCCGAGTTTCACGAATGCGAAGACGCCGACCCCGGCGGCGAAAGTAATGAGAGGAGGCGCAATGTAAATGCGGTCAAAATGCGACAGCCTCAAACAGATGAGAACGAGGCATAGGTAGGTTAGCAAAGACAGAAAGCGCATGTAGACGACGCCAAATCTGTCTTGGGCGAGCAGGTCACGTAGGTTGCTCGGCACCTTTGCATACATGGCGCTACCGACCGTTGCAATCGCTGCATAGTAAAGGCCGATGAACACACCGCCAATGCTGCTGATTGCAGCCAGGAAGGTGACATAGTCGGAATCGTCGGGCACCGAGAACCCATGCTTCGAGAAGAACTGACAGAGGCGAGGATTGCTGAGTTGAAGAATTGCCGCAACGACGATGGCCAAAAACCAAGGTCTGGCAGTTACTCGGACGATACCGACGAGAGAGAGACTGGATGTTCCGGCGTCTTTGAGTGATTGATTCGCTCGGTAAAGCCTAGACGTAAGCAGAAACTCGGCCTTTGCGATAGACCGACGAGCGTTCCAAAATGCTCGGTATTGGGCGAACCTAAGGAATAGATATGACTTCATGACCCCTTTCTATGCTGGGTCCGCCTCAAGCGGACCGTCGTCATTCTTGTTCGTATCGTGCTAACTATGGTGCACGCGGCGGACGTGTCAAGCCCCGCCTTCAGTGCTGCGCATTTGACTCCGAACGCGCCTGACCTGTAATACCAAGCGCACGGCGACATTGGTCGGCTTTGGTCCGGAAAGAATCCTTCAAATTTTCGACAGTAGTGGAATCGGTGTCCCTTCCGCGCAATCGCTCATCGCCCCTGTTGGTAAGTGATACACCAATGGACGCACCGACCGAACTCATGGCGCTTGAAGACATGTTGTGGGGCGTCGTTTGCAATCGGTCATTGCTATCGACATTGGTCGCCCGCACGCTCTACCCATTGCGGTACCACGTTCATCGAACTATTCGGCCGACCCTTCGGAATCGAACGGTACAGCTTGCCCTAACCTATCCGACAGCCGCGAACCGAGTTCGGGGTGCAGTCGAACCACCTTCGCAATTTTGCCACGCGTGCTTGCCACCGAAGGCACGTCCGCCTGAGTCCCGGACATCAACGCCTCTTTGACCTGATGCACCTGTGCTCTGATTCGGCGGCGCTCATCCTTTGGCAATGCCGGGCGAACATTCACTACAAGGCTATTGACTGTTACGCGATGGTTCCGCCGAAGCACCTTGTGCTTCGAGCGCTTTATCGAGTATCCGTATCCCTGAAAACAGGCTATTGCAATCCGATTGATGTCGGTCAGTTCTTTCTGGGACGCGTCGGTGACCTTCGAGATAGTTATGTCGTCGACGAGACGGGAGTATCGCCACCCACGCATTTCAAGCGTCTCAACCAGACAGTGTTCACGCTGCCAGAACACAAGATTGGCAAGGTAACTGCTAGTTCTCGCGCCCTGCGGGAGGTAACCGTCCTTGGTCGTCAACCGCGTGAGCACCTCCGCAACTGGAGGCGCGAACCGGAAAAAATCCCTCCAGATGTCTTGGACAAATTCGGCTCGCGTACTGGGAAAGAAGTCCGCAATGTCCAAGGTGACGGCGACACATGCGCCGGCGTGAATCTCGGCGTTGCGTACGTAGTCTCTCGGATACGCCTTGTCGCGAATGCTTCCCTGAAGGTACAGCGGAAACAGAACCTTATGAAAAAACAACTGGTTAATCCGGCCTTGAACTTCCTTAAGTTGCTTATGCGCGTCCCATGTTACCCGCTCAGTCCCGTCTTTTTTCGCGATTGGCTTTCTGCGGTACATATTCCCGGCATTCACAGCCAAGCGATTCAACTGACGCTCGGCTAAGCCAAGCGCCAACGCCAGCGTCCTCACGTCCTTAATCGGCGCAAAGTTATATGAGGGCTTGTTCGGGCGGCTGCTCATTTAGCAGTTGGAGAGCTGCGAAAGATAGCTTTTCCTGCAGGTCGACGGGCAAGCCGGAAAGCTCAGTCTGGTCTGCGGCGAGGAAAAATAGGATGCCGGACGGGATTGCCAACGCTTCCGAGATTCGCTGAATGATGGAGAGGGTTGGGTCCTTCCGCTTGTTCTGCTCGAGCAGCGATAAATACGAAATCGAAATTTCGGCCTTTTCAGCAAGCTGCGCTTGATTGTATCCACGCTGCTTGCGGCAGAGTGCGATGGCGCGGCCTAGGTTCATCTCATGGTCCTTTGGAAAAGGTGGTTTGCTGTGTCACCGGGAGTTGAAGAAAAGGTGAGCGAGAGTGGCGAGATTAGTCACGATGCTGAGCGCTTGGGCAAGCATGGCTAATGCCCGCTGGCTCACGCGATGTGGTACCTCGACTTCGTCTGCCCTTTCTTGCAGGCAGTCCTCCATTTCTTTGACGACAGCCTTCAACTCTTCACTGACACTGGTGCCTAACTCTTGGTGCTTTTCCTGATGAAGCGCCTTGAGCGCATCGATGCAGGTTTTCAATTGGTCGTACTTCATTGGAGTGTTCTCCGAAAACGGGCACATGCCCAGCTTCCACAAGCAAATAGCCGAACGGAGAGAGTTAGACACCACAAACCACATCCCAACAAAACAGCTTCCTTCAGTGCATTGCAAAACCGCGCAACGCTTACATCGCGGCAAAGGCGCTCATGCGATTAGCAGCATGCGAATCCCTACCTAACCAGCCAGCCAGCCAGCCGTAATGACCACGCCATTCGCACTCACGAACCGCGACGAGTGCATCGCGTCCACGGTTTCGGGGATGCAGTGCAGCCAGTACGGCGCGCTTCGGCGGTGACGTGGGAATTGCCCGCTATGCGGGTACCTCGTTCCAACGAACGAAGCAGCACTACCACGCTACTACTTGGGGGAGCGATGAAGTCGACCTGTTAAAGAGCACCGAGGGGCGATACGCCCCTCCACAACAAAGAATACATCAAAAACGTACAGCAGTGGTTTTTTTTTGACTACGAGTCAAATTGCGACTTCCTGAGTCGTTGCGCTGCCCGGTCGGGTCCACCACCAGACGCTAAGTAAAAGCTGGGTAACAAGCGCGTCGGTGCCGCTTGGCATAGCTATCAGGCAACGTCATCGGGCTGCCGGCGAGACTTCGCGTGCTCGCGAATACTCGGTTCCCCCGAGCACGCCAAGCACTCATCGACAAACGTGGTTAAAATTGAACAAGGTGCCAGCCAGAGCTTCGAGCGGCTCAAAAAAGGCGACATGTTTCCATGTTCAATCCCCGCGATAATCGTGCAGCTCCGCACGCGCAGGGGTCGGAATCGCTCGAGACCCCGCGCTGTATTCGGAGCACACGATATGACACAGCTCTCCGCTATTGTCTTTGCCGTTCGTCGCGCGCTTGCTGCTCAAGGCATGTCCCTCTCGACCGGCCATGCCCAGCAGCTTGCTGCCGCTGCGCTCGGGCACAACAATCTCGCTTCCTACCAGGCGTCCAATGACGATGCCGGGCTGGCGCTTGCGTCGGTCATCGTCTTCGACTCAGGGCGGCTTCACGACCGTGCCACCGAGCTCGGGTACAACGGCAGCGCGTTTGCGCAGGCGCTCTCCGCTGTGCTGGAGGCACGCTTTCCGACGGCGCGCATCTACTCAGACCACGAAGACTGGCTGACCGACGTCCAGAGGCACTTCGAACTCGCAATAATCAACAATGGACATGTCGAGTCCGAAGTGGCAATGACCAACGGCACGTTCCCGCGGATTGATATTGAGTTGCCGTGGTGGGAGACGCTCGATGAGTACGATGGCGACGACCTGAGCACGGAAATCGAAGGTCTGGTCACGGTTGACCAGGGTGATGGCCGCGCGTATTACGGCCATGAGATTGACGTGCGCGCCACGCTAACGGTGGAACGCTTCGGTCGGCGCCTCTTCGGTGACTACCGTCTTGAGGTGGAGAAGGCAGGTCTACGATGGCTAGGCGAGCCGAACCCATCCTTCTGACCGCAACTGCCTGCCTCTGCTGCACATCTGGCCGGGGCGGCATTTGGTGCCCCCATCCCGTGGCGGTCGGAAATCGATACGCCCAGCAGGTCAAGAAAGATGATGCTGAACGCGCGATGCCGGAAGCGGTGGCCCTCTGTGCAAGTCAATCTTAGAGCCTCACCGGTCTCGAAGAGGAAGCGTTAGGAAGATGTGTCGCCGCCTCTTAGTGCGGCATTCGAGGGAAATTCGGGGAATAGAACTGTGAAAACACTGAGACTAGTCTTGCTGGTTTTCGGCTTCGCGAGTATTGCCGCAAACGCGATGACGTTCACTGCACCCAAGCACAACCCCGCCGACGTCATTACGTGGATAGACCAACACGGAGACACCACACGAATCTACGCGGACGGTGAGATAACCACCTCCAGCGCCAGCGAGTTGGAACAGTTTGTTCGCGCGAATCACATCGAGAGCGGCATGGTCTTGTTCAACTCCCCTGGCGGCTCGCTAATGGGCGGCGTGGCGGTGGGCAACACCATCAGAAAGCTCGGATTCGACACCGGCATCGCTACGTACGCTGGCGGGGGGATGGTGGCGAGCGGCATCTGCGCGAGTGCGTGCGCGTACGCGTTTGCCGGCGGCCTCGGCCGATATTATTCGAGCGGTAACACAAGACTCGGCATTCACCAGTTCTACTCGCAGGGCAATGACATAGGCAACGGCACGAGCCAGGAAGTCAGCGGCATGCTGGTCGCCTATCTTTAACGAATGGGCGTCGATGCGTTGGCATTCTCTGCCTCAGCATCGGTTCAGCCCAATGACATTCTCTGGCTGAGCGCAGCGGAAGCCAGTAGGCTTCACTTCTCAAATAGCGGTATCGAGCAAACGACGGCAGAGTTGAACCAGGTCAAAGGTTCGACGTACCTCCGCGTCGAGCAGAAATACACGAGCTATACCGCTCGTTTCATCTTCAGTTGTGCTCGCGACGGCCGGCTGCTATTGATGGGCGGCATCGTCACCACCCCCAAGATGCGAAGCAGAAGTATGACTGGGCGACGCAGTCCTTCTTCACTTTCGACGAGCAGACGATTCAAACTAAGCTTCAAACTAAGCGAAAAGGCAGCGCGAACGATGGCCTTGCCCCGAACGACTCAACTATCTGGGTAACGCGCTTTCTCGCGCCCGCGGAGGTCCAGAAACTGTTGACGTCGAAGACCATAACGACTTGGGTCGCAGCGGACGGAGCAGTCGGGAGCACAGGCGCTGTGGATATCAGTGGAGTTCGCGACAAAATCCGGGATTTTGTCGCGAACTGCAGTTTCTATCCGCGAGTGGGCCAATATTCGCGCATTGCGAACCGACGCCCTTCACGGCGTTGACGATAGCATCAGGCTGTTGCCACGGAAACGCGTCACCTCTTGCCGGAAAGAGCTGCATGTCCGAAGTTTTCTGGGAAGGTTGTGGAGGTTCCAGTCTGCCGGTTCGCCTCCGGGCATTTTTCGGGCAAATCTGCTGCAGGAACTGAAGCACGCCTATACCGGGACGAAGAAGCGTTCCGTGAAGGTTCCCGCCCTGCGATTGCCCTCAAAACGCGGGGTCGAGGGCCCAGATTTTTTGCCAATTACACTGAGCACAGTAGAAGCGTTCCGCGCCATGTCCAGCAAGGGGTCGAGGGAATTGTGACCCCCGGCACGGAACGCAACTAAGAGAGGCCGCGGAACGCTTTCATTTGGTGCGAACAAATGGACCGGCGGTCGTCCTGCTGCTGACTCCACCGTCACCGACTCCGCCAGATTCCGCGTTTTGTCCACATTTGACTGCAGGGTTTAAAGCTATTGATGCAAAAAGACCCATAGGTTTCTCACCTTAACTCTTCTGTCAGAGAGCGAGTAGGTTACATCTCCGGCTCACTTATATTTCACATGCTTGGGCCGAAATCGAGCACCAAGCATTATTAAGCAATGACTCCAATGGAGTGACCGGAGTCGTGGCCACCTACGACCCATCCGGCTTTTTGTTCTCCGCGAACCACGCGATGCTGTCCGTATACATCTGCAGCACCGCGGGGTCGTTCTCCACTTTCAACCTGTCATTTAGGAAGCTCAGCGTTTTCTGTTTGTCACCAGAGAACTGATAAGCGAGCCACATTGCATCCAGCCCGTGTTGCCTGTCATGCATTTTGGTGAATGTGACTGCTAGCGGCGCCCACACGCTCGTCCGTCGAGGATTTATCGTGAGTGCAACTGTCGCGGCACCGACCGACTGCACAAAGTCGCCGGCAACGGAATATGCATAGGCCAAGTTGCTTTGGACCTCTTCATCGCTTGGGTCCGCCGCCGCAGCCGATGAGAACAATTGGACCGCTCCATTCGCATTGTTTGCGTTCAACGCTGCTAACCCTTCGACATTGAGCTTTCTCGCTGCGCTGCGGTCGCCCCGCAATGGCCTCGGTAACGAACTCATGTTTGTTGCTGCGGCCATCGCTGCCACAAGATTTTCCGAGTGAGCAGCAGTTAGCATTTGGACGACGCAAGCACCAGCGGTCGCGCACGTCTCGGTTTGCATCGGGGAGTCCGGCGTTTGTGACACTGGGGCGGTGTTCCCCGAGCCGGGCGTCGCTGCCTCGCCAGGTTGCGTGAAACTCGGCGGGTCGTCCTTCCGGACCATGACATATTTGCTCTTAACGAACTGATAGACGTGGTCGGCAACGTAGGTCTTTTGCTCGGGAATCGAGTACGAATAGCTAACTTTCACGTCATAGTGGTGAGGGTCCTTTCCTTTGAGGAACGTGGCCTGCGCCGAGACCACCTCCTGGTCTGATGCCCCTGTGTCGTAATCGCTAATCACCCTTTCGAATTTTCCGCCGGTACCCGCGCGCACAAAGATATCGGTAGATGACGTCTCATATCCCTGATGCGAGTCATCTCCTGAAACGACGAGTGCGAAACTATCATCGCCTGCGGCAACCCAGTCGAATCTGTCGCCCACCAGGCCCATCGCGCCCATGGATGCTACAAATGGCGACGTCGACTCGATTTTCCAGTCGCTCCCGTTCTTCACAAACGTTGCCACGCCAAGAAGGCCCGTACAGGCATGGCAGCCACCATCTTCCGAAACAGCATTGGTGACGAAAAGCTTCTTCTGTTTCCCGTCCTCGGTGAAATCAAAAGTTGCCATCGCCGTCACATTCACGGAGCCACCTGAAGTTAGATTCAGGTTTTGTGCCCATGGAAGGTCTGCCGGAACAGACACATCTGACCACGTTGCGGACTTTTTCTGCTCATCGTAGGGGCCATAAAGCAATTCAAGGGCGGCAGGAGCACTGAAATCTCCATGGATTGCTCGCGATGCCATGGCAACCGTGCACGCAGAAGTCATCAGCTCGCTCATACCAGGCTCTGACTTCGCCACCACAGGCATTTCATTGCCGGGATATTCCTGAACCGCGGTGCCGTCACTGCGGTATTGAGTGCCCGCGAGCCGCCGGGTGGTATCGCGGCAATTCGTTAGCGCATCGAAACGGGCGTACCCGCCCGGAATGGTCTTCAGCGTATGAATTAAATAGCCCCCATCTACTCGCTTGATGTCGTCGCTGTTAAACCAGAGCTGCGCTGCATCACCCGACTGGCCAACTTGCGTGTAGCCTGGGTATTGCTGCGTCGATGTCGATATTGACGACGTTGACGAATCCTTTTCACACGCAGCAACGAGTAAACAGGTAGAAATCGCAGTGAAAAGCGTCAGCCAGAGGCTCGACAATCGTAGTTTCGCCGGCATCACGCTGACTCCAACGGGCGTTCTTCCTTGGCGTGGGCCAGCGGGCCGGACCGTATCGGGACTCGCGTATTTCGTTCGATTGCAAGCAGGACCAGTACTAAACTGAAGAGCGCAATCAAGAGCAGGCCTGCGCCGAACCCAGCCGCTGCAAACTTTAGAGTTTCCCATTTGCGAGCGCGCGCAGCAGTCGCTTCGTCGTAACGCTCTGCTTTAGTCTTCATATAGGCGTTGATTGCCTCAACCACGTCAACTTTGCCGGATTCCGCCGCGGTCACGACTGCACCGAGCTCATCAATGTATGCTTGTCGTTCATCTTCAGGCACTGCATCCAAATGACTTTTCAGAATCTGGGCGTTATCTCCGGACATGTACTTCTGCAGAGAGAATGGAATACGAAATCCATAAAGTGGACTGTTTTGCGGCGCTTTGTCCGTAGGCGGCTGCGCACCCTGCGGCTGTCGCGGTGAATCCGCCGGTGGCTCGACGGGTCTTATCTGATTGATAATTTCTTCTGGAGAGATTTGCGTCCGAACTTGTGTATTCCAGACAGAGGCACCGTAAATGGCGATGCCAACGATGGCTAGCAAGAAGACGCTGACGCACACTAGAGCTACTGCGCGGGTGATGTTGAAAAGAGCCTTGCGCTCAATGGTTTCGACGACACTCATTACTGCCCCCGGAAGTTGATAATTGGTTTTATTGAAATTTTGGCCGAATCATACTACCCATATTCTTTTGAAACCATCCGGCCTGTTCGCGCAGTTAGTCGGACTCTATCCGCGTACACGAATATATGATGTCTCAGAGAAGTCAGAACCGCAAGCCTGAAATGGCGAGCGGAAGCCGACGATGCATTTTCCAGAGCCCGGTACGATTCGTCGCCGGAAATTTCACGAAAGTCTAACAATTGCCACGGCTCGCCGATGCCGCATACCGTTATGATTCGACAGCCGTCGGTCCATGTAATCACGCAATAGCAGCAGGCACGCGGTCCATCTCTCATGCCATGTGCTGTCGGAGGGCCTCAGGCCAAAACCTGCCCGCTCGGCCTCTTCGATTGTCTCGGTGTGAATGTTCACGACGCCTTCGGACCAGAAGCGTGGAGGGGCAGCTTAGCTACCTGGCAGCTGCCAGGGAAGCAGGTCATCTGGCGTAGACCTATGCCGGCTAGTCACGCTGAGCATTTCATCGTCCAGAATTCAGCGCGCATCAAGATGTTGATTGAACTGTCGCCAAATGCGGCACAAATGGATGTCGTGAACCGCGGCTGAGGCGGACGGGTGTCAATGCGACTGAGAGCTACCCGCCCCCTCCTGGTAAGCCAGACGTCGATTGCGAATTTGCCCCCTGGCATTGCAATACACTGGCATCGCAATGGATACGCATTCACATCACAGCTCCCAAGCATGACAAAACGAAATCGGCACATCTAGGGCGTCAGGCTGACCAGGGACGGCACTTTCCGGTCGCATCCAGAAGAGGACGCACCGCAATGCGCTTCTGGTTGTTCATTCAGTTGCGTCGCCCAATCAGAGTTGAAAACAAGCCGGTCGTTCGACTATGCCGGCGCGCGTCAATCGCGACCTGGCTGCAGACGTGCTCGCCAGCTCCGAGCCGCGCTCGCCAGGCTACTCCGACTACGAAGTCTACAGATGCTATGCGATACATCCGGTCTCAAAATTTCCTTTGTCTGTGACGCTTTTTTCCTTATGGGCTCCTCAAATGCGATGCGGAGTACATGTTGAGTCGATGCGGAGTACAAGTGCGCGCGATGTACGGTACAAGAAAGACCGCTGTGGAATACAAGTTCAGAAGATTGCGCGCTCACAAAAATAACCTCCTTGTTTTGCGGTCGCATATTGGAAAACGCCCCTATGCGATGATGAGCTGAGAATTTGCGCTCGCCATTCGCGCATATACATAGTCATCTCGACTCGTGTCTCTTCGTTATGACTAGCTCTTTGACGTGGATTCAAGCCGTTGTTTCCATGCTCGCTGACCCGACCATCTGCCTCGTTCGTGGCGTGGTCCGTCCCAAACACTTGACCACGGATTCTGTCGGTATTGCGACGCCTCGGCCAGCGACGAAAAATCGCGACCATGCTCGGGAGCGACGTCATGGGTAAGTTACGGCCCTCAGGTAACACCGAACAAAAAGTCGCCGAGTTGCGCCAGCTTGCGGGCCTCACGGCCGAAGCAGCTCTTACAGCGGCCCCTGAGCGTCGGGTGACCGTGTTTGATGCAGCCGAACGACTGGACCGGTTCGCCGACGGGCTCGAACGTCGAGCAAAGGAGGCGCTCACGGCGCCTGCTGTGTTTGAACTGCCATCGAATGCGACTTCAGAAGAAGTCCAGCATGCAAGGCGTCGGCAAGCTACCCGTCGAGGTCCGGATGTGTATCTCCCAAGCTGGTCGGCGATGGCTCGCGCTTTGCCGAATGCATTTCTCCGGTCCGCTTTGTTTTCAGCTAGCCGCAGCGTACAGGCTGATAACGTGAGACTGCTTGCTGGAGACGCGACCCTCCTCGTTGCAGGAAAGGAAATTGCGACATTCCGCAACATGACCCTGACTTTCAGTGGGTACGAGCTGTGTCAATTCGACAGAGTTGTCTACGCCAACTGCCTGGACTACTACCGGGAGTCACCACTTTGCCCGGAAGAGAGTTCGCGACATGTTAAGACAACCTTCTATGAGTTCGCGCGGCGTATGGGCAACGAATACAGCGTGAAGGCTCACCACGCTATCCGTGCAAGTCTGCTTCGTCTAAGCTTCGCCCAGATGCGCGTACGGTACAACCGCATGAACATCGAAGTGCCGAAACTCCTATCGGTGACTTTCGAGGACGGTGAGATGGTCAATGATTTCAAGGGTAGTGATGCGTTGTTGCTGCGCGTAACGACGTCGGTCGCGGAACTGTTTGGCCCCGGTGCGTGGACCGCCGTCGAACATGATGCGGTGAGGTATGACGGTTTGACAGGTTGGCTTGGAAGCTTCTATGCGGGTCATGCTGGTCCGGCATGGCTTCCGGTTGAGACGCTGTATCGCATTTCGGGCTATGAATCACACATGCGGAATTTCAGGACGAGTCTCATTCGCGCGTTGGAAAATCTTAAGGACCCCAAGACACCCAAGTGTAGTCGGGTCGCAACATATCGCGTCAGCGAAGACGGCTCAAGGATATTCGTCGTTCGCTCTGAATGGGGTGATTAGGCCCCGCAGCGACAAGTTCATTCGCACGCGCTCAGCCAGATGGGAAATGTCTGGCCGGTACAAAGGGTCGTCGATTTGCTCCAAGAACTGCACGGGCACTGCAAACTCAGCGACCGGAAGGTCTTCTTCCGTTCCTTCGAGATGCGCGCAGGATAGATATTCCATCCGGTGCGACTTCAGGCTCACACTGATTGGCTCCTACGATGTGTCCATCAAGAGGCTATTCACTGTCGATTCGAGAACGACGTTTATCTTGCAATGCCTATCAAAAAGCGGCGCCACTATCTGCCAAAAGCGTATTTGAAGGCGTTCACTGAAAAAAGCGTCGCGTTCTGGAGGGATGAACCTCGCGAGGGTCTACGCCTGGACCCTGAAGCTACCGGCCTCGAACGTATTATTCGCGGCCTACACCTGATGGCGGCGTTGACCACAATCTGCTGGAAGACCTCTTTTCAAAAACTGAAAGACGGTACTCAAAAGTCGCTGAGCGCCTCGGTCGGCGGGATATCCGCACCACCCACCCGAGCTTGATGCGCGATTGGCTTAATCCGCATGTCCGAGGAATCGGGCCGTCGCTCGGATTGGACCATCGCTCGCCGACACTTCCCGTGGCGGAAGCAGCTATCGCCGACAAATCGCAGGTCAACCTGCTTGAACGTCGCCGCCGAATTTACTAGATTGGAAATCTGCGCAATGCAGATTTGAGCAACTCGCACAGAAATTGCTGCGGCCCTTTTTAATCGGGCATCGTACCCCTTTTTTATGAGAGGGTACGATGCGAGGGTGCCATGCAGCGGGCGAATGTAAATCTGGGCGGATGCAGCAGGCGGTGCGCTGAAGGCGGCTTTGGTCTGCCTCTACACAATCCGGATGGACCTAGCGTCCATTGCTGCCAGGCAGGCAATCAGGAACGCCGCCGAGAAACGCTTCCGGTTGACCTTGCGATTTATCTGGTCTGCCGACTCATCAATGCCGAACTCCTCGAGCCGTCTCGCCAGTTCCTTATAGGTCAGGCGCTTGCGGTACATCGTCTCAACTATCAGTTCCTTCGCCGTCTCCTCCCAAGAACCGTACGGGTCCGGTTTGGATGCGCCTCTCTTAAGCGCTATCTCGCCCATCCTTGCACCTCTGCCTTGAATTGGCCGCTAATTTTTGATTACGCGCGAATTCTCGCACAGTTTTATCGGTCGTATACGACCGGCCAGAGACCCACAGCGCTAAACGTTCTTTGTAACCAACTTTTTCTGAGAACGTGATGCTGAACAAGGAACAGCTGAGCAACCTGTTCGACCAACTAGACACGCCACCGCCGGGTCGCAAGCTGGTCCAGGAAGCTCGCTCCCAGGCGCCTGTACGCGACGTAGCCTCCACTGGAGGCAACGTCATTACTTACATGGCAAGCCGCAAGATGGCGCGAGAAGTCGCCACGGAGAGCTATGGCATCGAATTCGCCGCAGCCATCGGGTTCGAATACGACGAACAGGTGCTGGAGTTTTATCCGCAACCATGCAAGTTGCGACTCTCCCTGGTCGACGACTCCACCGGCGAAATCCATTCGATTCAGCACACTCCGGACTTTCTGGTGATTTACCAAGACAACTTCACCCTTGATGAGTGGAAGTCCGAGACAAAGCTCATTCGGCTGGCCGAGAAGTATCCGTATCGCTACCAGCGTGACGATGACGGAAACTGGTATTCCCCGCAAATCGAAGAACAACTCGCGAAACTCGGCATCCACTACAGGATTCGCAGCGATGCCTCCATCCCCCGACGCCGCATCGAGAATCTGCAACATCTCGCTGACTACTACCATCCTGCTACAGAGCCGTGCCCCACCGACGCGCTCGACCGACTTGAGGCAGCCCTGAAGGCCGAAGGTGCACTCTATTTTTCCGAGCTGCTAGAGCAGCCATATGGATTTACTGCAGACCAGCTCAACAAGGCTATCGCAGACCATCTGGTTGTCGCCGACCTTGACCGCGAGTCCTTGCGCACTCCGCGACGATTCCGAATCTACAGGGACAGGAGCCTTTGCGAATTCCTGCATGCGCAGTCACATCGTGCAACGCTGCCAGGCATCGACCGCTTTGCACTACCTATCGCCGTCGGCACCAGGTTCGGCTACGAAGGAGAAGAACTGACCATCGCGTTGGTCGGCGAGAAAACTCTGGTCTGCAACAAGCAGGACCATACGACCATGGAGCTTCAGCGTGACTGGCTCCTTACGGCTCATGAAGAGAACCGAATCCGGGTCATTGAGGCCGCCCCGACGAGCAACCTGGGTTTGAGCCTCTACACGGAGGAGGAATACGCTGCGGCCCTCCAGCGCCAGGCACTGCTCCAGTCGGAATCCGCCACGCGTACCGTTTCCTCTCGCACCTTGCGTCGCTGGCTCGCTCGGCAGGCTGCCGCGCGAACTAATGGAGCTCACGAAATTCTGGCGCTAGTGCCTAACATCAAGGCACGAGGAAATCATACGGCTCGCCTGAGTGAAGAGCAAATTGAGTTGATGAACCTCGTCATCGACAAAGAGTGGCGAAACAGCAAGGCGATTAACTACAAGACCTGTCACCGGCATCTGGTCGTGATTTGCGACCAGAAAAATGTGCCCGCACCGTCGTACCCGACTTTGATTAAGCACATCAAGGCACAAACCAGCAACCAGGACACACGAATTCGCGAAGGCAAGCGCTTGGCGTATCAGAAGGATGTATTTGTGCAGGTCCTGTATCACGACACACCGATACATGGCAGCCGTCCCTTCCAGTACGTGCATATCGACCATACGGAACTGGACATAGAACTCGTGTCCAGTCGTACTGGTAAGAACCTCGGCAGGCCATGGCTCACAATTGTGGTCGACGCGTACACACGCCGCATTCTCGGCATATTTCTGACGTATGACCCGCCATCGTACCGCTCCGTGATGATGGCCATTCGTGACATGGTCCGCCGCTTCAACCGGCTACCGGAAATCGTATTCGTGGACAACGGCAGCGACTTCCGGTCGCTCGCGTTCAAGTCCTTTCTCAAGGCAATGGGCTGTCATCTGCGATTTCGTCCGTCCGGAAATCCGCGTCACGGCGCCATGCTCGAACGCATGTTCGGTCGCCTGAATGTCGACTACATCCACAATCTCGCCGGCAATACCAAGGCCACAAAGCAGGTCCGAATGGTCTCCGGTTCGCATCTGCCCAAAAATCTGGCCGAATGGGCACTGGAGTCGCTCTATTACGGTATCGAGTATTGGGCAACGGAGCATTACGACCAGGAGCAGCACCCTGCTCTACGCGAGTCCCCGCGCGAAGCATTTCAGCGCGGCTTGCGCGAAAGCGGCTCACGAGAGCACCTGCACATCCAGTTCAATCGAGATTTCCTGATTGCCACGTGTCCCCCAGTCGATAGGGAAGGCGTGCGCCTGATTCATCATCAGCGCGGCGTCAAGGTGAATGAACGTCTCTACCACAGTGCTGCATTCCGGTCCTACCAGGTAGCAGGTCAACGGGTTCCCGTCAGATATGACCCGTGGGATGCATCGTCGGTCTATGCGCGCGTTAACGACCAATGGGTTCATGCCATCTGCCTGAGCTTGAGCGGTCTTGGCCAGCTCACTGAAATCGAACGCGAAACGCTGACACAGGAATACAACCGTCGCTACAGCGCTCCGCTTCCCGAAGAACAGAATATGCAGCGCCTCAAGGAGTTCATGCGCACATTCACGCCAGAAGGTGCGATGGCCGTGACCTTTGAACGTCAGGCCGAAAACAAGTCGCTTTATGCCAGTTTGCAGTTTGCGAGTATCACCCCAGTTTCACAGCCTCATTTATCTAGCAGTATTGATGAAATTTCCGCCTCCGCTGATTCATCGGCGAAGACAAGGTCATCAACAACAAACAATCCGGTTCCATCGCAGCCTGAGGCAGCTGCGTGGGACGACATTCCAGACCTTGACACCTTTTGAGGTAACTCATGCAACAGCACCCCAACCCACTCTCGCCAATTCCGAGTTCAGCGAACGCGCTGGTCGGCAAGCGCATCAAACATCCCCGCATTGCGGAGGTCATGTCTGAACTGGAAGCACTGATTTACCCCGGCAGCCAAGACAGCACGCTCATCGTTTGCGGCCCAACCGGGGCAGGCAAAACGACTCTTGCCAGGTACATGGTAGAGGCGGCAGTCGAGCGCGCCGCCATTGACATGGAACAGAATGCCGGAACGATTCCGGCCATCTTCGTCGAAGCACCTTCCTCCGGTGAGGACGAATTCTCCTGGAGGTTGTTCTATCAGCAAATTCTCGCTGAGCTGGGCGACGACCTGGACGCACCGAAAGCTGCCTATGGCATCGACGTACATTCGGGACGCATGGTCCGGCCACGCGGCGCTGGCGGCAATAGCCTCGCGGCGCTGCGGACGGCCGCTGAACGCGGATTGGAAGAGCGGAACGTCCAATTTCTCGTTGTTGACGAAGCTGCGCACATCATTCACCAGACGCGAAACAGTTACAAGCTTGAAATTCACCTCGACACACTGAAGTCTCTCGTGAACAAATGTGGCACGCAAATGGTACTGGTCGGGTCCTACGACCTTTACCCGCTCATGTCATTGTCTGGACAGCTCGCCCGGCGTCATCACGTACTCCATTTCCAGCGCTATCGACAGGACAAGCCCGAAGACGTTCGGGCATTCGTCGCCTGCCTCAACGCTTTCGAGAAGATGCTGCCCGACCTCTGGGGCGGGGAACTGACACGTTACGCAGAGGCGCTTCAGGAAAACACGCTCGGTTGCATAGGCACGCTGAGCAGCGTGCTGGTTCGAGCGGCGAGATTCGCGAAAGCGGATGGACGCTGGTCCACGGAAGCTCTACGGCGGGCGTTGCTCACCGAGGCACAACGCGACCGGATTCTCACCGAAATCCTTGAAGGCGAGGAAGCCATCAATCCCGGTCTCACCCGCATCATGCGAAAACCACCTCGCCAATCGTCCGCTACCAGCGGGAGGAATGCAGCATGACCCAGGCAATTTCGAATCCGCGCTCAATGCTGCACGCCCTTGAGCCCATCGGTCTCGGCACTCCGGAAGTCGAGAGCCTGCTGAGTTACTTCTGCCGTCTGGCGGTATCGCATAGCGTTTCCGTGGCTGCGCTTTGCCGGCAGGTCGCTCGGAACGTCGGTTGGGAGCTGTCGGAAAAGCATGAATGGCATGTGGGGAATATCGGTGGCATCGGAGACGCCGCAAGTAACTGGTCCGCCGCACTGTCTGCCTTGACCAGTGTCGAGCGGCTCGACCGACTTACGCTGCTGCCCTGGCGTGACGTTGTCGCCCAGAGCAGTCTGGCCGCAACATCCGCGCGTTGGTGTCCGGGCTGCTTCGCCGAGGATAGGGACAGCGGCAGAACGCCTTATTTCCGTCTCGCGTGGGACGTGGGAGCCGTCGATGTCTGCACCAGGCACAAGACCCGGTTGGAACACGTCTGTCCGGATTGTGGCCGTCAGAATGCGCGGCACAAGTCGGCATATGTCGTACCCGGCTGGTGCTCACATTGCGGCGCCTTTCTAGGCGAAAGGGAACATGATGCTCCGGGCTCGCCAGAAGAGCTGTGGAAGGCAAATGAAGTCGGGAAGTTGCTGGAAGCACATGGCTCGCTCGAGACCCCGCCGAGCCGCCCAGAGATGCTGGGTGCGATACTGGCGCTCGTTACCAAACTCGACAATGGAAAAGGAGCCGTATTTGCCCGGCGCATTGGCTTGGGTAAAGCAACGGTCCATCATTGGTTGAAGAATGGTGGCACGCCCACGTTGTCAGCGCATTTACGTATCGCGTCTCAAACAGGATTGGCAGTTCCTCAGTTGCTGACGGGCAATTTGAGTAGCTGGACTCCGTGTACCGCTGAAGTCCACCAGCTCGCGCTATTGTTTCCAGACGAAACAAAACGGGCCGCGGCTCGTGTCATCGACTGGGACAAGATACGCGATGATTTGCATGCATTCAGCAGATTGCCGTCAATCATCAGCGTGTCGGAAGCTGCTCGCAGACTTGATGTTGATGCGCGGTTGCTATATCAGCATGCGAACAAGGAAGCACGCATTCTCGCCGAACGCTGGAAGCAATACATGCTGCGCCGCAAGGAACAAAGCGTGGTAAATGCTCGCACCATCATTGAGGCCGCGTGCCGCGACATCCTCGCCGACGGTAAAGCCATCAACCTGCGGGAGCTCAATACACGTGTGCCCAAAGACGTCATGGGCAGCATTCGCGGAGTCATAGACGTGCTTCAGGACGTGAAGGAAACGCTCGGCGTGAGCTAAGTCCCGCCTCCAAAAACGCAAAAAGCCGGCCACATATGCCGGCTTTTTTTACGTCTGTTCGCAGCTATAGCCGCAAAGAAACCCTTCAACGTATCACCGATTCCTGATAAAGCAAAATCTGTCCTATCGGGAAATAAAGCATAATCTGTCAAAGTGGCCACTTTATGCTTAACGGCACAGGAACGTCCGGGACCTGCTGGAACAACGAATGGTGGGCCGGGTGGGAGTCGAACCCGCGGCGTCCTTTCGGGGAGGATTATGAGTCCGCAGCGCGAGCGGACTCGCGTGCGGAAAAGTACGAGTCATGCGTTGAACTGTGCGTATCGACCCGATCACGACTGGATCCTGGAATCCCGCTCCATTCCTGCCCACCAAACCAATCCCGCTACCCATAATTCGTACGGAAATTGTGCGGGACTCTGGCGGAAGCAGCAAGCACGTCGTTACCCATAAACCGCTTTAAAATCAGCGACCTGGAGGACATCTGCGGAAGATGCTGGAATAGCCGGGAAGCCTTGCAGGGCGGAAGGCAGCCGGAGTCGAACCGACCAGGGAGTGTCTGACACCCCCTACTGGATTTGAAGTCCAGCCGCACCACCAGATGCGAATGCCTTCCTTCTCGGGAAGATGAATACCCCGGACACGGCGACGGCACGGACACGCTCAAAGCGTCTCGAGCAAACGACTGTCGCCGCGCACGAGTCGAAGATCGCGCTGGAAACGAGTATATCCAACGCGATCGAAGAACTCCAAAATCTGGATCGCTCGCTTGCGTCCCAAACCGCTCGCATCGCGAAATGCGGACGCGCCCAGCCCACCGCCTTGCTCCCGCGCGAGCGAACCCACCAGGCGCGCCAGTTCATACACCACGTCCGGGTGATAGAAAAGATCCCGCACCACCTGGTACACCCCACCCTGCCGCGAAAGCTTGCGCAACAGTTGCCGCACCTTCTCTTCCGGCTCATGAATCTCACTTGCCAGATCGCGCACCCAGGGCGGATCGAAACGGCCTTGCGCGATCAATGGCAATAGCTTCGCGGCCAAAGCTTCCTCGCTCGCGTCGAGCGCGACACGATGCTCCGGCAGATGCAGCCAGGCACCGCTTCTCACCACTGTCCCTTGCATTTCCAGCGCGTCAACCAGCGCGCGCCACAACCCATCCGGCAACAGCGGCGCCGCGATACGGCGCAAGCGCGCGGCGTCCGGGCCCTGCTCGTCGGGCATGCGCAGATGAAACTGCTCCAATGCACTCACGACCTGCACACCCAACTGCTCCCAATGACGACGCAGCACAACCACCGCATCGTCCGCGGTCTTTCCGTGCAGGGGAATAGTCAGTGCGATTTCCGGCACGCTCAGCAGGTTTGCCGGCAAACCCGTCACATGCATGAGAGTCGAACGCAGCATGCCGCGCGGAGCCTGCTCGAGCAGCGGCTCGATCGTGCGTGCGTCGAGCCATGCTCGCAGCGCATCGAGCCACGCGTGACGCTCAGGAGTGCGACGCTTGCGCGCGGGACCAAACGGATCGAGCACGCGGCCGCCGCCAACGGTCTTGCTAGCCTGCGCATTACGCACGATAAAGCGATCGCCGGGCAACGCACACACGGGCGCATCGAAAACGAGTTGCACTCGCGCCGATTCGCCAGCATGCAAGGTATCGCCATCCAGCAACGCTACGTGCGCGACCCGATGCGTCGTGCCGATATGCACATGCAGCGGCGTCCAGTGCTGCAATGCAATGCCGGCATCGACTAACAGCGTCAGTTCGACATCGAGCCGTTCCGACGGCTCGGCCAATCGCGCATCGACGATCCAGTCGCCGCGCGTGATCGCTTCCTTTTCGATACCGGCGAGATTGAGCGCGCAGCGCTGTCCGGCATGGCCCACCTCCGCTGCGCGATTCTGCGCATGAATGCTGCGTACGCGCACCGTCGTCGCGGCCGGCGCGAGCATTACCGTATCGCCGGTGGTCACGCGTCCGGCGAAAACGGTGCCCGTCACGATCGTGCCTTGCCCGGTCAAGGTGAACACCCGATCGATCGCCAAGCGGAATAGCCCGTCATCGCGACGCGCTCGCCATGCGACCGCGGTTTCGTGCAGATAGGCTTTGAGTTGTGCTACCCCGGCGTCGTCTGACTGCGTCGCGTTGGTTTCGAACACCGGCGCTCCAGCAAACGACGACGCAGCGAGCCACACATCAATTTCTGCACGCACTTGCGCAAGACGCGCCGCGTCGACACGATCGGTCTTCGTCAGCGCCACTGCGCCGTGCGATACACCGAGCAGTTGCAGGATCGCCAGATGTTCCCGCGTTTGCGGCATCACGCCGTCATCCGCGGCGATCACCAGCAATGCAAAGTCGATGCCGCATGCACCCGCCGCCATCGTGTGAACGAGCTTCTCGTGGCCGGGCACATCGATCAAGCCCAATACGTCGCCGTTTTCTAGCGGCGTATAGGCATAACCGAGTTCGATCGAGATGCCACGCGCCTTTTCTTCCTTGAGCCTGTCCGTATCGACGCCCGTCAACCCGCGCACCAGCGTCGTCTTGCCGTGATCGATATGTCCAGCAGTCCCGACGATCATGCGTGCAACGCCTCACACTGCGAGAGGAACGTGGCTTCATCGACGGCTTCGAGGCAGCGCAGATCGAGCCGCAATGCATCGTCGGCAATGCGGCCAATGACCGGTCGCGGCAATGCGTGAAGCGCTTTCTCGAGTTTCATCAATGCTCGGCCGCTACGCTTGCCGGATGCAAGGCGCACCACCAGTCCGTAGCTAGGCAGCTGCTCGACGGGCAACGCGCCACTACCGATCTGGCTGAACATGGGCTCGGCGCTCACGATAAAACTCTCCCCGAGTGCGTGCTGCAAAAGCGGTAACGCGCGCCCGGCAAACGCCTGCATTTCCGCGGCTGGACGTGTCAGCAGACGCAGCGTTGTCAGGCGTTCACGCAGAAATTCAGGCGCCTGATAAAGGCGCAGGACAGGCTCGAGCGCCGCAAGCGTGAGCTTGCCCACACGCAGCGCACGTTTGAGCGGATGCTTTTTGATCTTGTGGATCAGATCGGCACGTCCGACGATTAGGCCCGCTTGCGGACCGCCAAGCAGCTTGTCGCCACTGAACGTCACGAGGTCGGCCCCGGCGACAATGTTCTCGCGCACGGTTGGCTCATTCGGCAATCCCCACTGCGCGAGATCGACGAGCGTGCCGCTGCCCAGATCGACTGCAACCGGCAAACCATGCCGGCGTGCAAGGGGCGCGAGTTCATCGAGCTCGACGCTTTTCGTAAAACCGCTGATCGCATAGTTGCTGCAATGGACCTTCATCAGCATCGCGGTGCGCGGACCGATAGCCTCTTCGTAGTCCTTCAGATGCGTGCGGTTGGTCGCCCCGACTTCGCGCAGCCTTGCGCCCGCGCGCGACATGATGTCGGGAATGCGGAACGCGCCACCAATCTCAACGAGTTCGCCACGCGACACGATCACTTCCTTCTTCGCTGCAAGCGCCGATAGCGTCAAGAGCACGGCCGCAGCGTTGTTGTTCACTACCGTGGCCGCTTCAGCGCCGGTCAGCTCGCAGACAATGTCGTCGATCAGATCGTCGCGATCGCCCCGGCTACCGGTTGCGAGATCGAACTCGAGATTCATCGGACGCGTGAGCGCTTCAACAACGGCGCGCACGGCCTCGTCGGGCAGCAGCGCACGGCCGAGATTGGTGTGCAGCACCGTGCCGGTAAGATTGAAGACGGCGCGTAGACGGCTCTGCGCGCGCTGCGCCAGCAGAATGGCGACCTGACTGATGACGTGAGATTCGTTGCACGCGGCGTCAAGCGACATGCCGCCCTGCAGAACGTCCGGACCGCCGTGAGACATCGCAGACGCTGTGGCGTGTCCATCATCCTGCAGTTCGGCGCCACGCCCAGCGCCGCCCTGCAGATTCTGCCGCAGCCTGTCGAGCGCGGCACGCACGGCGGCGAGCACCTGGGTGCGGCCGTATTCGGCGAGCAAAGGCTGCACGGCTAAGGACGACATGACTCGCTCCACGGCGGGCACACGTGCCAGCAGCGCGTTTAACGGGTTTCCCTGCACTTCGCTCACGCGACGTTTCTCCTGCTTAGGCATCCGATGGCACTTCAGGCCACAGCAACGGATTGGGGCTACTGCGCCGATAGCCTGCTTCGTTCATCAACAGATCGAGCGTGAGGCTCGCGAGGTCATCTGCGAGCGGCTCGAACTCGATGTCTTTCTCCTGATAGCCGATCTTGCGATACGTATGGCATTCATCGCAGGATTCCGCCTTGAGGGCCTCGTTACCGCCCGCGATGCCATGATAGGCGATCCCTTTGGTCGAATCGCAATTCGAGCACTTGGTGCGGACCACATGCCATTCACTGGAGCATAGACCGCATTGCAGATAACGATAGCCCTGATACTGACCGCCGACGCGCACGATGCTGGCAACTGGCAGAGCGCCGCAGACGGGACAAACACCCGGCGTGTCGAGATAGGGAATATCGCGCGCATCGAGACGGCTCGCAAGATCGGTCCAGACCACCTGGAGGGCTGCCATGATAAACGGGGCGGAGGCGGGATCGATTTCGTTATAGCGATGGGCCAGGACCGCGTCGGCCTGGGTATCGAGTTCTTCGAGGGTCTTTAGACGCAGGGCGTCGAGAACGTTGCCGAGTGCGGGGGTGATGGCGCCGGCGGCTTCGACTTTGTCCAGCAAGCGGTGCAGGACGGCGCGCCACTGCGGGTCTCGATCCGGTGAGAGGGCCGGGATTAGAGGCATGGAGTGGTGTTGAGCCTGGGTGATCGCTTCCCGCGACGGGAGGTTTGGGATGATGGTTGTTAGCTGCAGGTGCTGGGCTGCGGCTACTGTTGACATCAGTCTGATGTAAGCGGAGATCGGATTGCCAGCGGCGAGGTTTTTTAGTCTCGCTGCGCGGGTTTCAAATACTGTCGCCCGCTCCGGCAGGCGGATGCGCGGGATCGCTGAGGGGTCCTGGGATGCTATCTGTGATGGGTCTAGGATTTTTTGGGGCATATCAACTGCGGCTCTTTCTTTGTTTGCTGCGCGCGCTTCGGGGCGGGCGTTCTGTTACCTTGGCTTGCGGCCCTCCTATTTGACACTCTCCCGAAACCACTTAGGATGATGCTTCCTCGCCCAACCTAAAGTAACGGTACCACGCACCATAGCGCCGACGGACCCCTTGATCCAGATGGCGGCATAGATATGCACCACAATCCCAACAATGAGAACAAACGCGGCAAAAGCATGGACAAGCGCAGCAAGCCGAATCACCTCAACCGGAAAGTAAACCGAAAAATACCGTCGCCAGATAACAACCCCACTGCAAAGCAGTAAAACCAGACACCCCACCATAGTGAAAAACAAAAGCTTCTGCCCAGCGTTATACCGCCCAATCTCCGGCAAATTCTCCTCGCGATTCGCGAGTACATCATCAATCTGCCTTAACCACTGTACATCGTCACGGTCCAGATAGTTGTGATGCCAAAATCGCACTGCGAGAATCAGGAACGACACAAACATCACCAGACCCACAAACGGATGCAGGATCCGCGTCCACTGCCCGCCGCCAAACAACGCCGTTAGCCAGAACATCGACGGATGAAACAACGCTAACCCAGACAACGCCAGCATCACAAACGAAATCGCCGTGATCCAGTGATTCGTCCGCTCGTTCGCCGTGTAACGCACAATCAGATTCGGGTCATTTGACTTCATCGCTCTGCTCCTCGCGCTCGCCACGAATGCGCCTGGCCTCATCCCGCGCCGCCAGTTCGTCGTCTTCCGTCACCTCGTTCGGGCCAATCCGCGTGTAATGGAAGAAGCCGGACAGCGCCGCCAAAGCAATCCCCGCCACCGCCAGCGGCTTCGCAATGCCCTTCCACAAACGCACCATCGGACTGATCCGCGGATGATCCGGCAAGCCGTGGTACAGCGAAGGCTGGTCCGCGTGGTGCAGCACATACATCACGTGCGTCCCGCTCACGCCCGGTGGGTCGTACAGTCCCGCGTGCTCGAAGCCGCGCTCCTTGAGATCTTCGATGCGCTCCGCCGCGTGCTGCTTCATGTCCTCCTTGGTGCCGAACACAATCGCACCGGTCGGACACGTCTTCACGCACGCCGGCTCCTGACCCACCGCGACGCGGTCGGAACATAGCGTGCATTTGTATGCCCGATGGTCCGTCTTCGAAATGCGCGGAATGTTGAACGGACAGCCCGTCACGCAATAGCCGCAGCCAATGCAGTTCTCCTCATGAAAATCGACGATGCCGTTCGTGTACTGCACAATCGCGCCCGGCGACGGACACGCCTTCAGGCAGCCCGGATCCTCGCAGTGCATGCAGCCGTCCTTGCGGATCAGCCATTCGAGGTTGCCGTCCGGATTCTCGTACTCGGAGAAACGCATCACCGTCCACGAATGCTCGGTGAGATCCAGCGGGTTGTCGTACACGCCGTGGTTGATCCCCACCTCGTCGCGCAGGTCGTTCCACTCCATGCACGCCGTCTGACACGCCTTGCAGCCAATGCATTTGCTGACGTCGATCAGCTTCGCCACGGTGCCGGTCACCGGCTCCCGTACCCCCGGGGGAGGAGTCGTGGTAGCGGACAGGCGCTTGATATCCAATGATTGCAGTGCCATTTTTTATCTTGCCCTCTATGCCTTCTCGACCTTCACGAGGAACGACTTGAATTCCGGTGTCTGCGAATTCGCGTCGCCTACCACCGGCGTCAACGTGTTGGTGATGTACCCCGGCTTCGTCTGCCCCTTGAAGCCCCAATGCAGCGGGACGCCAACGGTCTGCACCTTCTTGCCGTCGATCATCAGCGGCTTGATCCGCTTGGTCACCACCGCTACGGCAATCAGATAGCCGCGATTCGACGATACTTTCACGCGGTCGCCCGCCACCACGCCCACCTCTTTCGCCAGGTCTTCGCCAATTTCGACGAACTGCTGCGGCTGAATGATCGAATTCAGCCGCGCATGCTTGGTCCAGAAATGGAAATGCTCGGTCAGCCGATAGGTGGTCGCCGTATGCGGGAAGTCCGCTGCCTTGCCGAAGGCCGCCCGGTCCTCCGGGAACACGCGCGCGGCCGGGTTGTTAGTGGCCTGCGCGTTCTGCGGATGCAGCGGGTTATAGCCAAGCGGCGTTTCAAACGGCTCGTAGTGCTCGGGGAACGGTCCTTCGTTCATCGCGTCGCGCGCGAAGAAACGCGCTACGCCTTCCGGGTTCATGATGAACGGCCCCATGCCGTTTTCCGGGGGCTCGTCCACCTTGAAGTCGGGGATGTCCGCCCCGGTCCATGCGGAACCGTTCCAGCCAATCAGCTTGCGGGTGGGGTCGAACGGCTTGCCGTTCAGATCGCACGATGCGCGGTTGTAGAGAATCCGCCGGTTCACCGGCCACGCCCACGCCCAGTTGAGGGTCTGGCCGATACCGGTCGGGTCGTCGTTGTCGCGCCGCCCCATCTGGTTGCCGGCCTGGGTCCACGAGCCGCAAAAAATCCAGCAGCCGCTCGCGGTCGAACCGTCGTCCTTCAATTGCGCAAAGCCCGATAGCTGCTCGCCCTTCTTCACCTGCACCTTGGTCGGGTCCTTCGCGTCGGTCAGATCGGTGACCGCGCGACCGCTGTACTCCATCGCCAGCTCTTCCGGCGTCGGGCTTTCCGGGTTCGCGTACGGCCATGCGAGCTTGACGATTGGATCCGGGAATTTGCCGCCCTGCTCCTGATACGCCTTGCGCATGCGCAGGAAAATCCCCGACATGATCTCCAGGTCGCTCTTCGATTCGCCTGGACCCTCTACGCCCTTCCAGTGCCACTGCAGCACACGGCTCGAACTCACCAGCGAACCGCGTTCCTCCGCGAACAGTGTTGTCGGCAAGCGGAAGACTTCGGTCTGGATCTTCGACGCGTCGACGTCGTTGTAGTCGCCATAATTCTTCCAGAACTCGGCGGTTTCGATGGCGAGCGGGTCCATCACCACCAGCCATTTCAGCTTGCCCAGCGCGGAAGCGGTTTTGGCCTTGTTCGGCGAGGATGCGAGCACATTGAAGCCTTGCGCGATATAGCCGTTCATCTTGCCCTGATCCATCAGTTCGATGGCCTGCAGCAAGTCGTACAGCTTGTCGAGCTTGGGCAGATAGTCGTAGCCCCAGTTGTTATCGGCTGTAGCCGCGTCGCCCCACCACGACTTCATGAAGCTCACAAAAAACGCGCCGTAGTTCTTCCAGTAGCTAAGCTGATTGGGCCGTAACTGCTGCGTAGCGCGCTTCTTGATGTAGTCGGCGTAGTTCTGCTCGCCTTCCGTCGGCAGCGTCATATAGCCCGGCAGCATGTTCGACATCAACCCGAGGTCCGTCAGCCCCTGGATGTTCGAGTGACCGCGCAGCGCGTTCATGCCGCCGCCGGCGATGCCGATATTGCCGAGCAGCAGTTGCACCATCGCGCCGGTGCGGATCATCTGCGCACCGACCGAGTGGTGGGTCCAGCCAAGCGCATACAGGATCGTCCCCGCACGCCCAGGCACGGCCGTCGTGGAAAGCATTTCGCAGACCTTCAGGAATTTTTCCTTCGGTGTGCCACAGGTCTTTTCGACCATCTCGGGCGTATAGCGCGAGTAATGCTGTTTGAGCAGGTTGTAAACGCAACGCGGATCCTGCAGCGTCATGTCGACCTTCACAAAGCCGTCGTCGCCACGCTCGTAATCCCACGAATCCTTGTCCGGATACGCGTGCTTGTCGGCGTCGTAGCCGGAATAGATGCCGTCTTTGAAGGCAAAATCCTGGCGCACGATGAACGCAAAGTCCGTGTAATTCTTTACGTACTCGTGCTGGATCTTGTCGTGTGTCAGCAGGTAGTTGATCACCCCGCCGAGGAACACGATGTCCGTGCCGGTGCGAATCGGCGCGTAATAGTCCGCCACCGATGCGGTTCGCGTAAAGCGAGGGTCGACCACGATCAGGCGCGCCTTGCGGTTCGCCTTGGCTTCCGCCACCCACTTGAAGCCACACGGGTGCGCCTCGGCCGCATTGCCGCCCATCACCAGGATCACGTCCGCGTTCTTGATGTCGACCCAATGGTTCGTCATCGCTCCACGGCCAAACGTCGGGGCAAGACCTGCCACCGTCGGGCCGTGTCAGACACGCGCCTGGTTGTCGAACGCCAACATCCCCATGCTGCGCACGGCCTTGTGCGTCAGATACCCTACTTCGTTGCTTGCGGCCGATGCAGCGAGCATCCCCGTGGTCAGCCAGCGGTTGACCTTCTTGCCATCCTCGGTGGTTTCGACGAAGTTGGCGTCGCGGTCGGCCTTCATCAGTTTCGCGATGCGGTCGAGCGCGTCATCCCACGAAATGCGCTGCCACTGATCGGAGCCGGCCGCCCGATACTCGGGATACAAGAGGCGGCTCGGGCTATGGATGAAGTCGATCAGGCTCGCGCCCTTCGGACACAGCGTGCCGCGATTGACCGGATGATCCGGGTCGCCTTCTATATGGATGATGCTGGCCGTGGCGTTCTTCGCGCCGTCACCGAGGCCATACATGAGGATCCCGCAGCCCACCGAGCAATACGGGCAGGTGTTCCGGGTTTCAGTGGTGCGCGACAGTTTGTACTGACGGACTTCGGCGAGCGCGGGGTCCGGGGAGAAGCCCATCAGGGCCAAGCTCGATCCGGCCAGCGTGGATGCCGTCACCTTCAGGAACTGACGCCGGGACATTTGCAGCATGGTCGCCCTCGGCATGGATGTTGTGTGGGTAGTAAAAAGTATAAGACGTTTACTTATATGTGTACGTGTGACTGTGCATGACCCCAGCCGGACATACCCTGCCGCGGGATCGTCCTTGTTATAGTGACAGGCATAGTGCTTGCAATACGTAAGGTCATACCCGCCGTGCCGCATCTGCACGTGAGCAACTTCCGGCGCCACGATCCCGTCAAGAGGCCGTATGGACATCGACACGCTATCCGCCGACAAATTGCAAAGCGCAGCGCGCCAGCAAGCCTCATGGGCAATCGGTGCGTTCAGGCAGTTCGCTGAAGACCGCTGTGCTGCGATGGCGGCAGCCATTGCGTTTTATGCGGCGTTCTCGCTGGCGCCCACGCTTGTCATGGTGATCGCCGTGGCAGGATGGTTCTTCGGCGCCCAGGCCGTGCGCGGCGAACTGTTCGCTCATATCCATGGGCTGCTCGGCGACGAAGCCGCCACCGGCGTGCAAACAATTGTCCAGAATGCCCGCCACGCGGGTAGCGCAGGCGGGATCGCGGCGATCATTTCGTTCGCGCTCCTCGCGATCGGCGCGTCGGCCACGTTCTCGTCGCTCAATAGCGCGCTCAACATCGTCTGGCCGCTCTCGGGACCGCGCTCGTCGAGCGTCATCGCGCTGGTGCGGGTCCGGCTCATTTCGTTTGGACTCGTGCTCGGCGTGGCGTTTCTGTTGATCGTCTCGCTGGTGCTCGATACAGCCATTACGTTTATCGGTCAGTGGCTGTGGGGCAACTCGCCCTACGTCGTGATCGGCAACCTGATGCAGTTGGCAGTCGGCCTGCTGGTGCTGGCCTTCGCCTTCGCCGCCCTGCTGAAATTCCTGCCCGACGCCGTGGTCCGCTGGCGCGACGCCTTGGTGGGCGGTGCGGTCGCAGCCGTGCTGTTCTCGGCGGGCAAGAAACTCTTCGCTCTCTATCTGGCCCATGCGGGCATGGCCAATTCGTTCGGCGCGGCGGGTTCGCTGGCGGTGCTGTTGATGTGGCTGTACTTCTCGGCCGCCGTGCTGCTGCTCGGCGCGGAGTTCTCGGCGGCGCGCGGACGTCTGCACGATCCGCGTGGCGCATGGGGGCAACTGGACCAGGCCCCGCCGGGCAGCCGCGCGAAGATGGCCTCGGTGTTCGCTGCTTCGACGATGTCCGGACGTACTGCAGGTCTCTCGCCCGCCGCCACGCTCGCGCAGGCCATGGCGCCGACAGAACGGCCAGACAGTCCGGACGCGCAGAGCACCGCTGCTAATGGGACTACGGCAGGCACCGCGGCAAGCGAGCCGGAAACACAGGCGCAGCAGGTTCAGCGGAGTCAACGCGGTCAGCAATCTCCAGCCTCGCGGGCGATGGACGTCCGCGCGGCCGCCAGCATTGGGCGCAAGGTTTTCCGGGCGGAGGGCCAGGCAACTCGCGCTGCCGCCTCGACTCTCCTGGAGGCTGGGCGCAAAGCTGTTGCGGCGGACCGCTATGTCAAACGGCATCCATGGAGATCGATACTGCTGGCCGCCGGCGCCGGGTTCCTCGTGACCGCGGTGACCGGCCGCCGCCGCGACGATAACGCCGGCTGAGACCTTTTTCGCGTCCCATACCAGGGAGAACACTCACATTCGGGCGCAACTGTCTAGCACGCAAATCAATCCAGCGTTGATTTCAATGGAATTTGACGATCTCGCGTCGCCCCACCCAGAGATACAAAAAGTTACATCCGCCCCGCCACGGACGCTTCTGTGACACATGCCAACGCCCTGACTATGAACGAAACAACAATAATGCGGAATTCGACATTCGGTGTTGCTGTATTAGCAACAATGTCCACTTTCCTTGATATATAAGCGTTTTCGGCCGGTGTCACGTTTACGAGACACTCATTTTTTTTCAGTATTACCCTTCAGACGGCCTGCGCTATTCTCCATCCCGCAACAACTAAACCAATCATCGCGTGGAGAAATGGATGAAAAAGTTCGCACTGTCTAGCCTCTCGCTGGCACTCTTGGGCGCAGCAGGCGCCGCTCATGCTCAAAGCAGCGTGACCCTGTACGGCGTACTTGACGATTCGATTCAGTACGTACACAACGCAAATGCGAGCAACCAGAACTTCTTCGGCCTGGCTGCAGGCAACCTGCAGGGCAACCGTTGGGGCCTCAAGGGTACGGAAGACCTGGGCGGTGGGCTGAAGGCTGTGTTCCAGTTGGAAAACGGTTTTAGCCCGAACAATGGCTCTCTGGGCCAAGGCGGCAAGATGTTCGGCCGTCAGGCGTTCGTCGGTCTGGCTAGCGACCAGTTCGGTACGGTAACCATCGGCCGCCAGTACGACCCGGTCGTCGACCTGGTCCAGGCAGTTACGGCTGACAACTACTGGGGCTCCACGTTCACGACCCCGGGCGACGTTGACAACAACGACAACAGCTCGCGTACGAACAACTCGATCAAGTACACGTCGCAAACGTATGCTGGCTTTCAGTTCGAAGCGATGTACGCATTCGGCGGCGTAGCAGGTTCGACAGGTGCAGGCCAAACATGGTCCGGCGCAGCAACGTACGCAAACGGTCCGTTCAGCGTTGCAGCGGGCTACATCCGCATGGACAACAGTGGCAAGAGCGCAGCAGCTCGCACCGCAGCCTGGGCGAGCACGTCGGACGGCACGTTCGACGGTACGACGGTCAACGACACGTTCGAGACTGCCAAGTCGATCGGTATTGCTTCGATTGGCGTGCAGTACGTAATCGGCCCGATCACCACGGGTATCCGTTACAGCAATGCACAGTACAAGCCGGACGCGTACTCGTCGTTCAACTCGACGGAGCGTTTCAACGTAGGCGCGGGCTTCGTGAACTATCAGATCACACCGGCGGCATTGGTGGGTCTGGGCTACACGTTCACTCACGGCTCCGGCTTCGGCGAGTCGGCTACGTATAACCAGGTTTCGCTGGGTGGCGACTACAACCTGTCGAAGCGTACGGACGTATACCTGGTCGGCGCGTATCAACGGGCATCGGGCACGGGCATCACTGCGACTGTGGCCGATTACGGCTACCCGTCGAACTCGACGGCGCAGGAAATCGTCAGCCTCGGTATCCGTCACAAGTTCTAATCGACTTGACGGACAGCTGAAGCAGGACGCTGTCAAAAGCCAGCCACAGGCGATAAGCCGGTGGCTGGCTTTTTTCATTGCTGCGGGGATTGTTTGCGCGACCTTCGGCAAATGCCGCGCACCCGTTCTACGGGTCTACTAGCGTTGCGCCTTGTGCTTCTCGGCTTGCGCCAGCGTCTGAGCCGGCTTCGCTTCGACCGCCTCATCGCCACCTACCGGCGCGCGATGCATCACCAGGGCGCGCTCGGGGCGCTGCGTCGGCACGTTGGCCGACGCCTGCCAGTCGGGATCGGGAATCTCGGAGAACACCTGACGCAGGCGCTCGCCCCACGTGCGGTGGATCATTTCAAAGTACGTGTTGTCATGATCGACCGAGACGAAGCGCGTCACGCGCAGCGCGTCCTTTTCGTACACCAGCAGATCGAGCGGCAGGCCCACGGACAGATTCGAGCGCAGCGTCGAGTCCATCGAGATCAGCGCGCACTTGGCGGCCTCGTCGAGCGGGGTGGTCGGGGTCAGCACGCGGTCGATGATCGGCTTGCCGTATTTCGACTCGCCAATCTGGAAATAGGGGTTCACCGCCGACGATTCGATGAAGTTGCCCGCGGCGTAAATCATGAACAGATGCGGCCGGCTCGCACGCGCCTTGCCGCTGGCGGCAATCTGGCCACCCAGAATAAAGCTGCAATTGAAGTCGACGCCGAATTCCTGCAGCGCCTGGGCTTCGCGCTGATGCACGTCGCGCACTGCCTGGCCGATGACGCGTGCCGCGTCCGCCATGGTCGGCGCGCTCCACAGCGTAGGGCGTTCGGGGTCGGATGGCTCGCTCAGCTCCTGCAGCACCGCCTGGGTCAGCGACAGGTTGCCGGCGCCCAGCAGCACCAGCACACGCTCGCCGGGCTGCTCGAACACCGTCATCTTGCGCGCGGTGCTGATGTGATCGACGCCGGCGTTGGTGCGAGTATCGGACAAAAAGATGAGTCCGTCGTCCACGCACATCGCCACACAGTAAGTCATAGAAAATATCCAGAAGACCAGCAGACGCCGCTATTGTAATGCGACGCCGCCGCAGCCTTTGGTGCGATCCACCTTACTGTGGTAACTGTGCACTAACCGTCACCGAGACGTTCAGCTTTTCCTCGAGTCCGCCGATGCGCCGTCCGCGGATCGGCGCGGCCGCTTCGTAATCGCGCGCCGCTGCCAGCCGGCAGTAGATTTCGCTTGCAAACGCCGCGTTTGTTACGTCGACGGAAATCCATCCAGTGCCGAGCCAGACATCGACCCAGGCGTGGCTCGCGCCATTCGGCACGTCGCCCGGCTCGATATAGCCACTGACATAACGCGCCGGGATGCCGCGCAACCGGCAGCAGGCCAGCATCAGGTGCGCATGGTCCTGACACACGCCGTTGCCGAGCGCGAGCGCCTCGGAGGCCGTACTGGTCACTTCCGTGGTGCCGGGCCGGTATTTCACGCGCTGTGCGATCTCCTCGGCCAGCTTAATCAGGCCGCGCGGCGAATCGAGCGCTGCCACCGACTGCGCCAGTTCGCGCACTGCCCCGTCGGCTTCGGTCAGCCGCGTGGCGCAGGTGTAGTGCTCGAGCGGAATGGGGCCGACCGCATCGCGCAGCTGGCCGTCGACCAGCGCAATCGTGTCGACCTCCCCCGAAACATGCAGGCGGATCTCGCTATGCGGCTTGTTCAGCACCAGCGTATGCAGCACGTTGCCATAGGCGTCGAAGGTGGAATCGAGTTTGCCGGGGGCGTCGATACTCCAGCGCCGCACCGTCTGCGAGGCGCCGCTGGAAGGCGTGAGGCGCAGCTGCTGGATCGAATAGTGAACCGTCGATTCGTAGCGATAGGCGGTGTCGTGGCGGATGGTCAGGTACATAAAAATAACTCCGTCAGGCCACTGGCAACATCAGATAGGTACGCGCAACGAGATTGCCCAGTTCGAACACCCGAGCCAGGAATTGCGTCAGATAAGCGTGCAGGCCGGCTTCGAAAATCTGCCGGATGTCGGAGTACACCAGCTCGGCGCGCAGCTTGCCGGCAAACCGCTCGCACTGGTTGGAGCCCGTGGTACGCAGCATCGCCAGGTTGTTGCAGACGCCATCCACGGAGGCGAGCAGCGAACGCGGCATCTGCTGGTTCAGGATCATCAGCTCGACCACGCGCGCCGGCGTGACGACATCGCGATACACCTTGCGATAGATCTCCAGCGCCGACACCGAACTGAGAATCGAAGTCCAGTAGTAGAAATCTTCGAGCTGGCGCGCGGCGTCGCGCGAATTCGGCTCGACGTCGGCAAAGCGCACGTCGAGAATCCGCGCGGTGTTGTCGGCCCGCTCCAGATACGTACCGAGCTGCGTGAAGAAGAACGCATCGTCCTGCAGCGCGGTGCCGATCGTCACGCCGCGCGACAGGTGCGAGCGGAACTTGACCCATTCGAACAGGCCATCCGGGCTCGTGGCGAGCTGCCCCGCCGCGATCCGCTCGGTGAACTGGAGCCAGGTGTCGTTGATCGTCTCCCACCATTCGGTGGTCAACGTGCCGCGCACGGCGCGAGCGTTTTCACGCGCGGCCTGCAGGCACGAATAAATGCTGGACGGGTTGGCAGCGTCCGCCACCATGAAATCCAGCACCTTTTCGCGCGTCGGTTCGTCGTAGCGTTGCGTGAAGGCCGACTCGAGTTCGGAGATGCGCAGCACCGAACGCTGTGCGCGGGCCTCCTGCTCCGGCGTCTGCGGCAGCAGCAGCGCCTTCAGATTGATATCCAGCATGCGCGCGGTATTCTCGGCGCGCTCCATGTAACGGGCCATCCAGAAGAGGTGGTCGGCAGTGCGGCTTAGCATGACGGCTTTCCATGATTGATGACGCTGGGCATTCCTGGCCCGCGCTGGTTACCCGTTCGCGCCGGCGCTTATACGATCTGATGTGAGCATCGCGCCGGCTTTCCTTGTCAGCGGGTGTGGCTGCCGCCGCTTTGCGACGGCAGCCACACCCGCGACCCCTTCAGTCGACCATCCAGGTATCCTTGGTCCCGCCTCCCTGCGATGAATTGACCACCAGCGACCCTTCCTGCAGCGCCACACGGGTCAGCCCGCCTGCGCACATCGTCACGGTCTTGCCCGACAGCACAAACGGCCGCAGGTCGATATGGCGCGGCGCGATGCCCGCCTCCACGAAGGTTGGACACGCCGACAACGCGAGCGTCGGCTGCGCGATATAGCCGGCCGGGCGCGCGATCAGACGCTTGCGAAAGTCTTCGATCTCGGCCGTGGTCGAAGCCGGTCCCACCAGCATTCCATAGCCGCCTGCGCCGTGCACTTCCTTCACCACCAGCTCAGGCAAATGCGCAAGCGTATAGGCGAGATCGTCCGGCTTGCGGCACTGGAACGTCGGCACGTTGTTGAGAATCGGCTTCTCGCCGAGATAGAACTCGATCATCTCCGGCACGTACGGATAGATCGATTTGTCGTCGGCAATGCCGGTGCCCATCGCGTTGGCGAGCGCCACGCGCCCTGCCCGATAAGCGGTCAGCAGACCCGGTACGCCGAGCGCCGAATCGGTACGGAACGCAAGCGGATCGAGAAAGTCGTCGTCCACCCGGCGATAGATCACGTCGACCCGCTTGGGTCCCTGAGTGGTGCGCATGAAGACATAGTTGTCGTCGACAAACAGATCTTTGCCTTCCACCAGTTCCACGCCCATCTGCTGAGCCAGGAACGTATGCTCGAAATACGCCGAGTTGTACATGCCCGGCGTGAGCACCACGACGACCGGATCGTCGACGCCTTCCGGCGCGACCGAACGCAACGTATCGAGCAGCAGATCAGGATAGTGCGCCACCGGCGCAATGCGGTTCTGTACGAACAGTTCCGGAAACAACCGCATCATCATCTTGCGGTTTTCCAGCATGTAGGACACACCGGACGGCACTCGCAGATTGTCTTCGAGCACGTAGAAAGCACCGTCGTCGCCGGCCCGCACCACGTCGACGCCGGCAATATGCGCATACACGCCGAGCGGCACATTGACGCCCTGCATCTCCGGACGATACTGCGCATTGGTATAGACCTGCTCAGCGGGAACGATGCCGGCGCGCACGATATTGCGGTCGTGATAGACGTCGTGGATAAACAGATTGAGCGCCTGCACGCGCTGCCGCAGACCCGCTTCGAGAGACTGCCATTCGCCGCGCGGAATGATCCGCGGGATCAGATCGAACGGGATGAGCCGTTCGGTGCCGGACAGGTCGCCGTTAACCGCGAAGGTGATCCCCACGCGGCGAAACAACAGGTCCGCCTCCGCGCGCTTGCGCGCGATTGCCTCATTGCCCTGCTTTACGAGCCAGCGCTCGAAGCGTGCGTAATGAGGCCGCACGACTTCATCGTGATGACGCATCTCGTCATAGCATCGCATGTCACGCCCCGCTCTTGTTGTCGGATAGAAGGCGAATGCGCTGCGCATTCGGGTGTTCATCAAGCATCAAAGCAAACGCTATGCCATTGGCTTTCCGCACACAAACCGGAGAAGGATGCACACGAACAGCGCATACGGCCCGCACGGCTTCGGCATCATCGTACTGCGGCGCCCCGCAATGCGCTACTCCGGTGCATCGGGCGCATCTCCATGGCGTATTGGCGGTCTCATACGCCCAGCCCGTGCGCGTTGCGCAACAAACCGCAGCGCCAATAAAAATCCCCGCGGATTCGCACCCGCGGGGATTTTGCACTGCCTGAACATTCAGCACATCAGCTCGGCGTGACGCCAACCGCTGTTATCGAACCGGCCATAACGAGCGGGACGTCCTGCACGATTACGCTGCTGCTGCGTCCTTCAGCTTCTTCAGCGGACGTGCCTTGATGCGCACGCTAGCCGGCTTGGCCGGGAACCAACGCTCTTCGCCCGTGAACGGGTCTTTGCCGAAGCGCTTCTTCTTCGCCGGCACAGCTTGCACGACGATCTTCAGAAGACCCGACAGCGTGAATTCGCCAGCACCCTTCTTGTGGACTGCGCCGAGGATCGTGTCTTCGAGCGCGGCCAGCACAGCCTTGGCAGCCTTCGGCTCAACAGCAGCCAGTTCTGCGACGTGTGCAGCCAGCGAGGCCTTCGTGAAGGTGTCCTTGATCGGCGACGGGGCGCCGCCAGACGCCTTCACGGCGACCTTCTTAGCTGCGACGACTTTCTTCGCAGGAACTTTCTTCGCAGCAACCTTTTTGGTCGGTACCGTAGCAGCCTTCTTGGCCACCTTTTTTGCGGAAGTCGGCATGTTTCTCCTACCTGTTGTTGGTCAGTGAATGCAAGAAGCGCCCGCGGTATGCGCACGCTTCAAGGCCGGATTCTACAAGCGCTATGGCGTTTTGCGCGACTCTTTTGTGTATTAGCGTTACGGTTTGTTGCGTCGCGCCGACTCCGCAACACTTTTTAACCCGTATTTCAGGGGGTAAACGTGAAACGGCGCATGAAAAATGAACCCTGGCGCTCAGCGTGCGAGACGGGGCATCAGCTTCGCAAGCGCCGTTAACGCAGCATCAATCTGTTCAACCGCGATGCCGCCGTAGCCGAACATCAGACCAGGCTGCGGCCTCGCTCGACGATGAAATCGGGCGATTCCGTAGAGCCCGATCGACGCCGCGCGCGCTGCTGCGATCACCCTTTCCTCGGTAATCGTCCCTTTGAGGCGCGCGGCCAGATGGATGCCGGCGGTCGGCACCACGGCGTCAAACCATGGTTCGAGGCCGCCTTGCAGATGCTCGAGCAGACACACGCGACGCGCCGCATAGATCTTGTGCATGCGCCGCAAATGCTTGGCGAACTCGCCATCCAGCATGAAAGCCGCAAGCGCGGTCTGGGTCAGCGTGCAGCCGTGCAGGTCGGCAACCTGCCGCGCCGTGCAAAGCGGCCTGAGCAATGGAGCGGGCGGCACCACGTAGCCGACTCGCAGCTCCGGGAAGATCGTTTTCGAAAACGTGCCGATGTAAGCGACCAGTCCGGCGCGATCGAGACTTTTCAACGGCTCCATAGGCCGGCCTTCGAAGCGATATTCGCTGTCGTAGTCGTCCTCGATGATCACTGCGCCGCGCTTTTGCGCCCATTCCAGCAACGCAACGCGACGCTCGAGACTCATCGGCATGCCGAGCGGAAACTGGTGCGAAGGCGTGACATAGACGAGCCGCGCATTGTCCGGAAGCTTGTGAACCATGAGGCCGTCCGCATCCACCGGCACGGCAACGACCTTCGCCCCGGCCGCCGCGAAGCAGGCACGCGCGGGCGGATAGCCGGGATCTTCGAGCGCCGCCACGTCGCCCGGACGCAGCATGACACGCGCCATCAGGTCGAGCGCGTGCTGCGCGCCTTGCGTGACGAGTACCTCATCTGCGTTGCACACGACCGCGCGGTTAAACCCGAGATAGCGCGAAATCGCGAGACGCAACTCCGGCTCCCCGGCGGCGTCGCGATAAATACCTGGACTGCGCGACTGCACTTGCACAGCCTGATTGATGCAGCGGCGCCAGACGTCGAACGGGAACAGCGATTTGTCCGTCATGCCGCCGATGAATTCGTGCGCCAACACGAGCTTCGATGCCGGCAACGACAAGCCGGCAGGCATGTGTTCCCAAAGCGGCTGTGCGCGCGCTTTAGAACGGGCTTTCGTCTGTGCACGCGCCGGTTCAACTGTCCGAACGTAGCCCGCATGTTGCACGGGTAGCCGCTGCAGACCTTCGGCAACGAACGTCCCTGCCCCTGTGCGCGCGCTCAGATAGCCCTCGGCAAGCAGCCGCTCGAACACATCAAGCGTCGTCTTGCGCGACACGCCGAGTTGCACCGCGAGATCGCGCGTGGAAGGCAAACGCGTGCCGCCCGCCAAACGTCCTTCGACGATGCCCGCGCGCAATTGCCGGTAGATCTGGCCCGCCAGGTCGCGGTGTCCAACGACTACGATGTGGATGTCCATCGAAGTGGTTACCTGAAATAGTCGATAAATGGCTATTTTATACGACCACTTTAAGGCCTAAGCTGACGTTCGTGGTCCCGTCTTGTGGACATTTTCAATCAGGAGCAAATCATGCAATCCCGTCTCGACTTCTACAAAGCGAGCCCCACCGGCACCCGCGCCATGATGGCGCTGGAAAAGGCCGTGAGCGAATGCGGTCTCGAGAAGCCGCTGATGGAACTCGTGCGACTTCGTGCCTCGCAGATCAACGGCTGCGCGTTCTGCGTCGACATGCATACTACCGATGCGCGCAAACGGGGCGAAACGGAGCGGCGTCTCGCGTCTGTCGTTGTCTGGCGCGAAGCGCCATTCTTCAGCGAACGCGAACGCGCGGCGCTCGAATGGACGGAAGCGCTCACGCTGGTTGCCCAGACTCATGTGCCGGATGCAGTGTGGGACGCGGTAAGACCGCATTTCACCGATCAGGAACTGGCCGACCTGACGATGCTGGTGGTCGCGATCAACGGCTGGAACCGGATCTCGGTCGGCTTTCGCAAGATTCCGGAATGAATGAAGCCGTACAGCGCAGTGACAGGAAACGGTCATAAAACAAGGCCGTAAACGGAACAGGGCGCGCCGCAAAGGCACGCCCTGTTCCGTTTATCGAGCGGGAAACGGCATCCGTTCCCGTCTGATGCTTACTTCGCTACGGCAGACAGTTGCCCTTCAGCCTGCGCGTTCTCGCGCGCTTCGTTCGAACTGCGATGATGCTCGCGCGACAGGCGGTTCATCAGCGGCAACAGCAGAACGGCCACCAGCGCACCGAGCGCTGCGAGCCAGCCGAGGCCCATAAAAAGTTTCGTATAGAGCGGCAGCGACTGCAGCGGATCGAGATCGCCGGAAGGCATCTGCGCGAAGTTCGCCACCACGCTGCCGAGGTATTGCGACACACCGCTCGCCACGAAGTACGCGCCCATCAGAAAGCCGCTCATACGCGCCGGCACGTAGCGCGCGATCATCGCGAGACCCAGGCCGCTCACCAGCAGTTCGCCGAGCGAATACAGGCCGTAGCCACCCACCATGAACCACGACGACACTCGGCCGTCCACCGCATAACGACCGCTCACTGCGTAGACGAAGAAGCCCGCTGCGACGACCGCGAAGCCAATCGCGTACTTCACCGCCACCGACACATCGTTGCCGCTCTTCGCCGCCCGCGTGTACATCACCGCGAGAATCGGGCTCAGCAGCATGATCCAGATCGGATTGAGCGCCTGGAACTGAGCCGCGCTCCAGGTGAAGAGCGAAGTGCCGAGCACGTAGAAATGCGGATCGACATTGCGAACCGCAAACAGCGTAAGCGACGTGGACATCTGCTGATAGAACACGAAAAACAGGATCGCCTGCAGTGTGAGAACCAGCGCAGCAATCAGACCGGCGCGTTCCGACTGTTCGCATTTCGCGAGCATGTAGCCGAAGATCGCCAGAATCGCGACACCTGCCGTGTAAACGCAGGCCACGGCAATCGCCTTATGCTGCAGCACGAACATGGTTGCGAGGCCGAGCGCGGCGCCACCGATTACCACCATGCCCACGCGATCCCAGCGGATCGGTTCGGAGTCCGGTGCAGAACCCACATGCGCCAGCGTGCGGAACATGATGAAGTAGTTCACCACGGCGAGCAGCATGCCGCCGCAGCACACGGCGAAGGCCGCATGCCAGCCCCAATGGTCCTTGATCCACGGCGTGGCGAGCATCGACACTGTCGAGCCGATGTTGACGGCCATGTAGTAGATCGTGAACGCGCTGTCGATACGCGCGTCGTCGCCTTCATAGATGCGGCGCACCAGATTCGCCGCATTCGCCTTGAAGAGGCCATTGCCCACGACGATCACGCCAAGCGAGCCATACATGTAGCCGAGCTGATCGTTCGGCATCGCCAGCATCAGATACCCGCAGCACAGCACCAGTGCGCCGAACACCATCGTGCGGCGGGCGCCGAGGATCTTGTCGCCGATCCAGCCGCCTACCGACGGCGCGGCATACACGAGCGCCGTAAACGCGCCCCAGGTGAGCGTGGCATGACTGTCGGTGAAGCCGAGCTTGTCGATCATGAACAGGACCAACAGCGCGGCCATTCCGTAGTAGCCGAAACGCTCCCACAGCTCGATCAGGAAGACGGTCGAAAACGATCGAGTCTGCGATACGGTTGAATTCATCATTAATCTCGTGTTCTTGGCAACGGCGCGCTTCGGTGAGCGCGCCGCCCGTATGTCCGCGCCCAGGATCGCCGTGCGCGGGATTTCAAGGAGCAAGCGAACCGAAAGCTTATGCCGCTTCGCGAGCGCTCGCGATTCTCCTGAGTGCCAACCTTCGCGTCACTCAGGGAATTCACTGATGCAGGTAACACCACGTAAGGGCAATCGAACATTTTTCCCATGCCTGCCGCGCGATATCATCCATTACTCCAAACGCATCGCGTAATTTAAGCGCCAGATGCATGAATGGTGCGAATTCCAAATAGACGCTGCTATCCTCTGCTGCGCCTCCGGACGGCACCTGTCACTGAGCAAACTGCCGACCAGAATGGGCTTCTGGCACTATAGAGAGTTTATTTCGAAAAAAAACGCCCCCGGGCATACTCGCGCTAGTGCGATGGCCTACAAGGCTATCAAATTTTGTTTACTTAAATCAAACATATTTTGACGGGCTGATTCATCTCGCTATGGTCACGAAAACTGAAAACAAAAATCCGGCCCTCGAGCTGGGTAGCAAGATACGCGCGCTGCGCCAGCGGCTGAAGCGCACACTCGATGACACAGCCACAGCCGCACGCATTTCAAAACCCTTCCTCTCGCAGGTGGAACGCGGCCTCGCCACGCCTTCGCTGACGTCGCTAGCGGGGATCGCCAGCGCGCTCGGCGTCACCGTGCAGTATTTCGTCGACACGCCCAGCGAAGAACGCTCGGTCAGCCGCGGCAACCAGCTGAAGTTTTTCGGTTTCGCCGATTCTGCGAACCTGTTCGCGCGCCTGACCAACCTGACAGGCGGCCGTCAGCTCGAAGCGATTCTGGTGAAGATGCCCCCAGGACAGAAACGCTCTGAGGTGAATACCCATGCAGGTGAAGAATTTCTGTATGTGATCAGCGGCAAGGTCTCGTTGACGCTGGAAGGCAAGACGTTTGCGCTGCAGGCAGGCGATAGCGCGCACTACGAGTCGACCGTGCCGCATAGCTGGGCCAATACGGCGCGCGGCGAATCGCTGGTGGTTTGGGTCGGAACACCGAGATTGTTCTGATAAGGGCGCCCCGCCACCTTCGGTCAGGCCACCCGCTCGTTCGTCATGACACGTGAGAGGCCATGCATTGGCCGGCGCAATGCCACATCGAACGGGTTGGTCTGCGGTCCGAGTGCCTGAGCCTGGCGCCGCAATAATTCGACCACCATCGGCAGACGGTCGTCGCCGAGACGCGCGGCTAGCGTGCCGACGCTGAGCGCCGCCACCGCCACGCCGGTGCGGTCGAGAATCGGCACCGCCACGCCGGCCATGCCGTCCAGCACGCCGCTATTGCGGCCTGCGTACCCGAGTTGCCGCACCCGTTCGATTTCGGTACGCAAATAGACTTCGTCGAGCACGCCGTAGCCGCGAATGCGCGGCACATTGAAGCGAATGATTTCCTCACGCTCGGCTTCCGGAAGAAACGCCAGAATCGCGAGACTCCCCTGCCCAACGCCAAGTGCCACGCGCCCGCCAATATCGCCGGTGAACGAGCGAATCGGGAACGGCCCTTCGCAGATGTCCAGACATACCGCGTCGAAACTGCTTTTGACCAGCAGGAAAATCGTGTCGCCAAGGCTCGCGCACAATCGCAACAACGCCGGCCGGCACAGCGTGCGCATGCCGCTCGGATTGCCCGCCTGAGCCGCGAGCGCAAAGAACTCGACGCTCAGGCGATACAGCTTCGAATTCTCGTCCTGCTCGACCATTCCCTCCGCGATCAGCGCGTGCAGGATGCGGTGTACCGTGCCCTGGGTCAGCCCCACCGCTTTCGCTAGCCGGGTGACGCGCCCGCCATCGGGTTGCGCATCGGCCAAGGCGCGGATGACGGCAAACGAGCGCTGCAGCATGCCCGTGCCGGGTGCGTCGGGGGCATCGGGCGTGTCGGCATGGGGGACCCCTCGCTTTGCGGCAGCATTCATAGTTTTTCCTCAAACTTATTCCACTGTACGGAACACTATAAAGATTTTTATTCGTCAATGGAATAGCCGGCCGCTACCCTCGCGCACGCACTTCCTCCTGAATGTTAGGGATTCCTCGCGCATCACAGAGCGGAATGATGCGCCGCCATTCCGAACAATTCATTCCGATCAATGGAATTTTTTCCATTAATATACCGCCAAACGGAATTTGCATTTGACGACGCATAATTTGGCTAGCTAGAGTCGGCTCCATCAGAAGCGTTGTCGATTCAGCCGGTGCCTAGCCACCGAAAGGCCAGATCATGTCGTTCCTCACACTCACGGACGTGACGAAAACGTTCGGCGACCTGCATGCCGTCGCCGACGTGAATTTGTCGGTGGAAAAGGGCGAATTCGTTTCGCTGCTCGGTCCTTCCGGTTGCGGCAAGACCACTACGCTGCAGATGATCGCGGGCTTCGTCGAGACCACACGCGGGCGCATCGTGCTCGATGGCCGCGACATCACACATACCAGGCCTAACCAGCGTGGACTCGGCATCGTGTTCCAGAGCTACGCCCTGTTTCCGCACATGAGCGTCGCGCAGAACGTCGCTTTCGGTCTGGAAATGCGCGGCATCGGCAAAACCGAACGCGCCGAACGGGTACGTGAAGCGCTGGCACTGGTGCGGCTCGACACGCTCGCACACCGCTTTCCACGCGAACTCTCCGGCGGCCAGCGGCAACGTGTGGCGCTGGCGCGCGCCATCGTCATCGCGCCGCCCGTGCTGCTGCTCGACGAACCGATGTCGAATCTCGACGCCAAGCTGCGCGAGGACATGCAGTTCGAACTGCGCGCGATCCAGCGCAAGATCGGCACGACCACCATCATGGTCACGCACGACCAGTCGGAAGCGCTGTCGATCAGCGACCGCGTCGTCGTGATGGAAGCGGGTCGCATCACGCAGGTCGATACGCCGTATCGCGCGTATGAGCGCCCCGAAAACCACTTCGTTTCGCAGTTCATCGGCAAGGCCAACATGCTGCCGGGCAAGATCGTCGCGCGCGATGGCAACGACATCCGCATCGACCTCGGCCACGATCTCGCCGAGACCGGCAATACCGCACAACTGCCGATGCGCGAGCGCGTCGTCAACATCGGCGATGCCGTCACGCTATGCATTCGCCCCGAAAAACTACGGCTCTGCGCAGCGGGCGCGGGACGTCTGCCCGCCACCGTCACCAGCCGCTTTTTCCTGGGCAGCCAATGGCTGTACCGGGTGGATTCGAAGCTCGGCGAAGTGCTGGTGTGTTGCCAGAACGAAGGTACGGAACCGTTAGCGGAAGGCGCCGCGGTCGGCGTGGACTGGAATAGCGACGCGATCCGCTTCGTGCAGCGGGAGGCACGCCATGGCTAGCGCGCCGCCTCTTTCCTCTGGTAACGCGGACAACGCCAACGAGAGCGGCAACGGCAGCAACGGCGATAGTGGTCACCGCGCCGGAAGCACACGCCGCACGCCATGGCATGCCTTTGTCCCGCTATGGCTGATGTGCGCGCCCGCCTTCCTGCTCTTCGCAGCGCTGGTGCTGATTCCGCTCGCGATGACGCTCGTGCTGACCTTCTACCGCTTCGATCCTGCGAGTGGTCCGATTGCTGCATTCCAGTTCAGCAACTACGCGGAAGTGTTGACGTCGAGCTACTTCCACACGATCTTCCTGCGCACTTTCGGCATTGCGTTCGTGACGACCTTGTTGTGCGTGGTGATCGGCACACCCGAAGCGTACGTACTGTCGCGCATGCGCGATCCGTGGCGCTCGCTGTTCCTGCTGGTGATCCTGGCGCCATTGCTGGTGTCGGTGGTGGTGCGGGCATTTGGCTGGAGCATGCTGCTCAATCCGGGCGGCCTGGTGAATCAGGCATTCGCTCTGGTGGGTCTCGGGCCATACAAGCTCGAATACACGACCTTCGCGATCGTTATCGCCCTCGTGCACGTGATGCTGCCGTTCATGGTGATCCCCGTGTGGACAGCCCTGCAGAAGCTCGACCCGCAAACCGAAAACGCTGCACTGTCGCTGATGGCCTCGCCTGCCACGACGCTGCGGCGCATCGTGTTGCCGCAACTGACGCCGGGCATCCTGTCCGGCAGCCTGATGGTGTTCGGTCTTTCCGCGAGCGCCTTTGCGATTCCGGGCCTGCTCGGTGGACGACGCCTGAAGGTGGCCGCCACGGCCGTCTACGACGAATTCCTCAGCTCGCTGAACTGGCCGCTCGGCGCCACCATCGCCGTGCTGCTGCTGATCGCGAACCTGATCGTGATGTTGACCTACTACCGGCTGCTGGAACGCAGGTACGCCCGGAGCATGGGCTAATCCGCCAGACGACGAGACTACGATGAGAAAAAACGGCCCTCTCGCGCTGATCTTTCATGCGCTCGTGATCCTGTTCGTGTTGGCCCCCCTCGTGATCGTGGTACTGGTCGCCTTCACGCCCGACGAAACCCTGACGTTGCCCACGCACGGTTTCTCGCTGCGCTGGTTCCACGCGATCCTCGACTATCCCGACTTCATCTCGGCGTTCTTCAACAGCCTCAAGCTTGCCTTCGCGTCGGCCACGCTGTCGCTGATCGTCGCGCTGCCGGCTGCACTTGCCATCGGCCGGGCGCGCTTTCCTGGGCGCGGCTTTCTGAACGGTTTGCTGCTGTCGCCGCTGGTGATTCCCGGTCTCGTGCTGGGCATTGCGTTGCTGCGATTTTTCGCGCTGATCGGTGCAACCGGCTCGTTCGCATGGCTCGTGCTGGCCCATATGATCATCATCACGCCGTTTGTGATGCGGCTCGTGCTCGCCTCGGTCAGTGGTCTCGATCGCAGCGTCGAGCATGCAGCCGCGTCGCTCGGTGCGGATGCGTGGACCACGTTTCGCCGCATCACCTTTCCGATGATCCTGCCCGGCATCACAGGTGGATGGCTGCTCGCTTTCATCAACAGCTTCGATGAACTGACGATGTCGATCTTCGTCACCTCGCCGCAAACCGTCACGCTGCCGGTGCGCATGTACATGTATGCGACCGAATCGATCGATCCGATGATGGCCTCCGTGTCTGCGCTGGTGATCTTTATCACGGCCGGCGCGATGCTGCTGCTCGACCGCGTGTATGGGCTCAATCGCATTTTGATCGGGCAGCACTGATGACCTCTTCTGCTTCGCCTACTATGTCCGGCACGCTGCACGTACCTGAATCCTCCGCTGAACACCGCCCGCAATTCGTACGCGTCGCGGAGCTGCGGCGCGCGCCGCTCGCTTTCGTGCTTGATGGCAAGCCGGTCAGTGCCTTGAACGGCGACACTGTGCTGACTGCGATTCTGACGCAGCAGCGCGAGGTCCGTCGCAGCGAATTCAGTGGCGAACCACGTGCCGGCTTTTGCCTGATCGGCGCGTGCCAGGATTGCTGGGTGCGCAGCGAAGATGGTGCACGTCTGCGGGCATGTTCCACTTTGCTCACGGAAGGCATGCGCATTGTTACGCACAGCGCTGCGCCGGTTGGCGCGGTGAATGCCGCGAGTAGCGTTGGTGCTGCTGGGGACGCTGATGCTGCTCGTACTGCCGGTACTGCTGCGGTCGCCGGTAACGCCGGTAACGCGCGAGATGCTGGCAACCCAGCCGCCGACGGAGCCACGCCATGACGCACGAACAACGCGTGGTGATCGTAGGCGCGGGACCAGCCGGCGTACGCGCCGCTGAAACGCTCGTTGCAGCGGGCGTGCGCCCCGTGGTGCTCGATGAAAATGCGCGCTGGGGCGGACAGATCTATCGCCAGCCGCCCGCCAATGTCGCATTCGAACGTACGAAGCAAACCCTCTACGGTTTCGAAGCCCGCAAGGCCGACGCCCTGCATACAGCAATGGCGGCGCTGCTGCCGCATCTGGACTACCGGCCCGACACGCTGGCGTGGTCCTGCGGGCAAGGGCGCCTCGACACATTGCACGCAGGACGCGAAGCCGGCGTGCCGTTCACGCATCTGATTATCGCCAGCGGCGCCACCGACCGCGTGCTACCCATACCCGGCTGGACCCTGCCGGGCGTCTATACGCTCGGCGGCGCACAGGTCGCGCTGAAGTCGCAGGGCTGCGCGATCGGCCAGCGCGTCGTGCTGGCTGGCACCGGTCCCTTGCTGTACCTCGTCGCGTATCAGTACGTGAAAGCCGGTGCGCAGGTCGTGGCCGTGCTCGACACCAGCGCGTTCTCGCAGCAGATCGCCGCTGCGCCGAAACTTGCACGCCAGCCCGTCACATTGGCGAAGGGGCTGTACTACGTGGGCTGGTTGCAGGCGCATGGCGTGCGGATCGAGCGCAACGTGACGCTCGTCGGCATCGGCGGCGGGCACCACGTCAAATCCATCGCCTGGCACGGTGCGGGCAACGGCGCAACTGAAGAGACCCTCGCCTGCGACGCAGTGGGCCTCGGCTTCGGTCTGCGTCCGGAGACCCAACTCGCCGATCTGGCCGGCTGCCGTTTCCGCTTCGATGCGCAGAATCGTTGCTGGCTACCCGAACTCGACGCCGCTGGACGCAGCTCGGTGCCAGGCATCTACCTGGCCGGCGACGGCGCGGGAATCGCCGGCGCCGATGCCGCGGAACTCGCAGGACGCCGCACCGCCCTCGCCGTCCTCGACGATCTGGGTATTGCCCATCCCCGTGGCCCCAACATGCCCGGCGCAGCATCGCTCGAGCGCCGCCTGCAGCGCATCACCGTGTTCCGCCAGGGCCTCGAAGCTGCCTTCGCGCTGCCCGCCGGCATTGCATCCCAATGGCCTGACGAGATGACCGTGTGCCGTTGCGAAGAAGTGAACGCGGGCGCGCTGCGCGGCTGCATCCGCAGCGGTGGAGCAACCGAGATCAACCGCCTGAAAGCGCTGACCCGCGTCGGCATGGGCCGCTGCCAGGGACGCATGTGTGGCGAAGCCGCGCTTGCCCTGCTGAGCGCGGAAACCGGCAAGCCGCTGGAAGCGGTCGGCCGGCTGCGCAGCCAGCCGCCAGTCAAGCCAATTCCGCTCTCTCCCGCGCTGTATGCCGACGACGTCGCCGAGATACCCGAAGAGGCCCGCGATGAATAAGCCTCTGCACTACGACGTCGCGATTGCCGGCGGCGGCCTGGTCGGCGCCTCGGCTGCGCTTGCGCTCGCCAAAAGCGGCCTGCGCGTGGGCCTGTTCGAACGGCGCTTCTGTGGCGCCCAGGCGAGTGGCGTCAATTACGGGGGCGTACGTTGCCAGGGACGGCCGGCCGAACAGATGCCGCTTGCCATGCGGGCACGGCGCGTCTGGGACCGCTTGCCTGAACTGATCGGTATCGATGGCGAGTTTGTAGTCTCCGGCCATTTGCGGCTCGCACGCAGCGAGTCCGATCTCGCCGCGCTCGAAACGTGGGCGCGGATGGCGCGCACGCACGGTCTCGATCCGCAAGTGATCGGCGGCAACGAATTCCGGCGCCGTTACCCGTGGCTGGGCGCCGCGGCCATCGGCGGCTCGCTGTGTGCCAGCGATGGCCACGCGAACCCGCGCCTCGTCTCGCCGGCCTTCGCTCGCGCTGCGCGTGCCGCAGGTGCGGATATCCGTGAGCAGACCGAACTGACCGAAGTCAGCCACGACGGCACGCACTTCCAGTTGCGCGCGGGCGATCAGCATTTCACTGCCGACTGGTTGATCAATTCGGCAGGCGCATGGGCCGACAAGATCGCCGCATCCTTTGGCGAAAGCGTGCCAATGAAGCCGATCTACCCGAACATGTGGGTCACCGAGCCACTGCCGCTCTTCATCACGCACAACCTGGGCGTGTATGGCGGCGGCATCTACGCGCGGCAAGTTGCACGTGGCAACTGCGTGGTCGGCGGCGGCCGTGGACACGGCGACGGCGAATACGGCCAGCCCTCCACCGACACCACCCGCGCCGTCATGCGCGATGCCTGTGCGTTGTTGCCTGCGCTGCGCGACGCGCTGCTGATCCGCACATGGAGCGGCGTGGAAGGCGAGACGCCGGACAGCAACCCGATAATCGGCGCGAGCCGCACCGTGCCGCGACTGCTGCACGCGTTCGGCTTCTCGGGCGGCGGCTTTCTGCTCGCGCCCGGAGTCGGCGAAGTGCTCGCCGATCTGATTACCCGCGGCGCGACCTCTACGCCGCTAGACGCATTTGCAATCGATCGTTTCACCTCCGTCCCTACCCTGCACGCTCTCTAGTCAAACCCAGGAGATCCATCATGAAACTATTCCGGACCATGGCGGCACTCGCCGCTTTATGTGCCTTCGGTGCTGCGACGCCGGCGTGGTCGCAGACCAAAACGATCTACATCGGCATGAACGGCGGCCCGATGGAGAAGGCCTATACGAGCCAGGTTTTCCCCGACTTCGAAAAAGCCAATGACGTGAAGGTGGTCGTGGTGCCGGGCACGTCGTCCGATATCCTCGCCAAGCTGCTCGCCAACAAGGCCAATCCGCAGATTCATGTGGTGTTTCTCGACGATGGCGTGATGGCGCGCGCGGTCAGCATGGGCGTCTGCAAAAAGCTCGACGACGCACCGGTGCTCAAGGAGTTGTACCCGTTCGCGCGCATGAAAGACGATATGGGCGCAGGCGTGCAACTCGGCATGACCGGCATCGCGTACAACAAGAAGCTGTTTGCCGAAAAGGGCTGGGCGCCGCCGACCTCATGGATGGATTTCGCCGATCCGAAGTACAAGGGCAAAGTGGTGTTCCAGTCGGAGTCGAGCAGCACGTTCGGCCTGCATGGCTTCCTCGCGATCAATCGTGTGATGGGCGGCAACGAGCAGAACGTCGAGCCCGCCTTTACGAAGTGGTCCACGACCGTCGGGCCGAACGTCGCGGAGTACATCCCCAACTCGGCCAAGATTTCGGAAATGGTGCAGACAGGTGAGGCCGCTCTGTTCCCGCTCACGCCGACCGGTGTCAGCGATCTGCAGGACAAGGGCATTCCGGTGGCTTACGCGAATCCGAAGGAAGGCGCGGTGCTACTGCTGGTCGACCTGTGCGTGGTGAACAACAACCCGGACCCGGCGCTCGCCCAGAAGCTCGCGCAATTCCTGCTGTCCGCTCCTGCGCAGACCAGGGCGGCCGACGCCGGCAAGCAGATTCCGACCAACCGCCTCGCGAAGATGCCGCCCGCGATGCAGCAAAGCCTCGGCAATGTCGAGGATCTGCTGCACAAGGTGACGGTGGTGGATTGGGATGCGATCAACGCGCACCGCGCGCAGTGGGATACGCGCTGGAACCGGCAGATCGAGCAGTAAGTACCCGCGGTGCGTGGTGCGTTGCAGCGTCGCTGCAGCGCGCCGCGCTTAAGCGGACATCATGACGGAAAGCGACACCGAGAACCAGATCGCGCACACGCCAGCCAAAAACAGACGGCGGGCCACGCGAATCCCGGCGTCGTTACTCTCCGACTCGACCGGGCGGGTTGCCATCCACGGCACCAGACCGAGGCAGGCGAAACCGCCCAGCGCGCACAGGACAACCAGCGCATCGGTGAATCTCCACGGCGCGGGCTCGTGGATCCCCCAGTAGCCGAGATAGACGATACCGATCGAAAACGTCGTCGCCGACGCCGAACTCAGCGCCACCACGGATCCCGTTGGACTCGGCATCATGCCCTCCTGTTGAACGACCGCCGCTGCGTTCGCGGCCTGATCGATTCTACTGCATGGCATGTTTCGTTCTAAGGCGTGCTGTGCGCCGTGCGCCGCAAAACCTCGCCAGCGGCGCCCCGACGCCCGGCTATTGCCCGACTATTCAGCCGTGCGTGCCTGACGAGCCTCGTAGGCCTTCAAATGGCTATAGGCGATGCGCAACAGCGACAGTCCCGAATCGCGCTGTTGCGCCGATCCGCCGCGCTGGATCAGATCGCCGAGAATGTGGTCCGCTTCCGTGCGGGCGTGATTTTCGACATCGCGCAGCATGGAAGCCGTCAACGGCGAAGGAGTGAAGAGTGTCTGGTTGGCACGCGCGTCGAACTTCGGCCCCATCGAGAAGCCGTTGTGCTCCGCCACGGCGCGGCATTCGCCGAGCACGCCTTCAATCACGCGACGGCCATCCGGCGCACTCAGAATATCGGCCACTGCGCCACGGAACAGGCACGTGCTCGCCGCGAGCGTTGCAAGGAACACCCACTTTTCCCACATGCCCAGCAGAATATTGTCGCTCGTCGCGACGTCGAAACCTGCGCCGGACATGACCTCGCCAATTGCGCGCACGCGCTCCGACAGGCCGCCTTCCAGTTCGCCAAAAGAGATTGCCTGAGATTCGTTCAGGTGAACAATCTCGCGCTCGCGGTTGAGTGTCGCTGCGATAAAACATTGACCACCGAGCACACGCGTTGCGCCGAACTTCTGCGTAAGGATATCGATGTGCCGCATGCCGTTGAGCAACGGCATGATCACCGTCGACGAGCCAACGAAAGGTTCGAACGACGCGATCGCATCGTCGAGGTTGTAGGCCTTGCAGCTCAGCACGACCAGATCGAACGGCTCGGCGGTATCGCCTGTCTGCACGGTCTTGACGTCACGCAGCGTGGCGTCGCCGTGCGCGCTCTTGATGACAAGGCCGGCACGCCGCAACTCTTCGGCCCGGCCGGCTCGCACGAGGAATGTCACGTCACGGCCAGCCTGAACCAGACGGCCGCCGAAGTAGCCGCCCACCGCACCTGCACCTACAACTAGAATTCGCATCGCTTTGTCTCTCGGGAGAATGTGTTGCGCCGTTCACGGGCACTGTGCCGCCCGCCGCCTGAAGGCCGCGGGACGCGAACCGGCGCATCTGCGTGAATGTAGCAAAAATTCCCGGTCCGCATCGACGCGGTGTGCATTGGGCAGCTCGCCTCCCTGCGCGCGCGCATTGGTGGCGACGCCGCTCCGCTTTCGCAAGGCTCAGAGAATTTCGAGCGCCAGCGCGATGCCCTGGCCGCCGCCGATGCACAACGTCACGATCCCGCGCTTGAGGCCATCGCGGCGCATCGAGTGGATCAGACGAGTGGTCAGCACGGCGCCCGTTGCGCCGATCGGATGACCGTGTGCGATCGCCCCACCTTCGACATTGACGAGCGCTTCGTCGACGCCGAGCCTGCGCAACACGGCAATCGGCACAGCGGCAAAGGCCTCGTTGATCTCGACCCGCTCGACGTCCTTCAACTGCCAGCCGGCGCGCGCCAGCGCCATCTGTACGGCCGGCACCGGTCCAAGCCCGAACATACCGGGCTCGACCGCCGCCACGCCGTACGCGACGAGCCGCGCAAACGGCTCGATGCCGTGCGACTCAGCAAAGCCGCGCTCCGCAACCACCATCGCTGCCGCACCGCTGTTCAGACCCGGCGCGTTACCGGCGGTAATCGTGCCGTCGGGGCGGAACGCCGGACGCAGCCTGGCCAGCGTTTCCACCGTGGTGTCCGGACGGGGTTGCTCGTCGCGTGAGAATGGCTGCGGTCCCTTGCGTCCTTCGATCTGCACGCTCACTACCTCGGCATCGAACAGGCCGCGCTCCTGCGCCGCCGCGAAACGCTGTTGCGAACGTGCGGCCCAGCGGTCCTGCGCCTCGCGCGTGATGTCCATCAGCGTCACGAGGTCTTCGGTATGCCAGCCGGAATGCTCGCCGGAAAACGCATCCAGCAAACCATCGCGCAGCATGCTGTCGTGCACCTGAGCGTTGCCCATCCGATAGCCCCAGCGGCCTCCGTCGAGCAGGTACGGTGCACGGTCCATGTTTTCCATGCCGCCTGCCACCGCGGCGTCGCCCAGACCCAGCCAGATTTCATTTGCCGCCGATGCGATAGCCTGCGCGCCTGAACCGCAGACACGGTTCACGGTCAACGCCGGTACCGCGACCGGCACACCGCCGCCGATTGCCGCCTGACGCGCCGGGTTCATCCGGTTGCCGGCCTGGATCACATTACCCAGCACCACCGAGCCCAGTCGTTCTGCCGCAAGACCGCTGCGACTCAGCGTCTCGCGCACCGCAACGGCACCGAGATCCGTCGCCGGCACCTCTTTTAGCGTCCCGTTGTAAGCACCAATCGGCGTTCTCACCGGATTGCAGATCACTACATCTCGCTTGCTCATCATCATCTCCCGCTATGAAGTACCGCACGACTACGCCCCGCATGCGCGAGGCAAGCGTGCCTCAATTGGCGGCCACCGCCGCCGGTGCATCCCATCCGCCGCCCAACGACCGGTACAACGCCACCGCCGCCAGCGCATGCTCGCGCTTCGCCTGATTCAATGCTTCGGAGTCCCGTAGATACGCTTCCTGCGCAGCCAGCACGTCGAGGAAGCTGGAAGCGCCGTCCTTATAGAGTTCGGTAGACAGCCGCAGCGCATGACCGGATGCATCGAGTGCACCGCCCAGGCGCTCCACCTGCGTGGAATCGCTGACCAGATCGCTGCGCGTGTCTTCGACTTCCTTGAGCGCCTGCAGCATCGTCTGCTGCAAGCCGAGTTGCGATTCGCGCAGCTTGCTTTGGTGCTCGTCGATATTGGCGGTGATACGGCCCGCGTTGAAAATCGGGCTGGTCGCGTTCAAGGCGGCGCTAAACAGGTTGTCGGTCAGGGTTGGCAAGCCGAGATACGACGACGCCAGCAAACCATCCGCGAGATTCAGATTGAACTGCGGATAACGTTGCGCCTTCGACTGCCCCACTTCCGCTGCGCGTTGTTCGACGCTCGCATAGGCAGTCCGCACATCGGGACGGCGCAACAATGCTTCGGAGGGCAGAACTTGCGGCACGCTTTGCGCCGGCACGGGGATATCGCGCGCCGTGGTCAGCAGCAGGTCATTGACGCTTTCCGGCGTACGTCCCGAGTAAACCGCGATCAGACTCAACTGATGCTGGATCGTCGACTGCACGTGCGGAATTTGCGCCTGCAGGTCCTGCAACTGGTTCTGCGCACGGGCGACGTCGAGCTGCGTCGACAGGCCATAGTGCAGCCGTTCTTGCGTCAGCTTCAACGCCCGGCTTCGAATCTGCTCGTTGTCGTTCAGGATCTGCAACTCCGACTGCGCCCAACGCAGATCGATGTAGGCCGACGCAGTGTTGGCCGCGAGCGCGAGGCGCAGTTCGTCGAGCGCACCCTCACGGCCCGAAACCTGAGCCTCGGCAGCCAGCACCGCGAGCCGCTCGCCGCCGAAGACGTCGGGCGTCCAGCTCGCCGCTACGCCGAAGCCAGCCTGACGTACATAGCCGAGCGGTGGCGGCGCATTCTCCCGTTGGTCCGCGGCCGTCGCCGTAGCGTCGAGTTCGGGCAGCAACGTCGAGCGTTGCTGCGTGGTGACGGCCTGTGCCTGCTTGACGCGCTCTACCGCGGCCTGCACATCCAGATTGCTGTTCAGCACTGACTCGACGAGTTGGTGCATCACCGGGTCGCCGAAATGCGTCCACCAGGTATTTGCGTCCACCGTATCTTGCGGTGCGTCGACGCTCCACGCGGCCGGCGCCACAGCCTGAGCCGAGTGTGGCAGATCCGCGTGCGTCTCGGGCTGTACCGCACAGGCCGCGAGTCCCAGAAGCAGCGCACTCGCCATGCTATATGCTGCGATCGATTTCATATCGCTATCCTGATCAATATCTAATGAGCGTCGGGAGGCGGAACATTCAGGCCGAACGGACGCGAAAACGCCACGCTCACCAAAGCCACCACAAAACAAAGCGCCACCGCAAGATAGGCGTCGGAGAAGGTCAGCACCAGCGCTTCGCGCATCAGAAGCGTGTGCAGCAAGTCCAGTCCCGCATGGCCAGCATTGAGCGTGTCGCCGCCGATCGCGGCGAGCCGCGCAGCCTGCTGTTGCAGTAACCCTTCGACTATCGGACGCCCGGCGGTGACGTGCTCGTCGAGCCGCTCGTAGTGCAGGTTCAGGCGATCGTTGAGCATCGTGCTGCTCACCGCAATGCCGATAGCGCCGCCCAGGTTTCGCATCAGGTTGAACAGCCCGCTTGCCGAGCGCAGCCGCGATTGCGGCAGCGAACCAAGCGCCATCGTGACGATCGGTGGCACGCAAAATTGCTGGCCGATACCGCGCAACGCCTGCGGCAACAGCAATTCCTGCCAGCCCCATTGGTTAGTCAACGGCACATACAGATAGCAGCCCAGACCAAAACACGCGAGTCCGAAGACCATCAGCCAGCGCATGTTGATCACCCGTGCGAGCCGCGAATACGCCACCAGCGCGATCAATTGAAAACACCCCACGGACAGCAGCGCGATACCAATCTGCAGCGAATCGAAACCGCGCACGCGCCCGAGGAACACCGGTGTCAGAAACACCGTGCAAAAGAGGCCAATGCCCGTGATGAACGACAGCAGGCTGCCAATGCCGAAGTTGCGGATCGCCAGCGCACGCAAATCGACGATCGGCTCTTTGGCCGTGAACGCATGCACGAGGAACAGAAACCCGCTGATGGCGGAGACCCACGTACACAGCACGATCACGTCGTCGCCGAACCAGTTCTTGCGCGGCCCTTCTTCGAGCACGTATTCGAGGCAGCCAAGAAAAAGCGACATCAGCAGCATGCCGAGGTAGTCGCCTTTTTTTATCAGCGACAGCTCGACTTTATCGATGTGCACGAACTTCGGCACCAGCACCGTGACTAATACGCCCGGCACGAGGTTCAGGTAGAACAGCCAGTGCCATGACCACTGATCGGTGATCCAGCCGCCGATCACCGGGCCGATAGTCGGCGCAAGCGAAGCGAGCGCGCCGATGGTGGTGGACGCAATCAGCCGCTGTTTGCCGGGGAAAAGCACGAACGCGGTGGTGAACACAGTGGGAATCATCGCGGCGCCGAGTGCGCCTTGCAGGCCGCGAAACAGGATCATCGAGTTGATGTCCCACGCGAGGCCGCACAGCATGCTGGTGATCGTGAAGCCGAGGGAAGAGAACGCAAACAGCCAGCGCGTCGAAAAAACGCGCGTGAGCCAGCCCGACATCGGGATCACCATGATCTCCGCGATCAGGTACGAGGTCTGCACCCACGAGAGCTCGTCCTGGCTGGCGGACAGGCCACCGCCAATATCCCGCAGCGAAGACGCGACGATCTGGATATCCAGCGTGGCCATGAAAAAGCCGAGGCACATCAGCGCGAATGCAAACGCCTTGGCGCGGGTGGGCTGGTCGGCAGGGTTCAAGGGTTGGGTCATGGTCGGCTGGTCTCAGACGGACGTGGACGCGAGCGCAGAGCCGCGCGCGATTCGGCGCTGCGGTCACGAATGCGCCGGCGTGCTGCCGCCGCTGCCGACATGTACCTTCACCGTCGCGGACAAGCCGGGGCGCAGCACGCCCAGCATGTCTGGAGGCACCTCGAGGTGTATCCGCACCGGCACGCGCTGCACGATCTTCGTGAAGTTGCCGGTTGCGTTTTCTGCGGGCAGGACGCTAAAGGTCGCGCCTGTAGCAGGCGCCAGACTGTCGACCACGCCGTGCAGCGACTTGCTGGAAGCGTCGAGCGACACGTCGACCGCATCGCCCACGCGCATCTTCTTCAACTGGTCTTCCTTGAAGTTCGCGTCGACCCACAGACCCGTCGAAGGCACGACCGTCAGCAGCGAAACGCCGGTATTGGCGAGCAACCCCACCTGGGCCGTGCGATTACCAATGTAGCCATCCACCGGCGAGCGGATCGTGGTGTATTCGACGTTCAGCTCCGCGACGCGCTGTGCCGCCTGCGCCGTCGCCACGCGCGCCTGCGCTGCACCGATTTGCGCGTCGAGCACGCTGATCTGGCGCTGCGCGGCCAGCAGCGCCGCGCCGCTGCGATCCACCGCGGCATGCGCCTTGGTGAGATCCGCATCGGCGCGTTCGACGATCTGGTTCGACACGGCTTCGTCCTTGACGAGTTCGCGGTAACGCGTCTCGTCCTGGGCACTACGTGTCAACTCCGCGCCCGATGCTTTCACCTCGGCCGCCTGCTCGGCGATGGTCGCCAGTTGCAGCGACTTCCTGGCCTGCAACTCGGTGACCGCTGCCTGGGCGCTCTGGACGTCGGCGGTAGCTTGCGCGAGACGCGCATCGTAATCGCGCGAATCTAGCCGGATCAGTACCTGATTCACCTGCACGTGCTGATTGTCATGGACCAGCAGATCGGTGACGAAACCGTTCACCTTCGGCGCCATCACCGTGACGTCGCCGCCGACGTAGGCATCGTCCGTGGTCTCGACAAAGCGGCCAATCACAAACCAGTACGACAGCGCCGCGGCCAGAACCACGGCCACGGCAATCACCGCGAGCAGCATCCACGGGGTACGTCGTGCCGGTTTTGCGAGGCCGGCGGCGCTGGGCGGAGCAATAGTCGAAGGTGTAGTGGACATGATGATGGTGTGTGTGTATGCACTAAATATTGGTCAAAGCGAGCGTGAAAACCACGCCACCCCTTACCTGCTAATCAGGCCTTGGTCATATCGAACAGCTCGCGCCGCAGCGATGCCGCGCGTTGAGCGCCGAAACGGCGCTCGAAGTCGTCCTGCGCCGCGTGCCAGCAAACGCGCGCGGCCGCGAGTTTCGCCTCACCGGCCTCGGTCAGGCTAAGCGCCAGTTCCCTGCCCTTCGCTGCCGCGCTGCGACTCTGCAACAGGCCATCGCGCTGCAGCGGCTGGATCGCACGCACCAGCGTGGTCCGTTCCATCACCATCTGATCCGCCAATACCTTCATCGTCATCGACGCCGCGCGACTGATCCGGCTCAGGATCGAGAACTGCGTGATCGTCAAACCAACCTCAGTGAGATGCCGGTCATAAAGCTGCGACACGTAGCGAGCGGCCTGGCGAATCGCGAAACAATCGTCATCGGGGAACACCTGCATCTCGTCGATCCTGATTACAAGTGCATACGCACTTACCAGCATAAAAGATGATCGCCAACCTTACAGCCTTGCAGTGCTAACGTGCGCGTCCGGTGGCCGCTTCACTCAGCGGTCATACCGAACAGTTCAGCCCGCAACGCCTTCGCCCTCGCGTGGCCGAACTTTCCTTCGAACTCGGCTTGCGCGTTGTGCCATGCCGCGGATCCTTGCGCGAAGGTCGCCTTGCCCGCTTCCGACAAGCTGAGCAGATAGGTCCGCCCATCGTGCTCCGATGCTTCGCTAACCACCAAACCATCGCGCTGCAGCGGTTTGAGCGCTCGCACCAGCGTTGTACGGTCCATCACCATCGAATCGGCCATCTCGACCATGGTGGCCGGCGCCCGCCGCGCCAGCTTCGCCAGAATCGTGAACTGCGCAGCCGTCAGCCCCACCTCGCCGAGATGGCGCTCGTAAAGCTGCGTCACATAGCGTGCGGCTTGCCGCAGCGCGAAGCAATTGCACTCGTCGTAAGAGATAGGTCGCGTCATGAGAGCGAGTCTATATGTGCGTACACACAGAGTCAAGAAGCAAGCAAATCGAAAACTTCTTGTAATCTCCCCGAATACGTTATTACAATATCTTACAAATCGATTCACCGGGGTTAGAACGGCTTGGGCACTTGTTTGAGCGCCCGCTTACCGCCGTTTCTATGTATCAAAAAAGACGCGAGGGGCCACCACGTCATGACAACGGTAACCAGCAACACCGCTTCCAGTTCAGCGAGCACCGCACTCCAGGAGGCCGCGCAATCGATCATCAGCGGCTCGACCAACTCGACCACTGACGTGAACGCCCTCGTCACAGCGCTCGTCAATGCGAAAGTGGCCGGCAAAACGGCCATGCTCGCCAGCCAGGCGACGCGCGACAACAATCAGTTGACCGCACTCGGCACATTGAAGTCGGTCCTGTCGCTGATGCAAAGCGCCTTGACGCCGCTCGCAAACGGCACCGCCTTCTCGAGTTTCACGGCCACCGCCAGCGGCAAGGGGCTCACCGCCACTGCCGGCAAAGGCGCTGTGGCTGGAAGCTACACGGTCGACGTCGACAACATTGCCTCCTCGCAGTCCATCACCTCGGGCGCGTTCAGCAGCAAAGAGGCGCTCGGCTCTGGCTCGCTGAAGATATCGTTGGGCGGCAACAGCACCACGATCAATATCGAACCGGGCAAGAGCACGCTTGCCGATATCGCCGCGGCAATCAACTCGGCATCCGGCAATCCGGGCGTGTCGGCCACGGTCGTCAACGGCGTGGACGGTACGCATCTGTTGCTGCACTCCACCTCCACAGGGCTGGCTAACGGCATCAACGTGCAGGTCACCTCTAGCGACGCTGAACTCAACAAGCTAAGCGTCAAAACCAGCACCTCGACCACGACGCCTGCCACCACGGTAGTGGACGATTCGGGCAACTGGAAGCAAAGCGTTGCCGGCCAGGACGCGCATTTCAGTATCTCCGGCATGGCGATCGCGAGTGCGAGCAATACCGTCACCTCGGCGATCGACGGCTTGACGTTGAACCTCTCCGACGATGCCGTAGGCAACCCGCAGACGCTGACGATCGCGCAGGACGTCACCGATCAGAAGACCGCCATTGGCGCGTTCGTCACGGCGTACAACAACTTCGTCACCGCGGCGGCTTCGTTCACGGGTTTCGATGCAACGAAGGCGGCCGGTTCCCAGGGTAGCGTGCTGCTCGGCGACTCGACGCTCAACGCGATACGCAACACGCTCTCCGGCGCGATGAGCGGCGGCGTGAAACAGGGCAGCGGCGCGTCGAATCTCGCAGGGATCGGCATCACGTTTCAGAAAGACGGCACGCTCAAGATCGACGATGCCAGACTGACTAGCGCGTTGAGCAACGACTCGACAGCGGTCTCAGCGCTCTTCAATTCGAAGACTGGTCTGGCTGCGTCGCTGGACACGTCGCTTACGTCGTTCCTGAAGACTGGGGGTTTGCTCGACACACACTCTGCGGCGCTCACTACTGATCTGAAATCGCTGACCACCCAGCAGGACCAGCTCACCGATTACACGGACAAGCTCACCAAGCGGTATGAGGCGCAGTTCACGGCGCTCAATCAGTTAATGGCGCAGACCAGCCACAACGCAGACTATCTGACCGCGTTGTTTGGCGGGAAGAATAGTGATGGGGCGTTGGCGAATAACAAGTAGGTCGCCAACCGCACACCTCACCCGCGCGACAACACAGCCTGCAAAAAAGCCTGCGTTCGCGGTTGCGTCGGCGCCGAGAAAATCTCCGAAGGCGGTCCGGCTTCGACAATCACGCCGCCGTCCATCACTACGACGACGTCGGCGACTTCTCTCGCGAAGCCCATTTCGTGCGTGACGACTACCATCGTCATACCTTCGCTAGCCAGCAGTTTCATCACCTGCAGCACTTCCCCAACCAGTTCCGGGTCAAGCGCCGAGGTGGGCTCATCGAACAGCATCACACGCGGCTGCATGGCGAGAGCGCGCGCAATCGCGACACGTTGCTTCTGGCCACCCGAAAGACTGGCGGGCATCGCATCGGCCTTATGTGCAAGGCCAACCTTCTCAAGCAACGCCAGCGCCGCGGCGTCAGCATCGCCTTTGCTCAAACCACGCAACATGCGCGGCCCCACGGTAATGTTATGCAGTACGGACAGATGCGGAAACAGATTGAACGACTGAAACACCATACCCACTTCAGCACGCAACGCATTGAGCGAGCGCTCCTTGAGCATGACGCCGTGATCCACCAGACGATGTCCGCAAATATCGACGGTGCCCCCCTCGGCCTGCTCGAGCCCATTGCAGCAGCGCAGAAACGTGCTCTTGCCCGAGCCGCTCGGCCCGATCACGACCACCACTTGCTGCGGCTGAATGTCGAAGTCGATGCCGTTCAACACCACATGCGAGCCAAACGATTTGGTCAGTCCGCGAATCTGAACGATAGGTTGCGATGCGTCGTTCATTGCACCATGCCCCCTGCGCGCAGATGGCGTTCGACGCGATGCAGCGCGTAATGCGTCGCCTGGGTCAACACGAGATAGACCAGCGCAATGACGAGATACACCTCGAGCGAACGATACGACACGCTGATGATCTTCTGTCCTTCATGCATGAGATCGTCGATCGTCAGCAGCGAAACCAGCGCCGAGTTCTTGATCAGCGCAATGAACTCGTTGCCGAGCGGCGGGATCATCCGCACCACGGCCTGCGGGAGAATGATGGCGCGCATCGCCTGCCCCGACGACATGCCGATCGAGCGTGCCGCCTCCATTTGCCCGCGGTCCACGGATTGAATCGCCCCGCGTACGATCTCGGACACATACGCAGCCGAATACAGCCCAAGCCCAAGCACGCCGCACACGAACGCAGGCAACAGGATGCCGAACTGCGGCAAGCCGAAGAACAGCAAAAACAGTTGCACGAGCAACGGCGTACCGCGAAAGAACGTCAGATAAGCGGTGCAAAACCCGTACAGCACGCGGCGTTTCGGCGTAAGCCGGCCAATGCCGATAACAAGTCCGAGCACACAACTCAGCGCGAGCGCCGCGGCAGTCACTTCCACCGTAACGAGCGCACCGTGTGCGATGTCGCTCCAGCCTGCGACGACCGGCGAGAAATCGAGTTCCATCTGGATGGCTTAGCCGTTTACTGTGCGTCGGCGCCGAACCATTTGTGGACAATCGCCGTGTAGGTGCCGTCCGCCTTGATCTTCGCAAGCGCGGTGTTCAACGCGGTCTTCAGTTCAGGCTCGTCCTTACGGACCGCAATGCCGTATTGCTCGGTGGTGAGTTGCTGGCTGATCACGCGAAAACCGCCGCGCGTTTTCGCCAGTTGATAAGCAGCGGGCTTGCCGGTGACGGCAGCGTCGACGCGGCCAATGCCGACCAGATCGAACATCTCCTGATTCTTCTCCACCTCGACGCGCTGCACTTGCGGGTAGTTGTCACGCAGGAAGTTGACCGACTTCGTGCCCACCTGCACCGAGATCTTCTTGCCGTTCAGGTCGGTGAGTGCCTTGATGGGCGAATCGGTTTTCACCAGCGCGACGAGACCACCTGCATAGTATGGCTCGGTGAAGTCGACCACTTTGGCGCGCTCGTCCGTGATGTAGATCGCCGAAATCGCAATGTCGAAGCGGTGCGCAATCAGACCCGGAATCAGGCCTTTGAAGTCGATATCGGTCCACTGCACGGTCTTGCCCATCACCTTCGCCAGCGCATTCATGATGTCGATATCGAAGCCAGTACGCGCGCCGTTTTCGGTGAACTCCATCGGCGGGAAGGTGGCATCGGTGGCGACCTGCAGTACGTTGGCGCCTTGCGCGGAGGCGGTCCCGGAGAAACCGGCGAACGTAACGGCGAGCGCGAAACACGCGAGAGACAACAGGCGATGCAGCTTCAAGGCGGCGCTCCTTAAGAGGATCAATGAAAGGCTCGATGCAAGGATCAATGCGACGCTCGATTCACTCAAGCGGAAGCACGCTCACCCCCACTTCAACACGATGCGCCCCGCCACCGAGAATCATCCCGCGCAACAAGGATACATCGCTGTAATCGCGGCCAATGGCCAGCGTCACGTGATCCATATCGGCCAGCACGTCATTGGTAGGATCGAGATCGATCCAGCCGCTGCCGGGGCAATGCACCGACACCCACGCATGCGACGCGTCCGCGCCAATCAGGCGCGGTTGTCCGGGCGGTGGATCGTTGCGCAGATAGCCGCTGACGTAGCGCGCCGGCAGCCCAAGCGAGCGCAAACAGCCGATCATCACCTGCGCAAAATCCTGGCACACGCCGCTCTTGAGTTCGAAGGCGCGCTCGGCCGGCGTATCGAACATCGTCGCCGAAGGCTTGTAGTCGAAGTCCTCATAAATGCGATGCATCAGGTCGATCGCTCCTGCTGCGATCGGCGTGCCGGGCGCGAAGCTCGGCAGCGCATAGGCACGCAATGCGGGCCGCAGCGTGATATTCGGCGAAGCAAAACAGAACTCGACTTCGGGCCGGAATTCGCCGCCCACGCGAAAACGCAGCGCTTCGGCCACCTCGTCCCAAGCCGGCGTGGTGTCCGGATCGAGCTGCGTCCAGCGCGGCGTCAGCTCCACCGTCGTTTCGCTGATCATTTGCAGCCGTTCGTGCGGCGCATCGAGCGTGAAGTACAGCACATCGTTGCCGAATGCGTCGACCCGGCTATGCAGATACGACGGCTGCGGTTCGATCGTTTCTTCGTGCGAGATGACACGCTGCCATTCGCACTCCAGCGGCCGGATGGTCGCCAGATGCTGGGCGGTCTCGACGAACGTCGAATAACGATAAGTGGTGCGATGCGAAACCGACAGGATGGTCTGCGCGGTCTTCATGACGATACCTGCGAAGCGAGCGTGTTGGCGTGGCTGAAATAGCGCGCGCTGATTTCATTGGCCGCCGCGGCGGCAAAAGCGCCGAGTTCGTCGCACACCTGGATCAGTGCGACATAGGCGCCGTTTTCATCGGTTTCGCACAGACTTTCGAGCGATGGCAGCGTGCCGGGCGGCGGCATCAGATCGACAAACGAGCGACTCCGGGCACTGCCCGCCGCAATCGAAATCTCGTCGAGCTTGCCGCACAGGCGCTCGTAGACCCCGTATAAACCACGCGGATTGGTCGGCTCGACCACCAGCAGATCGATCAGCGCCGGAACTTCGAGACGCCCTGGATAGAGCGAGCGATACGTGAGCGTGCTGTCGAAAAGCTGCAGCAGCAGATCGAATCCGGCGGGCGTCGCAAGCTGTCCCTTATCGGCTACCACGCGCAGGATCGACGTCATCGCCGCGACCCGCTCGATATGCCGGCCGGCGAACAACAGACGCCACGCTTCGTCGCGCGTCATGCGGTCGCCTTGCGCGCCGCTGATCGCCGAGAGTTGGGTTGCGAGGTGTTCGAGCGCATCCATCAAGGTGACGCGGTCGTAGCGGTCATAGCGTCCGCTGCCGGCCGACGCGGCGACGCCGTTCGCACCATTGCCGCCCGCCTGCGACACGCTCGCCGGCATCAGCTTCTGAAGCGCGTCGCGGAAATCGTTGCGCGCGGCGAGAATCGTGCGCCAATGATCATTCGACAGGCGGCCACGAATCTCGCCACTCGCCCGCGCCTGCGCAGACAGCACCTGGCCGATGCTGGCCGCGCCGTTGGCCTCGTGCAGATTGGCCACCAGCGTCCGCTCGAAGGCCTGCAGCGAGTCCTCGGCGCGCACGTCGCCGGATTGCACCAGGCCGCAGTACAAGGCCAGTTCGACCAGCGTCTCGAACATCGCGTCCGCGTCGGCGCTTTCGAGCGAGCCGAGAATCAGGCGCAACAGCCGCACGTTGTTTTCAGCGCGCTCGCTATAGCGGCCGGCCCAGAACAGATTCTCCGCGGCACGGCTCGACACCGTACGATGCTTGCGCGCGAGATCGGCGGGCTGCATCGGCGATGGCAACAGCGTGAACGTGGAGATCGGCTGGCTCGATAGCACCCACGTGTCGACGCTGCTGCCGCCGAACTGCATCGAGACAGTAGCCTGCCGTTCCGCCGCGAGGCGCGTGAAGCCGCCAGGCATCACATGCCAGCCGCCGTCGAAATCCGCGATGGCATACACGCGCAGCACCGACGGCCGTCGGCCAAGTGTGCCGTCCTCGAAACGAGGCGTGCACGAATACGGCAACGGAAGCTGGATCGTGAAGTTATCGGGCAGTGCTTCAATACGGCTGCGCCACGCTTCGAGATTCTGTAGACCTTGCTCCAGTCCAGGTGGACTGTCGCGCCGCGCCGCGGGCCAGGTCGGCACGAGAAAGGCTTCATCCAGCCGCCTGAAGGCGTGCTCGCGAGCCGCTTCCTCGCCGCACCACCACGTCGGCACGCCCGGCAGCAGCAGATCTTCGCCCAGCAGCGCCTCGGCGATGCCCGGCAGAAAGCCGTGCAACGCGGGCGATTCGACGAAGCCCGAGCCCGGCACGTTCGAGACGATCACGTTACCTGCCCGCATCACCTGCAACAGGCCAGGCACACCGATGCTCGAATCCGCGCGTAGCTCGACCGGATCGCAAAACGCGTCGTCGAGGCGGCGCAGCACCACGTGCACGCGCTCGAGGCCTGCGAGCGTCTTCAGATACAGCTTGTCGTCGCGCACCGTGAGATCTTTGCCCTCGACGAGCGTCACGCCCAGGTAGCGCGCCAGAAAAACATGTTCGAAATAGGTTTCGCTGAACGGCCCCGGCGTGAGCAGTGCGATATGCGGGGAACTGTCCGCGGCGTCGCCATGCATCACGGCGCGCGCCGACTCCACCAGCGTGGCGATCAGTTGCGAATAGGTCGGCGCGAGCCGGTTCACATGCAGCGAGCGGAACGGCTCGGCAAACTGGCTCGAAACGATCAGCCGGTTTTCCAGCGCGTAGCCGAGGCCCGAAGGCGCCTCGGTACGATGCGACATCACGGTCCAGTTTCCATTGGACGCACGCGCCAGATCGACGGCGACAACGTGCAGATACTGGCCGCCCGGAGGCGTAAAGCCGCGAACGGAACGCAGATAACCCGGATGGCCGAACACCAGCGCCGGTGGCAACTGCCCATTCTGCAGCAGGGTCTGTGGGCCATAAACATCGGCCACCACCGCGTTCAGCAACTGCGCACGCTGCATCACGCCCTGCTCGATTTCGGCCCACTCGGCCTCGCCAATCAGTAACGGTAAGAGATCGAGCGCCCACGGCCGTGGCTCGCCCTTGTCCGCGTAGACGTTGTAGCTGATGTCGTTATCGCGGATCTGCTGCGCGACCGAGGCGGTGTTGTTTTCAAGCCTGGCGATACCGTCTTCGCCTAGCAGATCGAAAAACTGCCGCCACGGTTCGCGCAACGCCCCGGACGAATCGAGCAACTCGTCCCAGTGCCCATCGCGGACCGGCAGCACCCGCAGGAGCGACAGCGCATCCGCGTGAGCCGCGGTTGCCTCAAAGGGAAAAGTCGATTGAAAGGCCAAGGTCGTGTCAGGTTAATTGTTTTCAGATCACCAGTAGCGTAAGTCCAGCGTGAACGGGAATTCCAGGCTGCGTTGCGGCGCTTCGGCCACGAGCGGCCCAGGTGTGTGACCCATCGTGAAGAAGCGCGCGCGCCGCCGGCTTTCGGCCTCGTACGCGTTGACCGGGAAGGTCTGGTAATTGCGCCCACCCGGATGAGCCACATGATACTGGCATCCGCCTATGGATCGCCCAGTCCAATTGTCAACAAGGTCAAAAACCAGCGGTGCGTCGACGCCAATCGTCGGATGCAAGGCCGACGGTTGCGACCACGCGCGATAGCGTACGCCGGCCACGTACTCGCTGACGCGGCCCGTGGGCTGCAGCGGCAACGGCACGCCGTTGACCGTCACGACGTGGCGGTTCTCGTTCAGGCCCAGTACGCGCACTTCGAGCCGCTCCACCGACGAATCGACATAACGCACCGTACCGCCGGGCGCCCCCTCCTCGCCCATCACATGCCACGGTTCGAGCGCACTGCGGATGGACAGCGTCACGCCGCTGGTGGTGGTTTCGCCCACCAGCGGGAAACGGAACTCGAAATGCGGCGCGAACCACGAGCGGTCGAACGCGTAACCAGCCTCGGCCAGGTCCGCGAGCACGTCGTCGAAATCCATCTGAACGAACGTGCCGAGCAGGAAACGGTCGTGCAGTTCCGTACCCCAGCGCGTGAGCCGCGCGGTGTACGGCGTCTTCCAGAAGCGCGCCACCAGTGCGCGCAGCAGCAACTGCTGGACCAGGCTCATGCGCGCATGCGGTGGCATTTCGAAACCGCGCAGCTCGAGCAGACCGAGACGGCCGGTCGGGCCATCGGGCGAATAGAGCTTGTCGACGCAGAACTCGGCGCGGTGCGTGTTGCCGGTGACGTCGATCAGGATATTGCGCAGCGAGCGGTCGATCATCCACGACGGCAGTTGCCCGCCCTCGCGGCCGCCGAGCAGGTCGATCTGCCGCTGCAGTTCCCGGAACGCGATCTCCAGTTCGTAGACCTGGTCGTTGCGCGCCTCGTCGACGCGTGGCGCCTGGCTGGTCGGTCCGATAAACAGGCCCGAGAACAGATACGACAGCGAAGGATGGTTGATCCAGTACGCCACCAGGCTTGCAAGCAGATCCGGCCGGCGCAGGAACGGACTGTCAGCAGGCGTCGCGCCGCCGAGCACGAAGTGATTGCCGCCGCCGGTGCCGGTGTGGCGGCCGTCGGTCATGAACTTCTCGGTGCTCAGATAGGTTTCGTGAGCCGACTGATAGAGGTACTCGGTGTGATCGACCAGTTGATCCCAGCTCGAAGCCGGGTGGATGTTCACTTCGATCACGCCCGGGTCCGGCGTCACCTGCAGCAACTTCAGACGCTGATCGCGCGGCGGCGGATAGCCTTCGATGACGATCTTCATGCCCAGTTCGGCGGCGGTCGCTTCGACGGCGGCCAGCAGATCCAGGTAGTCGTCGAGCTCGGTCAGCGGCGGCATGAAGACGTGCAGCATCTTGTGGCCGCTGCCGAAGGTTTCGGTTTCGACCTTCGGACCGGCTGCGCGGGCCGGGTCGCGCGCTTCGACGCACAGTGCGGTGCGGGTGATCCAGCTTGCCGATTCACCGCGTTCGGGCACGCGGAGGGAGGCGCGTGAGGCGTCTGAAGCGTCGGCGCCAATGCCGGTGCCCGTGCCTGTACCGCCAAGACCACTACCGGCTGTGCCCAATGCCGCCGTGCCGCTAACGCCGCCATAGCCGCCTGCGCCCTGGCCGTCCGCCGCGTTAGCATCTGCGCCAGAAGCACCGCCCGCACGTCCCGCCCCACCCGTGCTGCCTTCATACTGCATGCGCAACTGCGCCGCGCTGCGCAGCGGCGCAGGCGGCGCGAACGGATCGTGCGCGTGCTGGTACGGATAGTCCGTCTCCGAGACCCACGGCAGCGCATCGAGCGGCAGGCGGTAGCCCATCGGCGAATCGCCAGGGATCAGATACATCCGGTCTCCGCGGAAATACCACGGCCCGGTGACCCAACGCGGCCCTTGCAGCGGCAGATCACGTTCGCGCGACAGCGGCAGCACGTAGCCTGTCACCGACGCCAGCCCGCTGTCGTACACGCGCCGCAGGCGCACGCGCTCCATCTCGTCGTCCAGACGCGATTCGAACGGATCGACGTTGACCGGCAGGCGACGCTCGCGCCACAGGTAGTACCACGTGTCCTCGTAACCAGGCTTGATGAACTGCGTATCAAGCGCGAGCTTGCCCGTCAGGTGGGTCAGGAAACGCCTTGCGTCCTCGGCGGTATAGCTGCCCGGCTCGCGCTCGTCGGCGAACAGCGTGTGGTCGTGCCAGCACGGCTCGCCATCTGCACGCCAGTACAGCGACAGCGCCCAGCGCGGCAGTTGCTCGCCCGGATACCACTTGCCCTGACCGATATGCAGGAAGCCATTCGCGCCATACCGCGCGCGCAGCTTGTCCATCAACCCGACCGCGTAGCTGCGCTTGGTCGGCCCCAGCGCGTCTGTGTTCCATTCCGCGGCGTCGCGGTCGCGCACCGCGACGAAGGTCGGCTCGCCACCCATCGTCAGGCGCACGTCCATGGCCTCCAGTTCGCGGTCCACGTGCGCGCCCATCTGCAGCACGTCGGACCACACTTCCTCGGTGTACGGCTTGGTGACGCGCGGGGTTTCCAGCACCCGCTGAATCGACATCGTGTGCTCGAACTCGACTTCCGACTCGTCGACCGCGCCCGAAATCGGCGCGGCGCTGCCCGGTTCCGGCGTACAGGCGACGGGAATGTGTCCCTCGCCCGCCAGCAGACCCGAGGTCGGGTCGAGGCCGATCCAGCCCGCGCCTGGCAAATACACTTCGCACCATGCGTGCAGGTCGGTGAAGTCGATTTCGGTGCCGCTCGGGCCGTCCAGCGACTTGGTATCCGGCGCCAGTTGCAGCAGATAGCCGGACACGAAGCGCGCCGCGAGCCCCAGTTGGCGCAGTGTCTCGACCAGCAGCCAGCCCGAGTCTCGGCACGAGCCGGCAGCCGTGGTGAGGGTCTCTTCGGGCGTCTGCACGCCAGGTTCCATGCGGATCAGGTAACGAATCTCGCGCTGCAACCGCTGGTTGATCTCGACCAGAAAATCCGCCGTGACCTTGGGCGAGCGGTCGATGCTCGCCACGAATTCGGCAAAGCGCGGGGTCGGCTCACGCTTGACCAGATACGGCGCCAGCTCGGCTGCGAGGCCAGGCGCGTACTCGAACGGGAATTTCTCGGCGGACGGCTCGAGGAAAAAGTCGAACGGGTTATAGACGGCCATTTCGGCCACCAGGTCTACCGTGATCTTGAACTCGCGGGTCTTCTCGGGAAACACCAGCCGCGCCTGGTAGTTGGCGAAGGCATCCTGCTGCCAGTTGATGAAATGCTCGGCCGGTTCGACGCGCATCGAATAAGACACGATCGGGGTACGGCAATGGGGCGCCGGACGCAGCCGCACGACTTGCGGCGACAGTCCGACGAGGCGGTCATAACGATAATGTGTGACATGGTTCAGCGCGACACGTATAGACACACCTGACTCCTAGGCGAAGAATGGCAGCCCGCCAAAAAGCAAGCTTCATGCCGTTGGTAGAAAAACTTTCCGGGTTCGGTCCTGATTCGACCCGGGTTTGGCCTGCCGGCCGGAAAACACACCCTGCACGCATCGCAGTGGACGTGGCAGCCTTCGCGAGCCCGCGCGCGAGCGTCGAACGCCCTTCGCCAGGCCGCCCCGCAACGGGCGTTGCCGACCGCGCGCACCAAAGCGGCGCACTCCACATGCCCCATCATGCACGTAATGTGCGTTAAACCAGTGACCTCTGGCAAATGCGGCATGAAGATTGCGACGTCTTCCGCGACAGTCACGCCTCCCCGTTCCTTACTAGAAGCCCCGCCATGCGAACCTTCCACTGCAACCGCTGCGAACAACTCGTGTTCTTCGAAAACGTCCGCTGCGAGCGCTGCGAGGCGCTGCTGGGCTACCTGCCCGATCTGGGCGAACTCAGCGCCTTTGAGGAAGCCGGCGACGGGCTGTGGCGCAGCCTGCATCCCAAGGCCGAAGGTGCGCTGTATCGCCAATGCCACAACTACGCGGTCGAAAACGTCTGCAACTGGATGATCCCGGCGGACCAGCCGGAGACGCTGTGCCGCTCCTGCCAGTTGACGCGCACCATCCCGAACCTCACCGCGCCGGACAACCGGCTCTACTGGTACCGCCTGGAAGTCGCCAAACGGCGCCTGCTCTATACGCTGGCGGCGTTGGGCATCAAGGTCGAGTCGCGCCATGAGAATCCGCAGACGGGGCTCGAGTTCGAGTTTCTCGAAGAGACGAGTCCCGGCGAGAAGGTCCTCACCGGCCATGACAACGGCCTGATCACGCTGAATATCGCGGAGGCCGACGACGCTTACCGGGAGCGCACCCGCACTGCCATGCACGAGCCCTACCGGACGCTGCTTGGGCATTTCCGGCATGAAACGGGTCACTACTTTTTCGACCGGCTGGTGGTCGGCACGCCCTGGCTGGAGCCGTTTCGCGCGCTGTTTGGCGACGAAAGCGTCGACTACGCCGCGGCGCTCGACACTTACTATCGCGACGGCGCCCCGGCCGACTGGTCGCAGTCGTACGTGAGCGCCTACGCGACGATGCATCCGTGGGAAGACTGGGCGGAAACCTGGGCGCATTACCTGTTGATCGTCGACGTGCTCGACACCGCCACCTCGTACGGCGTGGCGCTGATCCCGCTCGACCCGAGCGATCCGACGCTCACCGACCAGACGCCGGTTGAAGACGCCAGCTTCGATAACCTGATGAAGCGCTGGTTTCCGCTGACTTACGCGCTCAACAGTTTGAACCGCAGCCTCGGCATGCCGGATGGGTATCCGTTCACGCTAGCCGCGCCGGTGGTGGAGAAGTTGCGGCTGGTGCACCGGGTGATTGCGGCGCAATCGGCGGCAGGGGTGGAACCTGCGCAGGCGGCCCAGGCGGCGCAGGCGCCGGGGCCGAAGGCAGGGGCCCAACCGGGTCAAACAGGTCAAACAGGTCAAACGGGGCAAGCGGGGCAACCCGGTCAAACGAGCCAGCCGGGCCAAACCGCCTCAGCGGCTGAGCCCGCTCCGGCGCCGCAACCCGATCAACCACAGCAAGCGCCGCAAGACACGCCCGCCCCGAATCCTGCAACCGCTCCGTAATATATTGTTACCAATAGTAAACCTTGGTAGTGAAACGCTCGCTATCCTGCCCGTTCTGGCGGAGAGGCACCGGCTGATCGGCCTCGGCTGACTCCGCCCAAATCGCCACCCCCAAGAACAAGGCAGGACTTCGATGCGGACCGACCAGTGTCTCGCGTTGGCCATAGAGCGTCACCTCGCGGGCGATCTCAACGGCGCACGCACGCTCTACGAAACCGTCCTCGCCGACGAGCCCGCCAATGCCGACGTGATGTTTCGCCTGGGCGTGCTCGGCCTGCAATGTGTCGCCTACGACGACGCCCTCGCCTGGCTCGACCGCGCGATTGCGCTGGCGCCGCAGGAGTCCCGCTACCATTTCGCGCGCGGCCAGGTACTCTCGACGATAGGACGTTTCGACGACGCCATCGATACCTATCGCGCCCTCCTCGCCTTCGACGCCACCTCTGCCGATCTCTGGTTCGCGCTCGCCAACGCGTTGCAATCGAGCGGCGACCTTCGCGCTGCGGCGTCGGCTTACGAGTCCGCCGCCTTGCTCGACCCGGCGCAGGTCGACGCGCTGAACAACCTGGGCAACTGCCATCGGCAACTTGGCGCGCCCGAACGCGCGCAAGACGCGTATCGCCGCGCCCTCTCGGTTCAGCGCGATCACGCGAATGCTTTAACCAACCTCGGGACCCTGCTGCAGGCGAGCGGCCAGATCGACGCCGCCGTCGAACTGCTCAACGAGGCGCTGCGCGTCGCGCCCGATTCGCCGTCGTGCCTGCTCAACCTCGGCGTGGCCTTGTGCGAACGTCGCCAGTTCGACAAGGCGGCAGCCCTGCTCACGCGCACGCTCGAACTCGAGCCGCGCTTCCCCAAAGCGGCCTATAACCTCGGTAACGCGCTGCACGCACTCGGCCAGCGCCGTGACGCGCAGACGCAGTATCGCAACGCGATCGCACTCGACCCGCACCACGCAGACGCCTACAACAATCTAGGCAACGTCAGCAAGGAACTGGGCGAATACAAAGCCGCCGCCGAAGCGTTCGACGCCGCGATCCGCGCACGTCCGGGGTTTGTGGCCGCGTATAACAACGCGGGCAATCTGATGCGCACGCTGCGCCGCACTGCTGATGCAGAGGCGCTCTTCACAGCCGCGCTCGGCTTTGATCCGGATCATTCGGCTTCGCACAACAACCTCGGCAACGTGCTGAAAGACTGTGGCGCGCTCGACGAAGGCATCGTCCACTACCGGCGTGCAGTGGAATGCGATCCGGGCAACGTCGTCGCACATAGCAATCTCGCCTATGCGCTGACGTTTCAGGCCGAGCATGGCGAAGCCGTGCTCGATGAGTGCCGCCGCTGGTCCGCGCAACATGAAGCCCCGCTGCGCGCCGCGCGCAAGCCGCATACAAACGACCGCACGCCCGGCCGCCGTCTGAAAATCGGCTACGTGGCGGCGGATTTCCGCGATCACTGCCAATCGCTCTTCACAGTACCGTTCTTCTCGCACCACGATCATGAACAGTTCGAAATCTACTGCTATGCGAGCGTCGAGCGACCTGACGATCTGACGCGGCGTCTCGCCGGCTACGCCGACGTGTGGCGCGACGTGCGTGAACTGGACGATGACGGCCTCGCGCAACAGGTCCGCGCGGATGGCATCGACATTCTCGTCGACCTGGCCATGCATATGGCCGACGGCCGGCCTTTGCTGTTTGCCCGCAAGCCGGCGCCGGTACAGGTGGCATGGCTCGCCTATCCGGGCACCACAGGCATCGAGGCGATCGACTACCGCCTGACGGATCCTCATCTCGACCCGCTCGACTCACACGACACAGGCGCGAACGACGGCCACTACACCGAGCGCTCACTGCGCCTCGCGGACTCGTTCTGGTGCTACGACCCGCTGACGAACGTGCCGGGCGTGAACGCGTTGCCGGCGCTGACGACGAACCACATTACCTTCGGATGCCTTAACAATCCCTGCAAGCTGACCGATCGCACGCTCGCCATGTGGGGCGCCGTGTTGCGCGAAGTGCCCGATGCCCGTCTGCTCCTGATGGCGCCGGCCGGCAACGCGCACCGCAATCTCGCACAGCGCATGGAACAGCAGGGCATCGATACGCAGCGTGTCGGCTTCGTACCGTTCCAGCCGCGCGCCGATTATCTGCGCACGTATCACCAGATCGACCTCGGCCTCGACACGTTTCCGTATAACGGTCATACCACCAGCCTCGACTCGCTGTGGATGGGTGTGCCGGTCGTGACACGGGTCGGCGAGACGGCTGTAGGACGTGGCGGGCTGAGTCAACTGGCGAATCTGGGACTGACCGAACTGGCAGCATACTCAGACGATGCGTTTATACGCATCGCCGTCGAGCTTGCCGCGGACAGGCCCCGTCTGGCTGCATTACGGCAAACCCTGCGGCCGCGCATGGAGCAATCGCCGCTGATGGATGGCGCGCGTTTCGCGCGCGCCGTCGAGGCGACGTATCGGGAGATGTGGCAGGCCTGGTGTGCCTAGTACGCGATATACGGCCCGGTGCCACCCGGTGTCGATTGCTGCTCGACTGCCGCGTAGACACTGCGGCCGTAGAAGAACGGCAGGCCCCAGTCGAATATCGTTGAAGTCACGAACGCCGGCCCCGCCAGCAGCGGCATCACCGCATCTCCGCTGGAAGTCTGGGTTAGCGCCGTGGCGTTGCCTACATCGAACGACACCGCACTGTTGATGCCGTTCACGCCTTCGATCACTGCGCTTAACTGCTCGGTCGAGGCCGGACAGTAGTACGCGTTATTCGGGCTCGCGCAGACAGGCAATCCAGTGGTCTGGAAGAACAGGCCGGTCGAGCCGCTATCCATGATGCTGTTCGTGTAGGTCGTGCCGTTTTGCACGGTCGAGAAGGTGCCGTTGTTCGGATTGACGCCGATCACCTGCGCACTGCCAAGACCGTTGTTGGTCTCGGTGCCGATGCCGAACACCAGTTGTCCGGCAAGCGACGCGGCACCGCTCGAAGCGGCGGCGGGCAACATCAGGACAGAACCGTTATTGTCGGTGCTGAAGTAAGGAATCGGATTGGCCACCTGCAGCGCTTCCGCGAGGGCGAGCGACGTGCAGGTGGTCCCCTGGCAGCCGTAATAGGTCGCTGGCACCGCCTGCTGCACGCAGTTATAGCCGCAATCATGCTTGAACACGCCAATGCCGAGCACGCCATTGGCGGCAAGCGCGGTGGGCGCATTGCGCGACGCGCCAACGCTGCTGCAGTCCGACGGCACGGCGCTGTAGTTCGGATCGATCACCTGGATCGGCAGCGAAGCCGCCTTTTCACCGCCTATCTGCACATCGGCGATCCGCACGGAACCCCACGTATAGCCATCGAAGAACTGCATGCATTCGGCCAGCGGATTGGCGAGAGCATCCTGTTCCTGCGGCAACGCCACCGACGCCGGCAATTGCGACGCGAACACCCGCAGACCCCATGAGCCGGTGTCGACCAGCACGTGATTGATGGTTTGACACTGCGTCGAACCGGGCGCACAGACCGTCACGCTGACGAAGGGCATGTTCGGCACGTCCGTCACGCCGGAGTCGACGGTCACCGTCGCGACGTTGGCGGCCAGCGCTTGGGCGGCAGGCGCGGTAGTGGTAGCGGTCTGCGTCGACGTGGAAGCATTCGACGCGCTGGTGCTCGCACTGCTGCTGCCACCGCCACCCCCGCCGCATGCGGCGAGCAACAGGGCAAAGACTGCAACGGCGAGCAGCTTAAGGAACGAATCAGATGGGCGCATGATCGCTCCGTTATTGGATGACGTTGACATCGACGCCCGCAGGCACCGCTTGCGGCAGGTACGCATGTCCCGCGAAGGCACGCAGATGACCGCCCGAGAACACCACGAGATCGCTGTTCGACACGGCCAGCGGCGTGGCGCGTCGTGTCGCGGTGGCTGCGACGTATTGGTCGAAAGCCGCGCCCAGCGTGGTCTTCAGATCCGGCAGAGTCGGCCCTTCCCATGCAACGCCGAACACCGTGCCATTGGGTGCGACGTACTCGCGCACCACCGTGCCCGAAGACAGCGTCATCAGATGCACCGTGTACGCGGATTGCGAAGTACTGCTATGCGATATGGCATGCATCACCGCCTGGTCACTGCTGATGCTGCTGACCTTCTGGCCCAACGCGGCTTGTGCAGGCGAAGAAAGCGCACAGATTGCCCCGAGCATTGCGCAAGCAATGCCTGTATGAAGCATCGTTTTCAAGTGAATTCCTTCGAGGTGAAAGCGCTCGTGATCCTCATCGCGATCGCGAACGACGAATTAGGGGCGCACTTCTCGACCGGCGGGCACTGGTGCTGCAATCACGCCTGGAGAGGTTGCGTGAATGCGTCTACGGAGTGGCGGCGCGAAACTTTAGTGAAGGAAAACTGCTCTCGCAATCGTTTGGCGGGGAATCCAAACTTGCGTGGTGACGGAGGTTGTTTGACTTATGGAATCGGCGCCAACACCAGCGGTGCATACGCGTCGATTTCCGCTATGGCTCGCGTTTTAAGCGAACAGCATCTATGCGGGCAGGATTTGCAGCAAAAAAGTTATGACGCGCCGACGCTTGGTTTCGTTTTATTAAATGAAAGCTACATAAATGCAGATCAAGCAGCTTTTCCTCATACTTTTCGTTCTGCGAACTTTATTTTCTTCGAGGAACCCGGCACCGGCTTCATGTGAATTCAGGTGGACCCGCGGCGGAAAGCTAACCGTAATCTCCTGCGTTCCGGCCTCCAAATGAAAATGCCGGCGATGACTGCGTACTTCCAGTCAGCACCGGCATCTGTTCGACCGCATCGGTTTGCTCTCGGGGCGAGAGCAAACGCGAGGCCGTTACTGCTTCGGTTGCAAGAGCGTCTTGAGTTCCTGCACGTTCTCTTCTACGCGCTTTGCGATCACCGCATACGACTCAGCCTGCGATTGATACGCTGCCTGCGCGAGCTGTTGCATATCGGCCAGGGCTTTATGCAAGGTTTGCTGGACCAGCTCGGCCGTTTGCGTGGGAGCGCCTCCCGTAGCGGAGAACTGACCCGCCAGGGTCTGCAACTCGCCCAGAGTCGAACGGAGCATGTCGGCCTGCTTTTGCGCGAGCGACTGCATGCCCTGCAACGCAGCCTGATTTGCCGTTACCAGCGCCTCGACGTCCTTACGTCGCGCTTCCATGATGGCGGGCACGTCGAAGCCAGGTAGTTTGAACTGCTCCAGCATTTTGGTGAATTCGCCAAAAGGATTGGCGGCGTCAAATCGTTCCATGCTATTTCCTCCAGAGCAGATAGTTACATGTCGTGCCAGCACACGACGTAATGATGCGCCTTCTGCCGCTATTGCGCCAGCTAAGGGACAGAACCGTGGGCCCGAACCGGGTTTGATCATCCCGCGTTGCGCGATTCTTACGGGCCCTTACTACGCTCGTTCATCCGCCGCACATTCACCACGCTTGCGCGCACTGTCAGCGCGTTTTGAAGCGAACGTAAACCGAATGAAATAAGCCTCACTGCATCTGCAAATCGATGTGCAATTCTGCGGCCCCATACCTCAAGAACTCATCCTGCAGGTCGTTTACACGGGTACGGCCCAGCGTCGCGCGATGGGGATTCCGGCGAAACAAACACGCGCGCATTCCCTCCGCAAAGATTGATTACACCATCGTCACAGGTATCCCCGCATGAACAAGTTGACCAATACCATCAGGTTCAAGATCATTCTCGCGCTCGGCGCCTGCATCGTTTTGATGATCGCTATCGGCTTGATGGGCGTTCGTGGGCTCTCGACCATGAGCTCCGACATGAACTCCATGTACACGGGCAGCACCGTGCCGATCGAAGACCTCGCTGCCACGCAGGCCGACGCGCTGAAGATTCGGCTGATGCTGAGCCGTCTGATGGGCATGCACGATGCGAACGACCAAAAACAGGCGGTCGGGCAGGTTCGCGAACTACAGAAAAAACTCAACACTTCGTGGACCGACTACTACCCAGGCAAGGTCTCCGATGATGACGAACGCAAGGTCGCCGATCAGATCGCCGCGCAATCCGCCGACTTCAAATCGCAGGTCGACACCGTCCTCTCCGCCGTCGACGGCGGTACGTTCGACGCCAGCAGTACGTCCCTCGAAAAAATGCGCGACGTGGGCAACGCGCTGTCCGACACCATCGATCAGGACATCGATATCAACGCGGCCCAGGTCAAGCAGACCGCGGATCAGGGCGTGGACACGTTCCACACGCTGCTGTGGGTCGCCATCGGCACAATCGTGCTGGGCCTGATCGTCGCCATCGCTGCATCCATGTATCTGTTGAAGACGATCATGATTCCGCTCGGAGCGGCACTGAATGTCGCGCAGCGCATCGCGGAAGGACAGCTCGAAAACGAACTCAGCGTTCACTCGAAGGACGAATTCGGCCACCTGCTTGGCGCGCTCAAACAGATGGACACGCAACTCGCCAGCATCGTGCGCGGCATCAAGACTTCGAGCGAATCGATCATGGTCGCTTCGAGCGAAATTGCCGCCGGCAACATGGATCTGTCTTCGCGCACCGAAGAGCAGGCTGCGTCGCTGGAAGAAACGGCCGCCAGCATGGAGCAGCTCACCGCCACCGTCAAACAGAACTCCGAAAATGCCCGTCAGGCCACCACGCTGGCCGGCAATGCATCGGAGATCGCGGACAAGGGCAACACCGTTGTCGAACGCATGCTGGTGACGATGGGCGATATCACGGCGAGTTCGTCGAAGATTGCCGAGATCACCACGCTGATCGAGGGCATCGCGTTCCAGACCAACATTCTTGCGCTGAACGCCGCCGTGGAAGCGGCGCGTGCCGGTGAACAAGGGCGCGGTTTCGCGGTCGTGGCGGGTGAAGTGCGCAGTCTCGCGCAGCGCTCGTCCAGTGCTGCGAAAGAAATCAAGGACCTGATCCAGAGCTCGGTCGCGACGATTCACAGCGGCTCGACGCAGGCCGAAGAAGTGGGCCGCACGATGACTGAGGTACAGCAGGCCATCAAACGGGTCGCCGATATCAACGCGGAAATCTCTGCCGCTTCCGATGAGCAAAGCCGCGGTATCGAACAGGTGAACCAGGCCGTGAGCCAGATGGACGAAGTGACGCAACAGAACGCGGCGCTGGTCGAAGAAGCATCGGCTGCAGCCCAGTCGCTGGAACAGCAGGCCGCGCAGCAAAAGCGGGCCGTCTCCGTGTTCAAGGTGGCCGAGAGCCATTCGGCCGCCGCGCCGCGTGCGCAGCGTGATGCGGCTGCTCCCGCCAAAAAGCGCGCTCCCATCATGCGCCCCGCAGTCAAACGCGAACCGCTTACCGCAGCCGCTCAACCCGCCGTTGCATTGTCCGACGCCGGTTCGAACACCTGGGAGACGTTTTAACGCTTGACCCACCCACGGTGCGCGATCGCGGATCACAACAGATTGCGCACCGTTCGACACTTCTCCAGACAGGCCAAGGCCTCCGGATTTATCAAACCGATCTGCTGGAAAATTCTGTAAGACTTGGCCGATGTATTCGCAACGCTCCGGCTAACCGGCGTCCCCTCGCGACATTCACGGCGCAATGTTAGTGCCCGCCTGCAAGGTTGTGTAAGGTCCAGACGGACTTCCGTAACCCTACAATCGGCTATCTCCACTATCGTGTCCACATGGTCGGCGCACTGTCGTGCCGACGCTGATCCGATGGAATCGATAATATGAAAAAGGCCTTTGTGAGCACGGCGGTGGCCGCGCTGCTGATCACCGCTACGTTCTCTGCAACCGCACAGCAAGACACCTCGCCGCCACCTCAGATGGACGGCCTGATGGGTCATGGCCAACCCTCTCACGGCGAAGGCATGCCGCCGCCCCACGGTCCGGGCTTCGCCGTGATCAACGACCTGGAACAGTTACGCAGGCTTTACGCGATGACCGGACACGAAAGCGAAATCATCGGCGTCTATCACGATGTGCTTAACAAGACCCAAGACCCGATGTTGCGGCATTTCATTTATGAGTCGCTCGCGCGCGAACAACTGAAGCCGGCGAATCCGGATCAGGCCATCGCAACGCTGCGTACCAGCCTTGCCGAGGATATCGTCGAGGCCAACCGCGCGCCTCACGGCGAGCACGCAGGCGCCGACGTGCCGCACGCCTCGTCTCAGACGCAGTAATACGCTCGCCGAAGTTGGCTAAGTGATTGGCCAAGTGGTTCACCGCGCGACTCGCCGATTAGCGCGCTGCGCGGTTCTCGCTGGTGGACAGCAGGCAGACCGTCGTATTATCTGCACCTTGGCCACCCACCGTCGAGCACCATGCCGTCTGCCGCAGCGCCCCGCATCGAGTCCGCCTCCCCGCTATTGCCTCGCATCGCCCCGCCACCTTCGTGGCGGGCTCGCTCCCGCACGTGGCTGTGCCTGCCCACCGCTGCGCTGTGCCTCGCGCTCGCGGCGTGCGCCACGCCGCCGTCTGCGCCCACTACGCAGGTGCGTATCGGTATCGATCCGGTCAGCGTGTTCCCGATGGACGCCTACGACCAGGACGTCGATCACTGGATCGACCCGGCCAGCCCTGGCTACGATCAACCGTTCCTGAGCGCTGCGGACCAGCAGACTCATTTTGAAGCGTTGCGCGCCCGCTACTTCGGCGCAGCAGAAAGCGATGCTTCGCCGTGGAATCGCGCTTACGTCGACACACGCGTCTACCGCGATGGCGGAGCAGACATCGCCGCCCTGCAGCGCCGCCGTATTGCGGAGTTCGACAACACCGGCAAGGCTGCCGACGAACTCGGCTACGGCCAGAACTTCCGGCCTCACACAAAGGCCTGGATCGACGCCATCGAGCAGAACATGGATGTCGGCCAGTTCGAGCGAGCGCCAGGATACTCGGCTGCGCGCCGCGCCATTGCAACCGGCAACGTGCTGGTGCGTGAACTGCCGACCATCGACCCGTCGTTCTACGATCACCGCCTCGCTGGCGAAGGCTATCCGTTCGACAATCTGCAAGTCTCGGCCGCCCGTCCCGGCACGCCGCTCTATGTGCTGGGCAGCAGTCTCGACGGCGGCTGGTACTACGTGCAGACGCCCGATGTGCAAGGCTGGGTGCGCAGCGACGAGGTGGGCCTCGTGAACGACGCGTTTATCGACATCTGGCGCAGCGCGGCACGCAACGGACTCGCCGCCGTCGTCGTGGCATCGGCGCCGGTGCGCGACAGCCAGGGCACTTTCCGTTTCGATGCACCCGCCGGTACCTTGCTGCCGGTCGCACCCGACGATAGCGCAACCCAGCGCAGCGTGATGGTCCCCGCCCGCGACGCAAACGGTCATGCCGTGGCGCGCATCGCACAACTAAGCGATGCACAGGTGGCCACTGCGCCCCTCGCAGCCACGCCACGCCATCTGGCGATGCTGATCAAGGCGCTGATCGGGCGGCCATATGGCTGGGGCAATGCCGACTTCTACAACGATTGCTCGTCCGAAACGCAAAGCATTTTTGCCGCGTTCGGCGTATGGTTGCCGCGCCATTCGTCGACACAGATGAGCGCTGGGCGCATGACCGACCTGTCCGCCGACACGCCAGAGCAACGCATCGCTTACCTTGCCGAGCACGGCGTGCCGATGCGCACGCTCATCTATATCGGCGGCCACGTGATGCTGTATCTCGGCAACACCACGCGCGACGCTCAGGTGGTGCCCGTGGTCTATCAGGACGTGTGGGGCTTGCGCCCGGCGGACAACAGCCGCCGCGCGGTAATTGGCGGCTCGGTGATCTTTCCGCTGCTCGCGCATGTCCCCGAGGACCCAAGCCTTCAATCGCTCGCGGCCACGCGCATCTTCCAGATCAGCATCATCGGCGCGCCTGGCGAAGGCACGCCCGTTCAACCCGACGACGACAATCCCGCCGGCTGAACACAGCTTCGCTTCCCGGTTACCTTGACCCTGGCATGGCACTTGCAGCAGGTAGCTGCAAGCGCAGGGGCCTCAGGCCCCTGTCATGATCAACCACAAGTATCCGGAGGCGTTATGTTGGGAACCATTCTTCTGATCGTTCTGATCCTGCTGCTCATCGGCGCCTTTCCAGCATGGCCGCATAGCCGCTCATGGGGTTATGCGCCGACAGGCACGATCGGTATTGTCGTCATCGTCGTGATCGTTCTGGTCGTGATGGGGCAGATATAACCCAGATGTAGCGACACCGCGAAACGCGTAACCCGTCAGTTTTACCGTTTGGTTTGTCAAACTGGCGGGCTGCGCGTCCACCTGACCATCCGCAGTCCCAACTACTGGCAACGCGCCGCCCGCACCGCGCAGTGATTCTTACACTGCCCCGGCAATCCGTGCATTGTTGTTTTGCGCATCTCCCATCCCTCCAGCACGTAACACCAGACCGGCATTGTCCACATCCAGAGCAGGCGTCAACCGCCCGCCCTTCTCTTCGTCTCGTCGCGATCTGCGCCTTGGCGCCGCGCCAAAGTGAGGCACGCTGCTTGCGGCCCATAAAAGTGTGCAGATGGATATCTGTCTGCGTGACAACCCTACCTTCTGGAGGATCTGAAAATGAACAGCACAACGAAGAAAATTCTTGCATCGGCGCTCGTCATGGCCCTGTCTGGTGGTGTCTATGCAGCAGGTGGTGCCGGAGGCGCTGGCGCGGGTGCTGGTGGCGCCGGGGCCGGTGCTGGTGGGGGTGCCGGCGTAGGCGGAGCCAGCGGCAACGGCGGCGGGATTGGTACAGGCGGGACGGTTGCACCTAGCGGCCCCGGCAGCGTGAAAAGTCCGGCTGACACCAGCGGCTACGGTTCGCCGGGCACGACCGCTACTGGCGGCGGGATGGGTACAGGTTCGGGAGCATCGCCTAACTCGGCCACCAGCCCGCGTAACAACATGACCAGCCCGAACCAGATGGCCCCGAACGGCACGATGCAGAACGGCCAGTAACGTGGCCAGCAACTTGACGGCGCGAAGACGCGCCACATAAAGCGGCGGCGCGCGCGCCGCCGCCCCCTATTGCCTGGGTTGCAAGAGTACGTCTGCAGCCCACATGACTTGCCTGACTCGCGTTCTTTGAGGAACCCACCATGCCAACAGATGCCCGGCGCGTCATCAGCCTGACGCAACTAGCCACAGAGCACGCGACACGCGTCGAGGTAGACGGCGAGAAGATCCTGCTCGTACGCGATGGTGATACGGTGCGTGCCTTCGGCGCAGACTGCCCCCATGCGGGCGGCCCACTAGAAGAAGGCGCCCTTTGCAACGGCCATATCGTTTGCCCGTGGCACAAGGGAACGTTCGACGCCACCAGCGGGGACGTCCTCGAACCGCCTGCACTCATGGGGCTGGACCGTTACCCGGTCGAAGTGCGCGATGGTGAAGTCATGGTTACGCCGCAAAAGCTGGAAAGACCGCGAGCGACGGAGTTCAGCGATACGCCGAAATTCGTCGTGATCGGCGCAGGCGCGGCAGGTGCGGCAGCCTGCTCCGAGTTGCGCAGAATCGGCTTCAATGGGCGCATTACCCTGATCGGAGAGGAATCTCAGGAGCCGTACGACCGGACCGCGCTGAGCAAATTCGTGCCATCGGGGGAGATGGCCGTCAAGGATGTGCCGCCGCTGTTACCCGGGCACTGGCTGGAAAACGGGCAAATCGAGCGCATCACCGCGACGATCGTCGAGCTCGATGTTCCAAAGCGCCAGATTCGCCTCAAGGACGGGCGCGAACTGACGTACGACACCGCGCTGCTGGCATCTGGAGGCACGCCCAAGGCTCCGCCCATCCCCGGCTGCGAGCTTGGATCCGTGCACATGCTGCGCAATCTGCAGGACGCCAGTGCCTTGAGCGAGACGCTGAAATCAGCACAGCATGCCGTCATCGTCGGCAGCAGCTTTATCGCACTCGAGGTGGCGTCGGCGCTGCGCGAGCGTGGCACACAGGTCACCATCGTGTCGCCTGAAAAAGTCCCCTTCGAGCGTCAATTCGGCGCCCGTCTCGGCACGCTGTTTCAGCGCCTGCACGAGAGCCATGGCGTCACATTCAGACTGAACGAGAAGGTGACGGAACTTACCGGCGATACGCGCGTGCGGGACGTCGTGCTCGAAAACGGCACGCGCATCGCCGCGGACGTGGTTCTGCTTGCCACAGGCGTTGCGCCCGCCACCGGTTTCGTCAAAGGACTGCCGTTGCAAAAGGACGGCAGTGTGCTGGTCAACGCCGGCATGCAGGCAGCACCTGGTCTCTATGCCGCCGGAGATATCGCGGCGTTTCCGTTATACGAGGATCAGGAACCCGTACACATCGAGCACTGGCGTCTCGCGCAGCAGCACGGATTTATCGCCGCGCGAAACATGCACGGTGCGCGCAAGCCTTACGCGGGTGTGCCGTATTTCTGGACTTATCACTACGGCATGAACTTCGAATACCTGGGGCACGCCAGCGGTTGGGATACCGTAACAATCGACGGCGACCTCGAGCAGCACCATTTCCTCGCCCTGTTTGTGAAGGCGAACATCGTCGTAGGAGCACTGGCCTGCGGGCGCGAAGCTGCAACCGCGCGCCTGATCGAATCGATGCAAATGGGAGTGTCGCCCTCCGAGGCGCTTCGACTAGCCAAGGAGCAGGAAAACGCCACCGCCGGGTGAGCGGCCATTTATCAAAACAATCCCGAAACCACAGCGAAAAAACAATGAACCACCGAGACGTGGAACAGGAACTCCGGCACCTCGAATATGTGTTCGGACACATCACGGCCGCCAATACGGTCCCATCGCTCACGTACTGGCGCGGCCGCCTCAATTCGCTGCGCCAGGCGTCGATCGCGCCGCAACAGCGCAACCGCATCAATCGTCTGGAGCAACAGCTACTGAAGCTTGAATTACCCGAGCGTGAGACCGCCGGGCCGGCGTCGCAAGAGACGCGCACCCATCCCCCTCAGCGTGCGCCGCGTTAACCGTCAACGTGGATCGACTTCGAGGCGCAGGCGATCGAACGAGCGCAACACACGGCCATCGGTAAGCGCCGTTTTCCAGTAGCGTTCCTTGAGTGCGCCGCCGAGGAGCAGGTTGTAGGGCAGCACAATCGCCCCATGTCCCCAGTTAGGGCGCCAGGTGCGGGCGATGCCGCGTCGCATGAACAGCGACAAAGTCGGCACCCCCAGCGCGGACGCCAGATGCCCAAGACCGGAGTCGTTGCCGATAAACCATCCGGATTCGGCAATCCAGGCCGCCACATCCCCGAGACTGTCGAATGACTGGAGCCGTTGGGCCGCCTCATGGTCCATCAGCCAGGTGTGCCGTTCGCAGGGCGCAACCAGAAAGGTCGGTTGAAAATCGCGCTGCACGAGCTTGCGCACCAGCGCGAGAAACTTGTTGCGCGGCCACATTTTTTCCACGTGACTACCGGTGGGATGAATCGCCACTCGCCGCTCGTGGATCCGAAAGCGAATCCAGTTCGGCACAGCAATCCCATTGTGGCGTGTGACGTCGGCGAGGCCAAAGTTGTCACGCGCCACAGCAACGATCATGTCGATCATATGCCCAAGCGCCTGAAACGCTTCACAGCGGACGATTTCGCAGACTTCGCCATCCGCCGCCAGCGAGGCACCCAATGGGGTCGCGCGCAACTGGATCACCAGATCGAATTTTCCGCTCGCCTCCCGCTCGTGACGCACGTCGACGCCCGGGAACCAGTCGGCCAGATCCGCTATCACCCAGCTAAAGACGGTGAGGCGGTAACCATTCCTTATCAGGTTGTTGACGAGCACCATCATCAACAACGCATCGCCGATGGCCGTCGGCATTGCTACGGCGATCGACGCGGCACCTTCAAGCTTCGCCTTCATCTTCCACACATCCCCGTTGAACTTCTTATGTGCGCCTAACTAACCCGCCGCGCGAGAACGCAACCCGCTAAAGGCCTTGACCACGCGCCGGACGCTGATGCTCTCGCGCCACCAGCGCTCCTTGAGCCTCGCCGTCGGCACCCACCATGACGGCAAAACAATGACTCCGGCCGTGAAGCCCGGACGCCAACGCTGCGCGACGCCGCGCCGGCGGAAGATAGTCAACGTCGGAATACCGAGCGCAGACGCCAGATGTCCGACGCCAGAATCGTTGCCGATAAACCAGCCGGATTCGTAGAGCCATTCCGCCAGCTGCGCCGAGGAAGCAAACGAACGAAGCGGCGGTAGCGGGTCGGCACGTTGCTCCCAACGCGAACGCTCGCGCTCTGCGAGAATGAATTCCACCTGCATCCCGGTTGCCTGGAGACGGCGAAACAGGTCGAGGAAGCGCTCTGGCGACCAACGTTTGTCAGGCGTGCTCGCCTCCGGATGAACCGCCACACGCGAGCCGTGTTTACGAAACACCAGATCGGCTGGCGGCCGCATGCCATTCGAAACCACCACGTTTTGAAGCTCGAATCGCGCTGCTGCGAAATCGGCGAAGCGCTTCGCCATGCAATGCGGGTTATCGGCGTATTCCACGTCGTGCAGGTCGATAAAGCCCGGATGCCAGTCTCCCACCTGCGCGAGCGGCCGGTCGCGATGCATCTGGATGACATGCGCATAACCGGTGAGCACGTTGCGCACATCACCCGGCTCGAGCGCGGGGGCAACGCTCAGATTCGGGAACCACGCGGCAAGCGCATGGGCGTGGGCGCCAAACACGTCTACCCGCCAGCCGGCGAGCACAAGATTGTTCGCGACGATGAGCAGGTTCAGGGTGTCGCCCAAGGCGGGCGACATGACGAACGCGACGCTTTGCGGGCCGGATTGCACGTCAGGCAAGCCGCTGCCGATCGAACCGGTGCGATCCGCCTGATGCGCCTTGTCATTCCCCATACTGTCAATCCGGCCAAAGTCGATTCGCTCGAATGTTGCCACAAGAACGGCTAAATCATGGATTTCGGAGTCTTGCACCATATTTCGATTTTGAAAGCCTGGAGAACCTGCGCGCGAAGCCAACCAGGTGGTCCGCTTTGGCGATTTGATTTCGAAGCATTTCTTGAGGTGCTTGCAGCGCCCAGCCAGCCGGCCCGTGCCGCGTACCGAAGCGCTAGCACCGGCGCGACTCTGCCCCCTTCGAGCGGCGCGCGCGGCACGCGTTTTCTCGCGAAGCGCTGAAACTTTCGGTAAGACTCTTGAGTTCGTGACGCGGCGCGCTTCATGCACTATGCCGCTGGAATCGACCGGGAGGCGCAGCCATGTCCGCTTTCGATTTTGACTATGGGGATCCCCCTGTGCATCACGCCGTCCGGCTCATTTTCTGACCGTCATTTCCAGCCATGCAAGTTGTCGTGTGCCTGACCTCGTTCAATCGCATCGATTGCGCGCGCATCTCCATGGAGATCATCAAGCTCAACTGGGCCTACAAATGGCCTGTGGTGCATGCCTGTTCGGATGACGGCTATACGCGTTATATCGAAGACGTCCTCGTCAAGCGCGAGCCGCGACCGCTGACCTCCGGCGCAGCCGATCTGCTGCTCGCCTCCGTCACGGCGGCCATCGACCGCTTTCAGGCCGATTACGTTATCCACCTCGAAGCCGACACCTGGATATTCGATCAGAACGTCATCAGGCGGTACCTCGATAAGCTCGCGGAAAAACCTCATGCGATGATCGCCGCCTCCTCCTGGAGCACCGATTGCATCCCGCAGTGGAAACGCTCGCCGTTGCTCGGAAGGCGGCTGCGCGCCGGGCTCGCTAGCGCCATCAGGCCGCTTGGATTCCGCTATGGGATTCGCGAGAGAAAGTCGCTCTCCACCCAGTTCTTCATCGCGAGGGCAACGCCCGCGTTCCTGGACATGCTGTCAGGGATGCGCGTGAAAGACGGCGACTTTCTGGAGAAGGAACTGTATGCGGCAGTGGTCGAGCGCTTCGGGCGGCGCGCGATCATCAACATGCCGGAGCGCGAGCCGGTCCATCCGCACTTCCGGCACGCTTGCGAGCCGCTCAGTCTGTTCTGCCAGCATTGGCCGAGCGCGGAAGACGCTCCGACGGATCGAACCCATCCGGACCTTACGCAGGACGACCGGCTGCGCGGAAAGAAGGAATGCCTGGCGACGGCGCCTTTGATGCGCCGTGGTCCGTACATGGAGCGACTGCTCAACAGCAGCGATTTGCGCTATTACAACGGCAACGCCAAGCGGTCGGGCTAACGCGCTCAACAGATACCAGGGTGAATTAGCGGAGCCCTCGCCTGAAAACATTAGTTGCCAAGCTAATCATATTGCGCTTTAATACGCTCCATGTTCGATCATTGCCTTTACTTCAACTCCGTCGCCCTTGGCCGCCTGGTCGAGCGCGAATGGACTATTGCCTACGCCGGCTTTGGACTCACACCGGCGCAAGGGTTTGTGCTGCGTGTCGTGCTTGCAACGCCGGGTTGCTTGAGCAGTCAGGTGGCCGATCTACTGGGCATCGCTCGTCCCACCGCTACCCGTCTCATCGACAACCTTTGCGACAAGGAGTTGGTGGAACGGCGTCAGGGTGAAGCGGACGGCAGGGAATGGGGCGTATACCCTACCCGCTCGGGCAAGGCACTCGAGCGGCCCATCAACGAGGCGAGCGCGGACATTGCCAAAGCGTTGCGCCGGAAAATTGGGCCCGGCCTGTTCGAATCCGCTGTCTCTACCATGCACGACGTCCGCAAGGCACTCGATTAGCGCAGTCCGTTTGTTCGGTTGTTCATTTTCCTGCGCCAATCATTGTTCGCTCATTTTTCACCACAAATGATTGCCTTGCTAATCAAATTGAGGAAGCCCGAATGGAAAAGCTTGCGCTACAGCGTCTGAATGTCTGTGAGGCCTCTCAGCGAGGCGCGCTCAAGGCGGAAGGAAAGCGGCACTGGACGGTTGGCATCGCGATTACGCTAGCTGCGATTGCCTTGTTTGCGATCGCTGCTGTTTTAGCGGCTTCAAGCGTGCCCGCCAACAACGCCTTGTGTCTTCAGAAGGTTGCAAACGATGAGCACGTAAGCCTTGACGCGTTCTTTCAGAACCCCGCACGACAGGACGCGCTAGTGGAGGCCGCTACCCTATGTTCACGCTAAACCGCAAGCGAACCGCAAAACGAGGCAGGCGGCGCGGAAAGCCCGGCGATGATCAACCGGCTTGGCGCGCCGCAACAGCCCGCCCGACAGGCTAGCGTTTTGGCGACCTGTTATGCGACATAGTTCGCTGCCCTGCGCTGCCGCACGCCAGGACCGAACGTCAAGGCGCTAAGCAGCGCTAAAGCCCAAACGCCGAGACCACCATAGAGCATCACCAGACCAAACCCATGCACGAGCGCGGCATGAACGATCGCGCCATGCGAATCGATCGTCGCAAGTACCGCATCATGGTTTAGCAAACTCATGTCCCCTGCGGCCACTTTTTCGGCGAGCTGCTGCAATTGTCCCTCGTCGGCAATCGCCTCAAGCGCATGTTTCAGGTACGACAGCACACCTTCAAGAAGAATAAACCCCATCACGGCGATGTTGATCGCAAGCGTGATCAGCCGCGCACTCATGTCGATGCCAGAAGCCATCCCCGCGCGGTCCGCAGAGACTGCGCCGGTGGCCGTGTTCGTTACCGGCGTGTTGGTCAGACCCAGCCCGATCCCGGACAACAAACAGCCGGGCAACATCGTGAGCCAGTCCGCATGCTCGGCACTACTACCGAACTTCATCAGAATGAAGCCGAGGCCGATTGTGAACATGCCAAGCGGAATCACCCTGCGTGCCTCGTAGCGAAGCACGAGCCGCTCGGCTAGCGGCGGAACGACCAGTGTGGGCAAGGTATAGGCAAGCAGCGACAGCCCGGCGCTAACGCTCGCATAGCCCAGACCCCCATGAAAATAGATCGGCAGATAGATCATGAACGGCCAGAAACTGAAATTCATCCCCATCGAGCCGAACAGCGCGCCCGAAAAACTGCGGATGCGCAGCACCGAGAAATCGAACATCGGCCGCGGACTGCGCCGCTCCACCACCAGGAACGCGATGAAACTCAACACCGCCACGGCAATGATGCTGATTGCAGCGACGCTCCCGAAACCCAGATCCGGGCCTTGCGTAATGTAGTAAACGAGCCCGAAGCACGCCACGGAAAGTGTGACGACGCCCGCCACATCCAGACGTTTCGCCTCCGGATCGCGCGACTCCTGCACGCCGGCGAAGACCAGGCCCAGTGCCATGAGCGAAACAAAAACGTGGATCAGAAAAACCCACTGCCAGTTCGATACCGCGACGATCACGCCGCCAATGATGGGACCGAATCCAAGTCCGATGCCAAGGATGATTCCCCAGGCTGCAAACGCCCTGCTGCGCTCGCGGCCTTCCTGAAACTGATGCGAAAGCACCGCCACCTGGCAGATCAGCATGGCGCCTCCGCCGATCCCTTGCAGAAACCGGCTCGCGATCAAAGCCGACACGCTCTGCGCGATGCCGCAAAGCAACGACGTGATCGCAAACAGCACGATCGTGGCGGCGTACACGCGCTTTCGACCGAAGCGATCCGCGAGTGCGCCGGTTGCCATCAACACGGTTGTGCACGCAATCGTGTACGCATTCATGATCCATTGCATCGACTTGAAATCACCGTGCAGCACGGTCTGAAGCGTCGGGAGAATGGTTGGTACGCTGGAAATTTCGAGGCCGAACATCAATGAGGTCAGGCAAACCGCAGCCAGTGCGAGGGCGTTTCTCGGATTATGGGTGTGCGTCATGGGTACCACCGGAGGTTGGATAAGGTCCGATCGCGCAAAGCGCGAGTTCAGGATTAATATATCGGGACCACACTTCCCCATTGACGAGAGTTTTTCCCTTGAATTATTCCTGCAGGGACCCAATATGACGGACCGGCTCGATGGCGTAACGACCTTCGTACAGGTGGTCGACGCGGGCAGTTTCACGCTGGCGGCCGAGCGCATGCACCTCACGCGCTCGGCTGTCGGCAAGGTGATTACGCGGCTCGAGACCCGGCTCGGCGTGCGCCTCCTGAATCGCACGACGCGCAGCCAGACGCTGACTGAAGCCGGCCAAGCCTATTACGACCGCTGCGTGCGGGCGCTAGCCGAACTGGAAGCGGCAGAGGCCGACCTGGAGAGTGAGCGCACCGACCCGCAAGGCCGCTTACGTGTCAGCGTGCCGATTGCGTTCGGCCATCAATGCGTCGCGCCGGTGCTGTTCGAACTTGCACGCCAGCACGCGCAACTGCAGATCGATATGTCGTTTACGGACCGGGCCGTGGATCTCATCGAGGAAGGGTTTGATCTGGCGGTGCGTATCGGCGATCTGCATGACAGCACGAGTCTGGCCGCGCGCCGTCTCGGTGTGCAGCACATGAGCATCGGCGCCGCGCCGTCTTATCTGAAGCAGTACGGCATGCCTGCGGACCTCGACGACCTCCACGGGCATGCCGGCATCGCCTACTCGCGCGGTGGAGTATCGGCGCCTTGGCGCGTGCTCGATAGCGACGGCCATCAACAGGAATTGCGCATCACACCGCAACTAAGCCTCGACGACGTCCAGGCAATCGCAGACGCCGGCATTGCCGGCTTCGGCCTCGTGCAATTGCCATGCTGGTTGCTGAAACGCCACGTGCAGACAGGTGAGCTCGCCGTCGTGAGAGAGCGCTGCGGCGTGCGGGCGCAGGACATCCACGCGGTGTGGCCAAAGACGCGTTATCTGCCGCTCAAGACCCGTTGCGCGATCGATGCCCTCGTGGCAGAAATTCCGGACATGATTCGCGCCTGACGCACTAGCTACCCTGCAACGCTGTTCGTATTGCAGCAAGCCAAAGTCCCACTGCGTGCGCACCAGGATCGGCGAAACCGAGCGCGCGCTTGCCGACGTAACTGGAACGCCCTAGCCGCGGACTCATCGATGCCGTCTGCTTCGCACCAGCTTTGGCTGCATTGACCGCGGCCAGCAACGCAGCGTCGACATCAGCCGAATGCGCGAGCGCGCCTTGCAATGCTTCGGCAGCAGGCTGAAGCGCGTCTACCATCGTGCGATCGCCAGGATGCGCACCGCCGAGTTCCATCAGCGCCGCGACGCCCGCGCTAAATGCGTCTGTCCAACGCTTCGCATCGGCCCCGGTGGATTGATCGAGCACACTGCCCGCACGCAACAACATGACGGCATAGAGCGGCCCCGAAGTCCCACCCACGACGCGCCGGACTGTTGCGGACACGGCCCGCAATACCGCACCTGGCGCCGTCTCTGCCGGGTAGTTGCCGATTTCCTGAAGAATGCCACGCGCGCCGCGCGAGAGACTGATGCCCAGGTCGCCATCGCCCACACGTTGATCCATCTCGGTCAGGACCGGTTCCGCATCGATCAGGCACGCGCAAACCGCTTCGATTACACGGCGCAACCGGGATTCGCGGGCGAGCCGCGCGTCGTGGCTCTCACGAGGCGCGGTCGGCGCGTCTTTGATGGACGCCTGTGCAATACGACCGCTCAAAGCGGGCCAAGCCGACGTATGTGCAGGCGCGTCGAGCCACGCCAGCCGCTGATCGTCGAGGCGTAATAAGGTGAGCGAAACACCGGCCATTTCTAGCGCGCTCAAGAAAGTGCCAGCCCACGCGCGCTCGACGCTGATGTGCCGCTCCCGAAGGTAGCGCAGTGCTGAAGCGGCCACAATGCTCAACTCGCTCTGCGGCGTGCCACCGAGATTGTTCACCAGCAACGCGACCCGCTCGCTCGTCTGCAGCGCAAGGTCGTCGACGATTTTCGTCAGCAGCCTCGCGACGATCGCATCAGCGGACTCCAGCGCGCCACGTTCGACGCCTGGCTCGCCATGGATCCCTAGCCCCCACTCGATCTCGCCATCGGCCAGCGTAAAACCCGCCTTACCTGCCGCCGGCACAGTGCACGGCGTCAACGCCACGCCCATGGTGCCGAGCTTGCTGGCGGCCTCGCGAGCCACCTGGGCCACTTCTGCCAGCGGACGTCCCTCGGCGGCAGCCGCGCCCGCAATCTTGTGAACCAGCACCGTGCCGGCCAGACCGCGCCGGCCGGCGTGCTCACCGCTTGCTGCCAGCGCGACGTCGTCCGCAACGATAACCATCTCGACCTTGGTACCTTCTGCGCGTGCGATCTCCGCGGCGAGGCCGAAATTGAAGCGGTCGCCCGTGTAGTTCTTGACGATCAGCAGCACGCCTGCGGGACCCGCTACAGCGCGGATTGCGTCGAGCACAGCATCCGTCGACGGCGACGTGAACACTTCACCTGCTACCGCTGCGCTGAGCATGCCCGCGCCGACATAACCCGCGTGTGCCGGTTCATGTCCCGAGCCACCACCGGAAATCAGCGCGACCTCGCCGCGCCGGGCGGCCGCTTCTGCATCCGCACGCACGATGATCGTGCCGCCCTGCAGCAAGGAAAGGTTGGGGTTGAGCGCAGCGAGTCCGTCGAGCATGTCGGGGACTACCGCGGAAACATCGTTGATGAGCTTTTTCATATGCGCCAGCTTCCTTGTAGGCCGCGGGCCCTGTCTCCATCACGAGCCGGTCGCGGCTGGGGTTGCGAGTCTGTCGAGAAACAGTTGCAAACACATCACCGGAAACCGGACTTTACCGCGGCTTGGCGTATAACGTCGAATTGCACGGCAATGCAGGAAACCAGGACCACGAAAAGAAGCTGGAAACGAAGCGGCGCCTAGGCCCCAACCAGACGCTCACATCTTCACCACCGTAAGCAGGGTCTGCTTGCCGCTCTTGTAGTCATAGAGCGAGATCGCACCCTGCTTCAGATCGCCATGCGCGTCGAACTGGGTACGGCCCAGTACGCCGACAAAATTTGCCGCCGGCATCGCCGCGAGAATGCTCGCGGGCTGCGTCGAATTCGCGCGCTTCATTGCATCGACGATGATATACACGGCGTCGTAGGCAAACGGCGCATTCAGCTGCACATGTTGATGAAAACGTGCTTCGTAACGCTGCTCGAATGCAGGACCATCCGGCATCTTCTCAAGCGGCATGCCGGCAATCGAGCACACGACATTGTCGGCGGCGTCACCCGCCAGCTTCGCCAGTGAGTCGGCACACAGACCGTCGCCACCCAGCACCCGCGAAGTAATGGCAAGCGCACGCGCCTGCTTGGCAAACGGACCGCCAGTGGCATCCATACCGCCATACATGATGATGTCCGGATGCTCACCCTTGATCTTCGTAAGAATCGAACGGAAATCGACCGCCTTGTCGGTGGTCGCGTCGTGCGACAACACGTTGAGCCCATCTGCCTTCGCCTGTTTCTCGAACTCGTTGGCGAGGCCCTGGCCATAGGCGGTTGCGTCGTCAACGATCGCTACGGTTTTCGCCTTCAGGTCCTTCTGTGCGTAATTCGCCAGGGCCGGTCCCTGTTGCGCATCCGTCGCCACCACCCGGTACGCGGTCTTGAAGCCCTGTTGCGTGTACACCGGATTGGTCGCCGAGGGCGACACTTCGACGATGCCGGCATCGCTGTAAATCTTCGACGCCGGAATCGTGGTGCCTGAATTCATATGACCAACCACCGCGGCGACATGATCGTCGACCAGCTTTTGCGCCACCTGGGTGCCCTGACGCGGATCCGAAGCGTCATCCTGAGCATCCAGTTCCAGGGTCACCTTGTGGCCGTCGATCACCAGTCCTTTCGCATTGATTTCTTCCACGGCGAGACGCGCGCCGTTTTCCGTGTCTTTACCCCACTCGGCGTTCGGACCGGTCAACGGTGCGACGTGACCGATCCTGACCACTTCGTCCGCACGGGCCAAACCTGTGCCCGCCGTAACCAGCCCACCCAGAATGCCGACCGTCGCCATACGACGAAACCCTGCGAACATGCTCATACCTCACCCGCCATAGTGTTGGTTCAATCAGGAACGCGCTGCGCGAAGCAACTGACAAACACCTGCAACGGGCCACGATGGCCTTGCGCGTTCACCTACCCCAGCCAGGCATCGCCAGATGCGATATGGCTCAAGGGTTAGGGCGAATGTAGTCAGAACGAAAAGATCGGCATTGAACCGATCGGTCCGAAAACAGAAGAATTGCGGCAGCGCGGATTACCCTTATTTGATGCGCCCAGCCGGCCTTATACTGGCCGTGTTCAATTGTTTGTTCTGCTCAAGTTCCGTTTCTTCGATCAGGAAATCGTCATGCGCCAGACCGACAATGCAATTCGCGGGGACGATTGTCCCGCGGGCCGTGAGCTGGTCGAGCATCTGGATCACGCCGCGGACATGCCGGAGCAGCGCGGTAACCGCTCCAGCTCCGCGGAGCTCAACGTGGGTTTTCTGCTTTGGCCGCGCTTCCCGCTGCTCTCGCTGGCTGGACTGTGCGATGCGCTGCGTCACGCCGCCGATCTCGGCGATCAGAGCCGGCCCTTGCGCTGTTCATGGACCATCATCGGCGAACAGAACGAGGTAGTCGAGGCGAGTTGCGGCGTGACCGTAACGCCGCAGACTGCATTTCCGCCAGTGGAGCAGTTCGATTACATCGTGGCAATTGGCGGCTTGCTGCCGCATCTCGACGACGCCCATCCACGCTATTGGGATTACCTCCGGCAAGCAGATCGAGCGGGGATTCCGCTAATCGGCATGTGCACAGGCAGCTTTGTGCTGGCGCGCGCGGGGCTAATGGAAGGCCACGTGGCCTGCGTACACAGCTTCCATCTTGAGGATTACCAGCAGATGTTCCCCGCGCTGCGCGTCATCACGCACAGCGACTACCTGATCGACGGTAATCGCATCACCTGCGCCGGCGGCATCTCCGTTATCGAACTGGCGACTCGTCTGATCAGCCTGCATTGTGGAGCCGACCGCGCGTCGAAGGTGATTCATCAGATGACAGTCAGCCGGCAAAGCGGTACCTCATTCGTCGAACGGCGTCGCGCGCTAGGCTATCTCTCCGTTGAAGACGTGACGGTGCGGCACGCGATCATCCTGATGGAGGAGAACCTCGAAGCACCGCTGAATATCGCCGTAATCGCCAAAATGAGCGCCACCAGCGTGCGGCAACTCGAACGCGCTTTCATGACAGCCATGAAAACGTCGCCTAACGAATTTTATCGGCAGATGCGCCTGCGCTACGCACGCTGGATGTTGCTCAACACCGCCCGACGCGTCACCGACGTCGCGTACGAGTGCGGCTTCGCCGACTCCGCACACTTTATTCGCGTGTTCAAGGAAACCTACGGCGTGACGCCCGGCAAACTGCGCGCCTCAGTTGGGGCGCCCGCAACGGAGGCTTGACGGTAGCCCGCCCCCCTGTCGCTTTTCTTCTATTTTTCTGCAGATTGGTGCAATCGCAGTGCCCGGCTTTACCCGTACATTGCCTGTCATGAAAGACAAGGCCCACATCGTTGTGATCGGTACAGGCGGCACCATCGCAGGACGCGGAGCATCGTCCGTCAACACATCGGACTATGCGTGCTCTGTTCTATCGATCGACGAAGTGCTATCGGGTATCCCACAAGCGCACGCTATTGCGCGCGTAAGTGCGGAACAACTGATGCAGATCGGTTCGGAGAACTTCTCAACCACGCATCTGCTGACACTCGGCAAACGCATCGATACGCTGCTCAAGCAGGACGATATCGACGGCATCGTGGTGACGCATGGCACCGACACGATCGACGAGACCGCTTACTTTCTGCACCTGACATTGAAGAGTTCGAAGCCCGTGGTGGTAGTCGGCTCGATGCGGCCACCGTCTTCGCTCAGCGCAGATGGCCCGTTGAACCTGTATAACGCGATTCTCGTCGCCGGCAGCGAAACCTCTCACGGCAAGGGCACGCTGGTCGTTGCGAACGATGAGATACATAGCGCGCGCGATGTCGTCAAGACCAGCACGTTCAAGCTCGAATCGTTCCGCTCACCCTATGGCCCGCTCGGATATGTCGTCGAAGGCAGCCCGCGCTATTACCGCACGCCGGCGCGCCGCCATACGCTCAGTACCCAATGGTCGATCGATGCGATAGACGAGTTGCCGGAAGTCGGCATTGTCTATGCACACGGCGGCATCGATGCCGCCGTGATCGACGCCACCGCGCAATCCGGCGTACGAGGCTTGATTTACGCGGCTACCGGCAACGGCAATGTCGCGGCGCATGTCGTCGGCGCGCTGCAGCGGGCAAGACGCCGCGGCGTGCAGATCGTGCGAGCCTCTCGAACCGGCAGCGGCATCGTGATACGCAACGCCGCGCAACCGGACGACGAGTACGACTGGCTCGTCGTCGACGATCAGGTGCCGCAAAAAGCGCGGCTTCTGCTGATGCTCTCGCTTGGCAGCGAACAACGCAGCGCGGATCTGCAGGACGCGTTCTACCGCTACTGAAGCGCAACCAGCCGCTGCGGCCTGCACGGATTCCCGCTCAGCTTCCAGTCAGTTGCTCAAGACTGTCTACATTCTCCGAATACGTCCCCGTCTGGGTGCCCACGGTAACGACAACATTCACCGACGACACCCCTGAAGCCGTAATCGTTTCAACCGCGCCATCGTCCGTCAGCTGAATCACTCCGCCTTCCAGGTTGCCGTTGCTGATCGTAACCGTAGTAGGAGTGGTGACCCCGAAGGAAATCACCGCGTCGCTCGCCTGCACGCTGATCGCGCCGCTGGACGACAGCGTGTCGCTAGACGGATCTACGCCGTGCAGACGCGAATAGGCAAGCGCAGTAATCGTGATGGTGCCGCTGACGTTTCCAGAGCTCGCCGTATGCGTAATGGCCAGCGTGACCGTCGGTGCGCTTGCGGTCGTCGTGGTGGCGCCCGTGGCGGCATCGTAGCTCATTGAAAACGTTACCGTCCCGTTGACTGACGTGACGCCGTCGGGCGAAGTCAAGGTCAGGTTGTTCGCGGTTTCAACGGCGGTGTACGACCAGTCCGCCGAATTGTTGCCCACCACACCCTGCGCGCTTTGCACCTGCACCGTCACCGAACCGCTGACCGACGCACTGCTCGATACGGCTGGAGCCTGCACCTGCCCCACGCACTGGTTGAAGGTAACTGTTGCCGTCTCCCCGCTTTGCAGACCGGATGCACCTGCGTTCTGCGTGGCGATGTCGATCGAGCCACTGCCAGGACACAACTTGGTAGTTGTGGCCGCGCTCGACGTGACACCGGTCACCAAGGACTGCACGACTGACGAATAGATCGCGCCCACGCCGGGACCGGACAGAATTCCGAAGGCCGCCGCATAGCGGGCAACCGGTTCGCTCTGCACTGCCGTCGAGAGTTTTAGCTGGTTCGAAGCAGCGGTACTGCTGGCGCTACCCGACCCTCCGCCACCGCCGCATGCACCCAACAGGGCCGATGCCGCGATAAGCGCGACTGCAGCGAATGACCGTGACGCCTGATACAAAGACATGCTTGCTCCACTCAAAAATGCCGGCGTGCACACGGTCCCGCCACTCGCAAACGAAGGCGCTCGTGCGCCGCGTTTAATCAGACAAATCGGTTCGTCTGCATGTCCGTGTGTGCGAAACGGACGAACCAATGAACAGAGTGATTATCGAAGCGAGGCGTCGTCGGCAATCTCACGAACAGGCCTTAAAAAGCAGGTCTAATCTGCGCAGGCGAATCGATCATTTAGGATTCCGGCAATACTTACCCGCAGAAAATTCCGGTTGCGCGAAGTTCGACTTCACGAATCAGAACTGCTGTGTGATTTCCCCGTTGTTCATGCATTTGAACTCGCCGCTCGAACCGTAAAGTCTCTTCCACAAGACGGATTTCGTTTACGGAGAAGGCGCGGTGAAACAGGTAAAGAATGCTGCTCTCGCAGCAGCAACGGTAATACTCGCGGCAAGCGCAGCGAGCACGGTAAGTGCGCAGGAAGTGTATGTTCAGGGTGGCACGCTGGGCGCCGGCGTCGGCGCTGCATTGCCGCTCAGTTCGTGGGCCGGTGTGCATGCCGAACTCGAAGGCTTCGGTCTCTCGCATTCGGTCACGGTGGACGGCAATGTTTACGATGGCCGTCTCACGCTGTTACAGGGTGGGCTGTACCTCGATCTGTTTCCGTTTTCGTCGAGCGGCTTTCGCGTGACAGCCGGCGCGCTGATCAACAATGACGAGTTGAAGGCGCACGCTGTCGCCAACTCGGACGGCAACTACAAGATCGGGAATAGTTACGTGCCCGCCGTCGGCGCTGCTCCATCCGCAACCGCCGAATTTCCGCACGTGATGCCGTATCTCGGCATCGGTTACGGGCACAAGCCAGTTTCGAAGGGCTTTGGGGTGACGTTCGATCTGGGCGTGGCCTATGGACGTCCACACGTCGACTACAGCGTGCCGCAGATCTACACACTGTTCACGACCCAGGCGAACATCGATCAGGAAGAGCAGAAGCTCAATAATGACGTAGCCCGCTACAGGTGGTACCCCGTTGCGCAGATCGGTGTGACTTACCGGTTCTGAGTTGTGCGCGTTATCAGAAGTCCGGTTGATGACTCGCAGTCGCCGCCGTCTGCGCCAGCGGCTCACCAAACTGCAACGCCGCTAGCTGGGCATAAAGCGGCGAGCTCAGAAGAAGTTCGGCATGACGTCCCTGCGCAATGATGCGTCCATGTTCCAGCACGATAATGCGGTCGGCCTGCTGAACGGTCGCTAGCCGGTGAGCGATGACCAGCGTGGTGCGGTTTTGCGCGGCATTGTCCAGCGCCTTCTGCACGAGACGTTCGCTGGCGGCATCGAGTGCGCTGGTGGCCTCGTCGAGCAGCAGGATGGGCGGATTCTTCAGGATCGCACGAGCAATCGCAATGCGTTGCCGCTGTCCGCCGGAAAGCCGCACACCGCGTTCACCGAGAAACGTGTCGTAGCCCTGCGGCAGTTCTTCGATAAAACCCGCCGCAGCGGCCATTTCCGCAGCGCGCTGAACTTGCGCGAGCGTGGCCTCGGGCGCGCCGTAGCGAATGTTATCAAGCACGCTACCCGAAAAGATCACCGATTCCTGTAGCACCACACCAATCTCACGGCGCAGTTCATCGAGCGGCACCTGTCCCGTAGGGACACCGTTGATCAGAATCGTGCCGCCCTGTGGGTCGTAAAAGCGCAGCAGCAATTGGAACAAGGTGGTCTTGCCGGCGCCGGACGGTCCCACTAGCGCAACATGCTCGCCCGCGCGCACGTGAAGCGAGAGCGCGGATAGCGCAGCGATGCCGGGGCGTGACGGATACGAGAAGCTCACGTTGTCAAAGCGAATGCCGTCCCCGCGCGCCGGCAATGTGATAGTGGACTCGGCTTGTACCACTGGCGAGCGCGCGGCCAGCAGCTGCAGCAACCGCTCAGTCGCGCCAGCCGCGCGCTGCAGATCGCCCCACACTTCCGCGATCGCCCCTACCGCGCCAGCGGTGAACACCGCGTAAAGAATGAACTGGGACAATTGGCCGGCCGTCATGCGCCCGGCCAGCACCGCCTGCGCCCCAAGCCACAGCACGAAGACAATCGCGCTGAACACCAGCACGATCACCACGGCGGTCAGCCACGCGCGCGCCCGGATACGCGTGAGCGCAGTTTCGAAAGCCACTTCCACCGCGCCGCCAAACCGCTGCGCCTCGAAAGGCTCCTGCGTATAGGACTGCACAGTAGGCATGGCATTGAGCACCTCGCCCGCCAGTGCGCTCGTGTTCGCTATCTTGTCCTGACTAGCACGAGAAAGACGCCGTACGCGCCGTCCGAAGATGACGATAGGTGCGACCACTACGAGCAACGTAACGATGATATAGCCCGACAACACAGGACTGGTCACTACCAGCATCGCTACGCCGCCGGTCAGCATGAAGAAGTTGCGCAAGCCCATGGAAAGGCTCGTGCCGACCACGGCCTGAATCAACGTGGTGTCAGCCGTAAGCCGCGACAGCACTTCTCCGGTCTGCGTGGTTTCGAAGAACTGTGGGCTCATCCCCAGCACGTGCTCGTAGACCGCGCGCCGCAAGTCCGCCGTTACGCGCTCCCCTAGCCATGACACCAGATAGAAGCGCAGCGCCGTCGCGGCAGCGAGAATCAGCGAAACGAAGAACATCGCGAGGAAATAACGATCGATGTGCACGCGTTCGCCGCTCGCAAAGCCACGGTCAATCAGGTATCTGAACGCCACCGGCAACACCAGCGTCGCACCTGCTGAGGTGATCAGAGCGAGGAACGCGAGCGCCCAGCGCCCGGCATACGGACGCAGGAAGGGAAACAGGGCAAACAGCGGCGCGATACGCCGTGAGGCCGGTGCAGGGTCTGGCATGAGGATTCCCAAGGGATCGAAGATCGCCTCGATTGTGCCAGTCCCTGCCGATTTGAAGTTGTTCCCCCGCGAAAAGACTGACGCCGCCCAGAAGATTGCCAGCACCCCGGCAGCGCCCGCTTGCTGTGAACGTCCAGAAGGATCAAGATCGGGGCGACACATTCCTCACAAGTCATTCCCATGACAGACCTACCCGATCCTGATCCCGACGCCGATAGCGATCCCGACAAACTGAAAGGACCTGGCGGCATGTCGTTGCGTCAGATCCACGAACAGGTGCAAAAGAGCGTCGAACGCGATCGCGAAGCGCGCGCCGGCCATGATGCTCAGGCCATGCCGCGCAGCAGATGGCAGCGTTGGGTGCGGTACGTGTGGGGGCGTAGCGGTCGCCGCTGAGAGTTCAAGCTGCGCGCGGCCCTCATATCGGCCCGCGAGCGGAAGTCTGCAAAAAATACACGGCCCCGCAGCACGCCTCGCGGCGCCCTGCAGGGCCGTACCTACACGCTAGCTACGATCAGAAGCGGTGCTTCAGACCAACCGCCACAACAACCTGCGAGTTATTCGACGACGGATCCAGACTGTAGACGCTGGCGTCGAACGCTGCATTGCCGTTGCCGCCGCCAACACGCTGATACACGCCTTCCAGATAGACATCCGTGCGAGCCGAAAGGAAGTAATCGGCCTGAGCCATCACCTGGTTCCAGTGCGGCGTGGCCGACGTAAAGCCCTTCGTCGCGCCGCCGAAGCCGCCCGTCGTGTACGTGTACGCAACGCCCAGACTAAAGTCCGGCATCACGAAGTAGCGGCCGTTGATTTCGAAGTTGTCGAACTTGATATAGCTGCCGCCGATCGCACCCGTAGACGTGCTGCCACCCTGCCAGATGCCCGTCACGTTGTCGGTGACGGAATGCGTCCACACCGCGCCAACGGAGGACTTGCCGAACTTGTACTGGACACCAGCACCGTAGATCTGCTGGCTGCCGCCCGTCGTGAGCTGGTCGCCGTCGCCTGTGCTAACTGCGCCCGTTGCGTTTGCCAGTGCGGACTGCGCCGTGCGGTTGATCTGCAGGTATGCGGCCGCGACGTTGAACGGACCATACGTGTAGCTCGTACCCAGGCTGTATGCGCTGTTGTTGGCAAAATCACCCGCCTCGCCGGAGAACGCATACATCGCGCCTGCCTTGAAGCCGCCAAACGAAGCGCTGCTGAACTTGACCGAGTTGTTCAGACGCAAATCGTTGTTCAGGTTGTCGTTGTCGTACACGTGCGACGCAAGGTTGCCGCCGAAGCCCGAACCCGTCGCGCTCAAAGGTGCAACGTAGTCGACCATGAAGTCGTATTGACGACCGAGTGAGAGCGTGCCGTACTGTTCCGAACGCAGACCGACCCAGGCTTGCCGGCCGAACAGGTCGCCACCGTTCTTCAGGGCGCCGCTGTCAACGTTAAAACCGTTCTCGAGCCAGAAGACCGCGGCAAGCCCACCGCCAAGATCTTCCGAGCCGCGCAGACCCCAACGCGACGTGAAGACGTTGCCGCTTTGCATCGACCAGGAGCTGGCGCCCGGTGATGTGGCGCTCGATTCCGACACACGCGCGTTGTTCTGGTAAACGACGCCGGTATCAATGAGTCCGAAGAGCGTGACGCTGCTTTGCGCGTGTGCCGCTCCAGCCAGAAGCATGGCCGACGCAGCGGCCAGATATCGCATCTTGATCAAAACCTCACCCCATATTCAAGTTCGTGTTTCCCATCTGGCGATCGGCGACCGCCATGAAAACGGGTGGAGTATAGGGTTGAGCCCAATTGCAATGAATGCGCAAATCGTGGAAATCAGCCTTCCTGTTTTTGAGGGCAAAAATTCATAAAACTTTAACGTTACTGAATTCAATGGCTATTGACGCGGCTACTCAAGGGACAACATTAAATGTACATCTCTCAGGGAGAGATATCGCCAGCCCATGAGCCAGGCAGGCACTTCCCTCATGTCGCAATTTAGCTACAGGAAGCGCTGCATATTCTCATAAGACGTAACTGAACCAAAGGACGATCGTCATTTGAAATTTCAGCGTCGGCCAACTGAAATTTAGAAAATAAAGTCATTTATAAAATAAAATTTAATTTCTAAAAAAACTTTCATCTTTCAACGGTGGTGTCGAAGCCTCGATGTCAGTATCGGCATCACGGTCGAGCACCGCTCGCGCCTTCGTCATATCGAGCGCCCCCTCCCATCGCGCCACCACGATAGTTGCCACACCGTTGCCTATCAGATTGGTCACGGCGCGCGCTTCGTTCAGGAAGCGATCGACGCCTAGCAACAGCACCAGGCCGGCCACAGGAACCTTGTGCATGGTCGACAGCGTGGCCGCGAGTGCGACGAATCCGGCGCCCGCGACACCGGCTGAGCCCTTGGAGGTCAGCAGAAGCACGCTCATCACCAGCAACTGATCCCAGATCGTCAGGTGGATGTTCATGGCTTGCGCAATGAAGAGGGTTGCCATCGTCAGGTAGATTGCCGTGCCATCTGCATTGAACGTGTAACCGGTCGGCAATACCATTCCGACGACGGGCCGCGAACAACCCAGCTTCTCCATTTTGATGAGCATCTGCGGCAGTACCGCTTCGGTGGAAGCCGTACCGAGCGTGATGAGGATTTCGTCCTTGATGTAACGGAGAAACTTCCACAAGGACAAACCACATAGCCGCATGACGGCGCCCAGCACGACGATCACGAAGACGATCGAAGTCAGGTAAAGGCAGAACATCAGTTGACCGAACGATGCGAGCGTGCCGATTCCGTACTTGCCGATCGTGAATGCCATGCCGCCGAAAGCGCCGATCGGTGCGACATACATGACAATTCGAACCACGCCGAACATGCCCTGCAGGAACATATCGAGCATGTCGACCAGCGGCGCGGTACGTGGCCCCAGCTTGGCAAGGGCAATTGCGAACAACACTGAAAAGAAGATGATGGGCAGCATGTCCCCGTTAGCGAACGCGCCGACGATACTGTTCGGCACGATGCTCATCAGGAAATCGAGCGTGCCGTGCTGCTGCGCCGCGTGGGTGTAGCTTGCAATCGACGCGCTATCGATATGCGCCGGGTCGATGTTCATCCCGCTGCCAGGCTTGATGACGTTCACGACCAGCAGACCGATGGCGAGCGCGATGGTGGATGCGACTTCGAAGTAAAGAATAGCCTTGACGCCGACCCGCCCCGCCTCGTGAAGATCGCTCATGCGCGCAATGCCGACCACCACCGAAGCGAAGATGATGGGCGCAAGCGCCATCCGGATCAGCTTGATGAACAGGTCCCCTAACGGCTTGAGCTGATCGCCGGTCTCAGGATAGAAGTGTCCGACCAGAATGCCGGCGATGATGCCAATCAGGACCTGTACATAAAGCCTGGAAAGATATTTTCCAATCGTTGAAACCAGCATGTCTGTCTCCTGTCGTCCTTTTTGCTTTTTTGTGGACGCTGCGCCGGCGCTTTGAGCCGGCGCGGTTTCGCTAACGGCTTACGCGGAAAGCTTCTTCATCTCCGCAAAGAGATCGGCCTTGCCTTCAAAGCCGATACCCGGCAAGTCGGGCATGGTGATATGGCCATTCTCGACCTTCACGCCATCCGGGAATCCACCATACGGCTGGAACAGATCCGGATACGACTCGTTGCCGCCAAGCCCCAGGCCAGCGGCGATATTCAACGACATCTGGTGGCCGCCATGCGGGATGCAGCGGCTCGGCGACCAGCCATGCTGGCGAAGCATGTCGAGCGTGCGAAGGTATTCGACCAGCCCATAGCTCAACGCGCAGTCGAACTGCAGCCAGTCGCGGTCTGGGCGCATGCCGCCATAGCGGATGAGGTTGCGGGCGTCCTGCATCGAAAACAGGTCTTCGCCAGTCGCCATCGGATTGGCGTAGTAGTTGCGTAGCGTCGCTTGCAGTTCGAAGTCCAGCGGATCACCCGGTTCCTCGTACCAGAACAGGTCGTACTGCGACAACGCCTTCGCATATTGAATCGCGGTGTCGAGATCGAAGCGGCCGTTGGCATCGACTGCAAGCTTCTGGCCGTCACCCAGCACGCTCAGGATCGAATCGATGCGACGCAGGTCTTCGTCGAGCGATGCTCCGCCAATTTTCTTTTTCACCACCGTATAGCCCCGGTCGAGATAGCTGCGCATCTCGTCCTTGAGCTTTCCGTGGTCCTGGCCCGGGTAGTAGTAACCGCCCGCGGCGTAGACGAAGACCTTGCGATCGGGTTGACCGTTGCCGTAGCGGTCGGCTAGCAACTGGAAGAGCGGCTTGCCTTCGATCTTCGCGACGGCATCCCAGACCGCCATGTCGATTGTGCCGATGGCAACCGAACGCTCGCCGTGACCGCCCGGCTTCTCGTTCGAGAACATCGTGGCCCAGATTTTGTGGGGGTCGAGGTTATCCCCGGCGTCGTTGATAAGCGTGTCCGGAGCGGCTTCCAGCAGACGCGGAATGAAGCGCTCGCGCATCAATGTTCCCTGTCCGTAGCGGCCGTTGGAGTTGAAGCCGTAACCGACGACCGGCTTGCCGTCACGCACGACGTCGGTCACTACGGCGACCAGACTCAGCGTCATCTTGCTGAAGTCGATATAGGCGTTGCGGATCGGTGAGCTGATAGGGACGGTTTTTTCGCGGATTTCAACGATTTTCATGAGGGTCTCCTGGCGGCATCGCGCGTCGTCGATGCAACGGGCTGTAAGAGCCGCTAGGTTATGCCCTGCAAGTAGCGTTATGATTCACTGAAAGTCACTTCTTTATTAACTTACGGTGAAGACTGACCTCGCCTCCCACCTGCAGTTTTTCGTCCTGCTCGCACGCCACGGAAATCTGACCGCGGCCGCACGCGAACTCGATCTGACGCCACCCGCAGCGACCAAGCGGTTAGCCCAACTGGAGGCGCGGCTTGGCGTACGACTGGTGAATCGCACCACGCGCAGCGTCAGCCTGACCGCTGAAGGTGAAACCTACCTGCACCACGCGACGCGAATTCTGGCCGAGGTGCGGGAGATGGAAGATGCCGTTTCATCCAGCCGGTCGATGCCGCGAGGACTGCTGCGTGTGAACGCGACGCTGGGGTTTGGCCGCACCACGATCGCGCCGCTTGTTTCCGAGTTCGCAAAACGTCATCCGCATGTGGAAGTACAGCTTGACGTCACCGACCGGCCGATCGATCTCGTAGACAGTGGTGTCGATCTGGCCATCCGCTTCGGTTCATTGCCCGACAAGCGACTCAACGCGCGGCGCGTCATGTCGAATCGCCGATTCCTCTGCGCATCGCCACGCTATCTGGAGCAGCACGGCACGCCTGCGACGCTTGCCGACCTTTCCGATCACCAGTGCATCGTGCACCGCCAGAACGACGACGCCTATGGAATCTGGCGCCTGGTGCACAAAGGACACCCCGAAGTGGTAAAGGTGCAAGGCATGCTGTCGAGCAACGACGGTGACATTGTGCTGGGTTGGGCACTCGACGGACACGGCATCCTGGTCCGCTCGGAATGGGACCTTGCGAAATACCTGGAGAGCGGACGACTGCGCATTGTTCTGCCAGAGTTTGTGCAGCCCTCGGCAGACCTCTTTGTTTACTATCCAAGCAAGCGCAATCAGTCCGCACGCGCACGAGCGTTCGTAGACTTTCTGGTCGAACGATTTAAAAAACCAGTAATACCTGCTGTTTAGGCCGCTTCTCTCCGACACCGGCGGACCGCGCCATAACGGTATGGCATCAATTAACAATCCTTAACGAACCCGGCCTCCCGACTGCTGTTCGTTGCCTTTAAACTGGGCTCTCCGCCGCGAAATATAACCAGACTAGCCTGGACATCGACGCGTTCCCTTCCCGAACGTTCGATCTGGACCGCGCTCGGGTTCTTCCGATCGCCTATCGTCACCATGAATACACTTCAGACTCCAATCGTCCCTGTCGCAACCGTACTACTGGTCGACGATCAACCGATTGTTGGAGAGGTGATAAGACGCGCCCTCGAGAACGAGACCGGCATCCTTCTCCATGTCTGCACCGAGGGACGCGAAGCCCTCTCCACGGCGTGCCGGATAAAGCCCACGGTAATCCTTCAGGATCTCATCATGCCAGGCATAGATGGGCTGGATATCGTGCGCAGCTATCGCACTCATCCCGTCACGGCGAACGTCCCGGTTATCGTGCTGTCCTCGCGGGAACAGCCTACGGTAAAAAGCGCAGCATTCGTTGCCGGCGCTAATGATTACCTGGTCAAACTACCCGACTCGATCGAGCTGATCGCGCGAATCCGATATCATTCGGCATCCTATATTAGTCTGCGCCAGCGCGACGATGCGATGGATTTTCTCTCGCATGACATGCGCTCGCCGCAAACGTCCATTCTGGCCCTGCTCGAACTCTATCGCGCGGAACACGGGACGCTCACGCCGCTGCTCGAGCGTATTGCCACGCACGCCACCAATGCACTGGAACTGGCGGACGGCTTCCTCAATCTAGCGCGTGCACAGTCGGAATCGCGGCAATTCGAAATCGTCAACCTGAACGAGATACTGATCGTTGCCGTCGATCAGCTCTATGAAAAGGCTGTCGCTAAAGAATGCCGCATCTCCATCGAAGCGCCCGACACGTCGCTGGTGTGTCTTGCGGACAGCCTGCTATTGACTCGCCTCGTCACCAACCTGCTCGACAACGCATTGAAATACGGACCGCGTGACGCGACCGTGCGCTGCATCCTTGCGGATACGCGCGAGGGTCTGCTTATAGGTGTGGAGGATGAAGGCACGGGCATTCCGGCGAGGGAAACGGACCGCGTCGCGGAGCGCTTTGTCCGGCTGCCGTCTGGAGTGATCAATGAAGCGAGCGGCTTCGGTCTGGGGCTGGCATTTGTCAATTTCACCGCCACTAAACATAGAGGCCGCGTGATCATGAGCCGAACGGAGAGAGGCTTTATGATCGGCGCGCTCTTGCCTAAGGCCGAGCAGCTGCCGAGAAGTCTCGGTGCAAGGTAAAGTTGACCAACGAATGATCTGATGTTTGCAGCATCAGGCTCTGCATAGCAGCAATAACCGCAGGCGGGTTAGCCTTGCAAAGGCAAAGCTGACCACCCGCGGGATTTTCTTGCCGGGCAAGCTTACCGGGCCTGCGATTGACCCTGCTGAGCGGATTGCTGGTCTTGTCGGGCAGCGTCCTGCTTCGCCTTCTTCGCCGCCATATGATGGCCCACCGCGCATCCCCCTGCGGCGCCCACCGCTGCGTGGCCGTTGCCAACATAGTGGCCCGCAACGCCGCCAGCCGCGGCGCCTTTCAGGCATCCCGCAGCGTTCGCTTCGCCGGCCAGCGCCATTGAGACGATGCATGCGGTCAGTACGATAACTTTGGATTTCATCTGCTTTCTCCCTGTGAGTTCGGCTTGGCTTCATAGCCTTGCTTCTAACCAGGAGAGCGCAAGTTCCATTCCATCCATAGCGATTGGGGCAACGTGAAGCGAAAACGTCGCGGTTCGCGTCACGTACTCTTCGCACACTTTTAACTTTCGAAGTCTTTCGAAACCTAAAGCACTTACAAATTCCGGTCGATACGCGAGTGGTCAATGCAAGCTGCCCAAAGGACCAGGATGAACAGATCAGAATCACGTTCACACGCCAGGCGAACTGTATCGGCATCGCGCCTGCGTAGATTGCAATGGTATTTTCGGCCGCGGCTCGGCCTGCGCGACCTCGACGCGTTGCTTCGCCCAAAGCGCGGCGTGACAGGACAGCATGCCCGTCGATGACGGCGCCCGAAGCTGTTTGCGGTCTCCGTCCATGCGTGGGGCGTACGGCGCGAATACGCCGGGGCCCGCGGTAGACGCCGTGAAGGCAAACGAGGCCAGGCCGCGGATTCTCAGGACCGTGTGAGGGTTGGCTCTCGAAAGCCGTATAGCCGGTGCGCGTTCTTCGTCAGAATCGCGGTGCGGGTCTGCTCATCTGGCGCCCACACGGCGAGCGTATCGAGCAACTGCCCGACTGTCGGCATGGCGCCCCACAAAGCGACGTGCGGCCAGTCGGAGCCCCATACGCAGCGATCCGGCGCCGTCGCGATCAGGGCGCGCGCGTAATCGGCGGTATCGGCGTACGCGGGCGCCTGGGTACTCAGCCGGTATGCACCGGAAAGCTTGACCCATGCGCCGTCGCGCACCAGTGCCAGGAGACCTTTAAAACCCGCGGACCCAACGCCGACTGCGGTCGGCATGTGGCCCATATGATCGATCACGATGGCCGAGCGCAGCTTGCCGAGCTGCGGCGCGAGTTCAGGCAAGCTCCGCGCGTCCAGCAAGAACTGGATATGCCAGCCCCAATCGCGCGCCAATGCGTCGTACTCGGCCAGTTGCGAAAAACCGATGCCGCCTCCGCCGAACAGCACGTTCAGGCGCAATCCAACCGCGCCGGCGTCCGTCATGTCCTGGTACTCAGCATCGCCTAATCCTAGTGACGGCACCACCACGCCGCGCAACCTGTCCGGATTCGCACGCAGCGTTTCCAGCAGCAGCGTGTTGTCCTGCCCATGCACGCTCACCTGGACCAGCACGCCATACTGCGAACCTGTGTCGTCGAGCATCTTCAGATAGGCTGCGGGGGTGGCCGCTGGCGGCGTGTACGAGCGATCGGGCATCCACGGATAACGCGGCGGCTCTCCGATCACGTGCGCGTGTGTATCCACGGCGCCGGGCGGCATGACGAAAGTGGACGGCCCCGATTGCACTGCAGCGGGCGGCGGACACAGCGATGCATCATGATTTTCCGTTGAACCGGTCATTTAGGAATCCTTGCATGTTGGATTGCCCGGTCCGCGCGGCCATAACGCGTGCGGCTCCGAAGCAGGCTTAAAGACGAAGCATGCCCCGCGTGGCTCACGTCCCGTGCGGCAGAGACTTCTCAGAGGTCGATTCCGGCTGCTGGGCGGGGATCAGATGATCGGCATCGTCGAGCCGTCGTCCTCGCGTCTCGGGTAACGCCAACACCGTCACAAACACGGCCGCGTTGGCGATAACGGCGAGAATGCAAATCGCGTTTCCCAGTCCGGTCTTCGCACTCAGGAGGCCGACGAGGGCCGGAAACAAGGCGCCGATGCCGCGGCCGAAATTGTAGGCAAAGCCCTGACCGTTCGCGCGAAGCGCAGCGGGAAACAGTTCCGTGAGATGCGCACCGACTCCGCCGAAGATTCCCGACGCACAAAATCCGAGCGGGAATCCAAGGTAGAGCATTTGTGAATTGCTGAAGTTGACCTTCGTATAGGCGATCGTGATGACCGCAGACAGGAATGCGAAAAGCAGCATATTGCCGCGCCGGCCGATCCGGTCCGAGATATAGCCACCGCTTGCGTAGCCGATAAACGATCCGGTAATCAGCACAGCCAGGTAGCCGCCGGTGCCGATCACCGACAGGTGCCTGTCCATCCGCAGAAAGGTGGGAATCCAGGTGGCGATCGCATAGTATCCGCCTTGCAGGCCGGAGCACATCAGCGACGAACATACCGTTGTGCGCAGGATCCCGGGTGCAAAGATCTGCAGAAACGAGGGGCGTCTCGCGCTCGAGCGCATGATCTGCTGCGCTTTATGGAAGCTCTCAGGTTCCGCCACATGCCTGCGGATATAAAACACCAGTAATGCCGGGGCAAGCCCCACCCAGAACATGCTGCGCCAGGCCAGCGCTTCGGGGAGGACAGAGAACGCCACCGTGTAGAGAATGGCGGCGAGGCCCCAGCCAATCGCCCAGCCGCTTTGCACCACGCCGACAGTTTTGCCGCGATGCTCCGGCCGAACGATCTCGCCAATCAATACGGCGCCCACGGCCCACTCGCCGCCAAATCCAAATCCCTGCAACGCGCGCAGGACAAACAGTTGCTCTACGTTCTGTGACCAGCCAATCAGGAAGGTGAACACCGAGAACCAGACGATGATCCATTGCAGCACCTTGACGCGGCCGAACCGGTCCGCAAGGATACCGCCCACCCATCCTCCGGCGGCGGAGCAAAGCAGACTCACCGTGCTTAGCAAGCCGATCTCGCCCTTGCCGACGCCCCACAACGTCATCAGCGAGGTGACGACAAAGGTGAACACCATAAAGTCAAAGGCGTCGAGCACCCAGCCCGTGAAGGCGGAATGGAAGGTCGTGCGCTCCGCTTTGCTAAACGACGCGTACCAGTTCATCGCTTGTCTCCTTCATTGCAGCCTCGGTCTCGCGCCGCTGGCGAATGGAAAATTATTACAAGCTCACGACGGCACGGAAAGGATGTTTATGAAGATTCAGTAGATAAAAAAATTTGCGTCCCACCGGCTGAGCAACCTGCGATGCCTCGCGAGAATGGCTGTGCCTTGCGCCAGGCACGACGGCCACGTAAACCAATCGATCATGCTAGGATCATCAGCTCCCCTGTTCGAACCGATCGAAATCGCGGCCCTTGGTTGACGCCACGATTCCTGCACCAGCGAGGATTCCGATGACTCATTCTGCTCTCACTCCCGGCGCAGTCGCCGTGATCACTGGCGGCGCTGCCGGCATCGGCCTTGCTGCGGCCAAACGCTTCGCACAACTCGGCCTGCGTGTCTGTATCGCCGATCTCGGCGCTGAGCGCATCGCGCAAGCAGTGGAGGAAATCGCTGCGCTGAGCGCGAACGGCAAACAGGATGTCTTCGCACTCGAAACCGACGTGAGCGTCGTCGCCGACGTGCAGCGCTTGCACGATGCCGTCGTCGAACGATTCGGCGGTGTGGACGTGTTGATGAACAACGCGGGTATTCAGCCGGGCAGCAAGATGTTCGGGCCCGCCGAAAACTGGGAGCGCGTGCTTGGCGTCAATCTGTGGGGCGTGATCCACGGCACCCAGGTGTTCGTACCGGAGATGATCAAACGTGGTCGCCCGGGTCTCGTGATCAATACCGGTTCGAAGCAAGGCATCACCACGCCGCCCGGCGATCCGGCCTACAACGTTGCGAAGGCTGGGCTTAAGGCGTTCACCGAGGCATTGCAGCACGAACTGCGCAATACCGCGGGCTGCCAGCTCAGCGCTCACCTGCTGATTCCTGGCTTTGTGTTCACGGAACTGACACGTCACGGCCGCGGCGAGAAACCGGCCGCCGCGTGGACGCCGGAGCAAACCGTCGAGTTCATGTTGGAGCGTCTGGAAGCCGGCGACTTTTACATTCTCTGCCCGGACAACGACGTGCCGCGAGCGCTCGACGAGCGGCGCATTCTTTGGGCAGCCGGCGATATCGTCGAGAACCGTCCTGCGCTGTCGCGGTGGCATCCTGACCACGCAGCGGCGTTCGAGGCATTTATCAAGCAGCCTCGCTAGGCGCAGCTCTGGCCAACCGGCCCGATGCCGGGTTGGCTGAGCGACCTGGGTGCTATCAGGCGGTCGTATTGATGTTGCCGCCCAAGATGCTGTTCACGGCGGTCGAGGTCGACGATCCGCTACCCGTGGACGACGTGCTCAACCCTGCGTCCGTCGCGACCTTATGGCCGTGGTGGCCGCCGCCATGTGTGCGCTTCGGTTCAGATGTCTGCTGTGCAGCCGGCTTGCTGCTGATGCTTTGGGCGGAACTGACAGAGGAGGCAACGCTGGAAATGGACATGATGTTCCCCGTATATAGGTCGATGTTTTGATGTACGGCCGCGCAAGAAAGGGACCCATGCGCGCGCGCCATTTAACAACATCGCCAGCATGCGACGTTTACTGCGTCGTTTCAATGACGAAACCACATCATCGGGCAGCGCCCTGTTACCAGAAGTTACGGCGTGCGGACTTCGTCATTGTCCGGTAATCCCGGATTCTCTATCGCCGCCGGCCTCACTTATCACGCGCGACGCCGTCGCGGACAATTTGGGTAAGGGATTTCAGCCGAATTCCATTACCGGGAACCGCCATGAATACGTCCGCTTCACTGAGCATGCCGAGCACGCCGAATTCGATTCGGGCAGCTGCCGCCGTAGCTTTCACAATCCTGTCGTGGGCCGCGGCCTTTCCTTTCATCCGGCTTGGTCTGCAAGGGCTCACGCCGATGCAACTCGCGGCCGCGCGCTTCGCGACAGCAGCGGTGCTGGTCGTGGGATGGTTGATTTACGCGCGTCCGAAGCGACCGTCGCTGCGCGATTCACTGCTCTTTGTCCTGTCCGGCTTCCTCGGCATCGCAAGCTATAACGCGCTTCTGAACACCGCCGAACTGACCGTTGCGCCAGGCGCAGCGGCCTTCATCATGAGTACCTCGCCTATCTTCACCGCCATTCTGGCGACGGTTTTCCTGCGCGAAAAACTCAATCGATGGGGTTGGCTCGGCTCGGTGTTCAGCTTTGCAGGCATCGGTCTGATTGCATGTGGACAACCCGGCGGCCTCGCACCCGGCAGCGGCGCAACACTGATCCTGCTCGCTGCTTTGGCATCCTCAGCATATTTCGTGTTGCAGCGACGCCTGATTCCGATCTATGGGCCGCTCGCAAGCACTGCTTATACGCTGCTCGCCGGTGCATTGCTGCTATCTCCGTGGTTGCCGGGCGCCATGAGCGCACTTGCGGCACCTTCAGCATCGGCAGGAACCTTGGGTGCTGTGCTCGTGCTCGGCGTCTTCCCGGCCGCGCTCGGTTACGCGACGTGGACGATTGCCCTGGGCCACTTCGGTGCGGCGCGGGCGTCCAATTTCCTGTATCTGGTACCCGCGATCGCGATCGCGCTATCGATCTTTTTGACTGGCGAGCACCCCGCGCTGACGACCATCGCCGGTGGACTGATGGCGATTGCCGGTGTTGCCTTCGTCGCGTGGCGCGGACGGGTCTGACTACAACCTCACTTCTGCTGACCCGCCGCTTCGAGGATCAGGTTCGCCACTTCAGTCGGATGCGACAGCAGCGACACGTGGCTCGAATCGAGCTCGATCGTATGCGCATGCATCCGGTTCGCCATGAAGCGCTCCAGATCGGGGTTGATCGTCCGGTCTTCAGTCGACACCGCATACCAGGTGGGTTTGTCGTGCCACGCGGCGACCGTCGTCTTCGCCATCGTGATTGCCTTGCCAATCGGCTGCTGAACCGCGTAGTACGTCTCAGCTTCAACGGTAGGCAGATCGCCCGCAAAGTCGTGCACAAAGGCCTGCTCAGACAGCTTGCCGTAACCATCCGCCGACCACTGCAACCCCGCCGACGCCGGTGCGGCCGGGAATTTCTTCGTCAGCGCCGGATAGTCCTCGCCAGCGTCCGGCGCACGCGCCGCGATGTACACGAGGCCCGCTACCTTCGGATCGTCGCCGGCCTGGCTGATCACCATCCCGCCGTACGAGTGCGCGACCAGCAAGGTTGGACCATCCTGTTGCGCAAGCGCTCGCTTGACCGCATCGACATCCGCGTCGAGCGAGGTGGTCGGATTCTGCACCGCCGTCACGTGCAGGCCCTTCGCTTGCAGCAGCGGAATCACTTTCTGCCAGCTCGAACCATCTGCGAACAGACCGTGAACCAGCACGACATTCCTGATCGGTGCGGACGGGGCCGCAGCGCTGTCCTGCGCGAATGACGTCGTGGCGCTCACCAGCGTGGCGCAGGTCAGACCCGCGAGAACAAACGAACTCAACTTCATGAAACTTCTCCCAAGCATGTGTAGGACGAGATTCGCGGATTTCGTTCACCTCGTTGTGGTGACGCCATAGACGAACCATACCCAGGCAGTCATCATTTGGCCGATTCCTGACGGCCGCCGAACGAACGCTGCACTCTGGTGTACTTAGGAGCAAACACAGCGCTGGTGCAAACATTCCGCTCAGCGCAAAAATTTTTAGCGGCGTCGGCGCCGACTGTTGCGCAAGTTGCCATGCGAAAATGTCAGCCACTCGCCTCTTTCCAGCTGACAAGCGAATGACACGATAATGTTCACAAAAGGATTAACACTGTGAAACTCGAGTTACGCCACATTCGCTGCTTCATCGCGGTCGCGAGACACCTCCATTTCGCTCGCGCAGCCGAAGAGCTCGGCATCGCGCCCCCGTCCCTTACCAAGCAGATCCAGGAGACGGAGCGGCTGCTCCAGGTCCGTCTGTTCCACCGGACCAAGCGCTCTGTTGCATTGACAGCGGCGGGCGAAGCGTACTTGCCCGAAGCGACAGCCGCCCTCGCCTCGCTTCAGCGCGGTCAGGAACTCGCTGAACTGGCGGAACGAGGCGAACTAGGTCGCATCCAGATTGGCTTCATAGCCTCGGCGGCCTTTGCGGGGATCATGCAGAAGACCATAAGAGGCTTCCGGAAGCACCGCCCTAAAGTGGATGTCGTGCTCATCGAAGCACCGATGACCCAGATTCCGGGGATGCTTACCGACGGCCGGCTCGACGTTGCGTACATACGGCCGCCGTTGGACTTTCCGGACGAAATAAGGGCCGTCAGCGTCTATCAGGACGAGTTCGTGCTGGCCCTTCCGGACGACTCACCGCTTGCAGATCATGCGGTCATCAATCCGTCGCAACTGCGTGAGGCGTGCTTCGCGCTTCCAGAGCAGGAGTTCGGCACATTCGAAGTGGGCAGACGTGGACGCTTCCAGCCAAAACTGGGGCCGAGACCCGGCCCGCTGGCTGCGGTACTCGCGTGCGTTTCGCTTGGAAGCTTTGTGGCCGTCGTGCCCCGCACATTGTGCGACTGCCTGAACTTACCGGGCGTGGTCTATCGACCGCTTGGCGGCAAACCTGTTGTCTCGGAGATAGCCCTTACGTTCCGGCGACATGAGCGTTCCTATGCTGTCCGCGAATTTATTAAGTATGCCGGAGCAAATACGCGCTAGGTTGAGCGCTTGCCGCTACTCCGCCGGTTCGGGTCAAGCAACGCGGCTGCGGAGCATAAGTAAAGCCGGCATGACGAACGTCAGTAGGCGAATTTGAGGTAACTCTCGGCACTCTGGAAGGCGCCGGCGTCGTCGACCTGGGGCATGTGCCGGAGCAATCGCTTTGCTTTCGGGCCAAGTCGTTGAAAGACGTCGCACGGAACGTCGATATGCACTTCCGGCCTGAAATACCAGCTTCGACTGTATCCAATGACGACCATCGGACGCGGGGCGTCCGTGTTGTTTGGCGTACCGCGATGCAACGCTCTGACGTCGCGAATCATGACGTCGCCGAGTTCCATCGGAATGGCATGCAACGGAATCTCCCCCGCCACATATGCCCGCATCGCGTCTTCCGAGTTCATTCGGTGCGTGCCGAGCGTCGTTTCGAACGGGCCGTTATCTGCGGTGACGTCGCAAAGCGGAAAATTTACAGCGAGTTGAAACGACGGCGTTTCCGGCTCGTTGTCGAACAGGGCAGGTGTGTCGCGATGAACGTCCTGATACGTCGACCCGCGTAGTGGCGTGTCGGTCGCGAGTTGGCACATGACCGGGTCTTCACCTGCAACGCGTTCGACAATAGCCAGTACGTCAGGGTCGCAGAATATGCTTTCATCCGCGAACACGCCGGCAAACGGCAACGTGATGTAGTGCCGGTTGGCTCCGCGCACAGCCGTTGCGTTCTCCTGCAATCTATGGGCAAGGATGCCGTCGAAGGCCTGTCGCCAGCCCGAGAGCGTCTCCTTTGAAAAGTGCTGCTTCAGGAGCACCATCCCATCGCGATCGAATGTCCGCGCGTGCGCATCGTGTTCCTCGTTTGAGTAACGCATCAGAGTGTCCCCGTGTAAGTTCTATAAGGCTAACAAGCGGGCTCAGATAGATCAATCCTGGTGAATAGTGGTTTCGCCTTGAACGAACTCCCGCTTACACTGCTTACTGGCAGACGTACACCCGATACAAATTGATCTCGTCCCAGGGGTGGCACTTTTTTTGCGTCTGGCTTGGGTTGCTCTCCGGCGGTCTCATGTTCCTATAGAAATCCAAGGGGTCTACATCATGCAGAAGCGGGCATCGTCAGGCTTAGTGCATCTCCTCAGCGTTCTGTTCGCAGCCCTCGCCGGCTTGTATCTGCTGATCGGCGGGGCGTGGCTCATCTCGATCGGCGGGTCGCCCTACTATGTCGTCGCCGGCCTGGTCATGCTGGTGACGGCCGCGCTGCTTTACCGCCGGAACGCGAGCGCGCTTGGCTTGTATGCGCTGCTGCTGCTGTGCACCATCGTATGGGCGGTGTGGGAAGCCGGCTTCGACTTCTGGGCATTGACGCCACGACTCGATGTGCTGGTTGTGTTCGGCATCTGGCTGCTGCTCCCGTTTGTCTATCGCACCCTCGACGCCCCTGCGAAGTCCGCGGCACTGGCGTTGGGCGCCACCTTGATTCTCAGCGGCATTGTGCTCGTGTACGCGTCCTTCAACGATCCGCAGGAAATCAACGGAACCCTGAGCGCCAGTGCAGCATCGTCCGCAACCCCGGCGGCGGGCGGCACCGATGCCGATTGGCCTGCCTACGGCCGCACGCAGCACGGCACGCGCTACTCGCCGCTCAAGCAGATTACCGCCGACAACGTGAAGAATCTGCAGGTTGCATGGACATTCCAGACCGGTGATACAAAGCGTGCGACCGACCCGGTCGAGACGACCAACGAAGTCACACCGATCAAGGTGGGCAACATGCTCTACCTGTGTTCGCCACACCAGATCCTGTTCGCGCTGGATGCTGCAACGGGCAAGCTCGCGTGGAAATTCGACCCTGGCCTGAAAACGGATCCGAGCTTCCAGCACGTGACATGTCGTGGCGTCTCTTACTACGACTCGACCGCGGCGAGTACCGATGACAGCGGTCAAACAACGGCCTCGACCGCTGCCAATACCGGTAACAACGGTCAAACGACGGCCTCGAGCGCCGCCCCGGCGGTTTGCGCGCGCCGCGTGCTTCTGCCGGTCAACGACGGCCACCTGTACGCGCTCGATGCGCAAACGGGTCAACGCTGCCCGGATTTCGCCAACCATGGCGACCTCGATCTCCAGCATGGCCAGCCGGTGACCACGCCCGGTCAATATGAACCCACCTCTCCGCCTATCGTGACCGACAAGGTCATCGTCATCGCGGGTGCGGTGACAGATAACTATTCGACCCGCGAGCCTTCCGGTGTGATCCGCGGCTTCGATGTCAATACCGGCAAGCTGCTTTGGGCATTCGATCCGGGCAACAAGGATCCGAACGTCATTCCCGGCGAAGGGCAGCATTACTCGCTGAATTCGCCGAATTCGTGGGCGCCCGCGGTCTACGACGCCAAACTCGATATCGTTTACCTGCCGATGGGCGTGACCACACCGGATATCTGGGGCGGCAACCGTACGCCCGAGGAGGAGCGCTATGCAAGCGGCCTGCTCGCGCTGCACGCTTCGACCGGAAAGCTCGCCTGGTTCTATCAGACCGTGCATCACGATCTGTGGGACATGGACCTGCCGGCTCAGCCCACGCTGGCCGACATCACCGACAAGTCGGGCAACGTCGTGCCGGTGGTTTACGCACCCGCAAAGACAGGCAACATCTTTGTACTGGATCGCCGCACTGGCGCGCTGGTCGTCCCGGCTCCGGAACAGCCTGTCCCGCAAGGAGCCGCGCCTGGCGATCACGTCTCGCCTACCCAGCCGTTCTCCGAGCTGACGTTCCGGCCAAGCAGGAAATTGACGGGCGCAGACATGTGGGGCGCAACGATGTTCGATCAGATGGTGTGCCGCGTGATGTTCCACCGCCTGACCTATGACGGCACGTTCACGCCGCCATCGGTGAACGGCACCCTGGTGTTCCCGGGCAACCTCGGCATGTTCGAGTGGGGCGGCATGGCTGTCGACACCGATCGTCAGATCGCGATTGCCAACCCGATTGCCCTGCCGTTCGTATCGAGGCTGATGCCGCGTGGTCCGGGCAATCCTATCGAGCCGGCCGCAAGCGATGCGGGCGGCAGCGGCACCGAATCCGGTATTCAGCCGCAGTACGGCGTACCGTTCGGCGTGACGCTGAACGCGTTCCTGTCGCCGCTCGGTTTGCCGTGCAAGCAGCCGGCCTGGGGTTATGTCTCCGCAATCGATCTGAAGACCAACCAGATCGTCTGGAAGAAGCGTATCGGCACCGTGCGCGACAGCTCACCACTACCTCTTCCGTTCAAGATGGGAATGCCAATGCTCGGCGGTCCAATGACAACTGCGGGCGATGTGTTCTTTATCGGCGCCACCGCGGACAACTATATCCGCGCCTTCAGCACCAACACGGGCGAGCAGTTGTGGCAGGCCCGTTTGCCTGCAGGCGGTCAGGCCACGCCGATGAGCTATGAAATCAACGGCAAGCAGTACGTAGTGATTGCCGCTGGGGGACATGGCTCGTTCGGCACGAAACTGGGCGACTATGTCATCGCCTACGCATTGCCTGACGGGAACTGATCCGCGTGCGTAAACACGCGGTCTGCTCGCTTGCCGTTCTGCTTGCACTGGGCGCTGGCGCCCGGTGCGCCTACGCGCAAAGTTCGGTGACGCTATATGGTCTGATCGATACCAGCATCGAAATCACCAACCCCGGCTCTTCGTGGACACCACGAGTGGATTCGGGCGCATATCGTGGATCGCGGGTAGGCTTGCGCGGCGAAGAGCAGGTCGGCTCGGATACGCGCATCCTGTTCGATCTCGAGAACGGTTTCAATGCGGGCAACGGCGCACTGGCGACGGCGGGCACCCTGTTCAACCGCCAGGCGTGGATCGGCGTTGGTGCGCCATGGGGCGAAGTGCGGCTCGGTCGCCAGTACTCGCCGATCTACATTCCGTTCAAAGGACAACTCGACGCATTCGGCGCAGGCACGATTGCATCCGGACTGAACAACCTGTCGAAGATCACGCCGTATACGAACAACGGCCTCGCGTATCTGTCGCCCGATCTGCACGGCTTCACGACGACCTTGATGGTCGCACTGCCCCAAAGCGGCAACGGCAACGGTCTATCCGGCAACTACGAGACCTTCGATTACCGTAACGGGCCATTCCACATTTCGTACGCTCACCAGCAGACCTCAGGCGACACAGGACTGCGCGCGAATCTCGGCGGCGTGTCATACGTGATCGGCAAGACGACCGCTTTCGTGTCGTTCTTCAACGGCGACGGCGGATCGCCGCGTTATCACGACGACGGCATGTCGGTGTCGGCGCGCTACGCGGTCTCGACGCGCCTGCGGGCCTCACTGGGCTACACCTATATGCGAGACCGGTCGGGTGGCGACAACAACGCGGACCAGTTCAGCGCTGAATGCGAATACGACCTCTCGCCGAGGATGATGCTGTACGCGAGCGCCGGCATATTGCGCAATCGTGCTGACGCTGAGTTCACGCTGCGCGGTGTCGACGTGACCGGGCTCGCGCCGGCTTATCCGGGTGCGCCTGTGCGCGGCGTCCAGTTTGGGATGATCGACCGGTTCTAGAACCCGTGGCGAAGGACAATCTGTACCGGATGCCATCATCGAATCTGTACCGTTACTGTACCGGCTCTGGCCGATAGACTGCGTAAAAGCGTATCGTCACCGGAGTTACCCCCATGTCTTTCGAATCCCTCAGTGCGTTGCCCGCCGGCATCCTGTTCGCGCTGGTCACCAGCATCACGCCGGGGCCTAACAACACGATGCTGCTCACCTCGGGGGTCAACTTCGGCTTTCGCCGCACGCTCCCGCATGTGTTCGGCATTAGCGCCGGGGTCGTATTGCTGATGCTGTGCGTCGGTTTCGGGCTCGGCGAAGCATTCCACCGTTTCCCGGCGCTGTACTCGGTGCTGGAAATCGCCAGCGTCGCCTATCTGCTGTATCTCGCGTGGAAAATCGCTACGTCGGGCGAGGTGAAACTGCGCAACGGGGAGCGCCGCCCGATGAAATTTTACGAAGCGATCGCCTTTCAATGGGTCAATCCGAAGGCGTGGATGATGGTGCTGACCGCCGTCACGACGATTCACGTGAGCGAAAACTTCGGCAGCAATGTAATGCTGATGGCAGTGGTGTTCTACGTCATCGGTCTGCCCTGCATCTGTCTGTGGGCCGGGTTCGGTACGGCCATGCGACAAGTGCTCACGGACCCGAAACGGCTGCGCATCTTCAACATAGCGATGGCCTTGTCGCTCGTGCTGACGCTGTATCCGATCGCGGCGCGTCTGCTGGGTTAATCGACCGGGTTAATCGAGCTTCCCTTTACCCACGCGCTCGATAAACAGCCACAACGCGTCCTCGGTCGAATACGGCGCGTTGAAGCGGAACCACGCGCTCGCCGCATCATCCGGCCGGAAATACGAGCCCGGCGCGAGCCAGATGCCGTGAGCGAGCGCGGCCGTCGCCACCTCTCCTGCACGCTCCGGTTCGACCGGCAAACGCGCCCACAGAAAGAGTCCCGCACGCGGCCGGTGAAACACCTCCAACCCCAGCGCATCGAGCCGCTCTTCCACCACCGCATGGGCGGCCTTGAGCCGTTCGTTGACGTCCTCCACGTGACGCGCGTAGCGCCCTTCGAGCAGCACCTTGTCGACGATCCGCTCGATCGTTTCCGACGACGTCAGCCCCACCGCCATCTTGGTGCGTGCCAGTTCGCGCAGCACGTCGCGCTCGGCCACCACATAGCCGCAGCGCAACCCAGGCGTCACCGTCTTCGAGAATCCACCCACATACAGCACCCGCTGCAAACCCTCCATCGCAGCAAACAACGGCGCACCCGGCGGAGCGAGCTCGCGGCTCACGTCATCCTCGATCACCCACATGCGCGCGCGTTCCGCAATCTGCAGCAGACGGAACGCCGCGGCCATCCCAAAGGTCGCGCCGGTTGGATTCTGCAGCGTCGTGTTGACGAAAATCGCCTTGGGCCGATGCGCGGCCACCAGGGTTTCGAGGACATCCGTATCGACGCCCGCCGGCGTGCGCGGCACGCCGTACACGACCAGCCCCGCCAGCTTGAGAATCTGTAGCAGGTTGCAGTAGCCGGGATCTTCGACGATCACCACATCGCCCGCGCGAAGCAAGGTCCGCACGATCAGATCCAGTCCCTGGGTCGCACCTTGCGTCAGCAGCACATTCGAAACCTCGACCGGCAAGCCGTGGCGATCGAGTTGCCCGGCGATGCGCTCGCGCAGCGGCGCAAAGCCGTACGGATGACCATAATCGCCCATGCGTGGCCCCGGCACCCGGCTCATCGAGCGTAACGCCTGCTGCAGGCCGCTTTCGTTGATCCATTCGTTCGGCAGCCACCCGCCGCCTGCCTTGATCGGCACCGAATGGTCGGCGAACACGTCGGACAGCAGCCACGTCGCGGTGAGGCTGGGCGGTTGCCAGTCGGTCGCGCTCACGCGCGCGGCCTGCGCGCGCGACGCCACCCGATAGCCCGAACCCCGGCGCGCGACCACCAGACCCATCGAAACAAGACGGTTGTAGGCCTCCGTCACGGTAAAGGTGCTCAGCTCGTGGCTCGCCGCCAGGCGCCGCACCGACGGCAGCAACGCGCCGGCCCGCAACGACTGTCCTTCTATGGCGCTTGCAAACCCTTGCACCAGTTGCTCGACGAGGGTGGGCGCGGCGCGGCGGCCGCGTTCCAGTTGGAGTTCGATCATTGGGGCGAAAGCAAGGTTGCGAGCGGAGTCACGGCAAAAGGAGTGCAATATGGGCAAGTGAGGCGAGTTGCAGGACGCCCAAGCAACCAGCACAGTTTCAGCAACTTGACCTGCACAGTTAGCAGCGCAGTGCATCAACTGTTTATGTCCTCCATTTAACCGCGGACGCTACAGTTTCGCAACGGCAACGCCCCGAAGGAAATCTCCTCGGGGGACCACTTCGAGGAAAACACCATGACTTCGCGCCCCGTCATCGACGATCTGTCGTCTTTCTGGATGCCTTTTACCGCCAACCGCCAGTTCAAGGCCTCGCCGCGCCTGCTGGAATCGGCCAAGGGCATGTACTACCGCGCGACGGACGGCCGCGAGGTGCTCGACGGCTGTGCCGGACTCTGGTGTGTGAACGCTGGCCATGGCCGCGACGAGATCGTCGCTGCAATCACCCAGCAGCTTTCCACGCTCGATTTCGCGCCGACCTTCCAGATGGGCCACCCGCTCGCGTTCGAAGCGGCAACGAAAGTCGCCGAACTGATGCCGGCCGGCCTCGACCGGATTTTCTTCACCAACTCGGGTTCCGAATCGGTGGATACGGCGCTGAAGATCGCGCTGGCGTATCACCGTGCGCGCGGCGAAGCTCAGCGCACGCGTCTGATCGGCCGTGAACGCGGTTATCACGGCGTGGGCTTCGGCGGCATTTCGGTAGGCGGCATTGCACCGAACCGCAAGACGTTCTCTGGCGCGCTGCTACCGGCGGTCGATCATCTGCCGCATACGCACAACCTCGAACACAATGCATTCACGAAGGGGCAGCCCGCCTGGGGCGCGCATCTGGCCGACGAACTCGAGCGCATCGTCACGCTGCATGACGCGTCGACGATTGCCGCGGTGATCGTCGAACCGGTGGCCGGCTCCACGGGCGTGCTGATTCCGCCGCAAGGCTATCTGCAGAAGCTGCGCGATATCTGCACGAAGCACGGCATCCTGCTGATTTTCGATGAAGTCATTACCGGCTTTGGGCGTCTGGGCAAAGCGACGGCCAGCGAATACTTCGGCGTCACGCCGGACCTGCTGACGATGGCCAAGGCCATTAATAACGCCTCGATTCCGATGGGCGCGGTGGCCGCCAGCCGAAACATCCACGACACGGTCGTCAATGCCGGCGCACAAGGTGCGATCGAGCTGTTCCACGGCTATACGTATTCGGCGCACCCGGTTGCGGCTGCGGCGGCCGTGGCGACGCTCGACCTGTATCGCCGCGACGGCCTGTTCGAACGTGCCGCGTCGCTGGCGCCCGCGTTCGAAGCCGCTGCGCATGCACTGCGCGATGCGAAGCATGTGAAGGACATTCGCAATCTCGGCATGATCGCCGGGATCGAACTCGAACCGCGCGACGGCGCACCGGGCGCACGCGCCTATGAGGCTTTCGTCAAATGCTTCGAGGCCGGCGTGCTGATCCGCTTCACGGGCGATATTCTGGCGTTCTCGCCGCCGCTGATCATCAGCGAAGAGCAGATCCAGCACATCTTCAAGACCGTGCGCGACGTGCTCGCCACGGTGCAGTAAGAACTGCGGCAACACTTTGAGGTATCGGGCAGCGCCCGCGGCTACGTGCCGTCAGGCACCGCTGCCCGATCTGTTTAGCCGGCCCTGCCGACGATCGTCTCGAAGTAGAGTTGCAGAAAGCCCTCTACGTCGACGTCGACACACACATCCTGCTTCGCCACGTCATCCCAGTCGGGCGCCGGCACGCCCATCGTCTCCGGCTTCTGGACGGTTTGCCCAATCGCGAGACCTTCCACCACCACGCGCACCGCGCCACGCCGGATCTGATAAAGCTCAGGCGCCACCAGATAGGCAACCGCGGACGAATCGTGCACGTAGATGCCCTGCACGCCGGAACTGTCGACGTGAAACTGCTCATATGAGCGCGACACGTCCCAGATAAACTGCCCCACCTCGCCGCCGTGCTGACGGATGCGCTCGAGGTAAGCCGTGTTCATGATGGCCTTTTGCGTCACGTCTAACCCTGCCGCCGTGACTTTCCACGCAGCGGTGAAGACCTGATCGGCTGCGTCCGGGTCGGCAGAAATATTCGCTTCGGCACATGGCCTCACATTGCCTAACACGCCGTTGATGCCGAACGCGCCGCCCATGATGATCACCTGTTTGACCAGGTGCTGGATCTCCGGGTCCTCCTGCAGCGCGAGCGCGAGATTGGTGAGCGGCCCGACCGCGATCAGGTTGATCTCGTGCGGATGCTTGCGGATTTCGTCGATGATGAAACGATGCGCCGGGCGTGCGTCGAGGCGGGCACGGCCCTCGTCGGGCATATCGGGGAGCTCGATGTCGCCGAGGCCATTTTCCCCGTGGATATGCGGAATCGGCTCGGGTGCGGCCTTGCGCAGCGGCTTTGCTGCGCCGCGCGCCACGACGACGCCCGGGTCAGCGAAGCGTTCGACCAGATACACGGCATTGCGGGTCGTGGTTTCGATCGTCGCGTTGCCGAACACGGACGTCACGCCGATTAACTCGATCTGCGGATGACACGTCTGGAACACCAGCGCCATCGAGTCATCGACACCGGGATCGGTGTCGAAAATTACCTTGTGCATGATGGTTGGGCACTCATGTTGATTGCGTATGGGACCGCTTTAGCGTGCATGTGAAACGCACGTCGCCATGCCTGACGCTAAGCTGCAGACGCGCCGCCGTCCGGTTCGAGATAGAACGCGCCCGGTAATAATGCGGCGGCGCTGGTCACTTCGACCTTGCCATCCAGATTGCTCAGTACGACTTCGAGTTTGGGCGAGCCCAGTTCGATCATCACCTGACGGCAAGCGCCACAGGGTGCAATCGGGCCATCGGTTTGTCCAATCACAGCTAGGCTTTTGAATTGCCCCGGACGATAACCTGCTGCCACCGCGCTAAAAAACGCCGTACGTTCCGCGCAATTGCACAGGCCGTACGAAGCGTTCTCGACATTGCAACCATGGAAAATCTTGCCGTCGTTTGTCTCAAGCGCAGCGCCGACCAGGAAGCGCGAGTAAGGCGCATACGCAAGCTCGCGAGCTTTGCGGGCTTCGTCAATCAGATGTTCGTGTGTCACTACTCCTCCGCATCGGGGTCAGGAATCCGCGTTGTTCGGTTACTCAGCTGATCAGTTCGTACACGGTAGCAGGAACGGGCGAAGCGGTCTCGGCGAGCGTGCACGCTGTCAGGATGTCATGGGCCGCCCGTTCGGCGGCAGGAAGGTCGCTGGCATGAACAAGTGCCAACGGCGCTCCCGCTTCGACGTATTGTCCGAGTTCAACGACGTCTGTCAAACCGACCTGGTAGTTGATCGCATCATCGGGGCGGCGCCGGCCTCCACCGAGCCCGACTACCGCCAGTCCCAGCGCGCGGCAATCGATATGTGTCACATACCCTGCACGAGGTGCAGTAACCGGCACGATCACCGCCGCCTGCCCCAGATGACGCTCGGGCGCACCGATAAGATCCGCGGGCCCGCCCAACGCTCGCACCATCCGCGCGAAGCGCTCCGCCGCGGCGCCGGAATCGAGCACCGCGTTCAACTTTGCACAGGCTTGCGCGGTATCGCTGGCGAGGCCACCCAGTACGAGCATCTGCGCGGCCAAGGCCAGCGTGACCTCATGCAAGCGTGCAGGACGACGATGCCCGGTCAGATAATCGATCGCACAGCGCACTTCCAGCGCGTTGCCTGCGCAGGGGGCCAGCGGCTGGTTCATATCGGTGAGCACGGCGGTCGTCTTCATGCCTGCACCGTTGCCGACCTCGACGATGCTGCGCGCCAGTTCCAGTGATTGCTCGTAGGTCGGCATGAAAGCGCCGGAGCCGACCTTGATGTCCATCGTCAGCCCTTCGAGCCCTGCCGCAAGCTTTTTCGACAGGATGGACGCCGTAATCATCGCGATCGATTCGACGGTCGCCGTTACGTCGCGGATCGCGTAGATCCGTTTGTCGGCAGGCGCGAGCTGCGCCGTCTGACCGATGATCGCCACGCCCACTTCCCGCACGATCCGCTGAAACGTCCGCGCCTCAGGAACCAGGTTATAGCCGGGAATGGCCGCGAGCTTGTCGAGCGTCCCGCCGGTATGGCCGAGACCGCGCCCGGAGATCATCGGCACGAAACCGGCGCAGGCGGCCACCATCGGGCCGAGCAACAGCGAAGTCAGATCGCCGACGCCGCCCGTCGAATGCTTGTCGATCAACGGGCCCGGCAGACCGAACGCGTCCCAGGACAGCACCTGGCCCGAATCGCGCTGCGCCAGCGTCAGCGCAACGCGTTCGTCCACGCTCATGTCGTTGAAATACACCGCCATCGCGAACGCGGCCACCTGCTCGTTCGCGACGCTGCCGTCGACCACACCCCGTACGAATTCGCCGATCTCATCACGGCTCAGCGGCTGCCGGTCGCGTTTCTTGCGAATGATTTCCTGCGTCAACGACATAATGATCAGCTTAAGAAAAGGTAGGAGCCCCTGGCGTTCCGGTGACGGACGGACTCAATGAAACGACAGGAAAATCCCCGCAATGGCGGCGCTCATCAGGTTCGATAGCGTAGCAGCCGCTACGACACGCAATCCATAGCGCGCCACTTCCGCACGGCGTTCCGCGGCAACGGCACTAAAACCGCCCGTGAGAATCGCGATCGAAGAAAAATTAGCAAAGCCACACAGTGCAAACGACACGATCGCAAGCGTCTTCGGATCCAGCACCTGCAAGCCGGCCGCCGCGACCGACTGGGCGCCCTTCAGGTACGGCGACAGATCGACGTATGCGACGAACTCGTTGAGGATCAGCTTCTCACCGATAAAGTTGCCGGCGAGCGGTGCGTCGTGCCACGGTACGCCGATTAACCACGCGAGCGGTGCAAACACCCAGCCGAGGATGCTTTGCAGCGTGATCTGCGGATGACCGAACAGACCCGCGATTCCGCTGACGGTCGAATTCAGCAACGCGATCAGGCCAATAAACGCAATCAGCATGGCGCCGACGTTGATGGCGATTCTCAGGCCAATCGAGGCGCCTGCTGCCGCCGCCTCTATCACGTTGGCCGATTTCCTTTCGTCGAAATGCAGCCCTTCCAGCACCACCCGGCTTGGCTCCGTGGTCGGGAAGATCAGCTTGGCGAACAGCAGGCCGCCCGGTATGGCCATGAACGACGCGGCTAGCAGATACTCCAGGTTGACGCCGAGGCCCGCATAGCCGGCCAGCACCGAACCCGCCACCGAAGCCATTCCGCTCGACATGACCGCGAACAACTCAGCGCCCGTCATCTCGCGGACGAACGGCTTGACGAAAGCCGGCATCTCGCTCTGGCCGAGGAAGATCGTAGCTACCGCGGAACATGCCTCAACTCGGGTCACAGCCAGCAGCTTCTCGAACACGACACCAAGGCCGTTGATGATCCACTTCATCACGCCGATGTGGTACAGCACCGCAATCAGCGCAGTGACGAAGATGATCATGGGAAGCACACGCAACGCGAAAACGAAACCGCCACCGCCGAAGAGCTGGAACATTTTTGCGTCGACGAGACCGCCGAACATGAACGACACGCCGCGGTCGCCCATCTGCAGCACATTGTTGACACCACGCGCGGCGGCTGCCAGCGCTGCGCTGCCAAGCGGCACGAACAGCACTAGCGCACCGATCGACACCTGCGCGAGGAGCGCGGGAATCAGCGTGCGCAAACGGATACCACTTCGATTGGTCGACAACACGTAAGCGATCAGCAACAGAAAAACAATGCCACACAGACTGCGTAAGATATCCACGTTGTGCTCGCTGTTTGGAAATTAGAATTGGGGATGAGCGGATGGTCACAAAGCGGATTAAATTTCCCTTCGCATACCTATCTTCCTCCTGTCGTCTCTTTTGTCGATCTTATCCAGTACGTCGCCCAAGCGGGCACCGTATAGTGCAGCGCAAAGACACGTACGTCCACCCTCGGCCGGCGAACGGTCCATTCACTTCGACATGCTGCAGTGCGATGAACTTCTACGTCGCGTCGTTATAGGGAAGCCGCATCGATGCATCGCGCATCGTTGGGCTTTTCGAGCTTCAATCCTGTCCTATCGGTCAGGTTATAGATGAACAAAAAAATAAAGTACAAGGGTTTTGTGAGGACGCAGGATTTTGATCGCCTGGCCGCGCGTCGTGCAAGCGACCCGACCGTAGCGCGAAATTACCCAGACTTACGTGGGGTAAGGGTTCTGCATTTATTACATTCGCCCATCCGCATTGCACGGAAGGCAAGATCAGGCGGCGGCGTGGTACCGCCGCCCTTCTACCGCTTTTGCGCCCAACTCAATGATGCGAGCGCGCCGCTCTCGTATGAGCGGCTTTTTTCGCCGCGGCCGAACGGCCCGCGGTGCCCTTGGTGGCGACCGCCTTTTTCGCCGCCGCCGAACGGCTCGCTGCGGGCCGGCGGGCCGCAGAACTCTTCGCCTGTTTCGACATCGCCGCACTCGACGTGCCGCGTCCGCTCTCGCGCTTTAGCGCTGTAGTGGCGGCACGCGCGCGTTTTGCCTTGGATTCAGTGCTGGTGCTTTTGGCTGCGGTCTTGTGCTGGCCCGCCGCGTTGTCTTTGGCGGCCTTCTTGCGCGTCGCTTCGCTGGTCGTACCCTTCTTCGGCGCCTTCAGATCGACGCCGGCACGGCGCGCCTTCGACAGACCGATGGCGATGGCCTGCTTGGCCGATTTCACGCCGTGCTTGCCGGCGCACACGCGGTCGACCTCTTCCTTGACGAACTCCCCGGCCTGGGTACTCGAGGCTTTGCCGGCGCGCTTGTCCGCGTGGGCACGGTGGATGGTTTTCTGTTCAGGCATGACAGTCCTCCAGATTGGCTGTTGGCCTGTATCACGCAGCAACCCCTGTGCCTTGGCAAAAACGTGCGGTATCCGCGCGGACGGCGTATGGTTATAGCAAGGGCCGGCAGCTGCGCCGACTCTACGGTTTTCGGACCATCCGGGAGAAGCCGCATGAAGATACCCACCTTACGAGCAGGTGCCCACATCGAAGGCGTGCACTGGATTGCCGAATATGCCGAGGACGTCCACGAGATTCGCGTGTTTCGCGAGGGACAGGAAGTGGATGTGCATAACGCACCGTCGACGCTGTTCGGCGACGAGGAAAATGCCGGTTCGAAAAGCTGCGCCGATCATCGCGCCGCGGAAGCGGCTGTGCTTGCTTACCTGAAGCGTTTCGTCGCCGAGCACGACGCCGAAGAGTAGCGAACGCAGGCGCGGCGATTTTCACCGCACCCGCCACGCCTGGCCCGCTTTAACATGCAATCAATCAGCCGGACGCAGTTTTTTCACTTCGGCGTCCGAAGGCTGCACGCTCGCGCCGTCGATATAGTGGAACGACGTCATCACGCCCTTGCCGTCCTTCACGCCCGTCACGCCGACAAAAGCGCCCATGGTCGACTGGTTGTCCTGCGCGCGATACGACACCGGACCAAACGGCGTGTCGACGCTCAAGCCCTTGAATGCAGCGGCCAGCTTGTCAGGATCGGTAGAACCGGCTTTCTTCAGCCCATCCGCAAGCGACATCAACGCGGAATATCCGACCACCGAACCGAGACGCGGATAGTCGTGATACTTCGCCTGATACGCATCGACAAACTTCTTGTTCGCAGCCGTATCGATCGAGTACCACGGGTAGCCGGTCACGATCCAGCCGGTCGGCGCTTCGGCGCCAAGCGGATCCAGATAATCCGGCTCGCCCGTCAGCAGCGAAACCACACTACGGTCCTTGAACAATCCCGTCGTATTGCCTTGACGGACGAACTTGCCGAGGTCAGCGCCAAACAGCACGTTAAAGATCGCATCGGGTTTCGCATCGGCGATGGCCTGGGTCACCGCGCCAGCGTCGAGATTGCCTAGCGGGCTCGCCTGATCGGACACGAACTCGATATCGGGTTGGGCAGCCTGCATCAGCTTCTTGAAAGTCGCCACCGCCGACTGACCGTACTCGTAGTTCGGATACACCAGCGCCCAGCGCTTTTTATGCAGCTTGAGCGCTTCCGGCACCAGCATCGCGACCTGCATATAGGTGGAAGGACGCAGACGGTATGTATATTTGTTGCCGTCGGCCCAGACGATCTTGTCGGTCAGCGGTTCGGCCGCGAGGAAGAAAACATGCCGCTGCTTCGCGTAGTCGGCCAGCGCGAGGCCGGTATTCGACAGGAAGCCGCCGAACAGCACCTGCACGCCTTCGCCCGTCACCAGCTCCTGCGCGACGCGTACCGTATCGCCAGGGTTGGCGTTGTCGTCGCGCGAGACGACTTCGAGTTTCTTGCCGAGCACGCCACCCGAGGCGTTCACCTCGTCGAGCGCGAGATTCCAGCCGTTCTTGTAAGGACCGAGAAAGGCCGGCTGGGCCTTATAACTGTTGATTTCGCCGATCTTGATCGTCTCCTGGGCCACGGCCCCAAGCGCCGTCAGCGAGAGCGTCAACGAAACAGTCAGACGAGAGATCCATCCTGCACGTGTGGTCATGCGTTTCTCCGTTATCAGTAGTGGGTGCGAGAAGGCAAATGCGGGTACAGCGAATCAATCGGCGCGCGATGTCGCGCGAATACGCGCCACGCTTGCCTCGACGTCTTGCCATGCGGGCTTGCCGCCCGCGAATTGCTGACGCAGGTATGACACGAGTTCGGCTACCTGGGCATCGTTGAAACTGTCGCGGTAAGCCGGCATCGTACCGAGTTCGGGCCGTGCAGGCGAGTTGATGCCGTCCAGAATCACGCGAATCAGATTATCGGGCGCTGCGCTATGCAGATTCGTGTTAAGCGCGAGCGACGGATGCGCACCGAATAGCGTCGGTCCACTGCCGGTGTGATGGCACGCCGCGCAGGCGCCGTCGAACAGCCGTGCGCCCATGCTCGACGCTGTGGGCGTAGCCGCGCTGGCCTGCTCGTATTCGCGCGCCAGCGCTTCTGGATTCGCATTAGGACCCGCGGGGTTCAGCGAGGCAAGGTAATTCGCCATGGCGCGGATATCGCTGTCCGGCAAGGAAGCCAGCTCGCTGACGACCGATCCCATCGGGCCGGCCGCTACGCCATGCAGCGGCGCGTGCCCAAAGCGCAGATAGCTGAACAGTTCGTCTTCGGTCCACGGCACGGGCGCATTCGAAAGTGTCGTCAACGCAGGCGCTTCCCAGCCTTCCGCTATACCGCCGCCAAGAAACGCCGCGCCGGTTTTCTCGGCGCCGAATGCATTGCGCGGTGTATGACATGCGCTGCAATGGCCGAGGCCGTTGACCAGATAGGCTCCGCGATTCCATTGCGCGGTTTGCGTTGCCTCCTGCGTGAACGTATTGCGCTTCAGAAACATGGTGTTCCATGCGGCCATCAGGGGCCGCACGCTGAAGGGAAACGCCAGCTTCGTTTCAGGCGGACGTGAGCGTACCGGCGTTTGCGACATCAGGTAGGCATACAACGCCTGAAGGTCATCGTCCGATACGTTCTTGAACGACGTGTACGGGAAAGCGGGGTATAGGTGCCGTCCATCGCGATGGATGCCCTTGCGCATCGCCCGTGCAAACGCGTCGAACGACCAGTTGCCGATGCCCGTCTGCTCATCCGGCGTGATATTCGTGGTGTAGATCGTGCCGAACGGTGTATCCAGCGCGAGACCTCCCGCGTTCGGCACGCCGTTGTGTGCCGTGTGGCAGACGGCGCAGTCACCAAGCGAGGCGAGCAGTTTGCCGCGTGCGATCAACCCGGGTGCAAACGAAGTCGCTAGAGGCGGTGTGATCGGGGCAATCGGCTGAGGTGCGAACGAGGCCATGCTTAACCAGCCCGCGGTACCTGCAGCCAATGCGCCGAGGAAACCGAAACGCCAGCGCTTTTTCCTGCGCGCGGTTGCGGCCGCGGCCGCCTGCGCCGGGCCGTCGGCGAGCGCGGCCCGAATCACTTCCGGCGTGAACGGCGGCCTGCGAAACCGCACACCCGTCGCATCGAACAGCGCGTTTGCAATCGCAGCCGCACCAGGCAGCGACGCCGATTCGCCCGTACCCATGGGCGGCTCGCCGTGGCGCGGCATCATCACCACCTCGATGACCGGCACCTCGCGGAACGTCAGGATCGGATACGCGCCCCACTCCTGGCTCGTCACTTCGTTCTTGCCGAAAGTCACGCGCTCTTTCAACGCGCGGCTCGTCGCCTGGATCACGTTGCCGTGAATCTGGTGACGGACACCATCTGGATTCACCATCGTTCCGGTGTCCTGACCGACTACCACACGCGTCACCGCCAGTTCGCCGCTCTTGCGATTCACCTCGACATCCGCGACCCATGCCGCCCATGCCGCGCCAAAGCCGGGGAATTTACTGTGCACGTAGCGCGCGTAAGCGAAGCCTCTGCCGCGCGCGATGTCGCCTTCCTCTTCCTCTGCGTCTTGCGCTTTGAGCGCGACGCTGCGGGGTTCCCAGCCAGCTTTCTCTGCAACGGCTTTGACGAGATCGATCGCGCGCGGATCCGTTAGATGCTGCAGACGGAACTCGACCGGATCGACACCCGCGTCGGCGGCCAGTTCGTCGATGAACGATTCGTGTGCGAACGTGTTGGGCAACGCCGATACGCCACGCAGCCACGAGGCGCGGACAATCGGCGGCGTGTCGTCGCAAACGATGCGCATCGTGCGGTAGTCATAGGGCGGGACGGACGTGCGGTCGCCCATTTCGAACACCTGCGGCTGCGGCGAGATCGCTCCGGTCAACAGCAGCGCAAGTGTGGGTGCATCGTTCGAGGGGTAACGCGTGGAGAAGTCGTAGCCCGTGAGCTGGCCATTCGCGTCCACAGCGCCACGCACGTCCATCAATTGCGCTGCGCCTTTCGGTTCCCACCGGTGTTCGTCTTCGCGAGACAGTTGCACGCGCACTGGACTGCCCACCGCGCGAGAGAGTAAAGCGGCATCCGCGGCTACGTCGTCGGCGCAATTGCGACCGTAGCAACCGGCAGCGTCCATGCGCACCACTTCAATCTGCGTTTCTTCCAGCGACATCAGCAACGCCAGATCCGCGCGCAGCGAATGCGGGTTCTGTGTACCGGACCAGACCTTAAGCACACCGTCGCGATAGTCGGCCACCGCACACGACGGTCCGATCGACGCATGCATCTGGAACGGCCAGACGTACGTGCGTTCGAGCGTGTTGTCCGCTTGCGCCAGCGCCGCGTCGACATCACCCTCGATCAGCAGATCCCGGCGCGTCGAAGGATTCGCGCGCAAGGCGGCCTCGACCTCCTCGCTGGTTTCGAGCGCCGGCAGGCCTTCCACTGTTTTCCACTGCACGTCGAGCCGCTTTACCGCCTCCTGCGCGACCTCCTCGCGCACCGCGACGATGCCTACGAAATCGCGGATCACAACCACCTTGACGATGCCGGGCAGATCGCGCACAGATTCTTCGTCGACATGCAGCAGGCTGTTGCCGATAAAGTCGCCTTGCGCGACGCCCGCATAGGGCGGCCGCACTACCCGGCCGTGCAACATGCCCGGCAGACGCACGTCATGCACGAACATCAGTTCGCCGATCGCCTTGGCCGGAATGTCGATGCGCGCAGTGCTTTTGCCGACGATCCGATACGCCTCAGGCGGCTTCAAAGGCGTATCCGCTGCTAGCGTCAGCTCGATACGCCGCCCAGCGATCAGTTCGCCGTAACCGATTCCTTGCGCCCGGTCTTCGTCACGACGATGCACGATGCCATCGCGAACGTCCAGCGTCTGCGCGCCGACGCCAAAGCGCAACGCCGCTTGCCCGATCAGGTACTGCCGCGCCTGCGCCGCGGCCAGACGCAACGGCACGGCGGAAATCTGGATCGTTGCGCTCGCAATGGTTGGCCCCTGATTTGGCGCCTCGGTGGTGTGACCGAGCACGATCGAGACACGCGTGAGCGGCACATCGAGCTCTTCGGCGACGATCTGCGCGAGCGCCGTGCCGATGCCCGTCCCCAAATCGACGTGGCCGTTAAACGCCACCACGCTGCCGTCGCCACGCACGACGAGGAACACATCGGCCAATGTCGGCACAAATGACGAGCGCGATCCAGGTTGCCCGATCGCGGGTTTTACCGGCGCTTGCGGCGGCCGTACGACGACCAGCACGTTCTGCATGTCGTCGAGCTGCTGCCGCGACAGAGGCTGACGCTCGACGCTCACGTCCGGCCCCGTCATGCGTGCTCTCCTTCAAGCCCTTCATGCTCGCGACGGCGTGCTGCCAGCAATTCGGAGGCACGATGCACTGCACGCAGAATCTCGACATGCGTACCGCAGCGGCACAGGTTGCGTGACAACTCGCGCCGGATGGTGGCGTCGCTGGGATGAGGATCGCGGTCGAGCAGCGCTTTCGCGGTCATGATCATGCCGTTGAGACAATAGCCGCACTGCGCGGCCTGTTCGTCGATGAACGCCTGCTGCACCGGATGCAGTGCTGCACGCGTGCCCAATCCTTCGAGCGTGGTGATCTCCCGCCCTTCCGCAACCCTCGCCGTCGTTACGCACGAGCGGGTCGGCATACCATCGAGCAGCACCGTGCATGCGCCGCACTCGCCCAGCCCGCAGCCGAACTTCGGACCGTTCAGCGCCAGGTCGTTACGCAGCAGATAGAGCAGAGGCGTGTCGGCGCTGGCACTGACGACATGCCTCGCCCCATTCACCCTAAGCGTGAGGTTCTCGGGACGGTTCATGGCCACCACGCCGGCAGGTCGCTGCGCGCGTTCAGACAACCACCGGCACTTCGGTCGCCGGCGGCGTATTACGGCTACGCCGGCAACGGATCAGGCCGTCGATCATCACCATGCCAACGCCCGGAATGTCGCCAAGCTGTACGCTCTCGAGCAACGTGCTGCCGGCCGTATGCTGCGCACGGTCCATGAACACGAGATCCGCGGGGCGGCCCACTTCGATCAGCCCTTGCCGCAGATTGCGCTGCCGCGCCGTGTTGCCAGTCGCAAAGCAGAATGCGATTTCCGCCGGAACGTCAGCGAGGCTCGAGATCAGCGCGATCATCCGCAGAATGCCAAGCGGTTGCACGCCAGAGCCGGCCGGGCTGTCGGTGCCGAGAATGATGCGGTGCGGACACTTGAGTTCGATCGCATGACGCGCGGTCAGCAATGCAATGCGTTCATTCCCGTTGTGGACGATTTCCAGTGCGCGTGTGGATTGCTCGCACAGGTCGCAGACGTGACGATAAGACAAGGACGTGTGGCCGCCATTGATGTGACCGATAACGTCCGCGTCAGCCGCGAGCACTACGTCCTTGTCGATCAGACCCGAGCCGGGGATCGACGGGCCGCCCGTGTGAATCGTGCTTTGAATCCCGTACTTGCGCGCCCAGGCGACCATCTGGCCCGCTTCCTCGCCGGCCTTGACACTGCCGAGACCGACTTCGCCGAGCAGCTTTACGCCCGCTTCCGACAGTTCCTTGAAGTCTTCCTCGACCATGCCCTTTTCGATCACCGGCGCGCCGGCCAATACCTTAACGCCTCCGCCGACGCCCGCGCCGCGCATGCCTTCGAACGAGCGCTGCGCCGTAATCGCCAGCGCCTTCACCCCGATGATATCCTTAGGACGTCCTGGCAAGTGCACTTCGCCGGCTGAGATCATGGTCGTCACGCCGCCGTTCAGGTTCGACTCGATCCAGCCCATCTGGTTCTGGCGCGGCGTCCAGTCGCCGAAGACGGGGTGCACGTGCGAATCGATCAGGCCAGGCGCCACCGCCGTGCCTTTGCAATCGACCTTGGTGCGCGCGCCTTCGAGGTCGCAGTCTTTCTCCTTGCCAACCGCGACGATCACGCCATCGTCGATCACCAGCGTGTCGGCATCGAGAATCGGCTGATCGATATCGCCCGATAACAGCAGGCCGATGTTCGTTACGACAACCTTCCCCGACAACCCTGTCAACGTCTCTGCTGCCATCTGCTTCTCCCTTTCGCAACGACTACCCGAGGCGGCCACACGCGCGCATTGCGCGAGGCGTATGACCGCGTCGCAGGAATCAGACGCTCAAGTAAGCGCGCCTGACTGTTTCGTTCTTCGCGAGTTCGCCGATCGTGCCGCTAAAGCGGATCTGCCCTTTTTCAAGGACATACGCGCGGTCGCTGACCAGCTCGGCGAAGTGCAGGTTCTGTTCGGACAACAGAATCGACAGCCCTTCGCGCTTGAGTTCGAGAATCATGTTCGCCATCTGTTCGACGATCACGGGCGCCACGCCCTCCGACGGTTCGTCGAGCAGCACCAGATACGGATTGCCCATCAGCGTGCGCGAGACGGTCAGCATCTGCTGCTCACCGCCGCTCATCTGGCCGCCGGGACGTCTCGGCATCTCGCCGAGATTGGGGAACAGGCGAAACAGCTTTTCCGGGGTCCACTGCGGCGCGCCTTCGCGCGGCGGTTGCCGACCTGTGTCGAGGTTTTCCAGCACCGTGAGATCGGAGAACACGCGACGGTCCTCGGGCACGAAGCCCATTCCCATGCGGGAAATCCGATACGGCGATAGCGATCCAATGTCGGCGCCGCGGAAACGCACTTCGCCCTGGCGACGCGGCAACAGCCCCATCACCGCCTTCATCGTGGTCGATTTCCCCGCGCCGTTGCGACCCATCAGCGCCACTACCTCGCCGCGCCCGACTTCGAGGCCAACGTCGAACAGGATGTGCGCGCGGCCGTAGAACGCGTTGAGGCCTGAGACTTTCAGCATCGGCTCGCTCATTGCAAGGCCCCTTGGCGACCGCTTTGGCCGTTGTGATGGTCGTCTTCCAGCGCCGCATGCGCCTGGAAGGTCTTGCCGGTGCCGAAATAGACTTCCTGCACGCGAGCGTCGTTGCGGATCGTCTCTGCGCTGCCTTCGGCAATCAGCTTGCCGCGCGCCAGCACGATCATGCGGTCAGCGTAGGCAAACACGACGTCCATGCTGTGTTCGGTGAACAGCACGCCGATCTTGTGTTCCGTGACCAGGCGCTTGGTCAGCGCCATCAGATCGTTGCGCTCCTTGGGCGCCATGCCGGCGGTCGGCTCGTCCATCAGGAGAAGCTTCGGGCGGTTCGCCATGGCGATAGCAAGTTCGACGCGTTTGACGTCGCCATAGGCCAGCACACCGCAGGCGCGATGCGCGTCGGCGGCCATGCCTACCTGCTCGAGCAGGCCGAATGCTTCATCCGCATACCACGATCCGGCGGCCTTCCACAGGCCAAACAGTTTGCGTTCGCGAGACACCAACGCCATCTGCACGTTTTCAAGCACGGTCATCGAGTTGAAGGTCGCGGCAATCTGGAACGTGCGGCCCACGCCGAGCCGCCAGATATCGCGTGGCCGCATGCCGACGAGTTCGTGATCGTCGAGGCGGATCGAACCCGACGACGGCCGAAGTTGCCCGTTGACCATATTGAAGCAGGTCGATTTTCCAGCGCCATTCGGGCCGAGCAGCGCGAGCAGTTGACCGGCTTCGAGATCGAAGGAGACATCGTCGACCGCTTTAAGGCCACCGAATGATTTAGACAGGCCCGAGACGCGCAGGAGGCTCATAGACCCTCCTTCATCGCAGTGGCCTGCGATGACGGGGTTGACACTGGACCGGCGGCAGCCCGCTCCGCTTCGGCCGATCCACCCGCGTGACCATTCTTCGTGCCAGTATCGTCGTCGCCGAAGCGCTCACGGACGAAACCTACGATGCCTTGCGGGAACGCGATCACCAGCAGCAGGATGGCAAAGCCAAGGAGTGCTTGCCAGTAGTCGGTCTGCCGCGCCACGGTATCCTGCAGCCAGGTAAAGACCGCCGCACCGACGATCGGCCCGGCGAGGGTCTGCAGACCGCCTAGCAGCACCATGACGAGTCCGTCGACGGAACGGCTCACGCTAATCACTTCAGGCGAAATCGTGCCCTTCGAAAACGCGTACAGGGAGCCCGCGAGACCACAAAACACCGATGCAATCACAAACGACGCCCATTGCACCCGCTTGACGTCAATGCCGATTGCCTCGGCGCGCAAGCCGGAATCGCGCGAAGCTCGCATGGCATAGCCAAGCGGTGAGAACAGCATGCGCCGCAGCAACCAGACGCAGATCACGACGCACACTAGCGTCAGGTAGTAATACGCAACCGGCGAGGACAACCAGTTCGACGGCCACAATCCGAGCACGCCGTTGCTGCCACCCGTCACATCGTCCCACTGAAACACGACTGACCATACGATCTGCGCAAACGCCAGCGTCAACATGGCGAGGTACACGCCAGACAGTCGCACGCAGAACCAGCCGAACACCAGTGCTCCGGCGAGAGCGAGCAATGGCCCAAGCAGGAGCGCTGCTTCCATCGGCAAGTTGAGCACCTTGAGAAACAATGCGGCTCCATAAGCGCCAAGGCCAAAATACGCAGCGTGCCCGAATGAGTGCATGCCTCCCGGTCCCATGATGAAGTGCAGGCTAGTGGCAAACAACACCGCAATCATGATCTCGACCAGCAGGATGGGCATATACGGGAACGCCTTGGCCGCAAGCGGCGCGAGCACCAGCGCGGCAAGCACCGCTACCGCCAGCCGCTTCAGACGCTTGCCCGCGGGCCGCAGCGGCGCTTCCGGCGCAGCCATGCCGCGCACCGCGGCAGTTGCGCGGCCAAACAGACCCCAAGGCCGCACAACGAGCACGACGGCCATCACGACGAATTCCGCAACCAGTGTGAAGCGGCTTAGCGAAAAGTCGATCCCGCCAATCGACACGTGTCCGATGCCAATACACAGCGCCTTGATCTCCGCAATCAGCAAGGCAGCGACGAACGCACCGGGAATAGATCCCATACCGCCCACCACCACGACCACAAATGCATTGCCGATCGTCTCGAGGTCAAGCGACAGATTCGCCGACATGCGCGGCCCTTGCAACGCGCCGCCCAGGCCTGCTAAAAATGCGCCAACGAAGAACACCCCGGTAAACAGCCAGGCCTGATTGATACCCAGCGCGCCGAGCATTTCACGATCCTGTGTCGCCGCGCGCACCAGCGTGCCCCAGCGCGTGCGCGTAAGCGCATACCAGAGCAACAGCAATACGAGCGGGCCGATGATGATCAACGCGATATCGTAGGTAGGCAGTGGGTGGCCGAGCAGATTGATGGCACCTCCCAGATGCGGCGAACGCGGCCCGAACAGATCTTCCGGACCCCACAGCCATAACGCGGCATCACGGAAGATCAGCACCAGCGCGAAGGTCGCCAGCAAATGGAACAGCTCCGGCGCCTGGTAGATGCGCCGCAGTACGATCATTTCGACCAGCGCACCCAGTACCGCAACAACCAGCGCCGCCGCCAGCACCGAAAACCAGTAGCCGCCTACGGTGTGGCCGAAGCGGCTCGCAAAGGTATACGCGACATAAATGCCGAACATATAGAACGAGCCGTGCGCGAAGTTGACGATGCGCGTCACGCCGAAGATCAGCGACAGGCCCGCGGCGACGAGAAACAGCGTCGACGCATCGGCGAGTCCGTTGACCAGTTGTACCAGCAGATTCGAAAGCATCGTAATCCTTAGCGGCTTGCCATCCATCCCATGCGCGGCACGCTCATACGCACCTCACGGGCAGCACAGTACCAGCGAAACTATTCAACGCAAACCGTCTTCGCCCTTGATTTCGCTCGCCTGCAATCCACCGATGCGCGGCAGCGGCCGGCCCGAGGCCGTCACCGCGACCGCCACCACGATTTCATTGGCGCGCGGCGCATCGGCAACGCGTGCTTCGATGGCGTCGAAATGGCTGCGCACGAAGGCGGCGTCTTTATGGCCAAGCGGTACGTCGATGGCAGTACCCAGCGTGCCCATTTTCTTCGCCGACGGCACCAGTGCCGCCCCCTTCTCCACTGCAACGCGCAGCGGCGCACCAAGCTTTGGATGCAGGATCGCCGCAGCGTGCTCCAACTCGCCCGCCTCGCCGACAATCGCCGCCTTACCGTAACTTTGCGCCTCGCCGGGTTCGATGCCCAGCGCTTCGACGCACTTCTTGCCGAGCAGCGCGCCAAGTTCTTCACCCGCCTCGATCAGTGCATCGAGTTTAGGTTCGAAGCGGCCCGCGTAGGGGTTTTCGATGACGGCGATGGCCACCGCGCGACGCGTCGGCGGATCGATCGTCTGGCCCATTTCAATGCGTGTTTCATCTACCTGAACTACCAGCTTGCGAAGCTTGATTGCCATTTCGCTCTCCGTGTATGGGTTCGCCGGGTTTGCGTGAGCCCGGTTTGCCTTGACCCTGCGTTGACCGTGTCTACGTGTCTGCCACTACGCTACGTCGCGGTGGCCTAGCGCAGGCCGTCCTTCCCGACAATCGCCTCTTTCGCGAGACCGCCTACCCGCGCATGCACGCGCTGCCCCGTGCTCATGACGAGGATGTAGACCACTTCGTCCGCTGCCGGCGCTCCGGGCACGCAGACTTCGATCGCATCGAAATGACTGCGCACGTAGCTCGCGTTCACATGAGTCATCGGTACATCGAGCGCCGTGGAGGGTGCACCGACCTTCTTGGTCGACGGCACGATCGCGTTGGTCGGCACGCCGTTCTTCTCCAGCAGTTCACGCATGGCGTAGCCGCCCGGCACGTGCCATAGCGCACCGTGTTCCAGTTCACCCGCCGCGCCGACGATTGCTCCCTTGCCGTAGCTCTCGATTGCCGCATGCGGGACGGCCATCGCGGCAAGCAGACGCTGGGCCAGATCGATGCCGATCGGCTTGAGCGCTTCCATGGCGTGCTCGATCTTCGGCTCGTAGCGGCCCGCAAACGGATTCGTCATCACCGCGGCAATCGCGCCCTTGCGCAATGGTTGCGCAGGCGGCGGTCCGAACTCGTGAAAAATGTCTTCGACGTGCGTCAGCACGCGGCGGATTTCGAACACGGAGCCTCCGTTGGATATTGGGTGTTATGGGTCACGCGCAAGCCGCTGCCAGCGGTCAGCGGCGCACGCAAACCCGTCATGCCGACGACACTCACGCGCCGCTGCAAAAACAGCGCGGCGCCTTCGATCAAACCTTGCTCGTGCAGACGTCTCGCTTCCTGCGCACCGCAGGCGAGCGCGAAATCGACCAGCGGTTGCGGCAACGGCGGCACATCGACGGTGACCAGCAAGTCGCCGAGGTCGCTATCGTCTTTCAGCGACGAAGCCGGCTGGCGCACGATATCCGCGTGCTTCAGATCGACCGCGTTGGCGATCATCGTTGCAGCGGCATCGGCGGCGGCGGCGCTGCGCGCCAGCACGGTCACGCTATCCGCGATGCCGAGGCTGAAACTGCGGCCACGCCAGCCGCTCGTTGCAATACCGCGCACCGGCGACGCAGCGTCGAGCGTCAGGTTGGCGTCGAGCTTGAGGCCTTCATTCAAGCCGGCATCGGGACCATTGGCCAGGCTCGCGCCTTCAAATTCAGCCAGATCGGTGAACACGCCGATCCGGTAATGTTGGCCCTCGCCAAGATACAACGCAATATCGCCGCCGTTGTTGATGAACGCCCGCGATACGCCGGGCCGCGCGAATGCCGCGATCAGTTCATCGGCCACGCTGCCCGCGACTGCAGCCATCGGCGTGATATAGCGGGCCCGGTGCGGATAACAGGCGTCCCACATGCGGCGTGCGACCGCGCCTTTGCATGGCGCGCTCGACGCATCCTGCGGCACGGGCTGGCGTAACTTCGGCAACTCGGCCACCAGTTCGTCGAGGATCGTCGTGAAGCGCGCCCAGCACGCTTCATGCGCAGCCTGTACCGCCGCGGCGTCACCATCGGCGCCGATGATCAGATCGATCGGGCCGTGATGCAGGTGCCAGCGTGTGGCGTCGAGGGGCGCGCGGGTTGCGGTCATGGGCGTCATCCGAGCATCGGTGGTGTGCCGAGCGGCCAAGGGTTGTCAGGGTGACGCACGAGGGTACGGCGCCCGAGCGGCGCTCCTTCCACATGATCTGGTCCGTGAGCGAGCACGCTTTCCAGCGAACGAACGGCATCGAGGTGGCCGCCGAGATCGCGGTAAACGTCATAGCTCATGGTGAATTCGATCGGCGCCACGATAGCGGGTGTGGGCACCGTACCGAACGAACGGTCCGGCATACGCGTCACGTCTACCATGACGGTGATACCACCACCAGGCCATACGTACGCAGGCGCCCCGCCGCAGGTCACGTTCACCAGACGCTGTTTGATCGCACGGGTCAGCAGAACGGGATTCTCAGTAGCGCCGGCGCGCAGGCTGCCACCCGCGCCGCCCAGGAAAAGCACCGTAGCCAGCGATGGCTCGCAGTTTTCGCCAATCCGCTCCACGGTCCGACGAACCGCTTCGGGCATCTCCATCACTCGCGGCACCAGATTCGCATCCAGTTCGTACCACTGCGCATGTTCGCCCGTGGTGGACACCATCAACAAACGCATACCGGGCTGCGCTACAGCGGCATCAAAGCCCTCAACGATGGCAAGCGGGTCCGAGATGTCCGTGCCGCCCCATCCCGTGCCGGGGTTCGCAACCTGAAAATAACGGCCCGGTGTCGATTTGCGGCCGCGAATCTTCAGACCTGAACGCGTCATGCCGAGGCATCGTCCCGCCTGATGCTCGGTTAGCACGCCGGTAATGTGATCGTCGACCACCACTACTTCGTCGACATGCCCGAACCACTGCTTGGCAAATATGCCGATGGTGGCCGAGCCGCAACCCACACGCATGCGCTGCTCTTCGACGCCATCCACGATCGGCGCCGCGCCGGCGCGAATCACGAGACTCGCGCCGCCGTCGATGGTCAGCTCCACCGGCTGCTTGTTGCCGAGTTCGAGCATCATCTCGCAGGTCACGCGGCCCTCTTTCTTGCTGCCGCCGGTCAGATGGTGGACGCCGCCGAGGCTCAGCATCTGCGAACCGTATTCGGCCGTGGTCACGTGGCCGACGATCTCGCCCTGGCAACGCACATTTGATTGCTCGGGGCCGAGAAAACGGTCGGTATCGATTTTTACCTTGAAACTGCAGTAGCTGAAGATGCCCTCGGTGACGACCGTCACCATGTCGACGTCGTCGAGCTTTGAAGAAACGATGAAGGGCGCCGGCTTGTAGTCAGGATAGGTAGACGACGCGCCTACGCCGGTTACAAACAGCGCCTGCTCCTGAGCCTGGAGTGCCGCCGGCGAAGCTCCGTTCACGCCGGCAGATGCACCAAATTCGATCACCGCTGCTTCGTCCGTGGGCTTGCCGGACGCAAGCGACGGCGCCATGAACACCACCGGATCAACGCGGATCAACCGCCCGTCCGCATTTGCATAGCGGTCGCAAGCTCCGGTGCGGCCTTCGGAGATCTGGCACAGCACGGGACACGCATTGCATTCGATCTTGTTGCCCGCCATCCGCTCGCTGCGGGGCGCCGCTTTTTCGAGCACGGTAGGACCGGGCGTGGAGGCGGTTTCGCCATCCACACGGTCTGCACCGAAATCGACCTTCGTATGTTCGGTCATGTTGGGGTTCCCATACGACGACATTACAATCGGCCCTGCCCGGTTGACGAAATAGCCCTTGTTTCAAGGCATATTCGTGTGACCCGCACCGGCATGCATTTTGAAAAATGTTGCGGTCACTAACCGTTCGTGTAGTATGCACTACATCAAACTTGATAGAAATCTACTCGATCAAAATAGACTGCGCAACGTCTTTTCCCTGGTCACTGGTCATGTTGCGGCGCGCCATTGTCTGCGCCGCGGCCCTATGCAGAAGGAGTTTCGCCGTGACACATGTCGTGACAGAAGCCTGCATCCGCTGCCGTTATACCGACTGCGTAGACGTCTGCCCGGTGGACTGCTTCCACGCCGGACCGAACATGCTGGTGATCGATCCAGACGAATGCATCGACTGCGCGGTCTGCGTAGCCGAGTGCCCCGTCAATGCAATTTACGCCGAAGAAGACCTGCCTGCAGCCCAACAGACGTTCACCGCGCTGAACGCCGAGTTGACCGGCGTGTTCCCGGTGCTAAGCAAGCGTGAAGACCCGTTGCCCGACGCCGATGCATGGAAAGACGTCACGGAAAAATTGCATCTGCTCGAGCGCTGAGGCGTGCCATGCCGCGTCCCATGCGTTCCGTGCCGCCGCCGTTCAGCACTCTGATTTCGCCGCACCGCAGCCTCCCCGGCATGCGTATCCGGCTCCTCGTTCCCCCGTTGTTTTTCCCTCAACCGATCGCAGGAGAAACCCATGAACGAAGTTGTTGACCACCCCGCCTCTCACGATACGCAGGACACCCATGCCGAACCGCCATCGCCCATCACAACCGACGCATTGATCGTCGGTGCAGGGCCGGTCGGCCTCTTCCAGGTGTTCGAACTGGGGCTGCTTGAAATCAAGGCGCATGTCATCGATTCGCTGCCGGTAGTAGGCGGCCAGTGCGTCGAGCTGTACCCGGATAAACCGATTTACGACATTCCTGCGGTGCCGATCTGCACCGGTCAGGAGTTGGCCGACAATCTGTTGAAGCAGATCGAACCGTTCGGCGCAACGTTTCACCTCGGGCAGGAAGTGCAGATCGTCGAGCGTCTGGAAGACCGGCGCTTCTTCGTGCGCACCAGCAAAGGCACCGAGTTCGTGACTAAAACCATCTTTATTGCAGCGGGGGTGGGCTCGTTCCAGCCACGCACGCTGAAAGTCGCAGGCATCGACAAATACCACGGGCGGCAACTGTTCTACCGCGTGCGCGATCCAGAACTGTTCCGCGACAAGGACATTGTGATCTGCGGCGGCGGCGATTCCGCGCTGGACTGGGCACTCAATCTCGTGGACGTCGCGCAAAGCGTGATCCTCGTGCACCGGCGCGATGACTTCCGCGCGGCGCCTGCATCAGTAGCAAAAATGCGCGCGCTCTGCGACGATCTTCGCATGCAATGTCTGGTCGGCCAGGTAAGCGGTTTCGAAGACAATCATGAAGCGCTTCATCGCATCAAGGTGACGGGCGGTGACGGCGTCACGCGCACGCTCGAACTCGATCATCTGCTGGTGTTCTTCGGACTCTCCCCGCAGCTTGGGCCGATTGCCCAGTGGGGACTGGATATTGAACGCAAACAGGTAGGCGTCGATACGGAGAAGTTCGAAACCAATGTGCCGGGCATCTTTGCGGTTGGAGATATCAACACCTACCCCGGCAAAAAGAAGCTGATTCTCTCGGGATTCCATGAAGCCGCGCTGGCAGCATTCGGTGCTGCGCCCTATATTTTCCCGGACAAGAAGATTCATATGCAGTACACAACAACCAGCACTAAACTGCACAAGGTGCTGGGTGTGGAGTCGCCGGTGTTCGATTAATGACGTGCTTGCCCGTTTGCATCCGGGCGGTATGATGACAACGGCCGGCGGCGGAAACCGCTGGCCCGCAGTTTTGTGCCTAGTTTTGTGAGTAGATGCATCAGAACCATCACCAGAGAGAACCGAGGCCGCCCATGAGTCCAACTGCCGCCCGCAAGACGGGCGCTACCGGCATCCGCGCGAAGCAGGCCCAGGATACGCGCGCAAAGATCCTGAAAGCAGCCATCAAGGTATTCGCTAAGCAAGGCTATGCAAGCGGCCGGGTCGAAAGCATTTCAAAAGCAGCGCGCTCGCACGACCGGATGATTTACTACTACTTCGGCAGCAAGGAGCAACTGTTCGTCGAAGTGCTGGAGACGATCTACTCGCAGTTCAATGAAGCCGAAAGCCGGCTCGACCTGGATCTGGACAATCCCGTGCATGGCCTGCAGCAGATGGTCGAATTTGTCTGGCAGTACTACCTCGATCACCCCGAGTTCGTCACGCTGCTGTCCAGCGAAAATCTGCATCAGGGTAAGCACTCGAAGAAATCGTCCAAGCTGCGTGAGATTTCCGGCTACGCGATTTCTGTGGTCCAGAAAGTGCTGGATGCGGGCAAGGACAAGGGTGTGTTTCGTAGCAGCATCGCGGCGCGCGATGTGTACATCATGATCGCGTCGTTAGGGTATTTTTATAACGCCAATCAGTACACGCTTGGCGCGTTTCTGGGCGAGTCGCTGATGGACAAGGCGGCACTCGCGCATTGGCGCGAGGTCATCAAGGAGACGGTACTGCGAGCGGTGTTGGCAGAAGTGCCGGCCGAGGTGGCCGGCACAGAGAGCGAAAAAGCTTCGGTATAGGGCTGACCAGGGCTGGCGCTTACGCCTTTGCCCCGTCTTCCTCGCGGAACAGCTTGTCGGCCAGATGAAACGCCGAGTTAGCCGCAGGCACGCCGCAATAGATTGCGGTCTGCAGCAGCACTTCCTTGATCTCGTCGCGGGTCACGCCGTTGTTCTTCGCGGCGCGCAGATGCAGCGCGAGTTCTTCGCTGCGATTGAGCGAAACCATCAACGCGATCGTCACGAGGCTGCGGGTATGACGCGGCAAACCTTCGCGCGTCCAGATCTCGCCCCATGCATAACGCGTGATGAAGTTCTGGAATTCCTCGGTGAGTTCGGTGCGGTTGGCCAAAGACCGCTCTACGTGCGCGTCGCCCAGCACGGCGCGGCGCACGTTCATTCCGGCTTCGTAACGTTCGTCGTCGTTCATTGCTGCTCCGTGAGGAAGTCGAGGATGGTCTTCGTAAAGGCGTCAGCCTGCTCAATGTTGGAGATATGCGAGGAGTCGAGCTCGACATAGCGCGCGCCAGGAATCGATGCTGCGAGCTCCTTGCCTTGCGCGGGCGTCGCGGCCAGATCATGCGTACCGGAAATCACCAGCACCGGCAGCTTGATACCAGGCGCTTCGGGACGCAGATCGGTGGCATCGATCGCTTCGCAATTGCTGGCGTAGCCTTCCTTGTCCGTGTGGACGAAAACATCGCGGATCACGGAGAAGATCAGCGGTTCGCGTGCGATGAACTCGGCGGTGAACCAGCGCGGCAAAACCGCTTCGGAAAGCGTCAGCATTCCTTCCTTGCGTGCCCGTTCGGCACGCGGCACCCAGACTTCCGGCGAACCGATGCGCGCTGCCGTATTGCACAGCACGACGCGTTCGAAGCGGTTCGCGTGACGGGCCGCGAGGCCGACGCCGGTCAGTCCGCCCATCGAGAGGCCGCAAAAATTCGCCTTGGCGATCTTCAGAGTATCCATCAGGCCAATCACGTCGCCCGTCAACTGTTCGATCGTGTACGGCCCCTTCGGCGCTTCCGAATGACCGTGGCCACGCGTGTCGTAGCGCAACACGCGAAACGTCTTCGATAGCGCGGCGACTTGCGGCGCCCACATCGACATATCGCTGCCAAGCGAATTCGACAGCACGATCCACGGCGCGTGACCATGACGGTCGCCGTCGATCCGATAGTGAAGCTCGATGCCGTTGACTGCGGCGTAGGGCATTCCGTTACTCCTGGGAAGGTGCGCGGCCAGCGCGCTCGCTGTGAAGAGCCAGCACAGCGTCTACATAGGCGTGTGCCTGGCCGACGTATTGAGCCGGATCGAGCAGGCGCTGCAGTTGCTCGACCGGAAGATGTTCGGTGACTGCGGTATCGGCGGCGAGCACGTCGAAGAGCGTTTGCCCCGATTGCACCGCTGTTTTCGAAGCCCGCTCTACCAGATGATGCGCGTCGAGCCGGCCTATGCGGTCGCCCAGCGCAAGCATCACCGATTCGCCGAGGATCAGACCATGCGTAACTTCGAGATTGCTCGCGAGCCGTTCGACGTTGACGTCGAGACCGCTCACGATCTGTTCTATGTTGGCAAGCGCCCCACCTGCGAGCCGCGCGAGATCGGGCAGTGCGTCCCACTCTGCCTGCCAGCCGCCGAGGGCACGCTCGTGTTCCTGCACCATGCCTGCAAGCACGGTAGCGACGAGCCCCGGCGCGCGCGTCGAGGCGGTTAGCACGGCCGCGCAGCCGACGGGATTGCGTTTATGCGGCATCGTCGACGAACCGCCCTTGCCCGCCGCGGCCGGTTCGGCCAGTTCGCCGAGTTCGGTTTGCATCTGCAGCGAGATGTCGCGAGCAATCTTGCCAAGCGTGCCGATCAGCATGCCGAGCCATGAGGCCGTTTCGGCGATACGGTCGCGCTGCGTATGCCACGGCACCGCGGGCACGCTCAGGTCCAGCTCTTTGCCTAACGCTTGCGTTACTTCCGGCGCTGCGTCGCGCAGACTCGCAAGCGTGCCGGCCGCGCCGCCGAATTGCAGTGCCAGCACGCGAGGGCGCAACGCATCGAGCCGTTCTTGATGACGCAGTAACGTATCGAGCCACTGCGCGAATTTCAGACCCAGCGTAATCGGCAAAGCCTGCTGCAACCAGGTCCGGCCGATCATTGGCGTCGCGCGATGGGTGCGGGCAAGCACAGCGAGCGCTGCGCAGGTAGATTGCAGATGCGGGCCAAGCAGATCGAAGGTGTCGCGCAGTTGCAGGACGGTCGCGGTATCGATGATGTCTTGGCTCGTCGCGCCCCAGTGGACGTATTTCGACGCCTCTGCGTCCGCCGCCTTCACGCGCGCAGTCAGTTGCTTGACGAGCGGAATGGCCAGATTGCCGCCGAGCGCCGCGTCGCGTGCGAGCGCGTCGGCATCCAGTTGATCGGCCTGGCAAGCCGCTTCGATCGCGGCCACCGCCGATTGCGGAATGACGTTGTGCTGCGCCGAGGCCCGCGCGAGCGCCGCTTCGACATCGAGCATTCTTTGCAGCGTGGCGCGGGGCGACCAGACATCGTTCATTGGCTGCGTGCCGCAGATGAGACCGGTCAGACGGGCGCTGGCTTCGAGCATGGTGAATTGAAAAAACGGAGAGAGGATATCGTCCGAGCGTCCGAATCTACGCGCAAGCGGAGCACGCGCGGCCTTCGGAAACAATGGACACGCGAGACACGTTACACCATAGTCGCCAATGCCGCGCTGAGGTCACGCAGCGCGTGCCGCCTGGATGCCGTCGATCAGCGGCACGCCGGTCAGCTTGTGCAGCGCGTCGAAATCGATGTCCGAGAAAATCTCGCGCACCACGAGGCCGTCTGCGGTGACGTCGATCATCGCCAGGTCGGTGTAGATGCGATCCACGCAGGCCACGCCTGTGACAGGATAGGTGCACTCGGCAGCGATCTTGCTTTCGCCCTGCTTGGTCAGGTGCTCCATCATCACGTACACCTGCTTGGCGCCGATGGCCAGATCCATTGCGCCGCCGACTGCCGGAATCGCATCCGGCGCGCCGGTATGCCAGTTCGCGAGGTCGCCCTTGGCCGATACCTGGAATGCGCCGAGCACGCAGAAATCCAGGTGGCCGCCGCGCATCATCGCGAACGAGTCCGAATGGTGGAAGTACGCACCGCCCGTCAGCAACGTGACGTGCTGCTTGCCGGCGTTGATCAGTTCGTCATCTTCCTTGCCGGGTGCCGGTGCAGGGCCCATGCCGAGCAGACCGTTTTCGCTGTGCAGGAAAATTTCCTTGTCTGCAGCGAGGTGGTTGGCCACCAGCGTCGGCACGCCGATACCGAGGTTCACATACGCGCCTTCAGGGATGTCCTGAGCGACGCGCTTCGCCATTTCATCGCGGGTCAGTTTTTTCATGTCGGGTCTCCTCAGGCTGCGGTCGCGGATGCGAGCTCTGCTTCATGCGTGGCTTGCGGCACTTCGATCACGCGTTGCACGAAAATGCCGGGGGTGACGATCACTTCCGGATCGAGTTCGCCGAGCGGCACCACTTTCGACACCTGCACAACCGCAGTTTTCGCCGCGCTCGCCATGATCGGGCCGAAGTTACGCGCCGTCTTGCGATACACCAGATTGCCCCAGCGGTCGCCCTTGAAGGCCTTGATCAGCGCGAAATCCGCATGCAGCGGCGACTCGAGCACGTAATGCTTGCCGTCGATCAGGCGCGTTTCCTTGCCCTCCGCGAGTTTCGTGCCGTACGCGGTCGGAGTAAAGAAGCCGCCGATACCCGCACCTGCTGCGCGAATACGCTCGGCGAGATTGCCCTGCGGCACCAGTTCGAGTTCGATCTCACCGGCGCGGTAGAGCGCGTCGAACACATAGGAATCGGTCTGGCGCGGGAACGAGCAGATGATCTTGCGCACGCGCCTGGCCTTTAGCAACGCGGCCAGGCCGATGTCGCCGTTGCCGGCATTGTTGTTGACGATGGTGAGCTCGCGCGCGCCTTGCTCGATCAGCGCGTCGATCAGTTCGGACGGCATGCCGGCCGTGCCGAAACCGCCGATCATGACGGTCGCGCCGTCGTGCACATCGGCGACCGCCGACTGAAGTGACTCGAAAATCTTGTTGATCATGTCGAATTCCCTAAGGGACGCGCCGTACCGTGCCGCTCGCGCCGTCACGGCACGCCTGCTTTGGCGAACCACGCGGAACGGTTTGCGGGACGGTCTCCACGTCCTGGTCATGGCGCGCCGACCGGATTCGATCAACACGCAGTTTGTTCGCGAATTTGTTCGATATACGAACACTGATTCGTTTAGCGAACGCATTGGCGCATTATGAAAGCTGCTGCTTGCGCTTGTCAAGGCGGGGCTATCCATGATCCGCTTTTATCCCACCTGCCCGGTAAAAATTCTGACGAAAGAAAAGAAGTCCCCGCTTGTTTAACCTGTTCAGGATATTCAATATCTTGATCTGGCGATCTTCGATGTCCACGTGGTTTTGAGTTCCTGACGGTTGGGGTAAGTGATTCAGGACACACGATCCGTATCTCACGTATCTCACTTCATCAGGATTCTTAACTAACCAAATTGAATGAGCCAGATCGAACCACAATTCATCATAGAGACAAAATATCTTGCAGCTCAACCATCCGCCTAACAACAACGTCGACGCAACCGTGGACGTGGAGGCGCTTGTCGCACTCGCCGACACTGACTTTGCCGCGCGGCGTTTCACCGAGGCGATGAATGGTTACCGCAAAGTGCTCGCCATCAGCCCGCGCCATGTGCACGCGCTGCATCTGATGGGACTCGCCTGTGTGCATGCGAACGACATGAACCAGGCGCGCGGCTATCTTGAACAGGCGCTGCAAGTCGCCCCTGACCGCGCCGATCTGTGGGAGCACGCCGGCCTGCTCGCGGCGTTGCAGGGAGACATCGTTTGCGCCGACGCGTTCTATCGTCGCGCGATCGCATTGGGCGGCAGCACCGCCAGCCTTCACAGGAACCTCGCTGACAGCCTGCGGTTGTCTGGCCGCTTTAGCGAGGCAATCACCCACTACAAAAATTCCCTTGAAATCGAGCCAGCGTTGCATCATGCAATTCGTGCCTTGGCCCGAATCAGCGCGCAAATCGGCCACATCGATGACGCCGCCGATTACTGGTTGCGCGCATGGACGCTCGATGCATCCAGCCTGCAGGACGGCCTTGATCTGATTGCAGCACTGGCAAAGACAAACCGTACCAGTCAGCTCAACCTGGCGACCGCGCAGATCCGAACCCGCTTTGCCCGCGACGCCGAGGCGCTCAAATCGCTGTCGTTCGTATTGAACACCAACGATCATTTCAGCGACGCATACAGCGTTGCGACACAGGGACTCGCCATCGATCCACGCCATCCCTTACTGCACCACAACGCAGCGCGCGCACTCGGCATGCAGGGTGACCTTGCCGCAAGCCGGCCACACAGCATGGAGGCTGCGCGGCTTATGCCGGATAACCCATATATGCAATTTCAACTGGCCGGTGTGCAACTTGGATTGGGCGATTTCGAAGAAGGCTGGCAGCGATACGGATGGTTCTACAAAATCCCCGGCCGGGAGAAAGAATTGGTCCGTCCACCGTTTCCTGAATGGCAGGGTGAATCGGTTGCGGGACGTCTATTCCTGCTGATTGGTGAACAAGGACGTGGCGATGAAATCCAGTTCATCCGGTTTGCTGAATGGTTGCATCAACAACGAGCAATCGTCGACGTGCTGGTAAGCGAGCCCATAGCAAGGCTAGCTGCCAGCATGACGAACGTGCGAACCGTATGGACTACCGTACCTCCCGGACCTTACGACTACTGGAGTCATATGCTAAGGATTCCAGAGCGCATGAAACTCAGCTTGCCCATGCTCCCCGTTGCGATGCCGTATCTCGCCACGACGCCTCACACGTTTCGCTATTGGCAGGGCTACATTGATGCCCTGTCATCGCGAAAGATGAGCGAAGGAGGCAAACGTATCGCCGTGGTGTGGGCAGGCAGCGCGACCCACGCTCTCGACCGTTACCGGTCTATCCGGATCGAGGCGCTAAAGCCGCTCTTCAACCTCCCGCAGGTCAGCTGGTATTCCGTGCAGAAAGGCGAGCGCGAACGCGAGAGCGAACGTTTCGGCAATGACTTCGACGTGCACACGTTAGGCCCCGCAATCGAAGACTTCACCGATACGCTCGCGATACTTCAAACGCTCGATCTGCTCATTACGGTAGACACCTCCGTTGCCCACCTTGCCGGAGCCGCGGGCTTGCCCGTGTGGACGCTTATACCCGCCTGCGCGGACTGGCGCTGGCTGACGGACAGAACAGATAGCCCCTGGTATCCATCAATGCGCCTGTTCCGGCAACGTCGGTTGGGAGAATGGGATGCCGTCGTCGACGAGGTAAGGCATGCGCTACGCGAGTGGCAAACGGCCTCTTCGGCGCTTTCCCCAATATCCGCCAGCGCGATTTAAGGAGTAAGGTATATGCGTTAAACCGATACTCCCTTGCGCTGCCGGCATGCCCGAACTAGACCTCAACCTGATCCCCTACCTCGTTGCGATGGAGGAAACCCGCAACGTGAGCCGCGCCGCGGAGCGTCTGGGCGTCAGCCAGCCACGCGTAAGTACGGCGCTTGGCCGGCTTCGCGAGTATTTCGGCGATCAGCTTTTCGTGCGCACTTCGCGCGGCATGGAACCGACGCCGCGTGCCCTCGCGCTGATTCCCGCGGCGCGCGACGCGCTGCTGCGCATCGAGCAAGGCATGCTGGACGCGCAGGACTTCGAGCCGTCCACCACCACCCAGACATTTTCGATCGCTCTCTCCGACGTCGGCGAAATCGTCTTTCTGCCGCGTCTGCTGCAAATGTTCGCCGAACGAGCGCCACGCGCGAATCTCCGCTCGGTCTCACTGCCGCCTTCGCAAATCGAGCGCGGTCTCGAATCAGGCGACGTGGATCTGGCGGTCGGCTACTTCCCGGACCTCTCAGGGAACAACTTCTTTCAACAACGCCTCTTCACGCATCGCTTCATTTGTCTGATGCGCAGCGATCATCCGCTCGCGCGCGAACCGTTGACGCTGTCGCAGTTCATCGGATGCGGACATGCGGTCGTGCGTGCCGAAGGACGCAGTCAGGAAGTCCTCGAGCAATTCCTCGAGAAAAAACGCATCCGCCGCCGCGCGGTGCTCGAAACTTCGCATTTCATGAGCTTGCCGTTCATTCTCGCGCGCACCGACCTGATCGCCACGGTGCCGCACGCAATCGGCTTTGCGTACGTCTCGGAACATGCCTCCATCATGCTCGTCGAACCGCCGCTCGAACTGCCGCGCTTCGATCTGAAGCAGCACTGGCATCGCAAGTTTCATAACGACCCGCGTGCGAGTTGGCTGCGTAGTGTCGTCGCCGAACTCTTTAACGACGCCATGGACGAGTGGCCGAAATAGCCGGCGCATTGCGGTGCCGCGGACCAGCGCTCACGGTTATAAAGCTGCAGCCTTGCACACCGCATCGCAAAACATGGAACAATGACCGGTACCGGTCGGACCTGGTAGACGTGCGACCTCACAGGAGTGAAGGATGACCAGCAAGGCAAAGAAGACCAAACAAAGCGAAGCCCTTGGCCGCCCGACGCGTGAAGAGGCGGAAGATGCCGTACGCGTGTTGTTGCGCTGGGCCGGCGACGATCCGCAACGTGAAGGACTGCTCGATACGCCGGCGCGCGTCGTGCGCTCTTATGAAGAGTTCTTTGCGGGCTATTCGGTCGATCCGCGCGAGCTGCTCGCTCGCACCTTCTCCGAGGTGGATGGCTACGACGAGATGATCGTGCTGAAAGACATCCGCTTCGAAAGCTATTGCGAGCATCACATGGTGCCGATCATCGGTCGTGCGCATGTCGCCTATTTGCCGGGCCATCGCGTGGTGGGGATTTCGAAGCTGGCGCGGCTCGTCGATGCGTTCGCCAAGCGTCTGCAGATCCAGGAGAAGATGACTGTGCAGATCGCCGATACGCTCAATGAAGTACTGCAACCGGCCGGGGTCGGCGTGATCCTCGAAGCGGCTCATCAATGTATGTCGACACGCGGCGTGCACAAGGCCGGCGTCACGATGGTCACCTCGCGCATGCTCGGCACATTTCGCACGGATCCGTCCACGCGTCGGGAATTTCTGTCGATCGTCGGCCATCCTGGTGTCGTGGCAGTGTCGAATACCTGAGCACGCACATAGGCGCTCGCAAAGTTCCGTCGCGGGATCGGCGCTCAGACCCGCGATCAAAGCCGCAGCCAGGTACGCCGCGTCACGCTGTGCGACGCGGTGCGCGCTTCAGGTGCCCCATCGTCGCAAGCAAAACCGCGCCGAGCACACACACCACCCCGGTAAGCTGCGCACCCGTCACCGGCTCGCGTAGAAACGCCGCCGCCATCACCACGGCGCTAATAGGCACGAGCGCCGTCATGAGGCCGGCTTCCGCGCCGCTGATCCGGGCGGCCCCCGCATACCACAGCACGAACCCGCCAACCGTCGGCACCAGGGCGTAATAGACAACGCCCGCCAGCGCGGCTGCATCGAACGGCAGGCACCATGCGTGCTCAAAGGCCGCTGGTACGATTGCCACCGCGAAGCCTATTCCACTCATCAATGCGGACAGCGGCAGCGCCGCCACCGGCGTGCGCAGCTTGCGGTTAAGCAGAATGAATAGCGCTTCGCACACGATCGCGATAAACACCAGTGCATTCCCCGCTAACGAACTCGCTGCACGCGGAACACCAAGCTCGCCCAGCCGCACGGTGCACACCAGCACGCCTGATGTCGCCAGAATAATGGCGCCGACGAGCGAAGGCGCTGGACGCTCGCCGAGCGCCAGCATCGCCACGAGTGCCGACACGGCCGGAAGAGTGCCCGCAATCACGCCGGCATCCGCTGCCGAAGCGAGCTTCATGCCGCTGATCAGAAACACCGTGTAGCCGACGCTGCCCGCACCTGCCTGCGCGATCAGCAGCAACACGTCTCGCCACGCAAGGCGCGGCCAACGCACACCGCGCACGCGCATCACTAGCAGGAACACAGGAAACGCGATCGCAAAACGCAACGCAGTGGCCGAAAACGGCGGCAGCCCGGCCGCGATTGTCTTGCTGACCACGACCGTGCTGCCGACACCGATCATCGCCAGACCGCAAAACAGATAGCCGACGTAACGCGAATTCATTCTGCCGCCGTTCATGATTGAATGAGCGGCCAGCTTAGAAGTCGCGCAGCGGACGGTCTTGAACGAAATTGCAGCGTACTGCGTATTGACGCGCGCAGATCGCCGCGCGCGCCGCCGTATGCAAAAGAAAGGAGAGAACGCTGCGAACATCGGGCCATGTGGCCCTCGCGAGACGCCGAACGGATCGCTAGCGGATCGCCGCGGCGTAGTTAGCCGGCGTCACACCGAGCAAACGCACGAATGCTCGCGTCATATGACTCTGGTCCGCAAATCCCGCGGCAGCCGCCGTCTCGGCAAGCGCAGTGCCACGCGCAATCAGCTGACGAGCCAGCACAACGCGCCGCTGCATACGGTACGCATGCGGCGGCAGCCCTAGTGCTTGCGCGAAGTTGCGCAGCAACTGAAAGCGGCTCATGCCCGCCTCTGCGGCCAGCTCCGCGAGCGTAAGCTGTGCTGCGGGATCATCGTCGATGCGGGCTTTGGCGCGCGCAATCGGAGTCGCCACGTCGCGTGGCGAAACGTACCTCAATGTAGTGTGGCGCCGCGCGAGATGCCCGAGCATATGCAGCAGCGCCGTTTCGCGCGCCAGTGCATCGCCGGGGCCGGCTACCGTAACGGACACCTGGAACAACCGATCGAACAGGGCGTTCAATACAGGATCGTGAGCGACCGGCTGCGTCAATTCAATCATCTGATGCGCCGCGCCGGCTGGCCCCTGCGCTACCAGTTCACCCGCCACATCGCGCAGAAGTGCTGGCTCGAAGTAAAGCATGCGCCATGCGCGGCCACGCTCGTCCAGCGGACTGCCGTCGTGGACTTCCCCAGGGTTGACCATGATCGCGTCATTCATGCGCGCTTCCACCACACCGCGCCCGCTCGCCGAGCGGTGTCCGCCTCGCACGATCACCCCAACGCCGAAGCGGTCGTGCGAGTGTCGTGGAAATGCATGTGCCGTTTCCGCAATCGTCGCCTCTACACCGGCGATCGCGCAGCGGGGCATACAGACGCGACCGCCAGTCACGGCGAGCTCCTCCAAGCGTGGAAGAGCGTCGGCATCAACGCCCCCCGTCGTCCTTGCGATCGCCTTCGCGGATCTTGCCCTGCGAGACGCTGCTGCCCGGCGGCACGCTATGCGTCAACCAGACATTGCCGCCGATCACCGAGCCTCGCCCAATCGTCACACGTCCGAGAATCGTCGCGCCAGCGTAGATCACGACGTCATCTTCAACGACCGGATGGCGGGCATTGCCCTTGACCAGCGTGCCATCCACATCCGCCGCGAAGCTTTTCGCGCCGAGCGTCACGGCTTGATACACCCGCACGCGCTCGCCGATCACAGCGGTCTCGCCAATTACCACACCCGTGCCATGGTCAATGAAAAAACTCGGCCCGATCTGCGCGCCAGGGTGAATATCAATGCCAGTGGCCGAATGCGCGATCTCGTTGATAAAGCGTGCCAGCAGCGGCACACCGAGCCGGTGTAATGCGTGCGCGAGGCGGTGGTGCGTCATCGCCCACACGCCCGGATAGCAGAGCAGGATTTCGGTAATGTGCTGCGCAGCGGGGTCGCCCGTGAATGCGGCCTGAATGTCGCTGACCAGCAGCGCGCGGATACCAGGCAACTGCGTGCCGAATTCACGCGCCACCTCGAACGCGCGCTCGCCCAGCTCCGTCTCCGGTGTCTCGGCGTGTTCCGGCAGGAATCGCAAGGCGCGGCGAATCTGTTCGGCGAGCAGCCGCAAGGTGCTTTCGAGTGTGTGCCCAACGTAGTAGTCGACAGTCTCGTCAGTCAGGTCGGGCGCACCATAGTGCGTCGGAAAGAGCGCGGCGCGCAGGCCCGTGACGATACTGCCCACTGCCTCGCGTGAGGGCAGGTCGCGAATGCCGAGCGGGTGGCGGGTGCGGTGCAACTGCTCGCGCGACTCGCGCAGGTCTGCGACGATCTGCTCGAGGCCCCAGTTATGGGAAGGACGGTTTGACATGGTGAGGACGGCGCCCGTGCGGCGAGCACGGTTCAGAGTGAATTGTCCCCAGAGATTACCGCGTTTTGCCGCCGCTCGCGCGGCGCTGCATCCAGGCCAGCAGCGTCATATGGTGACGCTGCTGGCGTCGATCCAGCGCACCGCCCAGTCTCGCGCATGCGCGATCGCGGCGGCTTCATCGGTAAAGCGGAAATCGGTAGGGAAGAAACGGTTGGCCACCAGTTCGCCGTCGCTCGAACGGGAGATCACCACGTAAGGTTGCCAGGTTCCATCTCCTGCGCGCGCCGGCTCGCAATTCAGCAAGTAGCCGCGATGTGTGAATGCAGCATCGAAGTGCATGTGTCACCGCCCCTGATTGCCTCGTATATAGTTGGCTCGAGCAGCGCCGTCTCTCTCTGGTCACGCTGAAACGGCTCGGTAAAAACCGTCGATTTAATAACCGCGCTGACTCGTCGGATTAAGATCATACTCTGTAGAAAATACGCGCTGGTCAAAAAAAAATCAAAAGAATGTCATACGCCCGCCCTGGTGCAAGCTGAACCGTGCAGCGCTACTCAGGGAAGACCCGGAACAACTTTTGCTGCACTCACCTATGTTGTCTTCAAGGAGAAAGCATAATGAACAGCAATGTCACAGACACCACCCGTAAGCCCGGCACCGGCGGTCCGAGCAGCACAGAGTTGCACAACGACCGCACTCACGACAGCACCGTCGACACCGACGGCAAGAATCTCGAAGCTGCGCGTCTCGCGGGCCATAGCCCGATTGGACCGGACGAAGTCACAACCACCAACGCCACGCTGGTGAACAGTGTGCCGGAAGCAGGCGACGGTCTTGGCGGCTTCGACAGCCGCGTTGGCGGCAATCGCCTACTGCTCGCGTTAGAGCCGGGCTATACGGTGATCGACAAGGGCATGGTCGGGCCGCAGTCCGCCTACGATGAAGATCATCAGTTCGACGATCCGCGGCCGGTGGGGAGCCGTCAGGACCGCGGGCGCATTCATTACGCGTTGAACCATATGCGGCCTACGCGCGTCATCGAGTTGCAGCGCAGGACCAAGGAGTGACCTTTGCACCGCATGAGGTCACGAGACTCATGCGGTGCAGCGTTTACTTTCTTCCTGTTTCGCCCGGATCTGAGGGAATCCGCGTAGCGCGTACCGTTTGAATGACGACGTGGCGCTACGCGTCGCTGCATCGACACGCCGCTTCGCAAGACGATTCGAAACTGCAGGTTTAAGCACTTGCAAGCCGCACCCTCTTACTCCCGCTCCCTATCCCGTCGACAATCGAACCCACATTTAACATTCAGGGGTGGCAGATGAAAAAGATCGTCGTGATTGGCGCTACCGGCACACTCGGCCAGGCAGTGAGCGCCGAATTGAAGGCCCGCCATGAAGTAATCGAAGTGGGTGCGACGCGCGGCCAATATCGCGTCGACAGCACGGATCCCGCGAGCATCGAAAAGCTGTTCCGCGAAATCGGCAAGGTGGATGGCGTCGTCACCACCACGGGCAAGGTGCATTTCGGCCCGCTGCCGGAGATGACGATCGAACAGTTCTGGGTCGGCTTACGCGACAAGCTGATGGGACAGATCAACGTGGTGCTCGCGGCGCAGCAGTACGTCAATGACGGCGGCTCGTTTACGCTGACCAGCGGCATCCTCGCCGAGGAGCCGATCCGGGAAGGCGCGAACGCGACCACCGTTAATCTCGCGCTGGAAGGTTTTGTGCGCGGCGCGGCGATCGAATTGCCGCGCGGTATCCGCATCAACCTGGTGAGCCCGACGGTGCTGACCGAATCGATGGAAGGCTACGCGCCGTATTTCCGCGGCTTCGAACCGGTGACGGCCCAGCGCGCTGCGCAGGGGTATCTGCGCAGCGTAGAAGGCGCGCAGACGGGACGCGTGTATCGGATCGGGTCTTGACGACGCGTTAACGCGCAATGACGTGTCAGTTGCCTGGCGGCGCCAGGCAACTGACGGCGGCGGGACGCGACCAAAAACGTCCCGCCGCCACGAGCAAAACACTCAGTGAATCTCCGGCTCGCTGCCCGCTTCAGCCGCACCGTCGCGCTGCAGGAAGTCGAAGTCGCAACCCTTGTTGGCCTGCATCACGTGTACCTGATGCATCGCACCGTAACCGCGCGTAAAGCGCGGCGCTGGTTCGACCCACGCGGCCTTGCGGCGCGCCAGTTCCTCGTCCGATACCAGCACATTGAGTTTGCGTTGCGGCACGTCGAGTTCGATCATGTCGCCGTCCTGCACCAGCGCGAACGGTCCGCCGATAAACGATTCCGGCGCCACGTGCAGCACGCACGCACCGTAGCTCGTACCGCTCATCCGTGCATCGGAGATGCGCAGCATGTCGCGCACGCCCTGTTGCAGCAGCTTCTTCGGAATCGGCAACTGGCCCCACTCCGGCATGCCCGGTGCGCCTACCGGACCCGCATGCTGCAGCACGATCACACAGGTCTCGTCGATATCGAGCGCGTCATCGTCGATGCGCGCCGCCATATCGTTGTAGTCCTTGAACACCACTGCGCGGCCGGTATGCACGTGCAGCTTCGGATCGGCCGCACCCGGCTTGATGACGGCGCCATCCGGCGCGATATTGCCGCGCAGCACGGCGAGACCATTGTTCGGCAACAGGGGCGCAGCGCGGCGGCGAATCACGTCGTCGTTGAAGATCTTCGCGCCTTCGAGGTTCTCGCCGATCGTGCGGCCATTCACAGTCTTCTGCGAGCGGTCGATCAGATCGCCGAGTTCGGCCAGCATCGCCTGCAGGCCACCCGCATAGTAGAAGTCTTCCATCAGGTACGAACCGGTCGGACGGACGTTCGCCAGCACCGGCGTTTGCCGCGAGATATCGTCGTAGCGGTTGAGCGTCAGGTCGATGCCGGCGCGGCGTGCCAGCGCAATCATATGCACGATCGCATTGGTCGAACCCGAGAGCGCCAGACAGGTGGTCACGGCGTTGTCGATCGAACCCGCCGTGATGATGTCCGACGGCTTCAGGTCTTCCCACACCATCTCGACAATCCGCATGCCGGTCTTCGCCGACAACTGCGCGTGGCGCGAATCCGGCGCAGGCGTCGAAGCGAAGCCGGGCAGCGTGAAGCCCAGCGCTTCCGCTGCACTCGTCATGGTCGAGGCCGTGCCCATCGTCATACAGTGGCCCGGCGAGCGCGCGATGCCGCCTTCCACGCCCTGCCAGTCCTGCTCGGTGATCTTGCCCGCGCGCAGGTCGGCCCAGTACTTCCAGGTGTCCGAACCGGAGCCGAGCGTCACGCCGTTCCAGTTGCCGTTCAGCATCGGACCGGCCGGAAGGAAGATGGTCGGCAGATCCATCGAGATCGCGCCCATCAGCAAGGCCGGCGTGGTCTTGTCGCAGCCGCCCATAAGCACCACACCGTCTGCGGGATACGAACGCAGCGTCTCTTCCGCTTCCATCGCAAGGAAGTTGCGGTAGAGCATCGTGGTGGGCTTCTGGAACGGCTCGGAGAGCGTCTGCACCGGCAGCTCGATCGGGAAGCCACCCGCCTGCCAGATACCCCGTTTAACTTCTTCCACACGCTGCTTGAAGTGCGTGTGGCACGGGTTCATCTCGCTCCACGTGTTGAGGATCGCGATCACCGGCTTGCCTGCATATTCCTCGCGGCTATAGCCCATCTGCGAGGTACGCGAACGGTGGCCGAACGAGCGCAGGTCATTTACGCCATACCAGCGATGGCTGCGCAATTCTTCAGGGGTCTTTCTCTTGGTCACAACACTCTCCAACGACGTCTTGACTACAAAGCTCGTTAATAAAACACGCTGAGCACGCCTGCCCGAACCGCCGCGTTACCTCGCGCGGCAGTTCGTTTCGCTCAGCGCTTCTGTTCCTTCACACGTGAGACGATCTGCGTCGGACTCACGAATTGCAGCGCGATCAACACCCATACCAGCGTGATCGCCATATAGATCATCGCCATCGCATCGATCGATTGCGGCGCGCGCACCCCGGTCGAAAACACCGCGTAGTACAGCGCGACCACCAGCGTCTGCGTGCCGGGGCCAGCCGTGAAAAAGGTCAATTCGAACATGCCGATGGTGCGCACCAGCACGAGCAACCCCGCCGCCAGCATGCCGGGCACCAGCAGCGGCAGCAGCACGTAACGGAAATAGCGAAACGTATTCGCGCCGAAGATCCGCGCAGCCGCTTCGAGATTCGGGTCGATCTGCTCGATGAACGGCGTCATCACCAGAATCACGAACGGCAGCGCCGGCACGAGATTCGCGAGAATCACACCGGGCAATGTGCCGGCGAGGCCGACCTTGTACATCACCGTCGCCATTGGAATGCCATACGTGACCGGCGGCACCATCAATGGCAGCAGAAACACCAGCACTGCGAAGCGTTTGCCGGGGAACTGCACGCGTGCCAATGCATAGGCGGCCGGCACACCGAGCAGTACCGACAGGATCACCACGGCGCCAACCACTTCCACCGTGACCCACAGCACGCTCGCCAACTGGAAGTCGCTCCATGCCTGCGCGTACCAGTGCAGCGTGAAGCCTTGCGGCAACAGCGTGCCGAACCAGCGCGTGCCCACCGAGTTGACAGCCACCGTCGCGATCAGCAGCAGGACGTTGAGGAGGAAAAACACCATCGCGCCCCACACCAGCACTTTCCAGATCCGCTCGGCAAGCGGTGTGCGCTGCTTCACTGCTTTGCCCGGCTGCACGCCGCGATTGCGGCCCGCGCTATCACCGTCGGTCTGGCCGGCCTGGGTTTGCGGCTTGGCGGAGGCGGGCCAGCTTTGCGTTGCGTGATGATCGGTTGTCATCAGCCCTTCCCTCCTGTCACCGGACCGCTATAGAAGAAGCGGCGCGCACCCAGCATTCCCGCGACCACCAGCAACTGCACGAAGCCCATCACCATCGCGATGGCCGACGCAAGCGAGTAGTCGTAGTTTTCGAACGCGGCTTCGGCGGCGGCAATCGACATCACCCGCGTCGGTCCCGCCGGCGCGCCGAGCAGCACCGCCGAGGGGAACACCGAAAACGCCTGCACGAACGAGAGGCAAGCGGTCATCGTCAAACCGGGCACCAGCAGCGGCAGGTAAATGCGCAGAAACTGCTGCCACGGGCTCGCGCCGAGCGTGGCGGCGGCGCTGGCAAGCGTCGGATCGATCCCCGTCACGTACGACAGCGTCAGCAGAAACGCAAACGGAAAGCCCGACACGATCAGCGAAATCAGGACACCCCAATAATTGTGCGTGAGCCGTACTTCGTCGGTGTACAGATGCAGGCCTTGCAGCGCCTGAGGAAACCAGCCGTTCGGCCCGAAATACGTGAGCATGCCATCCGCAATCAACACCGTGCCGAGCGTGACCGGAATCACTAACAGCGTCGTGACGAGCTTCTGATACGGCGAATTGCGGCGCAACGCGAAGGCCACTGGAATCGACACGCCCACATTGATCAGCGTTGCAGGCACCGCGAGTTTCAATGTGACCAGGATGGTCGGCCACATCGACGTATCGGTGAAGAACGCGACGTAGTTCGCCCACAGGCCACCGCCGTTCATCGGCTGGAACGACAGCACCAGGCCGTAGGCAAATGGGTAGATAAACAGCGCAACGATAAAGATCAGCGCAGGCGCAACCAGCCAGCCCTTGGGATCGCGCGCAGCGACCGGCGGTGACAGCGTGCCGGCGTTCATAGCGCGTCGCCGTCGTAGACGAGTGTGCGTGAAGGCGGCACGCGCAACGTAATGCGCTCGCCCTCCGCGAAGTCACCCGCCACGCGTGCCCACAGATCGCCGAACGCCGATTTCACGCGAATCAGCGAATCGCGGCCGCCGTATTCGACGGTCGTTACCTCGACGTCAAACGCGTTCTCGGCGCCGGGCGTGCTGCGTTCCAGATCTTCAGGACGCATGGCCACATTCACCCGCTTGCTGTTGAAGCCGTGCATCGGCATACCCAATAGACGCACACCGTTCGCGTTCACCGCAACCGCTTCTCCCTGCGTGCCTTCGAGCGTGAACTCCATCACGTTGCGATAACCCATAAAACGCGCGACGTGCAGATTCTTCGGCCGTCCATACACTTCCTTCGGCGTCGCCACCTGCTGCACGACACCTTCCTTCATCACGACGATGCGGTCTGCCATCGAAAGCGCTTCGTCCTGATCATGCGTCACGTAGATCGTCGCGCGCTCGAGCTGACTATGGATGCGGCGAATCTCCGCGCGCATCTCGATGCGCAACTTCGTATCGAGATTCGACAAGGGCTCATCCATCAGCACGAGCGGCGGCTCGATCACGATGGCCCGCGCGATTGCTACGCGCTGTTGCTGGCCGCCGGACAACTGACCCGGCAGCTTGCCTTCATGCCCGACCAGTTGAACGAGCTGCAAGGCTTCGCGCGCGCGGCGCACCGCCTCGCTTCTCGCGACGCCGCGCATCTTCAGCCCGAAGCCGACGTTGTCGAGTACGCTCATGTGTGGAAACAATGCGTAGTTCTGAAACACCATGCCGAAGCCGCGCTTTTCCGGCGGCAGGACGTCGATACGGGTGTCATCGAGCCAGATGCCGCCGCCGGTGAGCGGTTGCAAGCCGGCGATGCAATTGAGCGCGGTCGACTTGCCGCACCCGGACGGCCCCAGCAACGCAATGAACTCGCCGCGCTGGATGTTCAGATCGAGGCCCTGCAACGCAGCCACAGGATGCCCTTCAGCATTCGTAAAACTGCGGCTCACCGAATCGAGACGCAACTGCTCAAAATGAGGCTTCATGGCGCTTACTCCCGTCCCATGCAAAGCGGAGGCGGGCCGTGGCCCGCGCTCCGGCTATTGGCTTTTCTGCGCGCCGATATCACGGTCCCACTTCTGGAACGCGGCGACCATCGCAGCAGCGTCCAGAGGCAGAACGTGCGGATGAGCGGCCAGCATTTGCGTATATTCCGGCCGGCCGTATTTCTTCAGGACTTCCTGGCTATGCGCCGGCGCCTGATCGACGGTCACGCCCTTGATAGCCGGTCCCGGGTAGAAGTAGCCATCGTCATAGGTCAACGCCTGCTGCGCCGGTTCCAGCATGAAGTTCATCAACTTGTAGAGCACGTCGAGCTTCTCTTTCGGTACGCCCTTCGGAATCACCATGTAGTGCGCGTCGTCGACCCACGTCATGTTGTCGAAGTTCTGCACACGGAACTCCGCCGGTACGATCCCAAGCGCACGCGGGTTGATGTCCCAGCCGGTCACCGTCACCGTCATGTCGCGAGTGCCTTCGCCGAGTTCCTTCATCACCGCCGATGTGCCGCCAGGGTAATACGGAATGCAGTCGTTCAGCTGCTTGAGGAATGCCCAGGTCTTGTCCCAGCCGTGCACCGGATCGCGCGGATCCTTGTCGCCAAGCACATACGGCAGCCCCATCAGGAACGTGCGGCCCGGGCCGGAGTTAGCCGGACGGGCGTAGATCAGCTTGTTCGGATGCGCCTTGCACCATTGCAGCAACTGATCGGGAGTCTTCGGCGGATCGGTGACCTTGGCCGGGTTGTATTCGAGCAGCGGTCCAGCCGGCATGTACGCCACTTCCAGCCCAAAGCCCTGCGCCAGGTCCTGCATCTTGCGTGGACCAGGCGCGTATTTGTCGAGCACGCCCGGGAAGGTGGCGGCCTGCTCCGGCAGCAGCTTGGTCCACAGGCTCTGTTCGATGCCTGCAGCGAGTGCGTCCGTGCCGGTCAGCACCAGATCGATATCGGAGCGGCCAGCCGCCTGCATCGCCTTGATCTTGCCGGGCAATTGCGGCGCCGGAGCGTTCGTATAGGTGATGTTCGCCACGAGGTTCGGGTACTTCGCCTTGAACGCCTCAAAGCCCTTTTGCGTCAACTGAAGATCGCCCGCTACATCGACGATATTGAGCGTGACGGGGTCTGCATAGGCCGGCGACGCGAAGGTCGCGCCCAACGCTGTTCCCACTGCCACGCAGATACTCGCTAACCTGACTGACAAGCTGCCAGAAAAAGTCATTACGTCTCCTCGCTTCTTGGTATGGAAGTCCGCCGGTCGGATTGCGGTGCCCGCGGTACGTGTCTCTCAATGCAACATAGCCAGCGCCCATTCATCACGTCAAGCAAATCGCAGGCTAAAGCGCGGGCAAGACGCCGTAGCCTGTTTCAGCAAAATCCTTTTGATGCTTAACCGCCCTTCACACCCTGCGTGTTCACGTACAGCGAATACAAACCGTGGCTCGCCGCCATGAACAGGCGATTGCGATGCACGCCGCCAAAGCAGACGTTCGCGCAACGCTCGGGCAATGCAATATGGCCGATCGCCTCGCCTTGCGGCGTGAAGATGCGCACACCATCGAGTTCGTCGGTGCCCATACCCCAGCCGCACCACAGGTTGCCGTGAATATCCACGCGGAAACCGTCCGGCGTGCCCGGGCCCGCATCGATGAGCACGCGGTTGTTCGAAAGCGTGTTGCCGCTGACGTCGAACGCGCGGATCTTGCGCGGCTCGCTACGCGACTCGACCACGTACAGAATCTTTTCATCCGGCGAGAAGGCGAGGCCGTTCGGGCCAAGCACATCGTCGATCACCATCGTCACTTCGCCGCTCTGCCCGTCCACGCGGTACACGCAGGCCGGCAATTCAGATTCCTGGTGCTCGCCTTCGTAAAACCCGTCGATGCCGAAGGTGGGATCCGTAAACCAGATCGAGCCGTCCGACTTCACGACCACATCGTTAGGCGAATTGAGGCGTTTGCCGTTGTAACGATCCGCCAGCACGGTGATCGAACCGTCGTACTCGGTACGCGTGACGCGGCGTGTCAGATGCTCGCAACCGATGAGCCGCCCTTCACGATCGCGCGTGTGACCGTTGGCGTTGTTCGACGGCTGGCGAAACGGCGTCACCGTACCGCTGTGTTCATCCCAACGCAGAATGCGGTTGTTCGGGATGTCGCTCCACAGCAGATAACGCCCGTCGCCAAACCATACCGGACCTTCCGACCAGCGCGCGCCCTGGTACAGGCATTCGACTGAAGCCGACGCAAGACGCAAGGCTTTGAAACGCGGATCGAGAATACGGACGGCGGGGTCGGGATAGCGTCGGTTTGTCTCGGTCATGCAATGTCCTTTGGATGCTTCGTTTGGTGCCTCTTGCGACGCCCTTATGGCGCTTCTTCGCACGGCGCCTCGTTCGGCGCCCGTGCGAAGCGATCGACGCTTATCCCTGCACAAGCTTGCCGTCGCGCAGGCGCCAGAGCTTGAGCGGATTATCGTCGTGCAACGCTTCGGGCAACAGTTCGGCCGGCAAGTCCTGATAGCAGACCGGGCGCAAGAAGCGCTCGATTGCGGTCGCACCCACTGAAGTCGCACGCCCGTCGGACGTAGCCGGGAACGGGCCGCCGTGAACCATCGCATGTGAAACTTCGACGCCCGTCGGAAACCCGTTCGCCAGAATCCGGCCTACCTTGCGCTCGAGTGTCGGCAACAGACGCCGCGCCAGTGCGTAATCGTCGGCTTCGAGTTGCAGGGTCGCCGTCAGCTGGCCTTCGAGATGGCCGGCCACCTTGAGCATTTCGTCGATGTCCGCACAGGTGACGATCAACGAGGTCGGCCCAAAGATTTCGTCTTCGAGTTGTGCTGTCGCGAGAAATTTCGCCGCCGTGGTTTCGAACAGGACCGGGATGGCGGCGCAAGTCGCTTCCGATGGCGTGCCCTGCGCCACGCTTTGTACGCCGCTCTGCTCCGCGCGTTGCTTGACACCGTCCTTATAGGCAGCGGCGATGCCGGCGGTCAGCATCGTCTGCTCGCTTTTCTTGGCGAGCGCCTGCGCGGTAGCGTCGATAAAGCCGCGCGTATGCGGCCCTTCGAGCACCAGCACGAGGCCCGGGTTCGTGCAGAACTGGCCCACTCCAAGCGTGACCGAATCGACCAGCGCATTCGCCAGCGCTTCGGCGCGCTTCGCCAGCGCACCGGGGAACACGAAGAACGGATTGACGCTGCTCATCTCAGCGAACACGGGAATCGGCTCGCGACGCTTCGAGGCGATGTCGACCAGCGCCAGGCCGCCGCGCCGCGAACCGGTAAAGCCCACCGACTTGATGGCCGGATGCTTGACCAGCGCCTCGCCGATTTCATTGCCCGCGCCGATGACGAGCGAGAACACGCCTTCCGGCAGACCGCTATCGGCCACGGCTTTCTGAATGGCCCGTCCGACCAGTTCAGAGGTGCCGAGGTGCGCCGGATGCGCCTTGACGACTACCGGGCAACCGGCGGCCAGCGCGGAGGCGGTATCGCCACCCGCCACGGAAAATGCGAGCGGGAAGTTGCTCGCGCCGAACACTGCAACCGGCCCGACCGGAATCTTCTGCAGACGCAAATCAGAGCGCGGCAACGGCTTACGCTCGGGCAGCGCGGAGTCGAGCGTAGCGGTTAGCCAGCGGCCTTCGCGCACGAGCGTTGCAAACAGCTTGAGCTGCCCGACCGTGCGTGCGCGCTCGCCTTCGAGGCGCGCTTTGGGCAGCGCCGATTCAACGTGAGCGCGCTCGATCAGCGCGTCGCCGAGCGCGACGATATTCTCGCCGATCGCTTCCAGAAAACGTGCGCGCGTCTCGAGCGGCGCATGACGGTAAGCGTCGAACGCCTCGGCCGCCAGCTCGCATGCGCGGTCGACATCCGCTGCGCCGCCGGCGCCGAACGCGGGTTCGATCTCCGCGTTACGCGCCGGATCGAACGCGCGCAATGTGCCTTTGGTCCCGCGTACTGCGGAACCACCCAAAAGCATGTCCCCTGTGATCTGCATCTTGCAATTCCCTTAACGTGCCGCGGAGGTTTCCGCAAATTGGCGTTCGAAAGCGAGCAGCGCCTGTGTCGCGCTGTCGATACTCGCATGATGCCCCACTGGACTCGAACTCAACAGCGGCAGCATCGGTCCCATGTCCGCGATTTTCGAGAAAGTCACGGCGTCGTGCAGCACGCGGATCAGCGAAATATCGTCGCGCAAGGTTTCGAGCGGCATGAAAGCGTCATAAAGGCGTTGGGCCTCGTCCATCTGGCCGGCCTTGATGGCACGCAGCAACGCCATGACGGCATGCGAGGCGATGCAGCCGGAGCCCGTGGTCCATGCTGCGAGACCGAATTCACGCAGATGCACCAGCGCCGGACGTTCGCCCATGCCGGACACCAGTTTAGCGGCTGGCACGCTTTCGAGCAGACGGCGCAGATACACGTCGTCGGCCGGGTTCTCACGCACGATGGCGTACTTGACCGCGATCAGCGTGCCGCTGTCGACGAGGCGCGCGAGCGTGTCGACGTCCACGTAGTTTTCGCTTTTGACGTAGAGCGTGAGCGGGATTCCCGCGGCGTCGACGATCCGCTTGAGACCGGTTTCGACGCCTTCGGAAGTGGTAAAGCCGGCGAGCGGCAGGACCATCGCCGTGCGATACGAGGTCTGCGCGAGGATGCGGGCCTGGTCGAGCATCTTGCCATAGTCGGCGCCGATGGCCGGAATCACCCGGGTGTCCGGACCCGCGCTTTCCGCGAGCATGTCGAGCAGTTCGCGGTATTCGCTCACGGCCACGTGATACAGGTTGGCGTTGCCGCCATACAGCAAGGTGCGCACGCCGCCGGCTTCGATGTGCCGGATCAGCTTCTGGTTTTCGGCGGCGTCGAGCGAATAATCGGCGCGGCGGGCCAGCGGCGGCACGGCCATCACGGTGGCGGCAAACTCGCTATCGAGGATGGGGGAGATTTTCATGGCGCCTCAGCACAGTGTCGAAGAATTGATGCCAAGGTAGCACCGGGTCCGCAAGGTTGTCAAACAACATTTGCGAGACGCTCGGAGGATGTGCTCGCGCAAGCATGCACGCGCGGTGCCGAAAGCAACCTTTCGATCCTGGTCTTCAAGCCGGCCTGTCGGTGCTGTCAGAGGTTTTTTCCTTAGGCCGGATCGGTGACTTAAATTTCGTATGACAACATTTAAACCGACGGTCGTCGCGGCCCAGTCAAGATTCGTTAGTTCACGCTGGATAAGCGTCGATGGCCAGGCGGCACCGAAATCGGCCAGGCGGAACAAACCAGAAAATGGTCAAACAGGCAGAACATAATCTTTCGCGCAGTTTTATCGCTCGAATAGGCACTCTATTTTTGGCCTTGGTTTTTATAAGTACCCGGCCATTAACCGTTGGGCGATTTGAACAGAATTCCGGCACGCCGGACAACCCATTCAACCCTGGCAGCTAAATTTTTGAAGATTATTGCCGATATCAAGTGTTTGAAACTATGATGCTGTTCCGCGCGCAAAAACCGGTCCGGGACAATTGTTAAATCGTCCGGAAATCGTTTTCAGCCGGGCTGATTTGACAATTTTTTGAGGAATCCGCAGCAGCCGGGGCATTGGTCTTACAAGCGGTAACCAGTCCGGGCAAATTTTCGCCGAGCGAAGATAGTATTGGTTTATCCGCCGCGCGGAGAGATTCTGAAAGTCCGGAATATGGGTCCGGACTTCGTTTTTCGAGCCGCTCAGTAATAAACGGTGATAGATTGCTGCCCATTATCATGCCGGTCGCGAGTTCGCGCCGGCGAAGCCCGCAGCTGGGCCGCTGTGATTGAGGAATCGAAAGTGTCGCTACATTTTACTGAGCAAATGTCGCCACTCGTGGACGCTCCGGACGAAGCAACGTGGTTCAACGCGATTACCACTATTGCAGGCGGCTGGGGTTTCGACCGGGTTCTGATTGCAATGCTGCCGCGGCCCGGCATGCGTCTGGAAGATGCATATGTGCGCAGCACCTATTCGCAAAGCTGGCGCCGCAGTTATGAAGAGCAGGGATACATGCACATCGATCCCGTCGTCAGCCACTGCCTCACCCGCGCAACGCCGCTGGTCTGGTCACCCGAACTCTTTGCCACACGGGATCAGCGGGCGCTTTACGAACTCGCCTGCTCGCACGGCCTGCGCTCCGGCGTGTCGTTACCGATTCATGGACCCAACCAGGAAGCCGGCATGCTGTGCGTCGCCAACAACTTCCACGGGACCGACACGTTCTGGACCCACATCGACGGCGTGCTGCCCAATCTCGTCCTGCTGCGCGACCTGGTAATCGACACCAGCCGCCGGCATCTCAACTCGCACGCGAAAAGTGTCCTGCCGCAATTGACGCCACGTGAACGGGAATGCCTGAACTGGACCGCGCGCGGTAAATCCACCTGGGAAATCTCACATATTCTTAGTTGCTCGGAAGCTGCAGTGAACTTCCACGTAAAGAATATCAGGGCAAAATTCGGGGTGAACTCACGGCGCGCGGCGGCCGTGATTGCCGCTCAACTCGGTCTTATTGACCCGGGCTAAGCAGCGCAGCGGCGTCGCGGCTGTAAATCACGCGTTCAGCACGCCCTAAATCGCTGTCGGAAACCGTTTTCAGGAAGTAAAGCCCCAGCAGGATTGAAACCGGCGGCGGAATTTCCGCGCCCGATTCGAACCGGCTGCCGCGCGACTGCGTCACGCCAAAGCGCGCCCAGAAACGGCGCTGGCTTTCCTTTTTCATTTTCCTGTAAGCAATGATGAGATGCCGATCCACTGCGGTGGCCGGAGTCTCTTCTGCGACGTCAACGGCCCGGTTTTGAATGGTGACGGGTGCTTTCCAGTGATTTTCGAGTAATTCCATTTTTTGAGTCTCTCAGGTGGATTAACCATTATTCGTCTGAATTTTGATGGACCCTGAAAAAGGACACACCTATCCAGGTAGGTAGGTGCAAATCCGACCCAACATGCATACCGTTTTTCACGCGTTTTTTATGCCCTACGGACGAGCCGATAAACACAGGAAATCAGGAATTATTTCCGGATAACTGATTATGGTGTTTGAAAAACGGTAAAAATGTGACTTAATTGGCGCTGCGTCTGAACGTGATATTCGAGATCCGGCGGACCACAAAAGCCGCCACCAGCGCGGCAACGCCCGTGAGCACCACGCCGATATGGATGGACTGAACCAGCACATGGCGTGCCGCTTCCACTAGCGCCGGACCCGCGAGACCCGCCCGCCCCAGCTCGCCGAGCAAGGTATCGCGCAGGCTTGGATCGATCAGGATCCGCGGGTCAGACAACTTTGGCAACCAGGTGGAGGCCACCGGTTCGCCGAGCACCTGCAACGCGTCCGCGACGCCCGTCTCGTAGCGGCGGTTGATGATCGTGGCGACGATGCTGGTACCCAGCATCCCGCCCACCATCCGGCTCGACTGCAACAACGCCGTCGTGATGCCGAAGCGCTCGCGGCCCGCGATCTCCTGGCCGAAGACGTTCAGATTGTTGAGAATGAAGCCGAGTCCGATGCCGACCGCGCCCATCGCCAGTTCGAGATAAAGATGCGGTGTGGCCGGCGTCGCCAGTGCGATCCCGACCGAAGCGATCACCAGCAGCATGAAACCGATCGACAGGATCAGCGTCGGCTTCGGCAAATGAATCACAATCCGCGTGTTGATCAGACTGCCGAGCGCGATGCAGGCGGCGATCGGCGTCGCAAGCAGTCCGGCCTCCTGCGGAGTCAGCCCAAAGCCGCCCTGCAGTAGCAACGGCGCGAAGAAAATCAGCGAAAACATCACGAAACCGGACAGCAGCGAGAGGGTGAACAGCGTCACGAGCTGGGCGTCCCTGAACAGGTCGAGCGGAATGATGGGGTGCGTCGCCCGGCGCTCGCAAACCAGCAGCGCGCCGGTGCCAAGCACGACGAACGCCGCCAGCAGCAGATTGGCCGTTGTCAGCCCCGACTTGGGCACCGCCTCGATAAACGTCTGCAGGCCGCCCAGCACGAGCGCCACCAGCACCGCCCCGCTCCAGTCGATACGCACCTCGCCGGTCACGGCACGCCGGTAATTCGGCAGATGCGCCCAGATGAAATACAGCGCAAGCGCGCCGACCGGCAGATTGACGAGGAAGGTAGAACGCCAGCCGAACTGCTGGCTCAGCCAGCCGCCGAGCGAGGGCCCCGCCGCCGTGCCGATGCCGTAAGCCGCCGCCATGATGACCTGCCAGCGCACCCGCGCGCGGGCGTCGGGGAACAGATCGGGAATCGAGGCGAACGCGGTGCCGACCATCATCCCGCCGCCTACGCCTTGCAGGCCGCGCGCCACCACGAGGAACGGCATGGTGGGCGCCACGCCGCACAGAAGCGAGGCGACCGTGAAGACGATCACCGCTGCGATCACAAAGCGCTTGCGGCCGAAATAGTCGCCAAGGCGCCCGAACACCGGCACCGTCACCACGGACGCCAGCAGGTAGGCACTCGCGATCCACGCGTAAAACTCGAAACCGCGCAACTCGGAGACGATCGACGGCAGCGCGGTGCTGACCACGGTCTGGTCGAGGGCGACCAGCATGTTGACGAGGGCGATGCCGAGCATTGCCAGCAGCGCGTCACGGAAAGGCAGGGGGCGGGGAAGATTCACTTCGGCACGACGCGGCGTAGCGCGTAAAGGAGCATGAGGGAGCCAGACACGAGGCCGGACCGTTCAAAAAAAACGGGCCGCGTTCGACGCGGCCCGCAGAGACTGGGATAACTCAGGAACCGAACATCCGCTCGAGCGCATTTTCGAGGTGCGCGCGCATCGCCCGGCCGGCCCCGGGGCCGTCCTTGCGGCGGATTGCTTCGAGCACCGCGAGATGCTCGGCCTGCACCAGCCGCTGCCGCTCGACCGTCTTCACCAGCGACAGGTTGCGCGACAGGTTCATGCTGAACACGATCTGCTCTTCGATAAAGGACATCACGGTAATGAAGAATGGATTCTTCGACGCCCGCGCAACCGCCAGGTGAAACGAGAAGTCGTCCTTCGCGCCGATCCCCTGGGTTTCGACGATGCGCTCCAGCTCGTCCCACGCGAACTGTATCGCGTCGATGTCGTCCACTTCGGCTTTTTCCGCGGCGAGTTCGGCGGCACCGCCCTCTGTGACAATGCGAAATTCGTAGCAGCGACGGATATCGGAGAGGGTTTCGAGCGGCGCAAAGCGGCGCACGTCTGGATCGGGGCGACGCGCGACCGTAGTGCCGGAGCCGTGCCGCGTCACGATGATGCCGTCGGCACGCAGACGGGCCAGCGCCTCGCGTACCGTGGGCCGCGAGGTCTCGAAGCGCTCGGCCAGCGCGTGTTCGGTGGGCAGCCGCTCGCCTTCCTTGTACTCGCCTTCGAGTATGCGATTGAGGATGTCGCCGTAGATCTTGTCGGGCAGGCCCGTCGATTTGCGCTCGTTCATCATCGATGAAGGTTTCAGCTTGTCAGAATAGGCCACAATTGTAAGGCAAACAGGGTGGATTGCCTGCTCAAAGATTGGTTAGGTGGACTGCACGCCCGCCGCAAAGGCTCACCGGACGGCGTTCCGCCTATATGACCCTACCTGCGGAAATTTGCCAAGTGTTTGATTTACATCCCGACAAAAAAACACAATCCCGCACATGATCTAAGCTGAAACCGGCAATCAGGCGGCAACAGGCGCAGCCGGTCCCGAACCCTTTCCACGCGGAGTCCAACATGTACAAACGTATCCTCGTAGCGGTCGACGGCAGCAATACCTCGCGCCGCGCATTTGAATCTGCGCTGAACCTGGCGGGTTCCATGGGCGCGGTACTCCAGCCGTTCTACGTCGTCGAAAACACGCCAATGTATTTCGAGGCGCCCGGCTATGACCCGTCTATCCTGCGTAACCGGCTGATCGAACAGGGCAAGGAACTGGGCGCAGAATTTACCCAGGCGATGCGCGAAAAAGGCGTTTCCGGCGAGGTGGCGGTCGCCGAGGCCACGGCGGTCGACGATGTCGCCACCGTGGTGCTGAAGGCCGCCGCCGCGTTCAACGCCGATCTGCTCGTCATGGGCACGCACGGGCGCCGGGGCGTCCAGCGGCTGTTCCTCGGCAGCGTTGCCGAACGCTGCGTGCGTCAGGCTGCGCTACCTGTGCTGCTGGTGCCTTCGGCGGCAGGACAGGAGCACGACGCCGCATCGGCTTGACGCGTCATTTTGCCGCGAAACGGTGGATAACCACGGTGGGACAATGGATTAATTCCCTTACAAACGGTCGTACACCATGCTTACGCCCACCGCCGTAGTTCGGCCTCCAGCCCGTCGCCGCCGCCCCTCCACCAGCCTGCCGGTACCCCGCAGCATCGCGCGCTGCTCGAACTGCGCGATGCGGCCGCTCTGCATGCCGCAAGGTCTCTCCCCGGACGAACTGCCGAAGCTCGAAGCGCTCATCTGCAGCGCGCGCCCGGTCCAGCGCGGCGAGACGCTATACCGCTCCGGCGACGCGTTCGGCAATCTGTATGCGGTGCGCTCCGGCTCGCTGAAAACCACCCTGGCTTATCGCGACGGCCGCGAGCAGGTCACGGGCTTGCGCCTTGCCGGCGAGGCACTCGGCTTCGACGGCATCAGCGAAGACCGGCACGCCTGCAGCGCAACCGCGCTGGAAGACAGCACCGTCTGCATCATTCCGTACGTCAAGCTCAAGCGTCTGTGCCGCGACATCGGCTCCATGCAGGAGCGTCTGCACAAGCTGATGGGCGAGCAGATCGTCCGCGAGGCCGCGCAAATGATGGTGCTCGGCTCGCTGTCCGCCGACGAACGGGTTGCCGCGTTCCTGCTCGATGTATCGGAACGCAACGCAAAACGCGGATATTCGTCCGCGGAATTCAACCTGCGCATGACGCGCGAGGACATGGGCAGCTATCTCGGCACCACGCTGGAAACCGTGAGCCGCACCCTGTCAAGATTTCAAAAGCGCGGCCTGATCGACACGCAAGGCAAGTTCATCCGTATCGTCGATCTGGACGGACTGCGGCACGTGTAAGCCGTGAGGCGTCACACGGCGCGGCCCCGCGCGCCGCGCCTGTCCCCGGACGCTTCAGTTCCACCACCATCCGCCTCCCCTGTGGCTCCGCCTTGGCACGTCTCCTGCGACTGCGGTACAGTCTTCAAACTGTCCCCCATCCAGGAGACCCGGCGACATGAATCGTGACCCCACCCCGCATCATCCGCTAGTCCAGCGCCTGATCGACGCGCGTCAGATCACAGACGCCCTCTTCTCCATCGTCAAACCCGAGTACCTGTACGAACGGCCGATCCGCGAGCGTCACCGGGTCGTGTTCTACATCGGCCATCTCGAGGCGTTCGACCGGAATCTGTTCGATCAGCGTCTGTGCACGTTGCCCGCTTTCAATGCTTCGCTCGACCAGTTGTTTGCCTTCGGCATCGACCCGGTCGACGGCGGCCTGCCGACCGACGTGCCCGACGACTGGCCGTCGCTGGAGGCCGTGCACGGCTACGGCCAGCAGGCACGCGAACAGATCGACCGTGAACTGGCGGCCTTGAACATCGACGGCGACCCCGAGGCGGATGACGCCCAGGATGCCACGGCCGCGCAGTTGCTGAACGTGGCCATCGAGCACCGTCTGATGCATGCCGAGACGCTCGCCTACATGCTGCATCAGTTGCCGCTTGCGTGGAAGGTAGGCGCACCTGGCCGCGAAGACGGCCAGGCGGCGACGAGTTCCGAGCGTCGCACCTTCGGGCCGGAAGAAGCGGCCATGGTCCAGGTGCCGGCTGGTTCGACGCTGCTCGGCATGCCGCGCGACAGCGGCCGCTTCGGCTGGGACAACGAGTTCGGAGAACTGCGCGTCGACGTGCCCACCTTCGAGATTGACCGCTACATGGTGACGAACGGCGCCTTCCGCGAGTTCCTGCTTGCCGGTGGATACCACCAGCGGGCCTGGTGGAAAGACAAGGACTGGGTCTGGAAGGAGAGCGAGGGCATCAGCCACCCCGCCGGCTGGTCGCAACGCGACGGTGACGGCGAGTGGATGCTGCGCACCATGTTCGAAGAGATCCCCTTGCCGCTCGACTGGCCGGTCTACGTCAGCCACGCGGAAGCCAGTGCGTACGCCCGCTGGGCCGGCAAAGCATTGCCAACCGAAGCGCAGTGGCAGCGCGCCGCGCACGGCGCCCCGCACGCAGCATCAGGCAACTTCGATTTTCGCAGCTGGGATCCGCAGGCCGTGGATGCGCATCCCGACAACATCAGCGCATTCGGGGTGGAAGGTCAGTTCGGCAACGGCTGGGAATGGACCTCGACGTTGTTCGATGCGTTGCCGGGGTTCGAGCCGTTTCCGTTCTACCTGGGATACTCAGCGAATTTCTTCGATGGGCAGCATTACGTATTGAAGGGTGGTTCGCCACGCACCGCGCAATGCATGTTGAGACCCGCGTTTCGAAACTGGTTTCAAGCGCATTATCAGTATGTGTATGCGGGGTTTCGGTGTGTGCGCGGGTGACAAACAAAGCGTAAGTTGATCGTCAAAACAGCCTTATGCTTTATTGCAAATACTGGCCGACTTATGCTTTATTTTCCCCACCCAAAGCGAATATGGAGGCGAGCAGAAAACGTGCGGGGTGTCTCGGGACGAGTATGAGCTGCCCCCAACTAAAGCTTACCTCGTATTACCAGTTTCAGTATGCGACTGCTTTCCGTGCCGGGCCAGAACCCTGCCCCTGTCTCCGAGCGAGCAACGCACTCTGTAAGCCGGCCGCCCGTCGCCTCAACTTCTCTCTTGATCTCATGCAGCCTTTGCACGAGCCGTTGCCTACGCGCGCGACGCCTCTTGGCCCTTTCAATTTCGTCCTTTCTTCTTATGGTGGCTACTAGTTCCGGGAGTATTACTTCCATCCTCCTTGGAGCGACGCGCACCGATTGCGCGAGTTCATGTAACGACATTCCAGGCATCTCACCAGCCGCCTGTTGAAACGCTAGAGCGAGCTCAGCATCGCGGATCGTCCTGCGGCGCGCCCGGGGGATAGCATCGGACGGCTGGTAAGCCCGCTCGATTTTCCCGTCAAGCAGACGTACGAGATTCGCGCCAGTTGTCAAGCATATCGTCATCAGCAAATCGATGGGGACCCTTGATCGGCCGCCAAGCGTATACAAGTGACCCACATCCATTCTAAAAAATCGGGATGCCTCCATTACGCTGCCGAACTCATCAACGAGGTGGCACAAGACCGCCTCAGCAGCGACGCCACGATCAAACTCCTTGCCATCCGATATCGCCGCAATCAGATCGGCCATCTGCGAGGCGATTATAAGTTTGTTCCCGGTTGCCCGTCTTGCAGGGTGTTCGGAACAGCCATACGACACCGATCCACAGCATGGACATACACCAAATAGATTCGGTGCCTTTGCGGACCCGTACTGCATCGGGATGAGACACGAGCAAGACATTAAGTCGATCTCATGGAATGGACATGCGTCCACTATGGAAATGTCCCACAGCACCCGGCCCCACGCATCTGGAAATGGAGATTCCTCAACACACACAGGGCAATAACGCCCGGCGCCATCTATCCCTCCGATCATTAAAGCGAAGTTATTTCGAAATGGTAGTAGTGCGCATTTATGAAGACCGTCGCAGCCCGTCGCTAAAGTGAGCGATTCTGCCTCTTTGCCCGGACTGTTATATCGATTGCGCAATCCGCGACGACTCGGATAAATTTCGGAAAGGTACGATTTTAATTTCACATAAGGTACGCAGTGCTGGAACGCGAGGCGACGCATGAAGCTTCCGACGCTTTCGCAGTCCCACAAACCGAGACCAATAGGCTTCAACGGATAAAGGATGGTTCCCGTCGTTTGCACATCTACCTGATTTACCACGGTACGTACCTTTATCAACTAGTGCAACTAACCATTACGTATCGAAGACTCGACAATTCAAGAAATCTAGCCTACGCGCGCTAGAAGCAGATCGGCGAGCACGCTGTTTGGAGTTGGTGATCGAAAAACCTCGGGCAATGTGAACGACTAACCTGTCATCTCCTCGTTGGTGCAATCGCTGCACTTCGGCATCGCCCTACTCGCGCTGTACTAATGCAGCGGCTGACGAGACTAGTCGTTCTGCGCATCCTGCTCACGCCTGAAAGGCTCTTCAAAGCGTGAGCCTCGACTTACACAAATGCCCGATTCGAGCCACACATTGCGTAGCGTAACGGATTTACCTGCGTTCTTCAGATTCTGGGCAACGGATTCAATCGATGCTTGTGCCTCAAGTATGCGCGCGGCCGTATTAATGCTTCTTGCCGAGCGCCAACGCGCTGTGAGCATCGCCGCCTCCTCCGGCAGACGTTTCGAAATGGTTGAACGGTCGCAACCTATATAAGCCGCAACAGCCGCCACGGAGGGATCTTGCAGGACAGCAAGCGCAGAATCTATCTTTTCGCGCAACTCATCAAGAGAAGTGATCCGAGTTCGGCGCGCGTGAGGCTTATAGCGAAAGTCCGCCCCTTCGGAGCATTGCGCCGGGCCTCGCAACACATCAACGACATTTATACCGCATGCCGCGCAGAGCGCGAGCAGAGGGGCGTACTTGATAAGCCTGACTCCGTGAATCCAATCGTATAGCCTGGCTTTGTTGAACCCGCATACTGCAGCTGCGCGAAATGGGAAGCCATCGCCTATCTGGGTCGCGAGCCCGCGGATACGCTCAGGCGCCAACGGTGCGTCAAAATTCTCGCCATCCGAGACCGCAGCAATGAGCATCGCTGACTGACGCGCCACCCACTGCTCTGCGAGCGACGCGCCTACGTGGGAAACCGCCCGGCAAGCGTAGGCGATCGAGCCACACTCGGTACAGACCCCTGGCATGTGAACTCTATGCCACCTCGGACGGCGTTGGGGTGTCTCCCGTCCGCATTCAGAATCGACCAGTCGCACCGCGTGAACCGGACAGCAACTGACTGCCTTCAGATCCCAAAGAAGCGGACGGTGCAGTTGGGCAAACTCTGCGGCTCCGTAGCACAGCGGACAGTGGCGAAGACGGAGAGAGGACATGCCCGCCAAATCTATGACGCCATCAAGAGAAGCTAGCGAAAGCCGACCGACCGCCTGAATTCCGGTCGCTCCGACGAGGGCGTCCCGGAGTGCCAGCGTGCGTTGCTTCGCAAAGACATCCACCGCGCGGTCTTTCATCCACGTCGAGAAATGACGCCAGATTTTGAAATCGTTTGCGGAATACCGCGCCAGTCCCATGTTGACCAGATCATCGACGCTAACGCAATGCGCCAAAGCCAACCTGCAAAGGTAACTCACCAGACCTTCGCAATCTCCCGTCCCTATCCCCATTGGCAGAAGCCCATAAAACAACGGAACAGGTTCTCGCGCCAGCGGTAGACCGGAACGCAAGTCTTCGGACATGGCGGACTGCATCGTATCTGCGTTCACTTCACCTTCCCGCCACGAGCTTTTCCATCTCCGCAACGCGATCCAGTTCAATGGTTGACTCATCGAAATTTTCTCTTATCAACATGGCTTCACCGGCCTCGACTGCTTTCCGGATCTTTTCGATAGAGTGCTTCTTCTTGAGCGCAACGGGTATGAAGCCTTCCTTCCACCTTCCCGAGTTCTCTATCTGGCAAATCAGACATCGCGTCAAAAATTCCTTCAGCAATCCGACGATACCTAACGTCGCCGTCAACAAGTCGCTTGCTACCAGTTCAAATCGCGGCACCAGCTCCAGTGGCCAGCGTTCCATCAGTTTTCTTATAATATTTTTGTACTCATCCACATCGCTTTTGTTCCGAACTTTATCCGGTCGATCATTCCTGTACCGGCCGAGATAAACCATTTCGCCTCGCCGCACCACCTGGTCATAGTTTGTCACCATGCCGAACAGATCATAAGGCCCGATCAACAGAATCTGGGTTGAAACGGCGTCCGACAGGTCTTTCACCGAGTCCAAGGCTTTATCGTGATCACCATATCGCAGGATATGGAGAATTTCGTCAACGACGAGTAGCCGTGTGTCACGGTTTTTCAGCATCTGGCATACCGCATTTTGCAAAGCCGGGAGGTCAGCCCGACTACTCGAGCCGATCAGACGATTGTCCCGCACGCCCCATGAGCGCTTCGCGTCAATCATCGGTTCCTGACCTGCCTCCAGGATTTTTCTGAAAAAACCACCCCAGGATACTTTTGCGGCTCCAAAAGCGGGCGCTCTCACATAAATATATGGCCGATGACCGGCTTCAGTCGAGTTCATCCGGGAACCAACTGTCTCGGCCAGCGCTGTCTTGCCCCCTCCGGTTGGCCCGAAAAGTGTAATTATTCCGGTATCGGTGCACGGCCCCAACAGATCCGTTAGCTTAGCTTCCGCACCGTCACGAAGAAGATGCTTTACTCTCAGCGAATAAAAGTAGCGAACTTTCTGCGCATCGGGAAGCGCGAGGACCTGCTCACGAGTCAGCCTGCTATACATCAGCCTCTCTTCGTACGTAATCCTGTGTATTGTCTTAGAGAAGTCCAGCTTCATCTGGCTCGCTCCATGCGGAAGAGGTCGGATCAGACAGCGCGGCAAGTTCGGCAGCCGCTTCTCCACCAGCTCGCGCGATCGCCGCATCGGGCGCCATGTCCACCTCCGAGGAATCGGGCCCAGAGGCTGAACTGCAAGCTGGTTCCTGACGAGGTACCATGCCAAGATCAATGGCTCTTGCAGTTCCCATTCCAAGCGCCTTATAAAGCTCCAATTCGCTCTTCTGTTTCTTTGCAGTGGTCTCGTCAAAACTTATAGGCGTTCTTACCTGCCCAAGACGCACGGCCCGCGATGTCGTATGGCGGTCACGTTCTGCAGCAAGGCGGTTGAAATTTCGCTCCATCCGCTTGGCGTACTCCACTTCGTAGCGCGTTCGACCCCAGTAGGGCTCGAGGTCACGCGCGAGGGCCGTCACCCAGCAATGACCAACATAGACATAGATGACGTTCGCCAGCCACGGCTCGTATCGGACCGGACACGGCTTCCCGCCGACCTTTGCAAATTCCGCATGCCAATAAAACATGCCGCTCTCCCACACACCCCGTTGCGCGTGAACCTTGTGTTCGCTGCGTGGTGGCGAAGGCGCCGTGAGCAGAAGCAGATTCTCGTCAAATTCGACCCGTATATGGTCCCGCCGGCCTGTCTGTTCGAGCCTGGCCTGCTCGTAGTCACACTGCGTCATACCCAGCCCCGGATGAACGTGCCGACGGTATCTGAAGTCGAAAAGAAAGGATTCCATCGCGCGGTAAAGCTGAGGGAACGTCCAGACAGCGCGGCGCGTAGGATCGACTGACTTGGTTACGGTGCGAGCCTCCTTCAACTGGATCGAACAGCCTTCCAGACCGGATAGCAGTTCTTCCTCGGTCAGACCGAATAGCCGCTCAACGTCTTTGCCGCCACGCGGTCGACCGCCTGCCCGATATCGCACATCAATGTTATGGATCTTGCAGAACTGTTCAACCGCGTGCGAGCGCATGTCGGCGCCACCGTCAAAGACCACAATCCGCGGCAGGCGCCTCCACCGACGCACATAGTCCCGGAGTGTCATGAGCACCGACAGCGCGGATGGTGGACGATATGAGAGATAAAATGCGCGTGCACAGGTTACGTTACCGTCCACTGCCGCAGAGAGCCAGAGCTTTCCCCAGTCCTGTCCCTCAGGACCCTTCGTGAAGAGATTAGGCTCGGTGTGGTCGATGTAGCAGACTTCGTGGGGCGCTACGCCATCCACCGGCTCGCGCGCGTCCAGGATCAGAGGAATCTGCCCGTCCCGGTAGGCAACACGTTTGCCGAACCGGGCATTCGGGTCCTCGTATGCCTTGACCCGTTGGCACAATGTTGGATAAGACATGGGCACGACACCCTGTTTAATGCATTCCTCGCAGTAGGTGTCGTAAGTCTTCTTTGCATTGCCGGCCGATGCCGCGTTATGAACGGTCTCAATCGTCGTCTTCGCAAGCAACTCGACCAGTGGTGGAAGCCGGGGTAACCGGTTACCTTTTTCTGCGTGATGCGGTGCGAGCTCGAGCAGGACATCCTGTACGAAGGTGCAGTCGCGTATTGCCTGCCTGGACCTGCCCAGAGTCGCATCGGAATACTGGTCTGCCCCGTCGTCCAAGATTACTGCCTTATATTTCTTTATTCCATCCTTGAGCTCCGTCCTGCTTAAGGAAGCGATGGCGCGCCGTTTCTCGCTGTTAAGCAAAGCAACGCGCTCTTCATCGGTTGCGCGCTCGGCCAGCAATTGCCTTGCTGTCTCGGTGGGGAGGCTCATTCTCCCTCCCGCGCCTGAAGTAAGAAGCACCTCCGCGTCCGGTCCTGTCGAACCCAAGATAACAGTCCACGCCTCTCCTCCATATTGCAGTCGGGTGCCGATTGGGCACGCTGCAAGGCCGGGAAGGGGCAACGGCTCGCACATGAAGTCGCCCCGGCGAATGAGCCGATCGGCCTCGGCAAGGTCAGCATCGCGGTGCATCAGCAGATCGGCGGGATTACCAATACTGTCGGTATTCAGATCAACGAACAGCACACCCTGGACGATCGCCGACAGCAGAACATCCGCTTGGAATCCCTCACGCTTCATCATGTCATCGTAACTGACCGGACCGTTCTGTACGCATTGCCTTAGCCGCTCTGCCGTATCCGAGGAGAGAACCGGTGTCCTTGGATCGTAAAAATCCCGCAGATATCGAATATTCTCGAGAAACCGTCGTGGAATCTCTCGGTTCGTCCGCAGTTGATGCGCAATTCCAAGCGACCCGCAATATTGCTCGCATGCGCGGTCATGCCAGCGATCGCATTCATCACGCCAGAAGCGGCCCACCTTTTTCCATCGATCGTCTTCTTTCTTTTGCATCTGGAATAGGACCGTCTCCTCTTTCCAGTCCTCGAAGCGGGGCGCACCGTCCCCAAGTATCAGAAAATCGAACCAGTGCTGCGACTTGTTTGCGACGCTCCCATCTTCCCGTTGAGTAATTGCAGTGAATGAATGCACATTTGCATAGTATTCCTGAATTTTTTCGTCAAATTCATACCACATGGCCGCACTGGCGTGTAGCGTCCGGCTCTGTACGGTGACGCCCTGCTGCATTTTTGCGGAACGAATCGTCACGACCGTTCGTGTACCCTGATGATTGAACGGATTGAAGTCTGACTGATTGCGCCGGATCTTCTCCACCAGTTCGCGCGTGGTAGCCGGCATCGGATGGCTTGCGAGATACTCAGCTAGTTCCAGTTGACCGAACATTCTGGCACCTGTAATCCATGCATCATGATTGCAACACACTTCTGATTGACGGCGGCGGGATACGGTGGATCCTGACCAACGCTTTTGCGTTCGCCATCAGTTACACACCTGACACGTCCTGAAATAGCAGCTCATGCGCCATATTCCAACGATCGGAAGCCGGAGCACCCCAATCGCGCGCCCACTGTCAGGGACAAGCATAGCTTGCCTGCCCGGGAATCGAGGCATGACCTGCGGTGTGGGCACGTGGTGGGCGGCTGTTTCCAGGCCGTGCACGGCTGGCTGGATAACACGGGCACGTAAGAGCTTTTTCGGCACAAAATCGGGTTTTTATGGGAAAGCCGAAATGTCGATATATGTCCTACAACGGTTTTCAGAGCAGTCTGACGGAATACTGTTTGTATCGGAAACATCGTCTGTGGTATTTTTTTTCAATTGCTGATACGCGCAACCGCCATGTTCGATTGCGAACATCCGTCTTTCCCCATACCGGTTGCCGTTGTTATTTAGTTAACGGCACAAATAAATACACGGCAAAAAAAATGGACGGTTGGCGCGTCATGCCGGGACGGTGAGCGCAATAATGCCACTCTGTTTCGCGTGATAATTAAAGTTGTCGCGCCTCCATCGTAATTGTCGCCGGCGCGCTCTGTTTGTCGCTGGCCTTTCGACGGCGATAGCTTTCCACATACAGTTCAAAGATCGTCGAGTGATGGACAAGCCCGTCGATGGCTGCGACCGTCATGCCGGGGTCGGGGAACACGTCATTCCAGCCAGAGAACGGCTGATTGGCCGTTATTAAAAGACTTTTTCGCTCATACCTCTCGGCGATCAGCTCGAACAGTACGCTGGTTTCGGCCTGGTCCTTGCGCGCATACGACAGGTCATCCAAGATGATGAGATCGAAGCGATCGAGCTTCGCGAGCGCGGATGGCAGCTGCAGGCGCTGGCGTGCAGCCTGCAGCTTCTGGACGAGTTCGCTGGTGCGCGTGAACAGCACCCGGTAGCCAGCGTCGATCAGCGCGTGCCCGATGGCCGATCCCAGATGACTCTTACCGGCACGAAGCGGCCCGAACAGGAGAATCGTGGCGCCTTTCTCCAGCCAGGATTCCCCGGTTGCCAGCGCAGTGACATGCGCCTTCGAGACCATCGGCACCATGCCGAAATCGAAGGTAGCAAGTGTCTTGGTCGGGTCCAGATGCGACTCGGTTCGGTGGCGCTCGATGCGTCGTTTGGCGCGTTCGGCCAGTTCGTGCTCGAGCAATGCGCCGAGCAGCCGTGAAGCCTGCCAGCCTTCCTTGTCAGAGCGTTCCGCGAACTCGGGCCACAACCTGCCGATGGTGGGCAGGCGCAGCTCGTTGAGCATCAGGGCCAGACGACCGTTCTCATAGGCGGGTGCGTTCATGCGGCCGCCTTGTCGAGGAGTTCGTCATAGACTGCGATGAGAGGCATCTCGACCACCACCTCGGGACACAGCGCCTCGCGCGGAGCGAATTCGTCGCGCAACTGTTTCAGGTCGGGCAGTTCGCCGACTACGAGTAACGCATCAAGCCGCTGCGCCAGCAACGCTTCAACGCCGTGGTGTCCTGCAAGTTCGAGCAACCCCACCATGGTCTTGCATGCCTGACGTTGCATCGGTTGCGCCTCCAGCCGCTCCCAGGTCCGGCGGTGGGCATCGCGCGGAAACAGCGCGTCGCGAAACGCAAGTCCCCTGAACGCCTGAGGCTTGCGCTTGAGAGAATCGATGAAGTGACGGTAATCCAGCGCGTGGCGGTTGTCGGCGGCACGGGAGCCTCGCGGCGTACTGTGCGCCAGCGCGCCCGACAGATACCGGATTCGACCAGAAGCAGCTAATGGCCCATCGTTTTCACGGTGAAAAGGTTCAGCATACTAGCTGCTTCGCCCACTCGAAATCTTCATCTTCCCCGATAGACTTGAGCGTCCAGACAACATCGCGCTGCGGGCAGTGATCAACCAGTTTTTGCAGCACGTCGAGGCGGATGTTTCGCAGCATGCCCACGAGATTGACGTTATCCTCGTGCAGCCTTTCGTCATGCACAGAACCGGCCAGATATTCCAGGATGGCACGTTCTGTGGCCGCCACCGGCATCCTTGCACTACGCGCGGGCAACGCCGAAATCGCGAACGTCGTCGGCAAGGCATCGTCAAACAGGCGGTCGTGCTCGTACGTGAGCAACAGCAACTCTTTCGCCCACGAAGGAAATTCGAAGGGCACGGCGCCCCACAGATTGATCCGGGGGCGTGCGTACAGGTAATAGCGTATGCCTCGCATGTCCAATGCGGCCTTGCCGCTCACATGAAGCCCGGGAAGGCGTCGGGCAAAAAAGGCAACGGTGCCGTCGAGAGCCGGCAAATCACCTCGGAGTAGGTAAGCGTCGTCAGAAAGTCGCCGCAGCCAACCGCCTGTTACGAGATCTGACGCTTCGACCGACGTCACGCCGTATTCGGCGAGGAAGCCTAGATCGAGCGGCTCTCCGCGTGGCGCGAAATCCATCAGAAGCTGGACCAACCGGGTGATGTCCTCCATGTCCGATTCGACTACGTCGCGTCTACAACCGGGTCATTGCAATCCTGTGCATCCAGGTTGAGTGCAAGCTGCAATGGGGCGTCGTTGGGAAGGCGATGCCGCAGCCGGGAGCAGGGATGCAGATCACCCTCTTCCGTTCTGTACCAGTAGTCGTACGCCGGCGCAATGATTTGCTGCTGGGTCAACAAGCCTGTCACGCGTTGCATTCGCGCAGATGGCCGATCCTCGGCGGGTGCATCCATGACGTACACAGAGAAGCTCCCTGACGTCAGTTCACTCGCGATATCGAGAAGCGCCGCCGGGTCGACGACCAGCAACCCGTCGGGCAGTGCTCCGGTCCGGTCAGACTGGGGCGCGGGGAAAACCCAGAAACAGATCGTGTCGTCCGTCCATCCCACACACCTCCACGGTTGGAACGGCTTTGCGATGGCGCGCCGGAACGCACTCGACTCGGCCCAGTTTGCATCTGTGAACAACATATCTCTCCCTTACGGTGACACGGAAACGCAAAACACACGACAAGACAACAATTAATGTTGCCAACCAATATAAAGCGATGTTATCAGATCAGTACATTGAAGAGACCATCTCATGTTGAATGACAACATGAAATGGTGACTTTTGACTGCCGTGAACGAGCAGAAGACCGCAAAGCATTTGGGGCGCGCGCTAGCAGCGGCCCGAGCCGATGCACAGCTAACGCAGGAGCAGGTGGCCGAACATCTTGGCGTTTTTGTCGAGACCGTAAGCCGCTTTGAGCGCGGCGCGCATTGGCCGACCATCCCGCGTCTGCTGGAGCTAGCGGATCTCTATAAAATTCCGGTCGTGACATTGCTCAGGCGCGCGTCCGACCGGCCAACAGATGTCAGCCTGGAGATCGCCGAGCAACTCGAGCGGCTCAGTAGTGACGATCGCGCATGGGTGGGCACGCTGGTCAAGGATCTGTGCAACCGGTTGCCAGCCGCATATGAACACAAAGCGAGCGGCCAAGGCCGTGCGCGTCAGTAACGCGACTTTAGCGGTTCACTCCGCAGCGCGCGACCGAGGGAGTTTTTCAGCGTCCCGACAGGATCCGCGCAACCTGCATACTCCGCGCCTTCCAGACACGAAGCTCGCTGAGGTATGTCGTTCGAAAGCAGGCCAATCTATACCGCCGGCGCTGCAGCGGTACTTTCCCGCACAATGAGTTCCGCTTCGAACTCGTCTTGCCTGACGGGCTGATTACCCACGTTGTTGACCTGCGCCAACAGGTTTTCAGCACTTAGGTGTCCGATCTTAACGGCATCGGAATGGATGGTGGTGAGCGATGGAGAACCGAGTCTGGCTAGATCCCAGTCGCCAAAACCCGTTACCGACACCTGACCCGGAACGGAAACGCCGAGCGCTCTGCACTCGGCAAGCGCCCAGGCCGCTACGAAATCGTTGTTGCAGATAAGCGCAGTCGGAGGATTTGCCCTGGAAAGAAATTGACGCGCTGCGGAGCGAACGGACTCGGGGTCATACGGCGTAGCGATCACAGCTTCAGGCCGCAAGGCTATTCCATGACGCCCCAACTCCTCGCGTATGCCCGAGAGTCTCGCGGCCGACAACTGATGGACATCGGACGGACCTGTGAGCACGCCAATACGGACATGCCCAAGGTTGACGAGATGCTCAGTGACGCGCCCCATGGCACGTTGGTTGTCATAGCCGACGGTCGGATGAACGCGCTCCGGGTCAGTCGCCCACATCAATACATAAGGAAGTTCCTGCCTGCGTATCAGGGTTAGCACGTCGGGATGATGGCTGGAACCGACTAGCGCGAGGCCATCGACTCCGCGTTCGATAAGCGTCCGAACGATACGCAACTCCAGATCTCGATCATCACGATGGCAGGTTAGCAGCCCCGTGTAATCCAACTGAAGAAATTCGCTTTCCAGGGTATCAACGGCTCGCGCGTACAACTCGTTCATCAATGTCGGCGCAACGATACCGATGGTTCGCGAGCGACCCGACCGGAGTACGCGGGCTGGCGCGTACGGGACGTAATCAAGCGACGCAATTGCCTCTCTGACCTTTTTCAGCGTCTTCGGGTGCAGGCGCTCCGGCGCTGCAAGCGCGCGCGAAACGGTGGACGACGACACCCCGGCAAGCGCGGCGACTTGTTTCAGATTCACCATGTACACCCCGATACCGGCATGTTCATACCCATAAGATCGTGCGGCGTTGAGTGTATCAAAACAGCAATTCTCTTCATGCCCGTCTCCAATGGAGGCGCCAAAAGCATCGCAGCATCCCGGCCCGTTGAATTCCCGGCAACTCGCCCCACGAAACCACAAATGATAACGATTGCAAAACATCATAATATTGATTTAAATAGAAAAAATATGATATAAGTCTGAACGTTGCAATCGTTGTCATCAAATTCATCAAGGCTAGGGAAAGGATGGGAGCGCGCAGCTGCGGACAACTTCCCATGCAGACGGCCCCAGTAGGAGAGATAGTCCATGAAGGCATCAAAACAACTCCTGATCATGCTGTGCGTGTCCATACCGTCGTTCATGATCAACCTTGACGGAAACATCATCGCCGTATCGTTGAGTTCGATTGCCCGTTCGTTACATGCCGATTTCGCCGCAGTCGAATGGGTTATCAGCGCTTATACCTTGACCTTTGCGGCCATGCTCATGCCGGCCGGAACGCTTGCCGACCGCTTTGGTCGCAAACGCATGCTGATCGTCGGCCTGGTCCTGTTTACGGGCGCCTCGGCGATGTGCGGCGCGGCACACTCTGATACGGCGCTCAACTGGGCACGAGCACTACAGGGAGTCGGTGCGGCCTTGCAGCTGAGTGCGGCGATGGCAACCCTCTCCCACTCATTTCGTGGACTCGCACGGGCCCGTGCGTTTTCGTTCTGGGGCTCGGTCATCGGCGTTGCGATCATGCTCGGGCCAGTCGCCGGCGGCCTGATCACCCAATATCTCGGCTGGCGCTGGATTTTCTTCGTCAATTTACCGGTGGGCGTGTCAATGATCGCGTTGACGCTGTACGCGGTCGAGGATTCGAAAGATCCGCAAGCGAAGCGACTCGACATTGCTGGTGTGACGACCTTCGGCGGCTCTCTGATATTGCTGACGCTTGCCCTTATCTCGGGTAACCGTGCCGGATGGTCCAATCATCTGATTCTGGCGGAGTTCATCGGGGCAGCGGTCCTCTTTGCCGGGTTCCTGACTGCCGAGACACGACAAGTCCGGCCAATGGTCGATCTGCGCTTTTTTTACCAGCCAACGTATGTCGGCGCCAATATCGCCGGACTAGCCTACGGGATGGCTTTTCTGACCATGCTGACCTATTTGCCGATGTACTTCCAGAATGGCATGGGCCGCACGCCGCTCGACGCAGGGCTTCTCATGTTGCCAATGGCCTTGCCGCTATTCGTGATCCCACGCGTCGTCGCCTGGTGGCTGGCGCCGCGTTGTTCCGGTCGCCTGCTTCTCAGCACAGGCTTGGCACTGGTCGGGCTGGGATTGATATGGACGTCCACCGAAATGCGCAGTTTCGCCTATACACCCATCCTCGTCAGCATGCTCGTCGCCTCTTGCGGTGCCGGAATTCTCAATGGGGAAACCGCCCGGGTCGGCATGACTGTCATTCCCTCAGACCGTGCGGGGATGGCCTCCGGGGTTTCGGGTACCGTCAAGTTCAGCGGAATCGTGATCGGCTTTGCGACGCTGGGGGCGATCCTGGTTTCCCGCGTCCAGGCGTCGCTCGCAGACGCTTTGCCTGGGTACCCGGCGGCGGTGCGCAAAGAGCTCACGCGAATGATCACGGGTGGTAATTTGCATGCCGCGCAGGTGCTGGCTGGCCAGCGCGGTGGTTCGTCATTTGCGCAGTGGAGCTTTGGAAGTGGGTATGAGGCCGTGTTCTTTACGGCCGGCGCCATTGCACTGATAGCCGCCGCCCTGAGCTGGATGCTGGTCGACGCAGGTGAGACGGCACCGCTGGGAGCGGAAAGCATCCGGGATCACATCGCCGTGATGGAAGACTGAACCCATGAGATCGGCCACTCTCAACGGACCGTTCAAGCCGCGTCACGAATGACCTCCCTGATCCATGTTGTGAAGGCATCCATCGTGGCCTCGGTCCGCGTTGGCAGATGGCGGTGTCTTGGATAGAGAATCGATACTTCGGGCGCTGGCGTCTCCCATGAGGTCAGGATCCGCTCCAGCCTGCCCTCGCGTAGTGCGGGCGCAGCGAGGAACGAGAGGCTCTGGACGATACCCATGCCGGCGATCGCCAGTTGCAGCCGGGCATCGGAATCCCCAATCGAGGCGATACTGCGAGGGAACAGTTCCTGCCGTTCCCCGTTCTTGTCGAACTCCCACTCGAGCCGCGCTCCTTGCTGCGGCAGCAGAAAGTCGATCAGATGGTGTTCGGCGAGGTCTTCCGGACACTGCGGCCGCCCCCTTTTCCGTAGATACGCGGGCGAGGCGACCGTGACGCGTCGTGGACGCCCCAGGGGCCGCAGCACCAGGTCCTGATCCTCAAGTCCTCCAATCCGTACCGCGAAATCGATCCCGTCGCGTACAAAATCGCTGCGATGGTCATTCATCACCAGTTCGACGTGGATCTGCGGATGCTGCTCAAACCAATCAGGCAAGCGCGGTATGAGAATCGAACGGGCAATCGAGATGTTCGCACTGATTCGGACCCGCCCCGCGAGCGCCTCTTGAGAACCGGTCAGTGAAGCTTCGATTTCGTCCAGTTCGCCGAGCACCCGGCGACAGACCTCGTAATAGCGCGTACCAGCCTCGGTGGCGGCAACCGCACGCGTCGTGCGGGCCAAAAGCCGCACGCCCAGGATTTTCTCAAGGCGGGCCACCCGTTCCGTTGCATTCGAAGAAGACATGTCCATTGAACGGGCTGCCTTACCGAAAGAGCCCGTTTCCACAATGCGCACGAAAAGACGCATGGCAGCCAACTGATCAACGCGCATCCGATTACTCGCTTAAGCCGAAAAGAGTCTTCGCATCTTACGCTCTAGGCGATTGACCGTCGATTCCCTATTGTGTGAAGTGTTCTCAACATAAAGCGGGCTCACTGTCATGAACTACTGCACCTTCGGCCGCTCCGGCCTGCGCATTTCCCGTCTCACACTCGGCGCCATGACGTTCGGCGCAGGTGAAGGCATCTGGGCAACGATCGCCGGCCTCAATCGTGAGCAGGCAGCACGTCTTGTGGGTCTTGCCCTGGATAATGGGGTGAATCTGATCGATACTGCCGATGCCTATTCGCAGGGTCAGTCCGAGGTGGTGGTCGGCCAGGTGTTGGCCGATCTGGGCCTCGACGAAACGCGCATGCTCGTCGCCACCAAGGTCCGCCTGCGTACAGGCCCCGGCCCCAACCAGGTGGGCCTTGGGCGCTCGCATATCATCCGCACGGTCGAAACGAGCCTGAAGCGGATCGGCCGCGATCACATCGATCTGTTGCAACTGCACGATCGCGACGCACTTACACCGCTCGACGAAACCTTGCGCGCGCTCGACGATCTGGTTACACAGGGCAAGGTCCGGCACATCGGAGTATGCAATTTCAGTGCTTCCGAACTCGAGCGGGCACACGCGATCACGTCGCAGGCGCATTGGGCGCAGGTTGCCAGTAATCAGGTGCACTACTCGCTGGCCGCACGCGACATCGAGCACGAAGTCGCGCCCGTCGCACGGCAACACGACATGGCGCTGATGGTCTGGAGTCCTCTGTCAGGCGGTTATCTGAGCGGCAAATACACCGCGCAGAACGGCGAATCTGCAAAGGGTCGGCGCACCAATCTCAACTTTCCGCCAATCGTTCCGCAAAAGGTCGATCCCATCGTCGAGGAATTACGCGTGGTCGCAAATGCACTGAACACAACGCCAGCGCAGGTCGCGCTCGCCTGGTTGCTCGGGCGCGACGAAGTGGCAACCGTGATCGTCGGGGCAAGTTCCGACGAGCAACTTGGCGCCAATCTGCAAGCAGCAGAACTCGTGCTCCCGCCAGAACTCCGTGACCGGCTCGATCGCATCTCGCAACCGGACGTACCGTATCCGCACTGGATGCAGCGCTTTCATGACAAGGACCGTGTCTAATCCCACAGCAAATAGGTGAGAAAGACGAAAGGACGACCCCATGACTGAAGGCAATATGACTATTCCCCGCGCCCTCGCATTGCTGGCGATTGCAGGGAGCGCGCTTGCAGCGTTCCCCGCATTTAGCCAGGGCAGTATGCAGCCGACCGCTCAGCCGGCCACAAACGACGTCAAAACGATGCAATTCGATCTCCAACACCGTTCGCGGGAGATTCACTGGCCCGAAGGTTTCAACCCGGAAACAGCCGACCTCTTTTCCCACAATGAGACCGTCATCCATGCGTCGTGCGAACGCGTATGGGACAACATAATCGATGCCACCAAATGGCCTCAGTGGTATCCAAATTCGAAAGATGTCCACATCATCGGTGACAGCCCCGTCCTCACTCGCGACTCCGTGTTTCATTGGACAACATTCGGCCTGCAACTGGAAAGCAGGATTCACGAATTCGTTCCGTACACGCGTATCGGCTGGTACGGCTATGCACCAGGTACTCAGCCCAGCTTCTACCACACGTGGTATCTCACGCCTGAGGGGAGCTCCTGTCGTGTAGCGATGGACGAAGTAGGTAACGGTGCCGCCCCAGCCCATCTACGCGAGACCGATGAGAGCCTCATGCACCGCGGCCATGATCTCTGGCTTGCTACGCTGAAGTGGGTTTCTGAAGAACACTAGCCATCGTGACGGCATCATTGCCAGCACTGACTACGAGCACAAGCAAATCGTAGAGAAAAACAACCGCCCCAGCAATCTGTAACGTTCGCCAATACAAGGGCGAATGTGATCGTGGGTTTCAGACGATCCCACCTTCGCTTGGGAGTTCTGATGGTGAAAGCTGGAAAGCTTGGTTTGATTATGCTCGGAGTGGCGGGAGTCGCCCTTGCATGCGCAATCCGTTACGCATGGCAACCCTCGATTGAGCCGCTGTTGGCCCCTGCACCGACTGGCGCCGACACGGCGCTGGTCGCCCACGGGGAGCAAGTCGCAGAAGTGGGTGACTGCATGTACTGCCATACCGCCAACCGCGAAAAACCTTTCGCAGGCGGCATGCCACTCGATACACCGTTCGGTGTGATCTACAGCACGAATATCACGCCCGATCCGGATACCGGCATTGGCCGCTGGCCGCTCGATGCGTTCACGCGCGCGCTGCGCGAAGGCGTTTCACGCGACGGCCATCTGCTGTACCCAGCCTTTCCGTATCCGCATTTCACGAAGATGAGCGACAGCGACATCGCTGCACTCTATGCCTATCTGATGTCAGTCGCACCAGTCAGCGCACCGGCGCACCCGAACGATCTGCGCTTTCCGCTCAACTTCCGGCCACTCGTGGCTGGGTGGAATCTGCTGTACCTCAAAACGGGCGAACTTCAGCCGCCGGACAGGTCGGAATCGCCGGCATGGCTGCGGGGCCGCTATCTCGTAGAAGGAGCCGCCCACTGCGCATCGTGCCACACGCCGATGAACGCGTTGGGTGCGGAAAAAAACGGCGAAGCATTCGCGGGCAACCTGATTGACAGCTGGAACGCGCCGCCGCTCAACGCACTGACACGTGCGCCAAAACCGTGGACCCACACACAGCTCGTCGACTACCTGCGTACCGGGCTCGCCTCCGAGCACGGCGCCGCAGCTGGTCCAATGCTGCCCGTCACGCAACACCTGGGCAACGCGCCGGAGTCCGATGTAGAGGCCATCGCCACTTACCTGATGTCGTTGCAACCGCCGCCCGCACCGGCGCAACCTGCATCCTCCCGCGAGAAAGCCTCCAGGACCGACGATGCAAGTGCACAGTCCATCCGTGGCGGGACCTTGTTCGCATCGTCGTGTGCCGGCTGTCATGCGAGCGAAGCGCCGATGCGCGAAATCGGTGGCAGCCCTGCGCTCGGGCTCAGCTCCGTCCTCACCTCCGACAGCCCACGCGATGCGATCCATCTCGTCTTGCAGGGCAATCCGTGGAACGGCTCTGCGACGGCGCATTACATGCCCCCGTTTGCCGACGTTCTCGACGACGACCAGGTCGACGACCTTCTCGCCTACCTGCGTACCCAGTATGCGCAGCGCCCCGTCTGGAAAGACGTATCCCGGACGACCGCCGCAATCCGCAAGGAGATTCCACAACCATGACCAAGCTCTCAGTCAACGGTGTCGAATACAACCTCGACGTCGACCCGTCCATGCCGCTTCTCTACGCGCTGCGAAATCATCTGAAGCTCAATGGAGCGAAATACGGCTGCGGGCTCGGACAGTGCGGCGCCTGCACAGTCGTCGTCAGTAAACGCGCAGTGTTTTCGTGCCTGATGCCTATCTCAGCCGTCAAGGACCGACCGGTGCTGACGATCGAAGGACTCGGTACCGTCGAGCGGCCGTCGCCGCTTCAGCAAGCCTTCATCGACAAGCAAGCGGCGCAGTGCGGCTACTGCATCGCCGGCATGGTCATGCGCGCACAGGCGCTACTCGAACAGAAGCCCGGCGCCACAGAAGTCGAGATTCGCGAACACATGCAGCCCAACCTGTGCCGTTGCGGTACCCACATGCGTATCATCGGCGCTATCGTGGAAGCCTCGCAGACAATGCGTGAACAACACCGCGCGCAGGGAGCCGATGCATGAACGTGCGTCCCCCCTCCAATCCGGACGCCCCCACGAACCCAGGCCGCCGACGCCTCCTCGTCGCCGGCTCCCTGACGGTGAGCTTCGCGCTGTTTCCTGCTGTGGACGTCATGGCCCAGCGGGCCACGGAAGACGCCGCACCCAATGCTACCAGCGCAGCATTGACCAGCTTGCCTGGCAACCTGGCCGGGACGCCCTCGCTCGATGCATGGATACGCATCGACGAACATGGTCATATCACCGTATACACTGGCAAGGCTGAACTAGGCACGGGAATCAGCACCGGTTTCATCCAGATCGCCGCCGAGGAGCTTCAGGTTCGTCCCGGTGACATTCACCTGATCACCGCCGACACGGGCTCGACGCCGAACGAGGGCTACACCGCAGGCAGCCACTCCACCGCGGACAGCGGTACAGCCATCATGCATGCGAGCTCGCAAGTGCGTGTCCTGTTGCTGGAATCCGCCGCCGGCAAGTTGGGCGTGTCCGCCGATACGCTGCAGATCCGCGATGGGACGATCGTCGCGCCGGATAACCGCAGACTCACGTTCGGCGAGGCAGTCAGCGGTCTCAACCTGCACCGTAACGCCGTCGCGCAGTCGCAGTTGATCGCGCCGGCTCGACATCACGTCATCGGGCAGCCGATACAGCGCATCGACATTCCCGGCAAAGTCACCGGTGGAGCGAGCTACGTGCAGGACATGCGCCTGCCCGGCATGCTCCACGCAAGGGCGGTGCGCCCTCCCTCGTATGGCGCCAGGTTGATTTCCATCGACAACGCGGTGGAAATGATGCCGGGTGTCGTCAAGGTTGTCCGCGACGGCAGCTATCTTGCCGTGGTCGCCGAGGACGAATGGCAGGCGATCCAGGCAATGCGTGCGCTCGAGCGGACCGCCCGCTGGGACACCTCCGCGAAGCTGCCGACGCCAGCGACAATCTACGAGACGCTGCTCACGCTCCCGCGGCGGGAAATTCAGGTGGCCGAGCAACATGGTCCGGCGCAACCTGCCGTGCGAACGCTGCACGCCAGGTTCACGAAGCCGTATCTGTCCCACGGATCGATTGGGCCGTCGTGTGCCGTCGCGCATCTTGATCAGGGCAAGATGACCGTGTGGACGCACGCACAAGGCGTATTCCCGCTGCGCGGCGGGCTCGCGGAGATGCTCGGCATGAAACCGGAAAACATCCGCTGCATCCACGTTCCCGGCGCCGGTTGCTACGGCCACAATCCCGCCGACGATGCCGCCGCCGATGCCGCACTCATCGCACGGGCCGTTCCCGGCCGACCGATACGTGTCCAATGGATGCGCGAGCAGGAACATACATGGGATCTGTTCGGGCCAGCAATGGTGACGGACGTGCGCGCATCGCTCGACGCGACCGGCCACGTGATCGACTGGCAATATGAAATCTGGAGCAACACGCACAACTTCCGTATCGACAACGCGGGGCGATTGCTCGGCGCGCAATATCTCGCGCAGCCCTTTACGCCTGCCCCGCCCCAACCCATCCCGATGCCGGAAGGCGGCGGCGACCGCAACAGCATACCGCTCTACAACTTCCCGAATTTCAACATCCAGCACCACTTTCTGCCGGACATGCCACTGCGAGTCTCAGCCCAGCGCGGACTCGGCGCCTTCCAGAACATATTTACGATCGAGAGCTTCATGGATGAGCTGGCCAGCGCGGCGCAGGTCGATCCTGTTGAATTCCGGCTGCGACATCTCGACAACGCTCGTGGTCGTGACGTGATCGAGCTGGCAGCGCGGCAGTTTGGCTGGAACCCGAAGCACGCGCGACGCCCGGGCCACGGTGTGGGGTTCGCGTTCGCACAGTACAAGAACCTGATGAGCTATCTGGCGATCGCCGTCGAACTTCGCGTCGTGCCGGAAACCGGAGCCGTGCAGATCGAACGAGCCGTCGCGGCGCTCGACTGTGGCCAGATCGTCAATCCGGACGGCGTGCGTAACCAGGTCGAAGGTGGCATTCTGCAGTCGGCCAGCTGGGCACTGTATGAGCAGGTGCAATACGACAGCGAACGTATCCGAAGCTTCGACTGGAGCGGCTATCCGATCATGCGGTTTTCCGAAGTGCCGCTGCACGTCGAGGTGCATCTCATCGACCGGCCCGGTGCACCGTTCCTGGGTACCGGGGAGGCGTCGCAAGGACCGACGTCTGCGGCTGTCGCCAATGCAATTGCTGACGCAACCGGCAAGCGGATCCATGATATGCCCCTGGCAGCCGGCGGCCGACTACGAGAATTCACCATCTGACCGCCTGATCCTGATCAACCGTCGCGCTGCAAAAAACGCGAGATGGTTTCCCACCCCGCGTACGGCCGTTACGCCAGATCGAACTGCAAGGTGCCCAGCTTCTCTATCGTACTTTCGATCTGGTCGCCCGCCTTAAGCCAGACCTGCTGATCCTTCGGCTTGCCGAGGATAACGCCAGGCGGCGTACCCGTGAAAATAATGTCACCCGGCTCGAGCGCGAATAGCTTCGACGTATAGGCGATCATTGCCTGTGTATTGAAGATGAAACGACTCGTGTTGCTCGATTGCCGGACCTGGCCGTTGATCCGGGTTTGAAGCGAAAGGTTGTTCGGGTCGCCGACGAGATCGGCTGACACAAAATATGGCCCGATCGGCGCGAAGCCATCTAGCGTCTTGCCGACCATCCACTGGCCCCCCGTATCCATCTGCAGATCGCGCGCCGAGAAGTCATGGCCCACCGCATAGCCGGCCACGTAGTCAAGCGCGTCTGCTTCGGTCACGTTTCGTGCGGTCTTACCCATCACGATGAGCAGTTCCGTTTCATAGTCGAACTGGTAGGACACTTCGCGCGGCGGCAACTTGATCGTCGACCGGTGAGCTGCGAGCGTGTTGTTGTACTTGTTGAACAGAATGGGTACTTTGGGTAAAGCTTCGTGCGTCTCCTCCGCGTGCTCGCGATAATTCAATCCGACGCAGACGATCTTGCCGGGCGAAGTAAACAGCCTGCCGTATCGTATAGACGATTCTTCACGGTAAGCGGACGCAGCGGCCGGATTGCGAGCCGCTGCGGCGATCAGCGATGTCAATTCTGCGCCATTACCGTTACGTAGCAACGCTTCGAGCGTCACAGGGACGTTCGCGTTAAGCAATGCGTTGGCCTTAGCCACATCGAGGATGCCGTTTGGAGTTTTGACGCCGAGCGTTTCGGAACCATCGGGCTGATAAATGGACAGCAGCGTCACGCCGCGCGGCAATGCCGATGAGCGCGAAGCGCCAGCCAATGCAGCAGTATTTCCCTGCGCCAACACAGACTTTGTTGTCAGGGCCGAGGCGGCGAGAGAAAGCGCGCCTACAGTTTTGATCATTGTTCGTCGATTCAGCATGTCAATCTCCTTGGTTAAGGTCAGTCTGGTGCCATGTACGATATTGAGTTCCGCTTTCACAGCGACGACTGCACGAGTGCGCCATTAGCTGGCAAGCGCATTTCATCGCGCCCATTATGTTAAATCCGACCTCCGATCGGCCCGGACTTTCTCAGCCATCGCCAGTCAACACAGATCAGTAACAACGCCGAGAGAGCGGTTGCCGTAGCTGCCGCAAACGCAGAGGGTATGCCGTAGGATCGTGCGACCGCACCGGCACCGGGACCCGCAATCGCGAGCCCCAGATCGAAGCACGCAAGATAGGCACCTATCGCGAGACCGCGGTTTTCGCCGGGCACGCGCCTCATTGCCTCAACGCCGAGAGAGGGAAAGACAAGCGAGTAACCCAGCCCGGTGATAGTGGCTCCAGCCAGCGCGATCAAGGGGTCACTTGCCCAGCCGATCAGTCCAAGCCCGATGGTCTCTGCAAAGAGTGAAGCAAGACCCGTTTGATACCCACCCAGCCGGTCAGGAAGGCCACCCAGGACGAGACGCATCACAATATAGGCAGCGCCAAAGGCCGCAAGCGCGAAACCCGCATGAGGCCACGCCGCCATGCTGTAGCGTAGCGGTAAAAACGCGCTTATCGTGCCTACGCCGGAGGACGCCAGTGCCATGCCGAGTCCGGGTACCCATATCATGCGCAACACGCGTAAGAAGGAAGTACGCTGGGCGATGCGTTCGACGGCGAAGGCTTGCCATGTGCTTGCAGCCGCTGCGCCAAGAAGTGGGGCAAGGACCGCGCAAGCCGCGACAGCACCGAAGCCAGCGGCACGATAGATTGCCAACCCCAGCGGCGCGCCGACAGCCAGTGCTGCGTACATCGCGATGCCTGACCACGCCATCGCCCGACCTGCATATTCCGAACCGACACGACCGATACTCCACGCAGCCAACGCGGTAATGAAAAGGCTTTCTGCCAAACCGAGAAGCAAACGCCCAAGGCAAAGTAGCGCGAGACTCTCCCCCGGGTGCTGAACCAGGACAGCGGCGAGCAGATAAAACAAACCCGCTAAGGACGCGAAAAGGAGCCCCACCAGCGAGGTCAGCTTCGGGCCACGGGTATCCGACAGCCGACCGGCATACTGGCGCGTCAGAAGCGTAGCGAGTGACTGCAGACCAATTACGCCGCCGACAACAAGCGTGCCGAAACCTAGTCTTTCATGCACATAGAGCGACAGCACGGGTAACGGAAGACCAACCGCGAGAAAGCCCAGAAACGCTACCGCAGAAAACGGTACCAGTTGCCGGACCACGTGCGCTTCCTTGAGCATAGACAGAATCCTGAACAGCAACGGTGGCAACGGATCGCATGGACGCAAGAAAAATCATGGGTCTACCATGACCACTCTATTGCGACATTCGCTGTATCAGACGTTCGAGTGCCCGATCGATCGTGATAGAACCCTTCCGTATCGCAGACTTGTCGCCGTCGAACTCGATCCATCCTTCGTTGAAGCCATCGAGCATGCGTATACGTGGTTCGGGATTGGACGCGCCCTGCGAGCGGAACAGGTCGGCCCACGTCTGCCTTGGTACCACCTCCGCGCGCACCGGCCGTGCGAGCAACTTGCCGAGCGCAATCGCGATTTCGGTCGGCGTCACCCGTTGCGGTCCTTCAAGCTGCACAACACGCTGTATCGCGTCGTCCTGTTGGAGCAGTTCCGCCGCGACCTGTCCGATGTCCTCAGTGGAAACCATCGGTACCGGCTTGTCGAGCGGCTGCAGAAAGCTGGCAATCGTTCCGGTTGTCATGGCCGTCTGAATGTCGCGCGCCGCATTCTCCATGAACCATGCGGCACGCAAAAACGTGACGGATACCGGGAGCGCGATGAGGCTCCGTTCCATGATCCCAAGCTTGCTCAGCAAGTTTGACTGTGTCGCCCGCGCACCGATGGTTGACAGACAGACCACCCTCTGAGGGAGTGTCTCCTCGAGCGCACGGCGAATGGACGTCACCATCCTGACCGTCTCGGGAAATCCGTCTGCCTGATCGAAATTCGACGGCAGCATGACAAAGACCCCTCTTGAGCCGTGGAACGCGGTGACCAGTGACTTCTGATCGTCCATGTCGGCGACACACACCTCACATCCACGCTCCGCCCAGGCGGATCCCTTTTCCTGACTGCGCACGATCGCGCGAACTGGCTGGCCTGTGGCAAGAAGCGATCGGGCCACTGCTCCGCCGACCTTACCGGTTATTCCGAGAACCGAAAACATGTGTCACCCTACGAAGGATTGTCGAAAAGTGCTGCCATCGTGACTACAATGTCAGCCAGGAAAGTGGAACCAGACAGGCAAGCTTGGCTACCCCCAATTACGTGCGTCGATTACGACGGTCGCGCCAGGCCCGCATAAAATGCGTCGGCATCGCGCGCGAGCATGGCCTTGATCTCGGCGCTACGCGCGTCGGCACACACTTCGCGCTGGTTACTGGCAACGCCCGCAATCGCGCTACGTGCGATATCATCCGCGCTTGTTTTAGAAACGCCCAAGGACGCCGCCATATCCGTATCGATAAAGCTCGCATAGACACCCACGACCAGCGTGCCCTGTGCCGCCAGCTCCAGGCGCAGCCCGTCTGTCAGCGCGCGTTCAGCTGCCTTCGATGCACAGTAGGAACCGTTCATCGGATGCGTAAACCAGCTGACGACCGAAAGCATATTGACCAGCGCCCCGCCACCGTTATTACCGAGCACCGGCGAAAACGCACGGCACATGTTCAGTGTTCCGAAGTAATTTGTCATCATTTCTTCTCGCGCAGCCTCGATTGACGGCGCGGCGATGAACGGGCTCATCCGCATAACACCCGCATTGTTAATCAGCAGCGTTACATCGCTACATTGCCGGGCCGCTGCGGTGACAGTGTTGGGATCTGTGATGTCAAGTGCAACTGGAACCACACCGGGATCAGTGATTTTCGAGGGATCTCTCGCGCCGGCATAGACCTTTGCCGCTCCAGCCTGAAGGAGTACTTGCGTGAAGGCACGCCCCAGCCCACGATTGGCACCGCTCACTAGCGCGGTTACCCCTTTGATCTGCATAGCCGGCTCCTGCTGTAGTTCGACGCCGCCGAGTATAGGGTTCCTCATCTGATTCAAAAAGCGCATCCGTGTCAAAATCACCGTGACACCAATTCATTGATCACTATGGCCTTCGATACACGTCTGTTGAATGGTATTGGCGTTCTCGCCGCAGTCGTCGAGAGCGGCAGCTTCGTGCACGCCGCAGAAGCACTCGGTGTAACCGCCTCTGCGGTCAGCCGCGCGGTGGCCCGGATGGAACAGCGCATTGGAATACGGCTATTCGACCGCACGTCCCGCGCGGTCAAGCTCACCGACGAGGGACAGCGCTTCTACGAGCGCGTCGCGCCGCTGCTAGCCGAAATGGAGGACGCAGCGACCGAGACGGCAGGCTCATCCGTCAACGTTCGGGGACGACTGCGCGTCAATGTAGACCCCTGGTTTGCCCGCTTCATACTGGCGCCCAAACTCGAGAAGTTTCTGTCAGCGCAACCATCGCTCCACGTCGAGCTGGCGATTCGTGACAGGCTCGGGGATCTGGTCGCGGAGGGTTTCGACGCGGCGGTACGCTTTGGCGTACCTGAAGCGTCATCGCTCGTGGCACGCCCGCTTCTGAGTACCCGCATCCTGACCTGCAGTTCGGCCGCCTATCTCGCGCGGCACGGTCGACCCGCGCATCCGCTCGAGCTCGCCGACGGTCGATACGAATGCCTGTTATTCCGGGATTCGTCGACCGGTCGGCCATTTCCGTGGGAGTTCCATCGCAATGGCGAAGTGCTAACTGTGCCCGTATCGGGACGGTTGATCGTCAATGATCTCGCGACAAAGCTGAGCGCTTGCGCCGCTGGTCTGGGTATCACACAGACGATGGAACTCGGGGCGCACCAATGGCTCGGCGACGGCAGCCTGGTCGAACTGTTTCCGGAATGGGCTCAGGAACAGTTACCGCTCTATGTCTATTACCCGTCGCGCCGACTGGTGTCGGCCAAGATGCGGGCATTCATCGACCTGCTGACAGCGGACATTGGCTAGCGTCAGGCATCTTGCAAGCCGGACGACGCGCTTCCGCTTGTTCAGATCCGCCGTGCGGCCCGCCGTATGGCGAGTAGCCACTCGCAGACGTTAGCTGCAATACGTGCCGGTAGCACCGGCTTACGCATCCTGGCGATTCGTTCAATGACAATCCGGCATCTATTAGATGACTTCGATGTTATTCAAGTTTGATCTATTTTTGTCCAGAATCTATTCCGAACGATCCGTTCCTTTCTTAACCCGCGTAAAGGAAATTTGCCATGAACTTCCGCCAAATCACCCTGGTCGTCGCGGCTGTGCTCGTCTTTCCGATCGCCAGCCATGCCCAGGAAACCTCCTCCACCGTAACCCGTGCCCAAGTGCGCGCCGAACTCGTTCAGCTCGAAAAGGCCGGCTACATGCCGAGCCGCGCCAATGATCCTCACTATCCGGACGACATTCAGGCCGCCGAGGCCAAGATCAGCGCACAGCGCAACACCTCTGCTAACGTCGAAAGCAGTTTCGGTGGTGTGCAGAACGGCTCCGAGGCATCGGGCAGTCCCACCGCCGTGATCGGCCTGGGTTCACTTTATACACGTCCCTGAGCGACCTGCCGTCCGGCCTGAAAGTACTCACACTTTCCCAGGCCTCGAAGGCCTGGATGCGTAGGGCCCGCTTTCCTTTGCGTCGGTGTGCTAACGGCAATGCAAGAAGGTCTCGCACCTGTTTAAGCGGGAAGGTGCGCCGGCAGATGCGTACTCAATGTTTGACGACGTTGAAGACGCGTGTACGGCGCATCGGCCACGACGTGACGCCTTCAAGTCGATTGCTGACGATTCGCAGGTCCGGCGTGTCGTACAAAACGATCATCGGTACATCGGCGATCATCATTTTATGCAACTGCTCAAACGTCTGTCCGCGCGCAGACGCATCAGTCACGCCGCGCAGGCTCTGCAGAAGCTTGAGTGCTTCTGGATTGTTCCACTGTGCCATCGGCGTCTTGGCTTTGTCCCCCAATATATCGCTGAACATCATCGCCGGGTCGGTTCTTGCCGAGTAAGCGAACGACATGATCTGAAAATGTCCGGCACGAAAATCGGCAACCTGCTTGCCCCAGTCGACCACGTCGAGTTCTGTCGAGATGCCTGCTTTTCTCAGCAGTGACTGAACGTAAACCGCCAGTGAAAACATAAACGGAAAGCGATGATTCGTCTCGATCTTCAACGTCTGTCCGTGATAGCCCGCCTCTGCAAGCAAACGCTTCGCTTCCCCAATATTTTGCGAGAACCCGACCCGGTCGCCGGGCCCGAACACACCACTCGTCTCCGGTACCAGTGATGGACTGTAGTGCGCACGACCATCGGTAACGGCATTCACAATGGCGGGAAGATCCAGTGCAAGCGCGATTGCACGACGAACCCGCGCGTCTGCAAGCGTTGGGTCCTGGCTTTGCATCAGTAACTCGACGGGATCGGCACTGGGGCCCACGATGACACGCCATCTGGGGTCGCTCCCGACGAGCCCGTCTCCGCTCACCGACATCATGTCGACCTGCCCGGCGACGACCGCAACCTTTTGTGCCGCCTCGTCCGGGATGACGACAAATCGAGCGTCGTCGTACGCGACCTTCGCGCCCGCAAGACCACTCGGCGGTTCGCCTCTCGGGCGATATTGCGCAAATCGCTTCAGCAGAATGTACTGTCCGTGTCTCCAGTCCGCAAATATGTACGGACCTGTTGCGACGGGGCGAAGCCAATGACCGGAGCTGTCGACGCTTGATGGGCTAAGGATTGCCAACTGACAGTGCGTGTCGACCATGTCTTTGAGGAACAGTTCGTTCGCTCTGTCCAGTTCGAACACCACGGTATAGGCATCGGGCGTCCGCACGCCGACGACCTTGGCACCTCGATGCCCGTCGTAGTTGCCACGGCACATGAATCCATTTTCTGGCCTCATCAGGAAGTCGAAGCTCCACTTGACCGCGCTTGACGTGAATGGCGAGCCGTCGTGAAACACCACGCCATGCCGGAGATGAAATGTGTAGGTCCGAGCATCTGAAGAGATGTCCCAACTGTCCGCGAGCATCGGGCCAATGCTGAGATCGGCACGTAGCGCTACCAGCGACTCGACAACGTTGGCCAGAACATTGTCGGTCATGGTATTGCGTGCGATATTGCCTGGCATCGAGGTAGGTGTGTCGGTGCCCTCCGCGACGCGGATTTCAGGTGTCCCGATCGCGGTCGACGAAAGCGTGCGCTGCGTTTCCGCTTTCGCGAAGACGGGAAGCACAATAGCGACGACGGCGGCCCCAATCCGGCAAAGAGTGGTCAGTCTGGACATTAAGATCAGGCAATTGAGGCAGGATGAGGTCCCCGCTTGCTGGCGAGTACACGCGCGAAGAATGCCTGGACTGCCGGAATCACCTCTGCGGATCGATGCGTGGCGTTCTCGACTTCTTCCAGCGCAACGTTGATCCCATGCAACTCAAAGCTGTTCTTGAGCGACTTCAGTCTCTCGGGACGCGTACGGCCCGCGTCGTTCGCGCCGGGCATATAGTGCGCGCCGTCCGGTTGATGGGTAATCTCCCAGGTCTCGATATCGGCTTTTCCGACCACCATGTGAATCGGGACTTTTCTCAACGCCTCCACATCGATCTTTTTCCCGAAATGGGACTCGACGTCTCGCGTGCCAGTCCACCAGTCACGGGTCGGATCAAGCAGCGTGACCGAGCCAGGCGCGCCGATCGATGCGGCCCATAGCCTCCCAGGATGCAGCAGGCAAAACCGGTTGGAAAACTGGCCACCGCCCGAAAATCCAAAGAGCCCAAATGTCTCCCATCTGCGTTGATACTTCTTCTCGATCTCGGCGATCATGTCCAGCAGCAACTGGTCGTAGCGGATCGTTCCTTCGCGTAGCTGCTTATACCCGTCACGATTGTCGTCGCCGCAAACGTTGGCGGGAAACAGAGGACTCAGAACGACACAGTTGTGCGACTCCGCGAACTCGGAAAAACGATCTCTGAAGCCCTCCATTCTGCGGTTCGACCCATGAACGACGACGATGAGGTCAATAATAGACTCAGGATCGAGAATGCTCTTCGGCACGTAAAGGGTATAAGCGAAGCGCGGATCCTTCGTATGCGAATAGACGGTGGTGTTCCCGAAGTTGTACATGCGATCCGAGCGCGATGCCGATGCAGACGTTTTTGTTGTGTCAGAGGTATCCATGACGTTTCCCTTTTGCTGATGCGGAGAGTATCGTATTGATCAATTCAAAAAAAAAGCTAAATTTACTTTATTTGAATTAAACAATTTCTTTCCAATCAGGTGTTGCTGAAAACGCAGAGTCCGTTGATCGAAGGGAGATACCCATGAGCACATTGAGGTTCCTCAGAACCTTCGTTGCGATTGCCGAACATGGAAGCTTCGCTGCCGCGGCTGAACGTGTCGCGCTGACGCACGCCGCTGTCGGCCAGCAGATGCGTGCACTGGAGAGCGAACTCGGCCGGCCTTTGTTCAGTCGGGAGAAGCGCTCAATCACGCTGCGCCCAGAGGCTTACCAGTTGCTTCCGCAAGTCAGGCAGTTGCTGGCCGACTATGAAGGGATCGTTGCAGGCGACAAAACTGAAAACAATGTTGCCGGGCACGTTTCGATAGGCGCGATCGTCTCCGGGATGGGGTTGCTTTCGAAATGCCTGGTCGAGGTTGCGCAGGTTCATCCCGCACTCGAGGTTACTTTGGCGACCGGACGATCGAGCGATCTGATCGTTCGGGTAGGGTCGGGCGAGCTGGACGCCGCGGTTGTTATTGAAGACAGTCGCCGGCCCTTTCGCGGTATCGGATGGACTCACTTGTATGATGAGCCACTCGTCCTGCTTGCAAATCGTGGACAGATCCGTCGCAAGGACGACTTTGATAGCCTGTTGGAAACATCCCCGTTCATTCGCTATGACAGGGCTACGGCAACCGGCGCGCAGATAGAGCGACTATTGCGTCGGGTGGGCACAAGACCACGGCAGATTCTGGAGCTAGACTCGATTCTGGGGATCAGCGAACTGGTCAGGCAGGGGGTGGGTGTTGCCATCGTACCGATGCTCGCACATTCCGGTTGGCACAAAGACCCTGCGCTACGCGTGTTCCCTGTGCCTGACGGCATCTATTCCCGTCGGGTTGGAATGCTCGAGCCGAGTCGCAAAGGGCATATCACCGGAATCATTCGGCGGCATCTGGTTGGCATCATGAGTAACCCATGCTAAGCGTATGAGGAATTCAAACCGGATTCGGAGCGAGCGTCACAGGCTTTGCGTCGATCCTGATGCGGAACAACGTATAAGGCTTCTTGCGCAAATCGTGACCATGATGAAATGAAGCCTGCCGAGGCAACTGGTTCGCCGTGAAGTACAGATAGCCGTCGTTCCCGACCGACAAAGTATCCGGCCACAGAATGCGCGGATCGTGTGCAATGGTTTGCCACTCACCGTCTGGACGCCGCCGGCGAATGCTGTCGTGTTCATAATCGCCGGCATAGATAGCGCCGCTCGCATCTGCTTCAAGACCATCGGATGCGCCCTTCTCGCCCAGATCCCGCACAGCTGCCGCTACCGCCGCGGGGCTGGCATTGCGATCGCGCAGCAGCGCAGTCGGCACCGAATACAGATGGCGGCTGGACAACGGTGAGTAGTACAGCGTCGCTCCGTCGGCTGACAACGCAATGCCATCTGCCGCACCATGTAGCGGCCGGCGTTCTCCGTCAGGACCGTCGGTTGCCATCTCTTCGCCCTCCACCACTGGAACGAACGCCGCATCGGCGCTGGTCGAAGGGTCCCCTGATAGTTTGCGCCACGCCTCGCCGCTTGCCAGATCCACAACAATGATTCCACCTGGCCCATGCGGCGACGAGTCGGTAACATAGGCAATGCCTTGCGCACCGAACCGGAAATCGAAACGCACGTCGTTCAGGTACGTTGTCGGCAACAACGCGTTCGGCGGAAGGAGAATCGTCCTGACCACCTTGTTGGTAGCAAGGTCGACGGCGACCAGTTTGGCGCCGCCCTGGATCGGTGCCGCCAATTTCGGCGACGCCGTGTCCAGAATCCACAGCCGGTTCTGCGAGTCGGCAACGACGCTTTGAACGCTAATCAGGCTATCGGCAGGATGCGCGGGATCCGCGCGATTCGTCTGTGCGTCCGGATAAGGCACGATCCGCTTACCGACGATCTCGCCGACGGTAAACGGCACGTCGTCTCCCCAACGTGGAAAGTTGACAAACAGGCGACCGTCTGGCGCTTTCGTTACACCGGTGGGCATGGCACCGTAGAACTCGAATACCGGTTCGATATGGCCGATCGTCTGTTCAGTGGCAAGTTTGGGCGTCGCGTCCGCAGTTGCCGTGAGCGTTGCTGTCAATCCGAGCGTCACCGCTGCCACGGCTTTGCTTATGCTTCTCATGTTTTTCCTGATTGGATTGCACGATTGAGCGCCTCCGGCATTCCCGTAACCAGCACGGTATTTTCCGCGGGGTGGCGCTGGACTGGAAATATCATCGCCCATTCACCGCACTGCCTCGCTCGATTTCCAGCGCTTCGAGCACCTCCGCTGCGGCATTGCTGGCAGTGTGCGCCGCCGGAAACCCGGCATATACAGACGCCTGAATCATCACTTCCTCGATTTCGCCCATGCTCAAACCGTTAGTCAACGCGATGCGAACATGATTCTTCAGTTCGTCGCGTTGGCGTAGCGCAATCAGAATACCGAGCGTAACGAGAGAGCGTGCACGACGATCAAGGCCCTCACGCGCCCATACGCTTCCGAACACAAAATCTATTGACAGGGCCGCCATCGATGCACCGAATTTCCCATCAGTCATCGAGTCCGCCATGTTCCGCGCTCGCTCAGCACCACGTAGTTGCTCGAATACGGCAAGACCCCGTTCCATGGCGTCCTTCATTGCGGCTCCAATACGATTGCACCGAGAACGGCCTTCGTCTCAAGAAACGCCTCGAGCCCGAATGTCCCGTATTCCCGACCGATGCCGGATTGCTTGTAACCGCCGAAAGGTGCGAGCGGTTCATGTGGCGCGCCGTTTATGCTCACGCGGCCGGCTTCGAGCCTGGACGCCACAGCACGGGCCCGTTCGATGTCCGCTGAAATCACGTACGCGTGCAACCCGTAGACAGTGTCGTTCGCGATCTCGATCGCTTCTTCCTCACTGCGATAGGTGAGAATGCACAGCACTGGCCCGAAAATTTCTTCACGCGCAATGCTCATGCCGTTCGTCACGTTCGCGAACACCGTGGGTTTTACATAGTAGCCGGCCAGCCCGTCCGGATGACCTTCTCCGCCAATTACGAGCGTCGCGCCTTCTTCGACACCGCGCCGGATATATCCCTGCACCCGTTCATATTGTCGCTGGCTGACCATGGGTCCGATTGCCGAATCGGCATCGTTCAAGTGACCGACCTTTACCGCTGACACGGCTTCCTTCACCAGCCGGATGACATCCTGAAGACGATCCTCAGGTACAAGAATGCGTGTACCCGCAATACACGCCTGGCCGCTATTCTGGAATCCGGAAGTGACGGCGACGGGTACCGCTGTCTCGAGATTGGCGTCGTCAAGAATCAGTGTCGGCGACTTACCGCCAAGTTCAAGCGTCACCCGCTTCATCGTGTCGGCGCCGGCGCGCAAGATCGATTTGCCGACCGCAGTCGACCCCGTAAAGGAGATCTTCGCGATGTTCGGGTTCACACTCAGTTCCGAACCCACAATGTCGCCCCGTCCCGTCACAATGTTGAACACGCCGGCTGGCAGACCCGCCTCGTGCAGGGCTTCGGTGACAATCTGCGTCTGGAGCGCGCTCATTTCGCTTGGTTTGATGACCACCGTGCAGCCCGCGGCAATCGCCGTTGCCAGCTTGTTGCAGATAAAGCCGGCGTTCGCGTTCCAAGGCGTAATTAGCGCAGCGACGCCTACCGGTTCCATCACCACTTCCGCCGACCCAATCCTCCGCGTGAACGAATACTCCTCCAGCGTCTGCGCAGCGTGCAGAAAGGACTCGGCGGCGTAACGTGCTCCCCACTTTGCACGCGTCGAGGGCGCGCCATATTCCTCGATTGTCGCAGCGGCGAGGCGATCGACATTCGCGAGCATGGCCTCATACAGACGCTTGAGCCACGCAATACGCTGCTCTCTGGTCGTACGCGCGAACGCCGGAAATGCACGGCGCGCGGCGGCTATCGCATCTTTCGTGTCTTGCACGTCGGCAAGACGCACCCGGCCGATTACGTCACCTGTCGAAGGGTTGTGGAGGTCGAACCACTCCTGACCATTTGGCTGCACAAACTGGCCGTCGATATAGATGTGTTCAATGCTGTACATGAATGCCTCGATCAAATGGTCACGTGTCCCAGCGTAGTCGATTGCATCCGGGCCGATAAGAGGGATAAACTTACACGACTTGATCCGTAAATCGGGACAATGCTCAAATCAGGCTTGATCGAACTGGAAGTCGTGCTCGCCGTCGCGCGGCTCGGTGGCTTTCGTGCGGCGGCACGTGAACTAGGCATGTCGTCGACAGCGTTGAGCCGTGCGATCGTGCAACTCGAAAATCGGCTGGGTGTGCGGATATTCAACCGGACGACCCGCAGCGTCGCGCTCACGGAACCTGGCAAGCAGTTCATCGCAACCGTCGGTCCCGCCCTGTCCGAAATCCAGCAGGCGATGGCCGCCGTCAACAATCATCGTGCAATGCCGACAGGCACCTTGCGACTGAACTGCGCGGTTGGGGCTGCGCGCGCTATCCTCGTTCCAGTCGTGCTGGAATATCTGCGCCGGTTCCCCGAGATGAGCGTCGACATCGCCACGGAAGCGCACTTCGTCGATATCGTAGGTAGAGGCTTTGATGCTGGCATCCGTGCCGCAGATGATGTGCCACGCGACATGATCGCTGTGCCGTTTGGCGGTGCATTGAAATTTTCCGTCGTCGGCTCGCCATCATATTTTGCGCAACGCAAGAAGCCGCGCACGCCAAAGGATCTGATGTCGCATCAATGCATACGAGCGCGCTGGCCAAGCGGCAAGCTGTCCCGTTGGGAGTTCGAGCGACGGGGCGAGAAACTCTCGCTCGACGTACCAGGAAATCTGACGCTAGACGAGCCCACGCTGATGCGTGATGCTGCGATTGCAGGTGCGGGCGTCGCGTATCTGTGGGAAGCCCCCGTAGCGGATGAACTCGCGACGGGGCGGCTCGTAGCTGTGCTAAAGGACTGGACCGTCAGTTCAGCCAGCTTGTGTCTGTACTATCCGGATCGGCGTAATGTATCAGCGGCATTGCGAGCATTTATCGAACTGCTGCGAGAGCCAATAAACCATGAAAGCCGAGGTGATGCGATTGTCCTGAGGTGCTGAAGTCAAGACACAGTTCGCCATTCACCGCGCCCTGCACGTCATTCCACGCCGCGAATGATCCGGAAATCGCGCACGACGGCGTCGCCCAAGGCTTCAAGCGCCTTCCGGTACGCGTCGCTTTCGTATGCGGCAACGGCCTGCTCATAGGACGGAAACTCAATCACAACGGTTCGCTCCTTCAAACCGTGCTCACGGACTTCGTCAGCCACTCCACGTGCGATCACTCTGCCGCCGGCAGCCTCCACAGCGGGTACCGCCAATTGGGCGTACGTCGCCAGCCTGGCCTGGTCCTTCGTTTCACGATAGGCCGACACCCAATATCCCTTGCTCATTTAAATCTCCTTCTTCCAAGAGGAAAGCCGCTTTTATGCAGTACCTTTTCTTCGCTTCGGCGAGATCGCACTTACGTGTCCCTGCAACGCCGCCGGCAGTGTCGTAACGCTCACGTCGTCTGATGCCGTCTGTTGGTATTCCAGAGCAGCGCTGATCAGATCCGCAGCGTCGTTAACCTTCAGACCCGACAAGCGGACGCGCGGCTTTTCCGGCGCGTCAAGCGCAGCGGCACAGGGCTTCCGACAACTGCCGAGGCAATGGACCATCATTACGGTTACGCCCTGGCCGGTCAACCTTTCTTTGACTTCGTTATACAGGGACAATCCCACCGCACCGCTGTGCGGCTGGTCCCTAGGGCAGGTTCGGCAGATTGCGACGGTATTCGACCGCGCCCTCTCGCTCATATCCTGACTAACGACCTGAGATTGTTCCTGGCTCTCGCGTGTGGCTAACATGACGCCGTCTCCTGGCTCTATCTTTTCGAGGAAGGAACTGTCCCGAGTTTTATGAACCGTCTTTAAACAACCTGGGACAGCAAATCCTATGAACAAATTCTACGAGCGTGTCAGATCGCATGCTTATCAGAGCGTCGTATCGCGTATCCTAGAATCCAACTCTGTCATTGATATTTATATGGAATCCTATATTTATCATCAATCTCTGCTATGTCACTGCTTCCCCGGTCCTGGAACTTTCCGCAAACTGCACGCCAGACGTCCGACCGCTCGAAGGACCGAACTACGGATTCAATTTCGCGCAGCTTGATATCTCAATGCAGTAGTGCAAATTTTATCGAATGGGTCGTCATGCCACGAGGTGTTCTGCATCCTCTTCGACGCTATGGACACCCATCCTTAATATCTGCGCGACAACTTGATACTCATCAGGCGTTAGCGTCTGCGGATGATATTGTAGAAGTGCCCGGAGAGCATGTAACAATCGACTCAGGGAAATGATCGGCCACGCACTCATGAGGTAAGCAAGTGGTAGTACGCTTTTTCTCTCGCACCATCTATCAAAGAGAGGGAGGCAGAGTCTTTCGAGCTCATCGATTTGCGCATCGACAACGAGTTCGTCAACGATTTTTGACATGTCGACCAGATGTTTGCAGCGGCAGCAGCCGCCAAGCCAATTGAATAGCCAGAATCGAGACCCCGGCAGCGCAGATCCCTGTCCAGCCCCATTGACCCCAGACCCACCCGAATACCACGCCACCTCCACCACCGGCAAAATGGCACGTCATGTAGGCTGTCCGAATACGGACATGGATGATCGACATAGCCTTCCAGGCACGACTTCTACTTTCGGCAGATGCCAGCGAGCTCCACGCCAAGGTCCACGAAAAGCAATCAAACGTCATCACAGAGAGGTAAGCTCGGTTGAACCAGAAATGCCAAACGTTCCAATGGCCGGCGACATCGTTGAATCGGTTACATTGCATACACTTCCCCGATTCCCATGACTTTCAATGACGGCGCTTAGCAAAGTGGAGCCTGCGCCGATGGAGTTTGACCAGCCATGCGGAATTTCGCGTAAGTCAGACACCGTCCGACCTGCCCCAGGCAAGCTAGAGGACGAACCTCAAAATTCCGAGGGCTTACCGACACGCGTCCCACATGGCTGCTCCACGCTGCGAAAGCAGCGTGCTGGTTCAAGGCGTACCGGTCCCCTGCTCCCCAGACTCCGAGTTCGCGCTGGTTACACCACCATAGGAGGTCTGCGGATTTCCACCCGCTGCGTTGCTCGCGCGGACCTTGGCCTCGGCGGCCTGAATGTCTGCCGGGTAGTAAGGGCTGGGCTTGCCCGGATGATAACCAGCTTTTTCGAGGGCCACCAGTTCAGCACGTACTTGCTCACGCGTGACGGGAGTGCTATTTTCCTGAGCGCTCGCAAGAATGGGCAGAACCACCGCGAAACCAATAACCAGATTGCGAATGTTGACGATCATTTTCATGCTCCTGTGTATCAACGAAAACTTGAATGAGCGAAAAAAAGCTGCATCGCAGAAGTTATTAACTGCATTTCCTCGACGAGCATTTCCTTAATCAGTTCAACGTAGCGTCATTCCGTAAATATCCAGTTACATCGGGCTTCGCCCTCTGGCTATTTGCACTCGCTGAACTTGATGATATTTTCGGCAGTCGTAGCCAAGACGTCTACGTACGGCAGGTCATGTCTGTCATAACGTCGTAGCATCGCATCACCGCGCAAATCATCTACAACCGGCATGCTGGCGATCGGTGATCAGGCGGGCGAATGACGTACCGCTCCGTCAGCTTGTCGATCAGTTCCCTCAGCGCATTAGGACCAACATCGTGTCATGTCTACAATGCCGACATGGCATGGATAGTCTTCTCAAGAAACCGTCGTCTGATTTTTGCGCCGCGCGAACCGTAGGTGTCGGCGAATCCTATCGCTACGTCCGGGAGAGCCACCGCAGTTGCGCTCGGCGAATCAGGAACTCGTCGATCGATATGGCGCAGTCCACGATCGCGTATTCGTGGCCATCGTGATCGACAACCACCCGGCTCAACTTGTACAGACGGTCTGCATCGTAGTCCCACGCCTCGCGTTCGTCGGAACCGTCACCACCACGCAGGATTGCGTACGTAGTACCACCCTCGTTCAGCCTGTCGATGTTTAGCCGTCGCTCATTGCGAGCGATCTTCACTAGTTTGCGCCACGGCGGCGGACTCCACACCTCGATTCGATCGGTGCCGTCCGGCAATTTTTCCCGTTGCATCGCCCACAACTTCAATACGACCACATCCTCGCCGTACGCGTCCCATGACCACGCGCGATTCGTCAGTTTCAAATTGAGTGTGTACAGCAGAAACTCATTGATCGTCTGTTGATTGTTCCTAGCCATGCGGTTATGCCGTTCCAATGCCGTCGTGGCACGGCGGCGGTCTACGCCGAACAGTGCCCGCACGCTATCAACTAGATTACGGGTTGAGCCAGCGGAGTGTTCTCCGACGACAGGAGCTCCCGATTCTCGTCAGCCAGCGCCAGCGGCACCTGGTCTCGCGCGAACTCGACGAAGGTTCTGATCTTGGCGTCGAGGTAGCGTCTCGACGCATATATCGCATAGATGTTGCACTCTCGCAGGCGGTGCTCAGGCAAGACGCGAACAAGGCTCCCATCGCGTAAGCCCGGCAGCGCGACAGAAATCGGCAAAGGTCCGATTCCCATCCCCTCACGTATCGTCTCGACCAGCGCTTCGGCGACATTGACGGTGAGCGGTGCAGGCCGCATGTGACAAAAAACCGGCTCGCTTACATCCTCAAATTGCCATTCTCCGGGAGGCACATCCGGCAACATCAATTGCAGGCATGTGTGTTGGCTCAGGTCCGCAAGACGAGCCGGAGTGCCGCGCCTCGACAGGTATTGTGGAGAGGCGCACAGAATCGTTTGCACGCTTCCAATGCGTTGGGACACCAAGTTCGAATCCACAAGATCTCGCGTCATCACCACGGACACGTCAATACCTTCGTTAACGATATTGGGCACGTTCTGCGAGAGGACCAGCTCGATCAGTACCTCCGGAAACCGTTTGCTATAGCGTGCGATGAGCCGCGCCAGATGGTGTTGACCGACACTGGCTGTTGCGTGAACCTTTAACTTGCCGGAGGGGCGGGTGCCCGCGCCTGCCGCCTCGGTCTCTGCGAGCTCAACATGGGCCAGAATGTGCTCGCAGCGTTGTAGATAGCGTTCGCCAGCACCGGTAAGCGTGACCCGCCGCGTTGTTCTTTGCAGCAGTCGTGTGTGCAGATGCGATTCAAGGTCCGTGATTGCACGTGAAACGTGTGCTGTCGACACAGACGCAAGATTCGCGGCCTTCGTGAAGCTGCCGGTTTCCGTAACTCGCACGAACATCCGCATGTTTTCTAAAGTATCCATCGGAATCCTGACTACAAGTAAAAGGTTTTCGGCAGATCAGCATCGTGTCGATAGGCGTTGAGTCGTAAGGAGCCGTCGGGCGCTCCGAGCCTGTTGCGCCTTACTGACACAGAAGCTGGATTAGCACGCGTTTCGAATAAGCTCGCGCAATACGACATCTAAAGGTACACGCCCAATTCGCGTTTCGGTCCGACGGCCCTCGAACTTCAGCCAGCCTTCGTTGAAGCCATCGAGCATTTGCATGCGCGGCCCAGGATTCTTCATGCCTTGCGTGCGGAACACTGCCTCCCATGCGTCCCGGGGAACCAGCTTCGGCCGGACTTCGCGTCCGAGCAGTCGATCAAAGGTCCGGGCGATGTCATTCGGGCTAATACGCCTATCACCTTCAAGTTCTATGATCCGAATACCGTCCCACTCTTCTGTGAGCGTCTCTGAAACCACGCGTCCGATGTCGGCCGTTGCCACCATGGGAATGGTCTGGCCAAGCGGCTGAAAAAAGGTGGGAATCTCCCCGCTTTCACACGCAGGCTCAACATCACATAAGGCGTTCTCCATGAACCACGCAGCACGCACGAACGCGACTGGCATCTGGAGATTGCCAAGCGCTTCTTCCAGATAGCGAACCTGCGTGAGCAGGTTAGGTTGAGACACCTGAGCCCCAATGGTCGACAGGCAGACGACCTTGCGAGGTTGCGCGGTGACAATCGCGTCGTGCAAAGACGAGGCGATTTCGCGCGCTTCCGAAAAATCCGAAGAAGGATCGAAATTCAGGGGCAACATCACAAAAACGCCTTCCGCTCCCTGGAACGCCAGCGCCAACGCTTGCGTATCGCGCAAATTGGCAACCGAAACCTCGTATCCCTGCTCCCGCAACGTCGGCGTATGGTCCGGATTTCGAACAACGGCGCGAACGTCGTATCCGTTTGCCAGAAGCAGTCGGGCAGCAACGCCTCCTACCTGGCCGGTGACTCCAATCACGGAAAACATAGTGCCCCCCTTTCGCTAGAACTGAATCAAATACAGTGTTCCAGCATTCTCATTCTTCTTTCATCGGATTAGGACCGCCGTCACGTCATACCTTCCATAACGGTATGGCATAGCTAAGCCTCGAGCTGGGCTTTTTGAGACGCGAGTTCGATCTTTCGCATACTCCTGTCGGCTTTCCACCAACATGAAGCGCATTCCTTTTCCGCCCTCGGCAACATGGCCGAAAGCGCGGCTTCACATCGGACTGCTTCAGATTCAGGGATTCAGGTAACGCGTATTTTGGGCGTGCAGATAGCTCTCATTCCCGCGTGGGTATTCGCTGCAGGCGCGCTGAAAAAAAGCCGGTCGTCAGCGCATGCTCACGACCGGCTTTTTTCTGTCACGCGCTGCTCTTTCGTTGCGAGCGCCGCATCCGGGGCATCATCAGAACTTATGGCGTAGTCCGACGCTAACCACTTCCTGTGTGTTGGTGCCACCGTAGCCATACGAGCCCACGGACGCCTGCGCAGCCACCACGGCGGTGCCGCTTGCGCTAAGTGTTTCTCCGCTGGCGTGTTGCCATGCGCCTATCAAATATAGGTCAGTGCGCGTGGACAAGTTGTAGTCAGCGCCAATGTTGACTTGATGGTAGGTCGCGCCCGTGTCGCCGCTCGACTTCGTATAGCTGTAAGCCACACCCAACAGGATTGCCTTGGTGGCTTGATAGTTGAGGAAGCCCTGCCCTGTGTTGAATTTCTCAGTCGACGAGAATGCCGATTGTCCATCCGACTTGTACTGTGCGTTGCTATAAGCCGCACCGAACGTGAACGGCCCCGCCACATACTGCGCCGCGACCCGGGCAATGTTGATGGACTTCGCGCTCTGCAAGCCCAGATTGATCAGCGAGCCGTCGAAGGTGCCGTCAGATGACCCGCCCCAGCCGGAGCCACTTGTTGTCGAGGGTCGCACGAGGCCACCCACAGACGGATTGTTTGCCACAAAGTAACCCGCCGCCACTGAGATCGGGCCGTTGTTATACGCCGCAGCGGCCGACCAGGTCTGGCCCGAGCCCGTCTGTCCCGCGACGCCACCGAACGCATACATGCCCTCGACCTGCAGTCCAGAGTACACCGGCGACAGGTATTTGATCGCGTTGTTGGTACGGGAACTGTTATCGTAGTTGTCGACGTCACCTGCGGTTGCAAACCCGCTGCCGAAATAGTTATCCTCAGTAATGCCCTGCACAAGGTCAACGAGTGGGTCATATTGGCGGCCCAACGTGAACGTGCCAAATTGGCCTGAGGTCAAACCCACAAATGCCTGGCGACCAAATTCCCGGCCACCCTGCGCAAGTTGCCCCGTGCTCGGGTTAAACCCGTTTTCCAACTGGAAGATCGCCTTCAGACCACCGCCCAGGTCTTCCTGACCCTTCAAACCCCAGCGGCTGCCGGAGAGATCCCCGTTACTCGCGTTGCCGACGGACCACTGATTTTGGCCGGCTGCGTTCGCGTTATGAATGAAGGTAATCGACGTATCGATGGTGCCGTATAGCGTGACGCTGCTTTGTGCATGTGCTGCGCCTGCAGCAGTCAACAGTGTCAGCGAGAGTGTCGAAAGCGCTGTTCGTTTCATCTGTTTCTCCGGGTGGATGAATGATCTGGTTATCGCGTGATGGACGATAACGTGACGCCCCCTTCCGGAGTACCGAAAAAAATTGCCCGTCGCAAAAAGTTAACAGAAGCATGAGCCGAAGTGGACAATGATGTGCTCGACCAGAGCCAACGGACAATCAGAATTTTATGTGAGCGGAATTGGCCTGACACGGCTTTGCCGAGCAGCACACTTTCATCTACTTTTTCTGCGAACGCTGTGGTCTAACGAAACTGACTCACACCTCGACCCGCTTATAGCAGGAACGTCTGAGGCGGTCTGTATACGCGCAAAAACAAGGAACAGAACACCCATTTCAGTCGAACTGTCTTATTTTGTGTGGCGCACCCGTATCCAAAACCATGCTGGTTTCTCCAGAGAATAGCGTGTGCGTTACGCCCCCTTAACGTTGTCGACCGACCTAACCGTCGGTAAAGTCGGTGGCGCACTTGTTAGTTATACCCACCATTTGTCCCGATCCACGAGCGGCGAAACGTATCGTACAGTCCAACATATGCCATTTCGTCATAACAGGGATGCCGCTCTGGCCATTCTAATTTGACGAAATAAACGGTAAACCAAGTGCGATCCGCTTTCCGACATCAATCATAAGCCGGCTAGAGAGCTATCTCGCTCCGCGTCCGTTGCCTGCTCGGTTGTGCCGCCAGGCGCGTGCTCGGCAATCCGGTTCAGTGGCCGGATTTCTCCAGGCCTCCTTGGTGTTTTCACGCGCTCCTGTGATTCCACTGGCACTCTCTTATCAGATAGTCTATTTTTTCCGGACCCACGCGTGAACTCCAGGTGTACGACCAATACCTGGCTCTTCTAAGGCGTGCTAGCCTGTAAAAACTAAAGGCCGTCCAGCGACTGCGACTGGATAGCCACTTTATGGAGAGAGGCAAATGATGAATCCGCAGCTTTTTACCAATGTGAAGATTTTCGACGGCACGGGTGCACCAACGTTCGTGGGCGAAGCGCTTGTCGATGGCAATCTGATCCGCGCCGTGGCTCG
>NZ_JBNDLX010000008.1:0-437370 GCF_050436285.1 Paraburkholderia sp. GAS82
ACGCCCGCTTCCCGCAGACGCACCGCCTCTTCCACGGCGATCTCGTCGAACGGATTCATCGACATCTTTACATTCGCAATGTCGACGCCCGTGCCATCCGATTTCACCCGGACTTTCACGTTGTAGTCGACCACTCTCTTCACTGGCACCAGGATTTTCATGCACACGCTCCAAAGTTACGAATACGTCAACCCAACGGACATTATAACGACTGGCTCTCGGCGACAGCCGTGCCGCAGGCTGGTTTACATCGAGGATAGCGCTCCTCAGCGGCGTGACAGCAATAACGAACGGTCGTTCTATTTTAATCCCGAAAAAACCCGGGTGACAACCCCGGGTTCCGATTCGCGACTCTAATTCATCGTTTGCCGTCGATAGAACTCATGCGGTATCTGATGGTAGGCCTTACCAGGAGGCGATCACCGCGCCGCCATACTTCGTGTCGATGTACTGCTTCACTTCCGGCGAGTGATACGCCGCGACCAGCTTCGCGACCCAAGGCTTGTTCCGGTCAACCTCGCGAATTGCGATGATGTTCACATACGGCCCTTTGGGATCTTCGATCGCGATCGCATCCTGTTTCGGCTTCAGCCCCGCCTGCATCGCGTAGTTGGTGTTGATCGCCGCCGCATCCACGTCGCCGAGCGAGCGCGGAATCTGCGCCGCGTCGAGTTCGACGATCTTCAGCTTCCTGGGATTGTCGACGATGTCCAGCGGCGTGGCCTTCAGGCCGGCATCAGTCCGCAGCTTCAGCAGTCCTTGCTTTTGCAACAGCAGCAGCGCGCGGCCACCGTTGGTCGGATCGTTCGGCACGGCGATCTTCGCGCCCGGCTGCAGTTCAGCGAGCGACTTGATCTTCTTCGAGTAGATGCCCATCGGGAAGGTCACCGTATCGGCAATGCGGATCAGTTTGTAGCCGCGATCCTTCACTTGCACTTCGAGGTAGGGGTCGTGCTGATAACTGTTGGCGTCGAGATCGCCACTGGCGAGCGCGGCGTTCGGCTGCACGTAGTCCGCGAATTCGACGATCTTGATGTTCAGACCGTTCTTCGCGGCGACGTTCTTCACCACGTCCATCAACTCCGCGTGCGGACCGCCCGTGACGCCGACCTTGATCGTGTCGTCAGCGTAAGCCTCAGTGTTAGCGGCGAATAATGTTGCCGCGCCGAGAGCGGCCGCGACCTTCAGAATAAAACGACGTTGCATGACTGACCTTCTCCAATCCCTTCAAACGGGTTTCGCCAACCCTTGTTTTATTTATGGCTCAGACGCCGCACGAGCCAATCCCCGAAAGACTGCACCAACTGGACAAACACGATCAGGATCAGCACCACCGTCCACATCACGTCCGGCTCGTAACGCTGATAGCCATAACGGATGCCCAGATCGCCAAGGCCGCCGCCGCCGATTGCGCCGGCCATCGCCGAGTAGCCCACCAGCGACACGAACGTAATCGTCAGACCGGCGACCACGCCCGGCCACGATTCCGGCAACAGCACCTTGAAGACGATCTGACTCGTGGTAGCACCCATCGCCTGAGCGGCTTCGATCAGACCGCGGTCTACTTCACGCAGCGCCGTTTCCACCAGACGCGCGATGAACGGCGCCGCGGCGATCGTCAACGGCACGACGGCCGCAGCGGTACCAATCGACGAACCGACCACGATGCGCGTGAACGGAATCACAGCGACCAGCAGGATGATGAACGGTGTCGAACGCACCGCATTGATGACGACACCCATCGAGCGATTCAGCGCGACGTTCTGCAACACGCCCTGACGGTCCGTCAGATACAGCAGCACGCCGAGCGGCAGGCCCACCGCAGCGCCCACCAGTCCGGAGATACCCACCATGATGAGCGTCTCCCAGAACGACTGGACGAACATATCCAGCATTTCACTCAACATAGGACATATCCTCCACCACCACGCCTTGCTCGCGCAGATACGTCAGCGCCTGCGCGACCTTCTCCGGTTCGCCACCGGCGAGCACCGCGAGCGAGCCGAATGCCTGCCCCTGGATCTCGTCGATCTGGCCGTGCAGGATGTTGAAATCGAGCTCGTAGCGACGAATCGTTTCGGAGAGGATCGGCTGATCGACACCCGTGCCGGTGAATGCGAGCCGCAGCAGATGGCCGCGGCCAGTCTTTAAACGCTCGGCTACGCGCGCCTTCAGCGCAGGCGGCAGCTCCTGGGCGATCACGTCGCCGATCAGCGCGCGTGTCACTTCGTGATGCGGCTGCAGGAAGACATCGATGACCTTGCCGTGTTCGACGACCTTGCCCGCATCGAGCACCGCGACGCGGTCGCAAACCTGCTTGATCACATCCATCTGATGGGTGATCAGCACGATGGTCAGGCCGAGCTCGCGATTGATGCGCTTGAGCAGTTCGAGAATCGAGCGGGTGGTTTCCGGATCGAGCGCCGAGGTGGCCTCGTCGGACAGCAACACCTTCGGCTTGCTGGCAAGCGCCCGGGCAATCCCCACACGCTGTTTCTGGCCACCGCTGATCTGCGCCGGATAACGGTCTTTCTGCGCGGTGAGGCCAACCAGTTCCAGCAGCGGCAACACGTTCGCGTCGATCTCGTCGCGCTTCATGCCGGCGAGTTCGAGCGGCAACGCGACGTTCTCGTACACGGTGCGCGATGAGAGCAGGTTGAAATGCTGGAAGATCATGCCGATCTCGCGACGCGCCTCGCGCAGTTGCGCGGCGGAGAGCGTCGTGAGATCGCGACCGTTGACGACGATATTGCCTTCGGAGGGGCGCGTCAGCAGGTTGATGGTGCGAACCAGCGTGCTCTTGCCCGCGCCGCTGCGGCCGATGATGCCGAACACCTCGCCCGCCGGAATCGACAGGTTGACGTTGTGCAACGCCTCAACCCAGCCCCGGGGCCCAGCGAAGCGCTGGGAAATATTACGTATTTCGATCATGAAAAAACGAAACGGCGGAACTGCCCGCGAGCATGGATGCGCTCCCGGCAAGCGGCCGCCGTGACTTTTATTTGGGATTTGAGCCGCGATTCTACCGCAGCGTCGACATTCCCTTTAATAATCAATTCCGATCTTTTCATAACTGGGAGGAATTAGAGGCGAGTCCCGCGCGCGGTGCTCGCCCGTGTCACGAGCGTGCGGCTATGATCGGGCGCATCAGAACCACAATGAATAAACACGGCGGATATGGAGACTACTCAGGACAACAATGCTCGGCCGTCGCCTGCGGGTGCGGCAGGAGCAGCGGGCGATGCAAGCGGTGCGTCCGGTGTGGACGCCGTGAAACGAGGCGGTGCGGCCGCGTTGTCGACTGTCACGACCCGCGACGGAACCGAGTTGCCGCTGTACCGTTGGCCCGCCGTCGGCGGCCGGCGAGCGACGGTCGCACTGGTTCACGGGCTAGCGGAACATGCAGGACGCTACGCGGCGCTCGCCGGCCGGCTGAACGCCGCCGGCATCGAACTGCTCGCCATCGACCTGCGCGGCCATGGCAGCGCGCCCGGCAAGCGGGTCCGCATCGAGCGCTTCGACGACTACCTGCTCGACGCCGAGGCCCTGCTCAGCGTCGCCGCGCATGACAATGCTCCGTTGTTTCTGATGGGCCACAGCATGGGCGGGGCAATTGCCGCGCTATATGCCATCGAGCGTCTGCCGGGCAGCGGTCATAAGTTGGCGGGTCTTATCCTGTCGAGCCCTGCACTCGCCCCAGGGCGCGACGTGCCGCGCTGGATGCTGACCATGAGTCAGATCATCAGCCGCGTCTGGCCAGGCTTTCCGGCCATGAAGATAGACGCGGCGCTGCTCTCGCGCGACCCCGCAGTGGTCGAGGCGAATCGCAACGATCCGTTGGTGCACCACGGTTCGATTCCCGCGCGCACCGGCGCGGAGATTCTGCTGGCAATGCAGCGTATCGAGCGCGGCCGTGCGGGTTTGCGTGTGCCATTGCTGGTGTACCACGGCACCGCTGACAAACTCACCGAACCCGAAGGTAGCCGCGTTTTCGGCAAGCATGCCGGTTCGCCCGATAAAACACTCACGCTGCACGAAGCGAGCTATCACGAAACGATGAACGACCTCGACCGCGAGCGGGTGATCGGTGAACTGATTGGATGGATTGAGGCGCATTGCGGTTGAGCCTCGTATAACCGGTACGCAGTGAGGGATGACCCGTGCTTGGCGCCAGCACGCTGGGCGCTCTCAAACTCAGCGGTCCCAGTCCGGGGCCCGCTTGTCGATGAAGGCCTGGACGCCTTCGAGCGCGGACTCGTCCATCATGTTGCAAGCCATCGTCTGGCCAGCGAGCTGATAGGCTGCCTCGACGCCCATCTCGAGTTGGCGGTAAAAGAGGCCCTTGCCGGCGCGTACCGCCTCGACGGGCTTCGCGCAAATGCTCGACGCTAGCGCGGCGACTGCCGCATCGAGTTCATCCGCTGCTGCAACGCGGTTGACGAGGCCTTGCTGACGGGCCTCGTGCGCATCGATGAAGTCGCCGGTCAGCAACATTTCGAGCGCCGCCTTCCGCGACAGATTGCGTGACAACGGCACCGCAGGCGTCGCGCAAAACAGCCCCAGATTGACCCCGGATACCGCAAAGCGCGCCGTGTCGGCCGCAACAGCCAGATCGCACATCGCGACCAGCTGGCAACCGGCGGCGGTCGCAATCCCGTGTACACGCGCAATCACCGGTTGCGGCAAGCGCTGGATCGCCAACATCAGCTTCGTGCAGCGGCTGAACAGCGCCTGATAGTAGGCAAGCGATGGCTTCGAACGCATCTCTTTCAGATCGTGTCCCGCGCAAAAGGCGCGACCCGCGCCTTCGATCACCACAACGCGCGCATCCGTTTGCGCGATGGACGCGAGCGCGTCCTGCAACGCGTCGAGCAAGGCCTCGGACAACGCGTTAAACGCCTCGGGCCGGTTCATCGTCAAACGCACGACACCGAGGACGCCATAGGCATCATGCGTAACCTCGACGAGTGCTGCGCCGTTTGCCGCCTCAGGAGTTTTGGCGACGCAGGATTCTGCAGCGCCTGCTCCTCCCCTGCCGGCTCCCGAAGCGCTTGTGCCAGCCATGCCAGAGGTTTGATTATCCGAATTCATCATCCACCCTCGCTTTGGTTCGCCCAGCTCACCCGGCGCTCCGACCTCGCGAAGAAGTCCGCGAACACCGCTCAGAGGCGCATCGACGCAATCAGATCTCCGCCAGCGCCTTCAAGTGCGCGACCACGCTGCGCCCAAGCGCCGACAGGTTATACCCACCCTCCAGACAGCTCACGATCCGCCCGTTCGCATAGCGGTTGGCGATCTCGCGAACCTGCTCGGTCAGCCACACATAGTCGGCCTCGACGAGGCCCATATTGCCGAGATCGTCCTCGCGATGCGCGTCGAAACCCGCCGACACGAACACCATCTCCGGCTTGAACGCATGCAGGCGCGGCAGCCACAGCATGTCCACCGCCTCGCGCACTTCCATGCCCTTCGAACGGGCCGGCATCGGCACGTTGACCATGTTGGGCGCCTGATTGTCGGCCCCGGTGTAGGGATAAAACGGATGCTGGAAGAAGCTGCACATCAGCACCCGCGAGTCGCCGGAAAAAGCGGCCTCGGTGCCGTTGCCGTGGTGGACGTCGAAATCGATAATCGCCACCCGCTCCAGACCATGCACTGCCAGCGCATGACGCGCCGCGATCGCAACGTTGTTGAAGAAGCAGAAGCCCATCGCACGGGCCGGCTCGGCGTGGTGACCCGGTGGGCGCACGCTGCAGAAGGCGTTGTCGTAGCGTCCCTCGATGACGGCATCGGTCGCGGCCACCGCCGCACCCGCGGCACGCAGCGCGGCTTGCCAGGTGTGCGGATTCATCGACGTGTCCGGGTCGATCTCCGCGTAGCCTGCGTCTGGTGAACGGCTACGGACATAGTCGACGTGCGCCTGGGTATGCACGCGCAGGAGCGCGGCTTCATCGGCAAGCGGCGGCGACTCGCGTTCGATCAGCGCGTCGATCCGGCTTGCGATCAGTTGATCTTCGATTGCCTGCAGGCGCGCTGGACATTCCGGATGCCATGCGCCCATCTCGTGCAGCAGGCAGTCTGCGTGGGAATAAAAGGCTGTTGCCATGATTCTCTTCTGCGACGCGTCGCGCGAACGCGAACCGCGTGTCTCCGTCCAAAGGCGCGCACGTGCGGCGCGCCCAACACCATCAAGTTACCACACCCTCTGCACGCTTCGGACTGTAGCAACGGTTCTGCACAGTTCTGCAATGGGCCTCGGGTATACTGCCCCGTAATCTTCTGCCGCCCTCCGACCCCTTCGCACTGCGCTCCCAGTTCACTATGACCGTTAAGCTTGCTCTGTCCGCACGAAACCGGCTATGCATCCAGAACATGGCCGCTGCGCTATCCGTTGCATGGTGCGCGTTCGCGGCAGCCAGTCCGGCCGAGGCACAGACCAGCGTCGCCAGACCTCCGTTGCTGGTCGCGCAAAGTCAGCCCCAGCAGGCGGTACCGCAAGGGCAGACCTTTGAAGAAGAGATCATTCCGCAGCGCTACGCAAACAATCCGGATGTCGACGGCTTTATCAACGACATGGTGGCGCGCTATGACTTCGATCCCACCGCGTTGCACGCGCTGTTTGCCGGCGTCAGCTACTCGGCGACCGCGGTCAAGCTCGTCACACCGGCGCCGTCGACCGCGCCGTCCGTGAAGAACTGGCGCTCCTATCAGGCGCGCTTCCTCGATCCGGTCCGCATCAACGCGGGTGTGCGCTTCTGGCGTAACAACCAGGCCACACTGCAGCGTGCCTATGAGCAATTCGGTGTGCCGCCGGAAGTGATTGTCGGCATTCTCGGCGTGGAAACCATCTACGGGCGCTTCATGGGCAACTTCCGCGTGCTCGACGCGCTGACGACCCTCGCTTTCGATTACCCGAACACCCCGAACCGCGCCGATCGCGAGCAGACCTTCCGCAAGAATCTCGAGGACTATCTGGTCTGGACCCGCGACTCGCAAATCGATCCGACCTCGGTGCTCGGCTCGTACACCGGGGCCATCGGTATTCCGCAATTTCTGCCGAGCAGCATCGTGCAGTATGCGATCTCGTATGACGGCAACAAGCAGATCGATTTGCGCAACAGTCAGGCTGACGCAATCGGCAGTGTGGCAAATTATCTGAAACAGAACGGCTGGGAAAACGGTCGACCGGTGGTGTGGAACATCGGCTCGGATGCCGGCAGCCAGGGTATCGCGCAAGCTGGCGCGGATGGTCAACCCGAACCGCACTGGCCGCTCGAGCAATTGCTGCACGCCGGCATGCTGCTCGATCAGCCGGGCCTCGATATGAACGCCGAGGCCGCCACGCCGGTGACCATCATCGACTTGCCCACGCCCGGGATGCCTACCGAATACAAGCTGGGGTTGAAGAATTTCTACGTGCTGACGCGCTATAACCGTAGCTTCTTCTATGCGCTGTCGGTGTATCAGCTCGGCGAGAGAATCAAGGCGCAACTGGAGGCGTCCGGCGATCTGGATAACAACGGCGCACCTGGGTCGACGCCGCCGGGGTTGTTGCCACAGGGTGCGGTGCCGCCTGGTTCGATGGCGCCAGGGGCGCTGCCGCAGGGTGCGATGCCGCCAAACTCCGTCACTCGGAATTCAATGCCGCCGTCTTCGATGCCAGCGGGTTCGTTGCCGCCCTCTTCCGCGCCCGCGACGATGGCTGTGCCTCCTTCGGCTAGCCCGATGCCTCCGCCGATGGGTATGCCTGCGCCGGCGCCGGACTCGTCAGACTCGCAATAAGCGCTCGCAACCGGCTTACCGTGTTCGAAGCACGGCCTGAACAAAAAAAGCGCCGGTCATAGCCGGCGCTTTTTTTGTTTGGCGATGACCCGTCAAGCGCATCCGCCGCGTTTAATTGAGCTCCATCACGCCGGGAACACGCCCGTCGAAAGATACCGGTCACCGCGATCGCATACCACGAACACAATGGTCGCGTTCTCGACCTGCCGCGCAATGCGCAACGCCACCTCGCAAGCCCCCGCCGAGGAAATACCGCAAAAAATCCCTTCCACAGCCGCCATCTTGCGCGCCATCGCTTCGGACGCCGCCTGGCTCACATTCTCGACGCGATCCACACGGCTGCGGTCGAAAATCTTCGGCAGATACGCTTCCGGCCATTTGCGGATACCCGGGATGCGCGAGCCCTCTTCCGGCTGCGCACCGATAATCTCGATGGCCTGATTCTGTTCCTTCAGATACTGCGACACGCCCATGATCGTGCCGGTAGTGCCCATGGCCGAAACGAAATGCGTGATACGCCCTTCGGTTTCCTGCCAGATTTCCGGACCGGTCGATTCGTAGTGAGCGATCGGATTATCCGGATTCGCAAACTGGTCGAGGATGATGCCCTTGCCTTCGCGCTGCATCTGCTCGGCGAGATCGCGTGCGTATTCCATGCCACCCGTCACCGGCGTAAGCACGATCTGCGCGCCGTACGCAGCCATGCTCTGACGACGCTCGACGGACAGGTCTTCCGGCATGATCAGCACCATCTTGTAGCCACGAACAGCAGCCGCCATCGCCAGCGCGATACCGGTGTTGCCGCTGGTGGCTTCGATCAGCGTGTCGCCCGGCTTGATGCGCCCGCGCGCTTCGGCCTTCTTGATCATCGACAATGCCGGGCGGTCCTTCACCGAGCCCGCCGGATTGTTACCCTCGAGCTTGCCGAGGATCACGTTGTTGCGGCTGCGGATCTCATCGTCAGGCAAGCGGACAAGCTGGACGAGCGGCGTATTGCCGATCGTGTCTTCAATCGTTTTGTAAGCCATATGGGGTGCTGTCGCTGCGCGGAGTATTGAATCCGACGATTCTAAACCACCGTGCGTCGCCCTGCCGTGCGGCCCTTGTAACGGCATGGATGCATCGTCGCAAAGGTATGCCGATATAACGTATATGTATAAACGGTGTGCAACGCAAAAAGCCCGCGGCCGAGTACCGCGGGAGCCAGTCATCTGAGTGACAGCTGAAGGAGTGTTGTATGCCGGCTTCACTCCAACCTGAAGGAACGCTAAACGATACGGCGGCGCGCGCATAACCCACGCGCCGCCGCATGGGTCTATTTCTTCACCACCACTGCCGCGCTACCCTTCTGCGCACCCGTTGCCGTAGCCGGCTGAGACACTGCGGTCGCAGCGGTCGCGGCGTTGCCCTGCGCAGGCGCCGCAGCCTGTACCCCAGCAGCAGCACCAGCCGGACCGACAGCGAGACCTTCCGCCTGCAGGCGCTCGACGGTATGCCCGCCCATGCCTTTGACACGCTTGCTGAGATCCGTGGGATCCTTGAACGGACCGTGCGCGTCGCGCTCTTCGAGAATGGCTTTCGCCTTGGCGGGGCCAATGCCCTTGATGCCACGCAGCCCAGCCTCGTTGGCCGTATTGATGTCGACCGACGCGTAGGCGTGACCGAATGCGGCGAGCATTGCCGCCGTAACCATGATTTTTCGCAACATATGGAATCTCCCTCTTACAACCTGGCCGGTGACGATCACCGTCCAGGAGATTCCAAGTTTAGAGAGGTCTGCGAATGATTTATAGCTGGCCGAATAGCCAACGTACGTAACGATCGACGCCTTCCTGCACGCTAAGGAACGGCTCATCGTAACCAGCTGCGCGCAGCTTCGTGAGATCGGCCTGCGTGAAGCACTGGTACTTGCCGCGCAGCGCATCGGGAAACGGAATGTACTCGATCAAGCCGCGCTGCACCTGCTCGGCAAGCGAGAGCGGCGGCTCGTTGTTGAGCGCGCGCAACGTGTTGACGACGGTCGTCGCAATGTCGTTGAACGGCTGTGCACGGCCGCTGCCGAGATTGAAGATGCCCGACCTCTCCGGGTGATCGAAGAAGTGCAGATTGACCTTCGTCACGTCTTCCACCGAAACGAAATCGCGCGTCTGCTCGCCGGCAGCATAGCCGTTGTATTCGCCGAACAGCTTGACCTTGCCCTCGGCGCGGAACTGGTTGAAGTTGTGGAACGCAACCGACGCCATCCGCGCCTTGTGCGTTTCGCGCTGGCCGTAGACGTTGAAGTAACGAAAGCCGGCAATCTGGCTTTTCGCGGTGGGCAGCACGCGGCGAATCACCTGATCGAACAGGAACTTCGAATATCCGTAGACGTTGAGCGGTTGCTCCACTTCGCGTTCTTCCACGAAGCGGCTCGAGCCGCCATACGTCGCCGCGGACGATGCGTACAGAAACTGCACGCCCTGCGCGAGACACGCATCGAGTACCGCGCGGCTGTAGCGGAAGTTGTTGTCCATCATGTAGCGGCCGTCGGTTTCCATCGTGTCCGAACAGGCGCCTTCGTGGAAGATCGCGCGGACCTTGCCGAAATCGCCGCGCGCAAAGCGTTCGACGAATTCGGTCTTGTCGAGATAGTCGTCGATCTCGCAATCGACCAGGTTTTTGAACTTGTCGGCGCGCGTGAGATTGTCGACGGCGATGATGCGTTGTTCGCCGCGCTCGTTGAGCGCTTTTACGATATTGCTGCCGATAAAGCCGGCCGCGCCGGTGACGATAAGGGTCATGGTCGTCCTGCGGAATTGAGCTTTACATAGGGTTAAAGTGAGCGCTGAGGCGCCAACTCCAACCGACAGTTTCAATCACACCCGGCGCTCGCGCCGCAAGCAGGCGCGAGGCGGCGTGCGGTATTAGAGAAAGAGTTCGTCGTAGTCGACGGTAGCGGTGCCCAGCTTGCCGACCACAATGCCGGCCGCGCGGTTCGCAAGCGCAACAGCGTCGACGAGCGACAGGCCCGCGCCGAGCATCACGGCCAGCGTGGCGATCACGGTGTCGCCCGCACCCGAGACATCATACACTTCACGCGCAACGGCCGAGGCGTGCAGGATGCCGTCGTCGGAGAAGAGCGTCATGCCCTCTTCCGAGCGCGTCAGCAGCAGCGCCTTGAACTCGAGTTCCGCGCGCAGCTTCGTCACGCGCGCGATCAGATCGTCTTCCGACTTCCATTGACCGACCACCTCGCGCAACTCCGCGCGATTCGGCGTGATCAGCGTGGCGCCGCGATAGCGTTCCCAATCGTCACCCTTCGGGTCGACGAGCACTGGCTTGCCGGCCGCGTGCGCCTTCGCAATCATCTTCGTGACGTGTGTCAGGCCGCCCTTGGCGTAGTCCGACATCAGGATCACGTCATGGGAGGACAGCAGTTCGTCAAAGCGCGCCAGGCTCGCGAGCAGTACTTCATGCGCGGGCGTATTCTCGAAGTCGACCCGCAGCAACTGCTGCTGGCGTGACAGGACACGCAGCTTGATGGTGGTCAGCAGAGCAGGATCGCGTTCCAGATGCGGTACCACGCCGCTGTCACCGAGCAACTGGATGATTCGCTCACCCGGCTCGTCATGACCGACCACGCACAGCAATCCCGCCTGCGCGCCGAGGGCGACGGCATTGCGCGCCACGTTGGCCGCGCCGCCGAGGCGATCTTCCTGCTTCTGCACATGCACGACAGGTACCGGTGCCTCAGGTGAAATACGGTTGACGTCGCCAAACCAGTAACGGTCGAGCATGACGTCGCCCACCACCAGCACACGTGCACCGCCGAGCCTCTCGCGCGGTACCGAGATGGGTGCAGAAGTGGACACGGTGGTTTCGTTGACGGACTCAGACATCGGCTGGGAGTTCGGAGGGTTGGGCATAAGGACGTCCAATCGAGTGGTAATCGATGCCCAGTTCGGTCATCGCTTCCGGTTCGTAAAGGTTACGGCCGTCGAAAATGAGCGGCGTCTTCAGCACCGATTTCAGGTGCAGGAAGTCGGGGCTCTTGAACTCCTTCCATTCGGTGACGATCACCAGTGCGTCCGCGCCTGTGAGCGTTTCGTCCTGCGTGCTCGCGAAATGCACACGGGCCAGTTGCTCGGGCGCGTCGTGCAGGTCGATCGCGAACACCCGGCGCGCTTCGTTGAGCGCAACAGGATCGTACGCGCGCACGTTGGCGCCGCGAGCCAGAAGTTCAGCAATGATGCGCCGGCTCGGCGCTTCACGCATGTCGTCGGTGTTCGGCTTGAACGCGAGACCCCACACGGCAAACGTGCAGCCGCTCAGGTCTTCGCCGAGCGTGCCGGTGATCTTGCGCACGAGCACTTCTTTCTGCTCGTTGTTCACTGCTTCGACGGCTTCGAGAATGCGCAGATTGTGGCCGCTTTCACTGGCAGTACGCACCAGCGCCTGCACGTCCTTCGGGAAGCATGAGCCGCCGTAGCCGCATCCGGCATACAGGAAGTGATAGCCGATGCGCGGGTCCGAACCGATGCCGCGACGGACCGCTTCGATATCGGCGCCAACGCGGTCAGCCAGGTTCGCCATCTCGTTCATGAACGAGATGCGCGTGGCAAGCATCGCATTGGCGGCGTACTTCGTGAATTCCGCCGAGCGCACATCCATGTAGAGCGTGCGTTCGTGATTGCGGTTGAACGGCGCATACAGGCGCTTCATGAGTTCGCGGGCACGTTGGCCGGCTTCGTCTTCGTCGTGGCCTAGCACGATACGGTCGGGGCGCATGAAGTCATCGACTGCAGCACCCTCCTTGAGGAATTCCGGATTCGAGACGACCGAGAAGCGATGCTGGTCGCTGCCGGCCAAACCGCGCTTCGCCAGTTCCTCCTGCACGACCGCGCGCACGCGTTGCGCGGTGCCGACCGGGACCGTCGACTTGTCGACAATCACTTTGAAGCCGTTCATGGTGCGGCCGATATTGCGCGCCGCTTCAAGGACGTACTGCAGGTCAGCCGAGCCGTCTTCATCGGGCGGCGTGCCGACCGCGATGAACTGCACTTCACCGTGCGCCACGCTCGCTTCGACGTCCGTCGAAAACGTGATGCGCCGTGCGGCCCGGGTACGGGCGATGATTTCCTGCAGGCCCGGTTCGTGGATGGGGACGCCACCGTTGTTGAGGATTTCGATCTTGCGCGGATCGACATCCAGGCAGAAAACGTCGTGACCGATTTCGGCAAGACACGCGCCAGTGACAAGCCCGACATAGCCCGTGCCGATGATGGTGATTTTCATACGCGTTCCGGTTATGGGTTCCGGTTATGTTACCGGTGATGGTTTCCGGGTCAGCTCGACGCCGTGATCGGTTCGACCCGGCGCGGCGCATAGGTTTCCCACCCGCTGCAACCCGGACACTGCCAGTAGAAAAGGCGTGCCCGGAAACCGCAATTCTGGCACGTATACCGTGGCAGATTTTTGGTGCGCTGCCTGATCAGCGTGCGCATCAGTTCGAGTTCGCTGCGCCGCGGTTCTTCCGCCGTGGCCTGCTGCGCTTCGAGGAGGCGCGTCATGCCCGCCAGATTGGGCGACTTCTGCATCTGCGAGCGCGCGAGCGTGTGCGCCGCGTCCTGCCCGCGCAGGGCCGCGACGTACTGATAGGCGACATCGAGCAGATCGTTCGTGGGATAGCGGTCGACCCACGCCGTCAGCAGGTCCGCCCCGTCCTCCGGACGTCCGAGCGCCTCGTAGGCCTTCATCAGCTTCTCCGCGACGAGCGGCAGATACGAAGAATTCTGCTCCTCCACCTTGCGCCACTGCGCGATCGCCGCTTCCTGCGCGCCGCCTGCCATATCCACGTCGCCAAACAGAATGGTGGCGCGCACGCTGTGCGGGTTCGCCTTCAACGCCAGATGCAACTGGCGCCGGGACTCTGCGGGGTTCTTTTGCTGCAACGCTTCCTGCGCCAGCTCGCAGTGGAATTGGCCGATTTCCTTGTCCAGCGATTCGGCGCCCATCGTTTCGAGGTGGCGCGCGGTGTCGATCGACTTGTTCCAGTCCTTCTCGATTTCGTAGATGGTGAGCAGCGCACGCTGCGCACCCAGCGCGTAATCGCCGGTTTCGAGCGAGCGGAACGTCTCTTCCGCCCGGTCGAGCAGACCTGCCTTCAGAAAATCCTGGCCCAACTCGTAGAGCGCGTGATCGCGCTCGGTGACGGGCAGGTCGGCGCGGCTCAGCAGATTTTGATGCACGCGAATCGCGCGATCAGTCTCGCCGCGACGACGGAACAGGTTACCAAGCGCGAAATGCAGTTCGATGGTTTCTGGATCGAGCTTGACGACCTCGATGAACGCATCGATGGCCTGGTCCGGCTGTTCGTTAAGGAGAAAATTGAGGCCACGGAAGTATGAACGCGGCAGGTTGGCGCTCTCGGACAACAGCGTCTTGAGGTCGTAACGCGCGGCCATCCAGCCGAACGCGAAAGCGACAGGTATGACGAGCAGCCACCAGAAGTCTAGATCCATGCGATTGGTCGGGAGTACAGAAACAAAAGCCGCGCGCCACGGGCGCACGGCATGGGAAAGCCTAGATCAGCGGCGGCAGCGGCGGCGTTTCGACCACCACAGGCGCCTCGCGTGCCACGCGCAACTCGCGCTTGAGACGGCCGTTCTCGAGCCGCAACCGGACCAGCGCCGGTACCGCCGACACGAGCCCCGCCAGAAGGCCGACCACAAAGAACGCGAGGCCGATCAGGATAAGCGGAGCGGACCACGCGTAACCGGCCAGGAAATTCAGCGTAGCGGTTTGCGTGTTGGAGAGTGCGAGCACCAGCAGGAGCACGAACACCAGAACGCGGATCAGCCAGACGATAAATTTCATGAATAAGGTCTCTTGACGGCAGTTGCGGGTCGAACGCCGGCTTGATGACGCGCGTCGCGCCACGGTCTTGCCCGCGCCGAAGTGACCCGTATTGTAATTGAAGGCCCTGCGAGTGGGCAGTAACAAGCAGTTTGCACGCGCTTACTTGTGGTTTACCTCTTGAATCGAAGGGACGAAGCCTGCCCAACACTGGCCCCGTATCGGACGCGGACCTTGCGCAATCCGGGCGCAGACGAAAAAAAAGCGCCCGAAGGCGCTTTTTTGGTCTTTTGCCGTCTGGCGTTGGCCGCTGACGCTATTAGCACTACGCGCCGCTTACCGCGCGCAGCCGCTTACAGATCGTCGTCCGGCTCTTCGTCCTTCAATGGCTCGCCCGCGCGGCGGTCTACCCGCTCGCGCAGTTCCTTGCCGGGCTTGAAATGCGGCACGAACTTCTCAGGTACCAGCACCTTTTCGCCCGATTTCGGATTGCGCCCCACACGGGAGGGACGGCGGTTGAGGCCGAAGCTGCCGAAGCCGCGAATTTCGATGCGATGGCCGTTGGCAAGCGCCTCCGACATCGCATCAAGCATCGTCTTCACCGCGAAATCCGCATCTTTAAGTACAAGCTGCGGAAATCGCGTAGCCAGCTGGGCGACCAATTCCGATTTGGTCATACTGCAGCAGACCTCTCAAGAAAACTCAAGGCTTACTGGTTCTGGCCGTCGAGCTTGGCCTTCAACAGCGCGCCGAGGTTCGTCGTGCCGGTTGCAGCCGCGCTCGAATCCGACGAAGCCAGGCCGCGGATCGCTTCCTGTTGCTCAGCCGAGTCCTTGGCCTTGATCGACAGGTTGATACCACGCGACTTGCGATCGATGTTGATGATCATCGCGTTGACCTTGTCGCCTTCCTTCAGCACGTTGCGAGCATCTTCCACGCGGTCCTGGGCGATTTCCGAAGCACGCAGGTAGCCTTCGACTTCCGCCGACAGCTGAACCACTGCACCCTTCGCATCTACCGTCTTGACCACGCCGTCGACGATCGAACCCTTGTCGTTCATTGCAACGAAGTTGCTGAACGGGTCGCCTTCGAGTTGCTTGATACCCAGCGAAATACGTTCCTTCTCGACGTCGATGCCGAGAACGATCGCTTCCACTTCGTCGCCCTTCTTGTACTTGCGAACGGCTTCTTCGCCCGTTTCGCTCCACGACAGGTCCGACAGGTGAACCAGACCGTCGATGCCGCCAGGCAGACCGATGAAGACGCCGAAGTCGGTGATCGACTTGATTGCGCCTTGCAGCTTGTCGCCCTTCTTGAAGTTGCGGCTGAAGTCATCCCACGGATTCGGCTTGCATTGCTTCATGCCGAGGCTGATACGGCGGCGGTCTTCGTCGATTTCCAGAACCATGACTTCGACTTCGTCGCCCAGCTGAACAACCTTCGACGGTGCAACGTTCTTGTTCGTCCAGTCCATTTCCGACACGTGGACGAGGCCTTCGATGCCCGATTCCACTTCGACGAATGCGCCGTAGTCGGTGATGTTGGTGACTTTACCGAACAGGCGCGTGCCCGACGGGTAACGGCGGGAAATGCCTTCCCACGGGTCGTCGCCGAGTTGCTTGATGCCCAGCGAAACGCGGTTCTTTTCCTGATCGAACTTGAGGATCTTCGCGGTGACTTCCTGGCCAACCGACAGCACTTCGCTCGGGTGACGCACACGACGCCATGCGATGTCGGTGATGTGCAGCAGGCCGTCGATACCGCCGAGGTCCACGAATGCGCCGTAGTCCGTGATGTTCTTCACCACGCCTTCCACAATCGCGCCTTCCTTCAGCGTTTCGAGCAGCTTTGCGCGCTCTTCGCCCTGGGTGGCTTCGATCACAGCACGGCGCGACAGCACGACGTTGTTACGCTTGCGGTCGAGCTTGATGACGCGGAATTCCAGCGTCTTGCCTTCGTACGGGGTCGTGTCCTTGACCGGACGCGTATCAACCAGCGAACCCGGCAGGAACGCGCGGATGCCGTTGACCATGACGGTCATGCCGCCCTTGACCTTGCCCGTGATCGTGCCGGTCACGAGTTCGTTGTTGTCGAGGGCCTTTTCCAGCGACAGCCACGAAGCCAGACGCTTCGCCTTGTCGCGCGACAGGATGGTGTCGCCATAGCCGTTTTCCAGCGCGTCGATCGCGACGGAAACGAAGTCGCCCGCCTGCACTTCTACCTCGCCCGCGTCGTTCAGGAACTCTTCGAGCGGGATGTAGGCTTCGGACTTGAGACCAGCGTTGACGACCACGAAGTTGTGGTCAACGCGCACGACTTCGGCGGAGATCACTTCGCCAGCGCGCATGTCTTGCTTGGTCAGCGACTCTTCGAACAGAGCCGCAAAAGATTCGGTATTCGGGGTAGAGGTTTGCAGGTCGGACATAAAAATCGAAATTTGCATGGTTTTCGCGGTGCCCGGCTGACCGGATGGTCAAGCAATGACGGCTAGAGTGCGAATGCCACGCGGGGTTAAGGGGTTAAAACACGCTCCACGCCCATGCGTAGAGCACCTACACGACAACGGACTGCTTCTTGCATCTACTGCTTTACAACGAAATTCCTGACTGCATTTTCAAGCGATGGGCAAAAGCGCCCGATACCACTGCACCACCTGATCGACCGCCTGGTCGACCGACAACGTGGAAGTGTCGAGCAGCTTTGCATCCGCTGCAGGCTTGAGTGGCGCGGCTACGCGCTGACTATCGCGCGCGTCGCGTTCACGCAAATCCCGGAGCAAGTCGTCTATATTAGCAGAAAAACCTTTTTGGATCAATTGCTTATGCCGGCGAGCGGCGCGGGCCTCGGCGCTGGCGGTCAGAAACACTTTGAGCGCAGCATCCTGGAAGATCACAGTGCCCATATCGCGGCCGTCCGCAACCAGCCCCGGCTCCTTGCGAAAAGCCCGCTGACGGGCCACCAGCGCGGCTCTCACGGGCGCGTGGACGGCAATTGCCGAGGCCCGTTTGCCGACTTCTTCGGCGCGAATCTCGCTTGAAACGTCGACGCCGTCGAGTTGCGCGAGCCCCTCGCGGAACGTGATATGGAGGTCGTCGATCAGTTTGGCAAGGGCGTCGGGATCGTCCGCCGCGATGTTGTAGCGCTGGCTGGCCAGCGCGGCGAGCCGGTAAAGAGCGCCGCTATCCAGCAGATGGAAGCCGAGATTGGCGGCGACCAGCGCGGCCACGGTGCCTTTGCCGGAGGCGGTCGGGCCGTCGATCGTAATGACGGGCGTCTGGTGAAAGGGACGGGTCGGTTTCATCGAAAAAGTCGCGCGTCAGGTCGATTCGGGTGAATCAAGGTTGGGCCAACGCCGTGAAGCGCTCGAAATAGTCCGGGACAGTCTTGGCGACGCACTTCGGATCGTTGATACGCACCGGCACGCCGCCGAGGCTCACCAGCGAGAAGCACATCGCCATGCGGTGGTCGTCGTAGGTGTCGATGGCGGCGTTCGGCGTCAGTTGCTCCGGCGGCGTGACGGCGATGTAGTCTTCGCCCTCGACCACCTTGGCGCCGACCTTGCGCAGTTCGGCCGCCATGGCGGCCAACCGGTCGGTTTCCTTGACGCGCCAGCTGGCGATGTTGCGCAACGTGGTCGTGCCGTCGGCGAACAGCGCCGCGACGGCAATCGTCATGGCTGCGTCCGGGATCAGGTTGCAATCCATGTCGATCGGTTCCAGCTTGCCGTGGTCATGACCGACGCCGCGCACCTCGATCCAGTCGTCACCCATCGACACGTTCGCGCCCATGCGGATCAGCGCGTCGGCGAAGCCCACATCGCCCTGGATACTGGCCCGCCCAACACCTTCCACGCGCAGCGGACCGCCGCCGAGCGCGCCCGCCGCGAGAAAATACGAGGCGGACGACGCATCGCCCTCCACCATGATCTTGCCCGGCGACTGATAGCGCTGCCCCGCCGGCACCGTGAACTGATGCCAGCCGTGACGCTCGACCTTGATGCCGAAGCGCTCCATCAGCTTGAGAGTGATCTCGACATAGGGCTTGGAGATCAGTTCGCCGTCCACCTGGATCACCGTCACGCCGCTTTCCGTGCGCAGCAGCGGCAAGGTCATCAGCAGCCCGGTCAGGAACTGGCTCGATACGTCGCCGCGCACGCGGATCGGTGCATCGACGGCGATCTGGCCTTCGCGAATCCGCAGCGGCGGAAAGCCTTCGTTGCCCTCGTAATCGATCCGGGCTCCGATCTGCCGCAGGCCGTCGACGAGGTCGCCGATCGGCCGCTCGTGCATCCGCGGCACGCCGTGGATGCGATAGCTGCCGCCGTTGACCGCCAGCGCCGCCGTCAGCGAGCGCACCGCCGTGCCGGCGTTGCCGAGAAACAGGTCGGCGGTCTTCGCGGTAAACGCGCCGCGCGTGCCCGTCACGACGCACTCGTCGCCTTCGCGCTTGAGCTTGACGCCGAGCTTTTCGAGCGCGTCGAGCATCACCCGCGTGTCGTCGGAATCGAGCAGGTTGGTGATCGTCGTTTCGCCTTCAGCAAGCGCCGAGAGCAACAACACGCGGTTCGAAATGCTCTTCGAACCTGGCAGGCGAATCGTGCCGGACGCACGGGAAAACGGTCCGAGATCGAGGTATTCCATGATTGAGTCCAGTTCCGGTTATTTCGCGGCGTCGGGGGCAGCGGCTAGCGCCGCGCGCTGTTCCTGCCATTCGGTGCGCGCCTCGCGCGAGCGGGCGAATACGGCCTCGAGCGCGGCGCCGTCCGCGGCCTCGACGGCCGCGCGCAACTGCGCAAGCACCGCCGTGTAGCCGTCCAGTTCGTCGAGCAGCGCTATACGGTTCGCTACGCAGATGTCGCGCCACATTTCCGGGCTCGATGCGGCAATCCGCGTGAAATCGCGGAAGCCGCCTGCAGCGAAAGAAAACTTCAGCGCCGCGTCGGGCGAATTGAGAATCTGCTCGACCAGCGCAAACGACAACAGATGCGGCAAGTGGCTCACCGAAGCGAAGACACGGTCGTGCTGCGCCGGCGTCATCGCATGCACCGCTGCGCCGGTCGTGCGCCACATGGCGGCGACGCGCTCCACCGCCTCAGGCGGATTCTCCGGCAACGCGCACAGAACCACGTTGCGGCCGACGTACAGATCAGGCAAAGCGGCGTCCACTCCGCTCGACTCGCGTCCGGCAATCGGATGGCCCGGCACGAACTGGCTAATCCGTTCGCCCAGCGCGGCGCGCGCCGCGGCAACGACATCGGACTTGGTGCTGCCTGCGTCGGTGACGATGGTAGCCGGGTCGAGAAACGGCGCGATCCGTTCGAGCAGCGGCTGGGTCTGTGCCACGGGCGCCGCCAGTAGCACAAAATCCGCGCCGGACAGCGCGGCACGCAGCGCTGCGTCATCCGAAAGCGAGGCCGTAGCGTCGATCACGCCGAGTTCGAGCGCCCGCGCAGTCGATGCGGACGAGCGGCCCACGCCAATCACGGTACGCGAGCCTGCCGCATCGCCGCGCTCGCGTAGCGCGCGCGCAAGCGAGCCGCCGATCAGGCCGACACCAAAAATCACCAGCTTGTTAAAAGAAAACCCAGCCACGTCGATCACACAGAAAAGCGCGCCATAGCGTGAAACGCCGGCGCGCGGGTCAAAATCTGACGCTCGGTTTTAACGCCTTGCGCCACCACTCACGCGGGCGCAAGCGTCTTTTCGAGCGCCTTGAGAAACGCTTCGTTTTCTTCCGGCAGGCCGATCGTGATGCGCAGCCATTGCGGCAAACCGTAGTTGCCAACCGGACGCACGATCACGCCCTGCTTCAGCAGCGCGAGGTTGACGCGGTTGCCGGCGTCGTCGTCATTGCCGACACGCACCAGCACGAAATTGCCCGACGACGGCACATACTCGAGACCGAGCTTGTCGAACCCTTCCGTCAGACGACGATAGCCCTGGGCATTGAGCGCCGCACTCTTTTCGAGGAACGCCGCGTCGTTCAAGGCTGCGATTGCCGCGGCCTGCGCCAGCGTGTTCACGTTGAACGGCTGACGCAGACGGTTAAGCAGATCGGTCAGTTCCGGTTGTGCAATCGCGAAGCCGACGCGCAGACCCGCCAGGCCGTAGGCCTTCGAAAATGTGCGCGACACCAGCAGGTTCGGATAACGACGCACCCAGGCGATCGAGTCGTAGCGCTTTTCCGGCGCCAGATATTCGGTGTACGCCTCGTCGAGCACCACCACGACATTGCGCGGCACCTTGGCGAGGAATGCTTCGAGCGCCGCGCCTTCGATAAAGGTACCGGTCGGGTTGTTCGGATTGGCGACGAAGATCAGACGGGTGTCATCCGTGATCGCGGCCAGCATGGCGTCGAGGTCGTGGCCGTGCTTGACCGCCGGCACGACGATCGCACGCGCACCCAGACCCTGGGTAGCCAGCGCATAGACCGCGAACGAGTACTGCGCGTAGACGATCGACTGCCCCTTTTCGACAAACGCGTGCGCCGCGATTTCGAGGATGTCGTTGCTGCCATTGCCGAGCGTGATCCAGTCAGCCGGAACATCGTAACGGCCGCTCAATGCCGCCTTCAGCTCGAACGCGTTCGCATCCGGATAGCGGCCCAGTTCACTCGCGGCCTGCACCATCGCACGTTGCGCGGATTCCGGCATGCCGAGCGGATTCTCGTTCGACGCGAGCTTCACGATGTTCGCCTCATCGAGACCGAATTCGCGGGCTACTTCCGAAATCGGCTTGCCGGCGATATAAGGCGCAATCGCGCGCACATAGGAAGGACCGAAAGGGGTTGTCATGAGTATCTCCGGATCGACTATTTGACGTATTGAATAAGGTTCGGCGAGAAGTGCGGCCTGGATCTCAACGCGCTTGCGGGTACGAGCCGAGAATCTTCAGGAATTCGGCCATCTCGCCTAGCTCGGCAAGGGCTGCGGCAACCGGAGCATCGTCGCGATGACCTTCGACGTCGATGTAGAAGTAGTACTCCCACGTGCCGACACGCGCCGGCCTCGACTCGAAGCGCGTCATCGAAACGCCGTGACGGGCGAGCGGCTCCAGCAGTTTGAACATCGCCCCTGGCTCATTGGCGACCGAAACGATCAGCGAGGTCCGGTCGCTGCCGCTCACGCCGGTCGGCTCTTTGCCGATCATCACGAAGCGGGTGCGGTTGTGCGGATCGTCTTGAATCAGTGCGTGCACGACCTGCAGGCCATAGCGCGTCGCCGCGCGATCTCCGGCGATAGCCGCAACGCTCGGATCGTCAGCAGCGAGCCGCGCTCCTTCAGCGTTGCTCGACACCGCCTGACGCTCCAGATGCGGCGCATTCGACGCGAGCCAACCCTGGCATTGCGCGAGCGCCTGCGGATGCGCGCACACCCGCGTCACGCCGGTCAGGTCACCGTTTAACGTCAGAAGATTGTGATGGATCGGCAAAGCGAGTTCGCCGCCGATCAGCAATTGCGTTTGCAACAGCAGGTCGAGCGTGCGCGACACCGCGCCTTCGGTCGAATTCTCGATCGGCACGACGCCGAATTCGGCGGCACCTGCCTCGACCGAGCGAAACACTTCGTCAATCGACGGACACGGCACCCCTTCGATCGACTGACCGAAGTACTCGTGCATAGCCTGTTCGCTATAGGTGCCCACCGGCCCGAGATAAGCGGCCTTGATGGTTTTCTCGAGATCGCGGCTCGCCGCCATGATCTCGCGCCAGATGGCGCTGATGTGCTCGCTGGCAAGCGGCCCGTCGCTCATGTCCTGCAGACGCGCGATGACCTGCTGCTCACGCTCCGGCCGGAACACCGGCGCGTTGAAATGCTTCTTGACCTCGCCGACTTCGAGCGCCACCGCCGCCCGCTGGTTGAGCAGGGCGATCAGTTGCGCGTCGAGCGCATCGATGCGCTCGCGCAGCGGTTTGAGTCGTGTATTAAGTTCGTCGTCCATGCGTAAAACGGCTCTGCCGGAAAACTGCGTGAAGGGATGCGCGCGCCTGAGCTTCAGCTCAAGCACTACGCTGTTCGAATTCCTTCATGTACTCGACTAGCGCTTTGACGCCTTCGAGCGGCACCGCGTTGTAAATCGACGCCCGCATGCCGCCGACGGACTTGTGGCCCTTCAGCTGCACTAGCCCGCGCGCTTTCGCGCCGGCCAGGAAATCTTCGTTACGCGTTTCGTCCGCGAGAAAGAACGGCACGTTCATCCGCGAGCGCGAAGCGCGTTCAACCTTGTTCAGATAGAAGGAGCTGGCGTCGATGGTGTCGTAGAGGAGCTTCGACTTCTCGATATTGCGCGCTTCCATGGCGGCGAGGCCGCCCTGCTTTTTCAACCACTTGAACACCAGCCCGGCGACGTAGATCGCATAGGTGGGCGGCGTGTTGTACATGGAATTGTTGGCGGCGACGGTTTTCCACTCGAACGCCGACGGGCAAATGCTCATTGCCCGGTCAAGCATGTCTTCGCGCACGATCACCACGGTGACACCAGCCATGCCGATATTCTTCTGCGCCCCGCCAAACAATACGCCATATTTGGCGATGTCCATGGGACGCGACAGGATATGCGACGACGCGTCGGCGACCAGCGGGATATCGCCCAGGTCGGGAATCTCGAACCGTTCGACGCCGTGAATCGTCTCGTTCGTGCACAGATGGACGTAGGCCGGATCGTCAGACAATTGCCACTCGGCGTACGCCGGAGCACGGGTAAAACCGTCAGCCGTCTCGCCGCTCGCGGCAACATGCACGGTGCCGTACTTCTGCGCTTCCTTCAGCGACTTCTGCGACCACGAGCCCGTCACCACGAAATCCGCGCGCGGCTTCGAGCCGAACAGGTTCATCGGCACGATGGCGTTTTCGCCCAGCCCGCCGCCCTGCAGGAACAGGATACGATGGCTCGCCGGCACGTCCAGCAACTCGCGCAGGTCGGTTAGCGCTTCCTCGTGGATCGACATGAACTCTTTGCCGCGATGGCTCATTTCCATCACGCTCATGCCGCTGCCATGCCAGTCGAGCATCTCGTCGGCTGCGTGACGCAGCACTTCTTCGGGCATGGCCGCAGGTCCGGCCGAGAAATTAAAGACGCGCATCGTGAAATCCCTGAAGCAGGCGCGCGGTGAGCAAACCGTGCAATTTCGCGCCTGAAAAGAAAATGGCCGTCTGCGCGTGTGCGCAAACGGCCATTATCGCATTGACGCCGCTACCCCGCCAAACCCAGCCGCCAAAACCCGGCGCCGTGAGGCGCCTGTGGCAAGCCGCTTACTCGTCGGATAGCGACGCGAGCGCCAGCGGTATCAACCAAACCCGCGAAGCCCGAGCGACCTGCTTACTTGGTAACCGGCGGCTTGACCGAAGCAACTTCCGAATCGGCTTGAGCGCGCGTTGCCTTGATCGATTGCGGCATGTACTTCTGCATCAGACCGTTCACGACGTCGCGGCCAACCTGGTCTTGAACCTGGATGAACTTGCGGCCCGTCGGGCTCTTGTAGAACGCCGTCAGATCTTTGATTTCCGACGTCGTGTAGTACTTCGCGTAAGCGTCGTACTGAGCTTGCATTGCGTCCTGACGGAACGAATCCGTTGCGAAGACCTGCCCTGCCGAGTCAACCAGCTTCGGCACAGCATTCTTCTGCAGCGTCGGAACGGAAGCCTGCTTCTGCTTGTCCGACATCGTCTTGTTTTCGCTCAAAGCGTCCGACAGGATAGCGGGAACCAGTTGCTTCGCTTGCATTTGCGCGCTGTTACCGATTGCGCCGACGAGCTTTTGCGCGTCGATCGCGTCCAGCAGATCCTTGATCGCAGCCTGCTTGGCCGGATCAACCGGAGCTGCAGCAGCGGTGCTGTTGTCTGCCGGAGCCGGCGTTTGACTTTGAAGCGCCTGCGCCATTGCAAAGGTCGGCACGAAAGCAGCCAGCAACATCAACTGTTTGAATCCTATTTGCATCATTACTCCCTAAGAGAAATTAGTCGAACTGCATGCTGCGTGGACTGCGCATCGGCCCGATGCGCCAGTCTGCGTCCCCGCAGCGTTCACCCTGTACATGATTGCCGGTGCGAATCAGGCTGCTCCGCCCTCTTCACCGCCTTCGTCACCGTCAGCGGGACCTTCGGCGTCACCTTCCACATCAGCTTCGGCCTCAGCAACCTGCTGCAAACCGGAAAGCTTCGTTCCTTCATCAAGACTGATGAGTGTAACACCTTGGGTTGCGCGGCCCATTTCACGGATTTCCGACACGCGCGTGCGGATCAGCACGCCCGTATTGGTAATCAGCATGATCTGGGCTTCGGAATCCACCAGCGTCGCCGCCACCACCTTGCCATTGCGTTCCGACGTCTGGATCGCGATCATCCCCTTCGTACCACGCCCGTGGCGGGTGTACTCGGAGATCGGTGTGCGTTTGCCGAAGCCGTTTTCCGTGGCAGTGAGCACTGACTGCTGCTCGTCGCCCGCGACCAGCAGCGCAATCACCTGCTGCCCATCGTCAAGCTGCATGCCGCGAACGCCACGCGCTTCCCGTCCCATCGGCCGCACGTCGTTCTCGTCGAAGCGCACTGCCTTGCCCGAATCCGAGAACAGCATGACGTCATGCTGACCGTCGGTGATAGCGGCGCCGATCAGATAATCACCATCGTCTAGACCGACCGCAATAATACCCTTGCGCAGCGGCCGACTAAAGGCTTCTAGCGGCGTCTTTTTTACCGTTCCTAACGCGGTGGCCATGAACACATATTTGTCGGCCGAGAATTCCTTGACCGGCAGCACCACCGTGATCTTCTCGCCGTCCTGCAGCGGGAACATGTTGACGATCGGCCGGCCGCGCGAGTTCCGCGAGCCCTGCGGCACCTCGTAGACCTTAACCCAGTACACGCGGCCGCGGTTCGAGAAGCACAGGATGTGGTCGTGCGTGTTGGCAATAAAGAGCGTGTCGATCCAGTCGTCTTCCTTCATGGAAGTCGCCTGTTTGCCGCGACCTCCGCGCTTCTGGGCGCGATATTCCGACAACGGCTGCGATTTCACATAACCGGCATGCGACATGGTCACGACCATGTCCTGCGGCGTGATCAGGTCTTCGGTATTCAGCTCGGTGGCGTTCAGCTCGATCTTCGAACGGCGGGCGTCGCCGAATTCGGCCTTGATCGAGGTGAGTTCGTCGACGATGATCGCCGTAATGCGCTCCGGACGCGCCAGGATGTCGAGCAGGTCGGCAATCTGGGCCATCACTTCGCGGTACTCGCCGATGATCTTGTCCTGCTCCAGACCCGTCAGGCGTTGCAGACGCATCTGCAAGATTTCCTGCGCCTGGGTGTCGGACAGACGGTAGAGACCGTCTGCTTGCATGCCGAACGCGGGGTTCAGTCCTTCAGGACGATACGCTTCCCGACCACCAGCCGAAGCGTTTTCCGTCTCGGCGCGCGCCAACATTTCGCGAACCAGCGACGAGTCCCACGGACGGTTCATCAATTCCTGCTTCGCGATCGGCGGAGTCGGCGCCGCCTTGATGATTGCGATGAAATCGTCGATGTTGGCGAGCGCCACAGCCAGGCCTTCCAGCACGTGACCGCGTTCGCGCGCCTTGCGCAGTTCGTATACTGTGCGCCGCGTCAGCACTTCCCGCCGGTGCGACAGGAAGCAACTCAACATTTCCTTCAGGTTCAGCAGCTTCGGCTGGCCGTCGACCAGCGCGACCATGTTCATGCCGAACGTATCCTGAAGCTGGGTCGCCTTATACAGATTGTTGAGGATGACCTCAGGCACTTCGCCGCGCTTCAGCTCGATCACGACCCGCATGCCGCTCTTGTCCGACTCGTCGCGGATGTCCGAGATGCCTTCCAGCTTCTTCTCGTTGACGAGTTCGGCGATCCGCTCCAACAGCGAGCGCTTGTTCACCTGGTACGGCAACTCGTCGACGATGATCGACATACGCTGGCCGCGGTCGATTTCCTCGAAGTGCGTGAGCGCGCGCATCACGACGCGGCCACGACCGGTGTGATAGCCGTCGCGCACGCCGGCGACGCCGTAGATAATGCCGGCCGTCGGGAAGTCGGGCGCCGGGACGATCTCGATCAGTTCGTCGATGCTCGCTTCCGGATTCTTCAGCAGATGCTGACAGGCGTCGACAATCTCGTTCAGATTGTGCGGCGGGATGTTGGTTGCCATCCCCACCGCGATCCCGGACGAGCCATTGATCAGCAGATTGGGGATGCGCGCCGGGAGGATGGCCGGCTCGTTTTCGCTGCCGTCGTAGTTCGGCGTGAAATCGACCGTTTCCTTGTCGATGTCGGCGAGCAGCTCATGGCCGATCTTGGACATGCGGATTTCGGTGTAACGCATCGCCGCGGCGTTGTCGCCGTCGACCGAACCGAAATTGCCCTGACCGTCCACCAGCATATAGCGCAGGGAGAAGTCCTGCGCCATCCGGACAATCGTGTCGTAGACAGCCGTGTCGCCGTGCGGGTGATATTTACCGATCACGTCGCCGACAATACGCGCCGACTTCTTGTAAGCTCGGTTCCAGTCGTTGTTCAGCTCGTGCATCGCGTACAGCACTCGCCGGTGCACCGGCTTCAGGCCATCGCGAACATCGGGAAGCGCACGCCCTACAATCACGCTCATCGCGTAATCGAGATACGAACGGCGCATTTCCTCCTCTAGGGAGATTGGCAGAGTCTCTTTGGCGAATTGATCCATTATCCGTATCTTTTACGTGCGAAGACGATGGCGGGACCATGCCTTCGCGTAGGCGCTGCAGACGCAACGCATCACGCGATTCTAACACGCGAGGCATCCATCCCCGGCTGGGGCACGTATACCTATTAGTGGGGAGTGCGCCAGGGGCGCCAGAGAGGCTCCAAAGAAAAGCCCGGCAGACGCGGGAACAACTCGGGACGCAAATCCGTTAACAAATCAGGGAACTTTCTGGCGCGAAGCAGGAGCAGGTCCGATTTATGCTGGCCCCTATTCAGCTCGCAGCCATGACTGGCGGGGCAGACTGCTCTCCACCAAAGCTCCTGTTGCGGACGCACCACAATCGGACAGGGGTATGGAAAGGGGGCAGATTTTTTTACGTGGGAAGGGAACGATATGGCAAAATGCCAACGCACAAAGAGTTAGACACTGCTCGAAGTCTACACAGCGCGTTTTTTGTTCCGCACCAATGTTATACTTCGAGCAATGTATGACTTGTCATCGTCAACAAGCTCGCAGTAAACCTGCGGTAATCTCAATTTCGAGAGGAGAAATATGAATAAACTTTCAAAGCTCGCGTTCATTGCAGCTACCGCAGTTGTGGCTGCATCCGCAATGGCACAGTCGGTGCCGGCGTCGCGACAAGCTACGAACGACAACTGGGTGAACGGCACGGGCGAGTACGTGTGGATGAACGGCACGAACGAACTCTGCTGGCGCGATGCATTCTGGACGCCGGCAACCGCTAACGCAAAGTGCGATGGCGCGCTGGTTGCTCAGGCACCGACCCCGCCGGCACCGCCGGCACCGGCTCCGGTTATCTCGAGCCAGAAGATTACGTACCAAGCTGACGCTTTGTTCGACTTTGACAAGGCTATCCTGAAGCCGGGCGGCAAGGAAAAGCTGGATGATCTCGCATCGAAGATCGGTGGCCTGAACCTCGAAGTCGTGGTTGCAACGGGTTACACGGACCGTATCGGTTCGGACAAGTACAACGACCGCCTGTCGCTGCGCCGTGCTCAAGCTGTCAAGGCATACCTGGTCAGCAAGGGCATCGAAGCCAACCGTATCTATACGGAAGGCAAGGGCAAGCGCAACCCGGTTACGACCGGCTGCAACCAGAAGAACCGCAAGGCTCTCATCGCCTGCCTCGCACCGGATCGTCGCGTGGAAGTCGAAGTTGTGGGTACTTCGAAGCAGTAAGCTCCAAATTACCGCAGTATCAAAGCCCCGCTTCGGCGGGGCTTTTTTTATGTCCAAGCGCGTCTGAGGCGTTGAATTTGCGCAGGCCACGGCAGATTCGGTCTCAGGTCAGCGTCGAGCGGCCGACCTGCCCGGGCATTTTGCCGCCCTGTGCCTCGGCCTATATACTCAGGCTTTATCCTCGACACCCGCCCACCCGCTCTCATCAAGGCCCGTATCCGCCATGACCAATGCCGATCCCCACGAACTTCAGAAATTCAGCGATCTCGCACATCGCTGGTGGGACCCGAACGCCGAATTCAAACCGCTGCACGAATTGAATCCGGTCCGGCTGAGCTGGATCAACACCCATGTAAGCCTTGCCGGCAAGCGGGTGCTCGATATCGGTTGCGGCGGCGGCATTCTGTCGGAATCGATGGCTGGATTGGGTGCCCACGTAAAGGGAATCGACCTCGCGAGTCAGGCGCTCGGGGTCGCAGATCTTCACAGCCTTGAAAGCGGTGTAACCGTCGATTACGAAGAAATCGCCGCCGAGGCCCTGGCGGCCCGCGAGCCCGGCACCTACGACGTCGTGACCTGCATGGAAATGCTCGAGCACGTACCCGAACCAGCGGCCATCGTCGCTGCCTGCAAGACGCTCGTGAAACCGGGCGGCTGGGTGTTCTTCTCGACGCTCAACCGGAACGTGAAGTCCTACCTGTTTGCGGTGATCGGCGCGGAATACATTGCGCGGATGCTACCCAAGGGCACTCACGACTACGCGCGCTTCATCCGTCCGTCGGAACTGGCGGGCTTTGTCCGCGCCGCGGACCTGCACACCGCGGACATCAAAGGCATCGTATATAACCCGCTCAGCAAGCATTTCGCGCTGTCGGACGACACGAGCATCAACTATATGCTCGCCTGCCGCCGCGACGCCTGACGCGCAACGACTCCAACGAACGCATCCATGAGCGACGCCACTCCTCTGCCGCAACGCGAAGACGAAGACGCCTCCATCGGCCTTTGCCAGGCGGTCCTGTTCGACCTCGACGGCACACTCGCCGACACAGCGCCCGATCTGGCCGCCGCCGTCAACAAGATGCGCCACGAACGCGGCCTCGAGATGGTGCCGCTCGACGACCTGCGCCCGCTGGCGTCGGCCGGTGCGCGCGGGCTGATTGGCGGCGCTTTTGGCATAGGGCCGGAGCATCCCGATTACGCGGCAATGCGCGACGAATTTCTCGCCAACTATGAGGCTGACCTTTGCATCGAAACGACACTCTTCCAGGGCATCGACGCCGTGCTCGACGAACTGGATGCACGCGGCGTGCGCTGGGGCATCGTGACGAATAAGGTTGCGCGCCTGACGGAGCCGCTGGTGGCGTTGCTGGGACTCGATCTGCGTGCGGGATGCGTGGTGAGCGGCGATACGACGCCGCACTCGAAACCGCATCCAGCGCCGTTGCTGCACGCGGCGCGCGAACTGGATCTCGCGCCGGAGCGGATCGTCTACGTGGGCGACGACTTGCGTGACGTCCAGGCGGGCTTCGCAGCAGGTATGGTGACCGTGGCGGCTGCATACGGCTACTGCGGTAACGACATTCCTCCGACCCAATGGCATGCCCAACACGTGGTCCGGTCGACGGCAGAACTGCAAAAACTGCTGCGAGAGATCAGCTGACCAAGGCGCCGGAACATTGTCCGATCCAAAGACAGTCGGGACAGGGCTGTCATTCTATTGTAAAATCTACTTTGGCCCAGCAATTTTGGGGCAACAAACCGCGGGGGCGACCTGGTTTCGACAGGGGTTGCGAAGCGGCTAGGGCATACCGAGGACCCGTCACCTCGTTAATCAATGGGAAAAACGTAACTGCAAACGACGATACGTTCGCACTGGCAGCCTAAGGGCCGCCGTCCTCTGCCTAGTTCACTGACGGGCTAGAGTCGCAAGACCGGTAGCAATACCGACAGAGGTCATATACGTCAGTTAAGCCTTGGCGGTGTCACGACGTCCGGGTCGAAAATCTAGTGAATCGCCGTAGTGCAGCGTGTTCGTCCGCGTCGCTGCGGTTAAATCAAATGACAGAACTAAGTATGTAGAACTGGTCGTAGAGTGCTTCTGGACGCGGGTTCGATTCCCGCCGCCTCCACCAGAACACCTGTATCAAGCATCAAGCCGTACGAATAACCCGCGAACAGCCTTGGCTTTCGCGGGTTTTTTCGTTTTGCGCACAATCAACGTACGCTCGGCGAAGCTTGCGGCACGTCAGCCGGCAATAAGAGCGAGTTCACCTGCGCCACTTCGTCTGTTGTCAGCGAAGCGGTAACGCCCTTCAACTGCAACAGCGCCAGCAGGATGTCGTAGCGCGCATGAATCAGATCGCGGCGGGTCGCATAGAAAACGTCAACGGTCCGCAGCACATCGGAACTCGTCCGGCTCCCAACCCTATAACCCATTTGCGTAGCAGCAACAGCGGCGCGAGACGTCTGCAAGAGCCGCGACAGCGATTCGATCCGAGCCGCGCCCGCGAGAAATCGCGCGCAGTTCTCGCGGGCGGTCCCGCCCGCCTGACGGGTCGCCGACAGCAGTTCGTTTTGTGCCTTATCCTCAAGCGCTGCCGATTCATCGAGCTTCGCTTCCGTCTCGCCGCCTTCGAAGATCGGAATGGAGATCGAGAGCATCGCTGTGGAAGTCGTGGTTGGTCCGCTGTAGCCGGCCGCGGCCCCGGCTGGAGAATGCGTAGCAGTGAGATTAACCGTCGGATAATAGGCGGCACGCGCCTTCTCTACATCGAGTTCGGCAATCCGACGATCAATCTGCTTGAGTTGCACTGCGTAATCGTGCGCTTCCGCTTGCGCGGCCCATGCTTCGCCGTTGTCCGGCTCCAGACGCGGCAATCTTGCTTCGTCCGACAGTCGCGATAGTGCCGAAAACGGTTGGCCAGTGAGTTGCTCAATCGCGATACGCTTTAACAGCAAATCGTTACGCGCATCCGCCAGTTGCAGTTGTGCCTGCTCCGTCCCGGCCTCTGCCTCCTGCAAGTCGATCACCGTCGCCTCCCCCGCTGACTGCCTGCGCTGCAACTGATGCATATGTGCGTCGAGCGCCGCGTTATAGTCAACCGCTCTGGCAACTTCGTCTTCTGCTGCCAGTTCGTCGAAATACGCGCGCGCGGCTCGCAAAATCAGCACTTGCTGCGCACGCGCAACTTCGACTACGCCGCGCGCTTCGACAAAACTGGCCTGCCGGTAAGTGGTCCAACGGCTCCAGTCGAAGATTGGCTGCGTCAAGCTGACGGTCCACCCGTTCTGCCAGTAAGCGGTGCGAGGCAAGCCGTCGATTGCCGTGCTGTTATAGGCACGCCCCCAGCCGCCGCCCACCTGCGGCAGCAAACCGGCCCGCGCCTTGGGCACCGCCTGCTGCGCGGCTCTTGAAGCCGCACGCATCGCGGCAAGGTCCGCGTCATGGTCGCTAGCCTGTTCGACGACCGACAACAGGTCGACCGCGCAAGCGGGGTTAACATGCCCCAACAGTGCTGCCATGGCGGCAATCGACGCCGCCAACAACGTCCGCCTATTCATGGTCTACCACGTGATCGTTCAGCACGCCTCGGTACGTCTCCGGCTGGCGCACTTCGCGCAGCAGTTCGCCATCGACCAGCCGGTAGCACGTGTCGAAGGCCGCTGCCAACGACATGTCATGGGTGATAACGACCACGGTCCGGTTGAGCCGCTGCAAAAGCGCGACAACCCGCTGTACAGACGCCGGGTCGAGATTTGAGGTCGGTTCGTCAAGCAGTAACAGTTCGCGCTGTTGATATAGCGCGCGTGCCAACAAGAGACGTTGCCGCTGACCGGCAGAGATATTTGCAATAGTGTCGCTGACGATGGTGCGCGTGCGCATCGGCAATCGCATGACGTCGGCGAGTAGCCCAACTTCGTCGAGCAGCGCGTGAATGCGCGCCTCATCCGCGCTGCCAGCGAAGAGTGAAATATTGTCTGCAATCGAACCGTGCAGGATGAGGTCGCCTTGACGCATGTGCACCGCATGCCGGCGAATCTCGTCGACGGTAAGATTTGGCCACGCAATGCCATTCAGCGTGATCTCGCCCTCCTGAATCGGCTCAGCGGCGGCAAGCAACTTGAACAGCGTGGACTTGCCGCTGCCCGACGGCCCGGTAATGACGATCTTGTCGCCCTTGCGAATCGTGATGTTCGCGCGCATCAGCACCGGCTGATCCGATATGCCATAGCGGAACGTGACGTCTCGCACGTCGATCTGCTGGAAGGTCTGAACCTCTACCGTTTTAAGAGTATCGCTCGCGGGCGTATAGCGCTCCGGTTCGCAGTCGACGATATCGCCAACCCGCGACACTGGCACGCTGAGCATGAAATATTCAAACGCCGCATTGATCGAGCGTGCAAATCGCTCCGAGAGCAACGACTTGTAAATCAGGAAAGAATAAAAAACGCCTACCGATATAACACCACCCAGCATGAGCCGTGCGGCAAACCACGTAATGGCCAGCGTTTCCACATAGCTGACGAGCTTCAGGATCGCGTCGCGTACGCTGGAGAGCCGGCTGCTGTGGACCGTTGCTGCAATAAACGCGCGGTACTTTGCCATGAACATGGCCGTGCGTCGCACTTCGCCTTGCGATAGCTTGATGAGCGAGGCGGCCCGTATGGTCTCAAAGATCGTGTCATCGCAGCGCGCCGTTTCTTCGAGCACGAGCGCATGCGTGTCGCGCATGCGGGAAAAGAGCAAGAGGGAAATCGCGGCGTAAAGCAGGAAAAGCCCGACGGCGATCGCGGTCAGCAGCCGGCTTTGTATCAGCATCAATGCAAGCGCGAGCATGCCAACGGCGATATCGATGCCCAGCGAGATGAATGTTCGCGTACAGAAAGCGCTGATTTCGTCCTGTGCCTTGATGCGCGCGAAAAGATCCCCAACGTGCCGCTTTTCAAAGTAAGAAAGCGGATTACGCAAAAGATGCGCCATCAGACCTTCGGCCATGTTCATCTGCACAAGTCCGTGCGCCAGTTCAACCAGGTAACCCTGGGTGTACTGACTCAAGGCGCCCACCATAAAAATCACGCTGAACGTGACGATGAGCACATTCAGCAGATTCAGGTTATCCGCGGCGACGACGTTGTCGAGCACGAGGTTGCCCAGATAGGGCATGGCGAGGATCGCGCTCTGACTGCCGAGCGCGATGAACATCACCTTGAGGATCTGCGCCCGCAATTGCGGGTTCAGCAAGCGCACCCGCTCGAGCGCTGCCGGAACGCGCGACCGTTCGCGCAGCCGCGGCAGGGCCGGCGTCGGCGAGCATTCCAGCATGTAGCCGGAAACGTTGTTGACGAAGGTTTGCATCGACACGCGACGCCGGCCGCTCGCCGGATCGATCACCTGCACATAACCACGTCCCAGCTTTTCGAAGACGACAAAGTGGGCCCCGCCAAAGTGAAGGATTGACCCCCGCTTGATCTCTTTCAGGTGGGAGGCGTCGAACTGGTACGGCTGCACCGCCAGACCGAACTCGGTCGCCACATCGTATAGGTCCATCAACGTCAGCCCGTTGGCGGAGATGGGCCTATGCGCTTGCAACTCACGAACTTCGGTTGCGCGACCAAAATGCGATAACACCATCGCGAGACAGGCGTAGCCGCATTCGGCCACTTCGTTTTGATAGATTGCGCGCACCTTAGCCTCGCAGAATGCGGAAAAGCGGCTCGAGTACCCACTCCGCGATCGTCCGACGTTCGACGACGATGCTTGCTGTGCCAGTCATGCCCGGAAGGATGTCGAAACGTTGCCGGCCGAATTCGAACTGGTTGCCGGCGAGGGTGGCCCACGCCATGTAGTCGCCGTCCGGCGCACTCGCTTCGGATGCACCGGTCGGCGACATGGTTGAATGCACCGTCGTGCGGGAGATTGAATCGATGCGGGCCTCGTAACTGCCGAAGCGGGCATACGGAAATGCATCGAGCTTGAGCCGGACTATCTGGCCCTCGCGTACGAAGCCGCGCCGCCGTGATGGAATACGTAGCGCGGCACGCAGGCCGCCGCCTTTGCGTGTCGTGATCACGAGCGCGACGTCCGACGGAGTCAGCGTACGACCGGGCACGAGATCGGAATACGTGACGACACCCGCTTCCGGCGCAGAAATCGTAGTGTTCTGGCGGTTCTCCTCGAAGCGAATGCGGATGTCCTGAATGTCGCGAGCCTGCCGCGCGTCCAGTTCGTTCAACTGCGCCTCGAGTTCTGTTTGCGTGGTCTTCGCGGTGGCCCGCTCCGCAAGCAACTGCTGACGCCGGGCGGCGCCCTGTGCAACCACCACGCGTGCCTGATGCGTGTCTGCCCGCGCCTGCTCTATCCGGTCTGCGGTGACGTAGTCCGATACCGATTCGAGTCGCGTCAGCTTGCGGCCGGACTCTTCCACCAGTTCCCGGTTCTGCGCGATCTGCTCGTCGATTGCACCCAGTTCGGCGCTACGGCTTTGCTCCGTTAGCCTTGCATTGTCGAGTTGCACCGTGAGTGCAGCCCTGCGTTGGCTATATTGCGCTTCAACTGCATGAGTCTGCTCGTCGCGCATGGCGGCATCGAATAGCGGGCGCCGCTGACCGTCGCTCGCCAGTGTGAGATCGCGCTCGAGCCGGAATAACGGCGTACCCGGAACCACATGATCGTTGTTGTGCACATAAACGTCCGCAACGAGCCCACTCATTCCCTGAACCTTGACGTCAGAAGGCGAGACGATTTCGGCGCGCGCGTCCTGCTTGAGTTCCACTTCGTACACAAAGGAGAAAGCAATCGCCGCAATGAGAATCGCCGACGTTATATAGCCAATCCAGCGGGACGAAATGTCCCTGAATTGCGGTAGATTGATAGGTTCCATAAACTGTTCTTGTCGACCCGAGCCAACTCTACGTGTCTCGATGTCATCCGCATGCCGTGCGCCGCAGAATGTGCGCACAGCCGAAGATGCGTGTTACTTGCTCGCCGCGAACCCATACATTGACGGGTGCCCCACCACGAGCGAATGCTCGCAGTTATCTGTCAACGCTTTTTCGATGTATCCGGCCAACTGTTGCGGCGCGTCCGGATGAGTCAACGATACCGGCGGCAGTAGTTCGCCCCTGAAGCGTCCACGTTCAAACCGAAGATAGAACGGGAGCAATAACGCTTCGAATTGCGTGCCGAGACGAAACACACCGTTGTGAATCCGGGCAGCGTGTCCGAACATCGATACGCCGACAGTCTCCATCGGAAAGCGATGAAGCGCATATGGCGGCACATCGGCAAACAACACTGCCACACCGCTGCGCTTGAGCGCCCGCGCGAGGCGTAAGCCGAGCCCGTTCCGATTGTCTTCGCCGTACGTGTAGAGCACCTGGACGCCAGGTATCTGCGCGTGGTCTTCGCCGTAGATGTTGCGCGGCACGCCCGACACCACGGCGATCGACGCTAACCCGAGAAGCTCCCGCATTTCGTCGATCACGTAAATGTTGGCGTACTGCGATACGTAATGAAACGGGGACACGAAGATCGGCTTCCCTGGGCTGGCAGCCTGTAATCGCCGGATCTGGTTCGCCAGTTCGTTTGCGACAGCCTGGAGGTCCGGCCACGCTTCGGTGCCTCGCAGAAGCCTGCCGAAGTAAATCCGTTGGTCGATCAGCCGCTCGCGCTCGCCTGTCGTGGCGACGCTACCCGTATCAAGGGGCGCGCTGCCGGCAATGCCACGGGCAAACTCACAACGCTCTGCACCGCGCCAGCGAGCACCCGAATCAAAGAGTGCCTGGACACGCCAGGCCGTTGCAGTCACAGGCGCAATAGCAACCAGGGGGAGTTGGGCAATCAACGCACCCTTCACCCGAAAGAACTGGCGCGAGGCGAAATTTCCCAGCAACGCCGACCATCTTGAAAGTCTTGCGAAATCGATGTTCATGCGAAAGGCGGGAGAGCGCCCGATCAGGACGACCTCCCGCCACACCATCAATTACACGCCGCGGCCATTGCTAACCGGGGCTGCCGGCTTCGACGACGAGGACTGGCAGCAGCACTTGCAGCAACCACCAGCAACAGCGGACTTGGCGAGCGCGGAACGATCGATTTTTTGCATGGAAAACCTCTGTAAATAAAGTTATTAAAATTGCCCAAGACGATTACTACTCATTTTTTGAGCGAGGCGAATCCTAGCATAAAATTTCGGGGGTATTGATCGATACAAATACATTTTAACAAACTGGCATCAATATTAGCCAGTCGTGCCTTTTCTTAAAAAAGGCTTTCTATGAAATTAGATACACTTATAAAAATCAATTACTTACAAATTAATCGATTGAGACGCACGCAGAAAGCCCGGGCAACCCCATCAAAGTATTTGACGTTGGTTTCAGAATTTTCCATCTCCAAAAATGGAAAATTCAACGACCTCCAAATAAATAATCCTATAAAGTGGACTGCATTTCTGACAATTGCCGGGAAAAAGCCCGCTATTAGAAATGCATTCCTGGCGAAGTCAAACACAGACACCAGATCCGTTTCCCCGCTGGTTGCTACGTTGGCTTACGGCCCATCCATGGCAAATGCGCCCGAAGCGATCCCCAACCGCCTCGCTCGCAAGGAGCCAGCGGATGTCATCATCATGGTGGCTTACGCGCTCGACAAGCTGATCGCCGAGGGCAAAGTGATGCCCGGTTCGCGGGTCGAACTGGCCGATTCGCGCATCGGCATGGTAGTTCGCGCCGGAGAACCCAAGCCGGATATCGGCAGCGTGGAAGCGTTCAAAGAGACCTTGCTGGATGCAAAGTCAGTGGCGTATTCGGATAGCGCGAGCGGCGTCTATATCGGGAATGAGCTCTTCGAGAAGATGGGCATCGAGGCCCAGATGAAACCGAAGGCCACGATGATCCCCAAGATCCCGGTAGGCTCGGTCGTCGCCAAGGGCGACTATCAACTCGGCTTTCAGCAGGTGAGCGAGTTACTGCCGGGCCCGGTACCGAGTTCGTCGGCAAGATTCCGGAGTCGCTGCAGTCGGTCACGCGTTACGCAGCCGGTATCCCGGTGGGTGCAACCCATCCACGCGAAGCCAGACAGTTTCTCGATTTTCTCGCCTCGCCCGAGGCTGCGCCCGACGTCGCCAGCACCGGCCTCGATCCGCCCGCCGCACACTAGAGCGTCGAGGCCACGACAGCCTAAGCTATCAGTCGTCCGGGCACTGCAGATTGCAGCCGTCCGGATCACCCAGGTCGCCCTTTTTACGCATCTCCGATTTCTTGTCAGACTGAAATTTCTTGGTCGGCGCCGAAGCGGCAAACGGCATCTGCGGATGCTCCTGCAGATGGAATTCATCGCTCAGAATGCCACCCGGCACGCCCGGCGAATTCTGTGCAAAAGAGATCGAGACAGTGGCAAACAGCGCGCCGACCGTAGCCGCCACAGCACAAACTTTGAGTAGAACGTTCATATCGATCCAGCGCGGCGGGCCGCGCAGTTGAGGCTAAACCGTAAGGCCCAAGAGTATCGCATACGCCACGGCCGCGCAGCGGTGCCCCGGTTTCACCTTGTTACTGCCGCTTACGCTGGAACCGGACCGAGTCCGTCATCGAGATTCAGCAGCGCACCACAGTCCTGCGGATCGTATCCTTCCAGCCGGGCCACACCGCTTTTGAAGGCAGCGCTGCGCAGCATTTCAATCACGGTCGCAAGCGGCGCACGTTCCAGTTGCGCCCGGTTGCACGCGAAGTAATAGTCCTCGTCGACGATCGGCACGAACTCCAGCCCGAAGTGATGGGCCGCCGGCTCGACGCCGAAGCCCACATCGGCCATACCGCTGGCCACAAAGGCGGCGATCGCGGAATGCGTCAGCTCGGTCGATGCATAGCCGTTGACCCGATCGGGGTCCACGCCCACGCGACGTAACGCCAGATCGAGCAGCATACGTGTGCCGGAGCCCGGCTGCCGGTTCACGAAGCGGATGTCGTCACGCGCAAGATCGCGTAATCCGCTGATCCGTTTCGGGTTGCCCTTCGACAGAAACAGCCCCTGTTTCCGCTGTGTCAGATGAACCAGCACATGGCGCTCGGGATCAAGCCAGCGCCGGTAGGTATTCGCGCACACCGCACGGAATTCGCCGCGAGGAAGGTGAAAGCCAGCCAGATCGCACTCGCCTCGCGCCAGCGCGGTGACTGCGTCGGCACTGTCGCGATACTTGATTTCGACGGGCACTTCGTCCGCAACAAGCGCAGTGACAAGCGCCGCCACCGCGTAGCCGTGCGAAGCATGTATCCGCACATCGTCGGCGGGGGGTGCGAGCCAACGGTTCAGATCGCTCGCCACCTCGCTTGCCAGCGCGCGCATATTGCCGTCGAGCCGTTCGCTACAGAGACGCTGCGCCCGCAACACGGCCTGGCCGAGTTCCGATAGCACCGAGCCACGCCCGCGCTCCTTGGCGATCAGCGGACCGCCCAGGCGTTCTTCGATACTGCGCAGCAAACCCCAGGCGTGACGGTAGGACAAACCCTTAAGCGTCGCAGCCTGGGCAATGCTGCCTGCTTCGTCGACGAGCGCCAATAGCTGCACGACATCCGTCAGGCTGGCTTCGCGGCCGTCCGGGTCGCGGACGACCAGCTGTGCATGACATTCAATCCTGATCATATATGTCGTTCTGCTTCCTATTGCGAAAGGCCCTTCACCCGCCTATCGTTCGACGTATACACACGAAACGAATGAAGCATACGTGCACACTTTATGAAATACAAGTGCATATTAGACTTCGGAGGAGCCCCCCACTTTGGACGATTCCAACGCAATCGCACCTGAGCAACTGGTGCAGCGTCACGCACTCCCCGGCCGCTCTCTGCTGGCCGTGCTGCACGCCATCCAGGACGAGCTTGGCTTTGTGCCTCCCGCTACCGTCGCGCCGCTCGCGCGGGCGATGAACCTGTCGCGGGCGGAAGTGCATGGCGTGCTCACCTACTACCACCACTTCCGTACTCGCGCGGCCGCGCCGGTCACCGTACAACTGTGCCGCGCCGAGGCTTGCCGCAGCATGGGCACCGAGGCGCTGGCGCAGCACATCGAAGCGCGCACCGGGTGCCGCTTCGACGCCGAACCGCGGCATGGCGAGCCTGCGGTCGTCGAACTCGAATCGGTGTATTGCCTCGGTCAATGCGCGCTGTCGCCGGCGTTGACGATCAACGGCACGTTGCACGCAAAGCTCACATCGTCGAAGTTCGACGCACTGCTTGCCGCTGAGGTGAAACGCGCGGAGGAAACGGCATGACGCGCATCTACGTTCCTCGCGATTCAGCCGCGCTTGCACTCGGCGCCGATGCGCTCGCCGATGCGATTGCACGTGAAGCAGCACAGCGCGGTATCGCCATCGAACTGATCCGCAACGGCTCGCGCGGCTTGCTGTGGCTCGAGCCACTTGTCGAAGTCGCCACACCGCGCGGACGGGTCGGCTATGCCAACGTCGACGCAGCTGATGTCGTATCGTTGTTCGACGCGGGATTCGTTGATGCGAGCTTCGACGGCAGCGCTCATCCGCGCCATGTCGGCATCGTCGACGAGATTCCGTATCTGCAGAAGCAGCAGCGTTTGACCTTCGCGCGCATCGGCATCACTGATCCATTGTCGACCGACGACTACCTCGCGCATGGCGGCCTCGAAGGTTTGAAGCAGGCCCTCGCCGCCGATGGCGACGCCGCCTGCGAAGCGCTGATCGAATCAGGTCTGCGCGGCCGCGGCGGCGCGGCGTTTCCCGCCGGCATCAAATGGCGCACGGTGCGCGGTGCGAAAGCGGCCCAGAAGTACATCGTCTGCAACGCAGACGAAGGCGATTCCGGCACGTTCTCCGACCGCCTCATCATGGAGAGCGATCCGTATGTATTGATCGAAGGCATGATCATCGCGGGGATCGTGACGGGTGCGACGCTAGGCTACATCTACGTACGCAGCGAGTATCCGCATGCGATCGCGACGCTCGAAGCCGCTATCGAACGCGCGCGCGACGCCGGCTGGCTCGGCGACAGTGTGCTCGGCTCCGCTCACCGCTTCGAACTCCAGGTCGCCAAAGGCGCCGGCGCTTACGTCTGCGGCGAAGAAACCGCGCTGCTCGAATCGCTCGAAGGCAAGCGCGGCATCGTAAGGGCCAAGCCGCCCGTGCCGGCCCTGGTGGGTCTGTTCGGACAGCCAACGGTCATCAACAACGTCATCACGCTCGCCACCGTACCGATTATCTTCGCCCGCGGCGCGGCGTTCTATAAAAACTTCGGCATGGGCCGCTCGCGCGGCACGCTGCCGTTCCAGCTCGCTGGCAACATCAGACAGGGCGGCCTCGTGGAACTCGCGTTCGGCGTGACGCTGCGCGAATTGATCTACGACTACGGCGGCGGTACCGCAAGCGGTCGGCCCGCCCGCGCCGTGCAAGTAGGCGGCCCGCTCGGCACTTATCTGCCTGAGAGCCAGTGGGGCATTCCGCTCGATTACGAAGCGTACGCCGCGGTCGGCGCGGTCGTCGGTCACGGCGGCATCGTGGTGCACGACGATACCTCGAATCTCGCGGAACTGGCGCAATATGCCATGCACTTCTGCGCGCTCGAATCGTGCGGCAAATGCACACCGTGCCGGATCGGCTCGACGCGCGGCGTCGAAGTAATCGCACGAATTCGCAACGGCGATACGGCGACGCGCCAGGTGCAATTGCTGCGTGACCTCTGCGACACGATGGTGTCGGGCTCGCTCTGCGCGATGGGCGGTATGACGCCCTACCCGGTGCTGTCCGCACTCGACCATTTCCCCGAAGACTTCGGTCTCGACGCCGTCCAGCCCAACGCGGCGGCGGCCTGATCATGGAGCCCACCATGTCCGACGCGCTCAAATCCACTGCCGGCGGTTGCGGCTCCGGCAACTGCGCATGCAAGACTCAAGCGCAGGCGCAACGAAGCACGCAACCCCGCTCGCCCTTCGACGACACCGATTACGGCACGCCGCTGCGCCACGCCGATATAGACGTGACGCTGGAAATCGACGGCCAGGCTGTCACCGTGCCGGCCGGCACCTCCGTCATGCGGGCCGCGATCGAAGCTGGCGTTAACGTGCCAAAGCTATGCGCCACCGATTCACTCGAACCATTCGGCTCGTGCCGCCTGTGCCTCGTCGAGATCGAAGGCAAACGCGGCTATCCGGCCTCGTGCACGACACCTGTCGAAGCAGGCATGAAAGTTCGCACGCAGACGGACCGCCTGCAGTCGCTGCGCCGCAATGTGATGGAGCTGTACATCTCCGATCACCCGCTCGACTGTCTGACCTGTCCCGCCAACGGCGATTGCGAACTGCAGGACATGGCGGGCGTGACGGGCTTGCGCGAAGTGCGTTACGGCTTTGACGGCGCGAACCATCTGCAAGACAAGAAGGACGAATCGAATCCGTACTTCACCTACGATCCGTCGAAGTGCATCGTCTGCAATCGCTGCGTGCGTGCCTGCGAAGAAACGCAAGGCACATTCGCGCTGACGATCGCCGGCCGCGGTTTCGAATCGCGCGTCGCCGCGAGCGAAAACACGCCGTTCATGGAATCGGAATGCGTCTCGTGCGGCGCCTGCGTGGCCGCCTGCCCGACCGCGACACTGCAGGAAAAGAGCGTCGTGATGCTGGGCCAGGCCGAACACTCGGTCGTGACTACGTGTGCGTATTGCGGTGTCGGCTGCTCGTTCAAGGCGGAAATGAAGGGCAGCCAGGTCGTGCGCATGGTGCCGAACAAAAACGGCCAGGCCAACGAAGGTCACGCCTGTGTAAAGGGCCGTTTTGCGTGGGGCTATGCCACCCACAAGGACCGCATTACGAAACCGATGATTCGCGCAAAGATCACCGATCCGTGGCGCGAAGTGAGTTGGGAAGAAGCGCTCAGCTATGCGGCCTCGGAGTTCCGCCGCATCCAGGCGAAACACGGACGTGATTCGATCGGCGGCATCACCTCGTCGCGCTGCACGAATGAAGAAACGTACCTGGTACAAAAACTCGTACGCGCTGCGTTCGGCAATAACAATGTCGATACCTGCGCACGCGTGTGCCATTCGCCAACAGGTTACGGCCTGAAGACCACGCTCGGCGAATCCGCCGGCACGCAGACCTTCGCGTCCGTGGACAAGGCCGACGTCATCATGGTGATCGGCGCGAATCCGACCGACGGTCACCCGGTGTTCGGCTCGCGTCTGAAGCGCCGGGTGCGTGAAGGCGCGAAGCTGATCGTGGTCGATCCGCGCCGCATCGATATCGTCGATACGCCGCACGTCAAGGCGTCGCACCATCTGCAATTGCGGCCGGGCACGAACGTCGCCGTCGTGAACGCGCTCGCCCATGTGATCGTCACGGAAGGTTTGCTTAACGAAGCGTTTATCGCCGAGCGCTGCGACACGCGCGCGTTCGATCAATGGCGTGCGTTTGTCGCACTGCCGGAAAACGCGCCGGAGGCCACCGCTGAGATTACCGGCGTGCCTGCCGAGAACGTGCGCGAAGCCGCCCGCATCTACGCAAACGGCGGCAACGCCGCAATCTACTACGGCCTGGGCGTCACCGAGCACGCGCAAGGCTCGACCATGGTGATGGGAATCGCCAACCTCGCGATGGCCACCGGCAACATCGGCCGCGAAGGCGTTGGTGTGAATCCGCTGCGTGGCCAGAACAACGTGCAGGGTTCGTGCGACATGGGCTCGTTCCCGCACGAACTGCCCGGCTACCGCCACATTAGCGACACCACCACGCGCAGCCTCTTCGAAGAGGCCTGGAACGTCACCCTGCAACCGGAACCGGGCCTGCGCATTCCCAACATGTTCGACGCCGCGCTCGACGGCAGCTTCAAGGGACTCTATTGCCAGGGCGAAGACATCGTGCAGTCCGATCCGAACACGCATCATGTGTCGGCAGCGCTGTCGTCGATGGAATGCATCGTCGTGCAGGACATCTTCCTGAACGAAACCGCGAAATACGCCCATGTGTTGCTGCCTGGCTCATCATTCCTCGAAAAGGACGGCACCTTCACGAACGCCGAGCGCCGTATTTCGCGCGTGCGCAAGGTGATGCCGCCGATTCCCGGCTACGCGGACTGGGAAGTCACCGTGATGCTGGCCCGCGCGCTCGGCTATGAAATGGATTACGCGCATCCGTCCGAGATCATGGACGAAATTGCGCGTCTCACGCCGACCTTCCATGGCGTCTCGTATGCGAAGCTCGACCAGCTCGGCAGCATCCAGTGGCCATGCAATGACAACGCCCCGGACGGCACACCGACAATGCACATCGACACTTTCGTGCGCGGCAAGGGCAAATTCGTGATCACGAAGTTCATTGCCTCGCCGGAAAAGGTCACGCGCAAATTCCCGTTGATTCTCACTACCGGACGCATCCTGTCGCAATACAACGTGGGTGCGCAGACACGTCGTACCGAGAACTCGCGCTGGCACGACGAGGACCGCCTGGAAATCCATCCGCACGATGCCGAAGAGCGCGGCATCAAGATGGACGACTGGGTTGGCATCGAATCGCGCGCGGGACAGACGGTGTTGCGTGCGAAAGTCACCGAGCGGATGCAGCCGGGCGTCGTCTATACGACGTTCCACTTCCCCGAATCGGGCGCCAACGTGATCACCACCGAGAGTTCCGACTGGGCCACCAATTGCCCCGAATACAAGGTGACCGCCGTGCAGGTCATGCCAGTGGAACAGCCGTCGCAGTGGCAGAAGGACTATTCGCGTTTCAATACGGAGCAGCTCGATTTGCTGCGCCAGCGCGAACTGGCCAATGTCACCTCGGGCAAATGAGGGCGCGCCATGGATGAACAGAACCTGATCGAGATGGCCAACCGGATCGGCGATTTTTTCGATTCGATGCCGGACCGTGAAGAGGCACTCGCCGGCATCGCCGATCACATTCGCCGTTTCTGGGAACCGCGGATGCGGCGCGCGCTGCTGGCGGCGGTTGACCGGCCGGATGCGGGTGGATTGGCGATATCGCCGATCGTCAAGGAGGCTTTGCTCGCGAATCGCGTTCAGTTGACGCCAGCGGCGGCTTCGGCCGCTTAGGTGCTGGGAGAAGACGCTTTCCGGCTTCTATCTTCACGCCGCGCGCTGTCACAGCCTCAGCTGGTCGCCTGCTGCTGCGTCATGTTGCGTCGTGCTCTTTGCAAACCACGCTTCACAGTGGCGCAGCAGGCCGTTCACATCTGACGCTGGCCGCCCGCGCGCGCAGATGTAGCCATCCGGGCGCACCAGATAGAACGCCGGCCGTGTGCGTCCGTAGGACTCTGAGAGTGACGGCGCACCCTCGCCTTCCATATCGCTGACCCGCCAGATACGCACGGCGCCAGGCAACAACCGCTCGATGTCCGCGCTCAGCCGGTCAAGATCCGTATCACGCGTCGCGTGTCGGCTCGCGGGTGGATCGAGCGGCGCTTCATCGGGACTCTCCGGCTCCAGCAGCAGAAACAGCGAGAAAAACGCCGGATCGTGCAGATCGAAAATGCAGCCGATACCAGGCGCCCGCCCAAGCGGTCCGTCGACCACATGCACGAGCGCGTCCGGCGCACGCTCGCCCGCGCGCGGACCGCCGTCGAGCACCCGCTCGAGCGTGAGGGGGCTGCGCCGGTACTGGATCGCCAGTTCGCTGATCGTGAGACGCGCGGCATCGCGCAGCGGACCCAGCGCGGCAAGTGCGGGCATCACACGTTCGCGCAACAGTTTGAGCGGCCCGTGATCAGCCTCTGCCAGCTGCGTGACGAAGCTGGTCTGCCGCAACACATCGCGTTCGATCGGATGCCGCTCCAGATGATAAGAGTCGAGCAGGCGGTCCGGCGCACCGCCGCGAATCACGCGGGCCAGTTTCCAGCCCAGGTTGAATGCTTCCTGGATCCCCGTGTTCATCCCCTGGGCGCCCGCCGGACTATGGACATGCGCCGAGTCGCCCGCGAGGAACACGCGGTCGACCCGCAATTGTTCGACCATGCGCCGGTTCAGATGGAAACGTGCCGACCACTTCAGGTCTTCGAATCTCACCGGGTGATGAATACGCCGGGCCGCAAGCAGGCGGCATTCTTCGAGCGAGGGCGAAGGCGCGAATCCGGGTGCGGCGGAGGCTCCCTGCGCCTGATCCGGGGAAGCAACCGATGCTGCCGCAGAGCCGGTAGAAGACGCGGAGGCGTCGCCACTGGCCGCGCCTGCCGCGTCTTGACCGCCTGACGAATCCGGCTGCACCGGCGCCGCGCCGGACTCCGGCGAGACAGGTATCGCGGGATGATCGGCAATCAGCCGGTAACGCTGCCCGCCCATCGGGAACAATCCCGCGAGCCCTTCGCCCGACGCGAAGATATGAAACTCGTCATCGGACCAGTCCGTGTCGGCATGCAGATCGGCCAGCAAAAAGGTCTGCTCGAAAGGCTTGCCGGCGAAGCTCATCCCAAGCCGGCGACGAATCGCGCTATGCGCGCCGTCCGCTGCGATCAGATACGAAGGATGCATCGTTTCGCTGCTGCCATCCGCGCGTTGCAAGGTCGCGCTGAGCCCGTCCGGACCTTGCGCCAACTCCGTCAGCTCGACGCCGCGTTCGACGAGCACGCCGAGCGTCACGAGATGCGCGGTCAGCAAGCGTTCAGTAATGGACTGATCGAGGAACAGCACATACGGATAACGCGTCTGCAACGGATCGAAATCGAGGCGTGCAAGGCGCTGTCCATTGGAATAAAGATTCGCTGCGCGCGCCCGATGACCCAACGCGAGAAACGGCTCGACGAGACGATGCTGTTCAAGCAGTTCGAGCGTGCGCGCCTGGATGCCAATCGCGCGCGAGTGCGGATTGGGCTGCGACGCCTTGTCGATCAGACGCACGGGAACGTGTGCGCGCGCGAGGCTCATCGCTGCAGCGAGCCCGGTTGGGCCCGCCCCAACGACCAGCACCGGCGACGCATCGTATGAAGCGGCGGCCATGCGGATCTCCGGAGACCAACATGCCGCCTAGTGTACGCCGCTGCCCCGCGGCCTGACGGTGCAGCGCGTCAATCGCGGTCAGTGCGCGTGCGGGTGTTCGAGGGCGCAATGGTGATGGCTGGTGCCGAGATCGACTTGCAGCGTGGCGTGCTGCATCGCGAATTTTTCGCGCAGCGTGATCACGATGGCATCGACGACCGCGTCGCCCGGGTGGCCAGCTGGAATAACCAGATGCGCACTGAGCGCGTTGCCGGTGGTGGACAGGGCCCATACGTGCAGATCGTGCACATCCGTGACGCCCGGTTGACCGGCCAGGTACTCGCGGATGCCCGGCAGGTCGACGCCGGGCGGAACGGCATCGAGCGCAAGCCGCACGGAATCGCGCAGCAGTCCCCACGTGCCGTACACGACTACGGCGACGACGACGAGGCTCATCAAGGGATCGAGCCAGCTCCAGCGGGTAGCGATAATGATGAGGCCGCTCACCGCGACGGCAGCCGAGATCAATGCGTCGCTCGCCATGTGCAGGAAAGCACCGCGAATATTGAGGTCTTCCTTCTGGCCGCGCATGAAAAGCCACGCCGAGAAACCGTTGACGAGCATGCCGACGGTGGCGACGACAAACACCGTCAGCCCCGCGACCGGTGCCGGGTTCAGCAGGCGGTTGACCGCTTCCGCGACGATCACGCCGCACGCGAACAGCAGCAAGCCCGCATTCACCAGCGAGGCGAGAATCGACGTGCTGCCATAGCCGAAGGTGTAGCGCGCCGAGGGCCGTCGCGTGGTGAGCCACATAGCGCCCCAGGCCAGCAACAGGCCGAGCACGTCCGACAGGTTGTGGCCGGCGTCGGCGAGCAGCGCAGTCGAGTGAGCGATCACGCCGTAAATGGCCTGCACAAGGACGATCAGGACGTTCAGGGCGACCGCGATGGCGAAGGCGCGCCCGTTGCCCGCGGCCGGCGCGTGATGATGGTGGTGGCCGCCGTGGCTGTGATTGTGGGCGTGAGAGTGGCCCTTGGCGTTGGAACAATCGTCGTCTGTGCCGTGGTCATGCGCGTGATCGTGACCAACGTCGCCATGCCCTGCGTGATCGTGTCCGTCGTGTTCTCCACGCGCGGCTTTACGCGCCGGCTCACCGGCGTCCGCATCGTCTGCATCTAACCCATAAAGCCACATCGGCGCGTGATCATCCTCGCGCTCCTCTGCGGGCCTGTCAGGGACGGGTGGTTTCGTCATGACTGATCCAGGGAAAATTCGCTCAGCGGTTCGGCCACGTGCTCGAGCATGCCCGCGAGCATGCCGCTAATGTGACGGTCCGCCGCGAGGTAGAACACCTGCTTGCCCTGGCGCTCCGCGCGCACAATGCGCGCCGCGCGCAACAGGCGCAGGTGATGGCTTACCAGCGATTGCGACAGCCCCAGCGATTCCGCAATCGCCCCCACCGCGCGCTGCTCGTCGACACACGCCAGCACGATACGCAAGCGCGTTGGATCTCCGAGCAAACGGAACAGGTCGGCAAGCGGCACTACAGGGTCGTCGCGGTCGTCAGTGGATAGGGGCAACATGGTCCGCATACATATGAACAAGTATTCATATGTTATAGATTTATCTCTTAAAGGTCAAACCGTCGGTGCGGGGTCACGAGTGTGGGAAAATGCGACATTTGCCTTACAAGATCTGCCCTTCCCCGTCATGGAACCCCTGTTTGAAAGCGCCTACGCGGCGCATCGTGACGGCCGCCTCGATGACGCCGAGCGCGGCTATCGCGCCGCGCTGGATAGCGATCCCGCGAACGTCGATGCACTCCACCTGCTCGGCGTGCTACGGCATCAGCTTGGTCAGCACGCCGAAGCGGCCGACCTGGTCGGCCGCGCGGCACATCTGCGTCCGCAAGATGCCGCCTTGCAGCTGAATCTCGGCAACGCGCTGAAGGCACTGGGGCAAATCGATGGGGCAATCGAGCGCTTTCGCAACGCGCTCACGCTCGCACCCGCTTTTCCACTGGCGCACTACAACCTCGGCAACGCCTATGCCGCGGCGGGGCGTCACGCGGACGCGGCGGATGCGTTCCAGAAGTCGCTGCGCCTGCAGCCGGACAACGCGTCGGCGCACAACAATCTGGGCAACGCGCTGCACGCGCTCGGACACCACGAAGAAGCGATCGCTTCGTTCCAGCGGGCGCTCGAACTACACCCAGGTCACGCGGGAGCGCACAACAATCTGGGCATGGCGCTCAATGCACTCGGAAAGTCCAACGAGGCCGTGCTTCAATTTCGTGAGGCAATCTCGGCGCAACCACGCTTCGTCGCGGCGCACTTCAATCTGGCCAACACGCTCGACGCCACTGGCCAGCACGAACAGGCGCTCGTTGCGTTCGAGGCCGTGCTCGCACTGGAGCCACAACTGCCGCCGGCGCTGTTTGGCCTGGGCAATACGCTCGCAGCATTAGGGCGTCACAAGGAGGCACTGTTGCGCTTCGAGCGGGTCGTGGGCCTCGATCCGAAGTTTGCCCTCGCCTGGCTAAGCCTCGGCACCACGCATCACGCGCTTGGGGGTCATGCGGCGGCTGTACGCGCCTTCGACCAGGCGTTGCGGCTACGGCCCGATCTGGCGTCGGCTCATATGAACCGCGCGGTCGCCTGGCTCACGCTCGGCGATTTCGAACGCGGGCTGCCCGAATACGAATGGCGCCTCAAGGCCATGGCGCAACGTGAGCCGCAGACATTGCCCCGCTGGCAAGGCGAGCCGATCGAAGAGCGCACGCTGTTCGTGCACGCCGAACAAGGTTTCGGCGACACGCTGCAATTCGCGCGCTTCGTGCCGATTGCTGCGCAGCGCGCGGCGCGCGTCGTGCTCGAAGTTCAGCCCCAACTCGTGCCGATCCTCGCGCCGGCCGCGCTCGAATGGCGTGTGAAACTGATCGCCCAAGGGACACCACGCCCGCCTGCTGATCTGCAATGTCCGCTGTTGAGTCTGCCCCTCGCGCTCGGCATCAGCCGTGAGACGATCCCAGCGCGCACGCCCTACCTCAGCGTGCCCCCCTCGTACCGGCGCAAATGGCGCGGTTCGCTCGGCGGTCACGCCAAACGCAAAATCGGCCTCGCGTGGTCAGGCCGCATCCAGCAACATGAAAACCGCACGATGCCGCTCGCGGCGCTCGAACCGCTGTTCGCGCTCGAAGGAATCGACTGGATCATCCTGCAGCCCGATCTCAGCGCGGCGGAATGCGCTACGCTGGAGAGCCATGCGCGTGCCGGCAACATTCATCGCTTCGACCAGCGCATCGGCGATTTCGCCGACACGGCTGCGATCATCGAACGGCTCGACGCCGTCGTCTCGATCGACACGTCGATCGCCCACCTGAGCGGCGCCTTGCGCAAACCGCTGTGGCTGATGCTGCCGTTTGCCGCCGACTGGCGCTGGTTCGTCGACGAACCGCGCAGCCCCTGGTACCCGGGCGTCCATCTGGTCCGTCAGCCGCAACCGGGTGCGTGGGCGGAAGTGGTCGACAAGGTCGCACGCGAGCTTCGCGACGCGTAACGATTCAACAAGGTCGACAAAGGGTCTACAAAGAAAAACCCCACGCTTTTGCAAGCGTGGGGTTTTTCCTTTTCAGAACCCTGCCGCTCTAGGCCGCGCGGTACTGATTGCGCGACTCAGGCGTGCGATACAGAACCAGCGTCGCGATCAAACCGCAGATTGCAGCGAGACCGAGCCACAGGCCAGGCGCAGCCTTGTTGCCCGTCGAATGAATCAGCAACGTCGAGATCGCCGGCGTGAAACCGCCGATGGTCGTGGCAAGGCTGTACGCCAGCGAGAACCCTGCGGTACGGACTTCGACCGGCATCACTTCGGTCAACGCCACCACCATCGCGCCGTTGTAGCTGCCGTACAGGAACGAGAGCCACAGTTCGACAGCCAGCAGGCGCGCGAACGAGGGATCCGCCACCAGCCATTGCACCGCCGGATACGCTGTGAGGATGGTCAGAATCGTGAACACCAGCAGCACCGGACGACGCCCGATGCGGTCCGATATCGCGCCCGCCAGCGGCAGCCAGACGAGATTCGACAGGCCGATACAGACCGTGACAACCAGTGCGTCGATCGCCGACAGCTTGAGCACTTCCTTGCCGAACGTCGGCGTATAAGCGGTGATCATGTAGAACGACACCGTCGTCATGATCACCATGCCCATGCCCGCGAGCACGACGCCCCAGTTTTCGAGCATCGACTTCATGATCTCGCCCATGCCCGGACGATGCTTGCGCGCGGCAAATTCCTCGGTTTCCTGCAGCGAACGGCGGATCAGGAACAGGAACGGCACGATCAGACAGCCGATCAGGAACGGCACACGCCAGCCCCATGCGCTCATCTGCTCGACCGGCAGGATCTGGTGCAGGACCACGCCGATCAGCGCCGCAAACACGACAGCGACCTGCTGGCTACCCGATTGCCACGAACAGTAGAAGCCCTTGTTGCCCTTGGTAGCGATTTCCGAGAGGTAGACCGACACGCCGCCCAGTTCCACGCCCGCAGAGAAGCCTTGCAACAGGCGTCCTAGCAGGACGAGCACTGGCGCGAGGATGCCGATCGTCGCATAGCCCGGAATGGCCGCGACCGTCAGTGTGCCGAGCGCCATTAGGCCAAGCGTCAACATCAGACCCTTGCGGCGGCCGTGGTGGTCGATGTAGGCGCCGAGCACGATGGCGCCGAGCGGCCGCATCAGGAAGCCCGCGCCGAATACCGACAGAGACAGCATCAGCGACGCGAAGTCGCTGCCACCCGGGAAATAGGTCTTGGCAATCGCCGAAGCGTAATAGCCGTAGACCATGAAATCGTACATCTCCAGGAAGTTGCCGCTGACGACGCGGAAAACTGTCCGGACTTTCGATTCACTGGAAGTTGCATGAGACGCAGTTGACATGACACTCTCAAAATAGCCCGGCGCCGGAGCCGATCCGGCATGATTGGGCAGTTGCAAACACTTCACCGCGTCGGCGAGCAGATGCCACTGGCGAGGGAGACTTTTCTGGAATAAACGAACGCGCCAGGGGCGCTGCATTTTGATGCTGCATACATTGCGACGGTATAAGGGTAAACCTTAGGTTGCCGGCGCACTGCAAGCTGATTCGAATGTTACCGTTCCTCGCTCGAACTTGCAGTCAAGATGGGCAATGATCGCGCCCTTAGCCTTGCTCGCAGTACACTTTGAGCTTTCCAGCCCTTACATGACCGTCCCATTGATGTCCAACGCCAGCGCTCTTTCTTTGCGCCCCGCGACCACACTCGACGCCGATCTGATCGCGTCGATTCATGCCGCCAGCTGGCAAGCCACCTACCGGGGTCTGCTGCCCGATGCGTTTCTCGACGGCGAGGTGACGCGCGAACGCGCGGCGTACTGGCAGGCGCGCCTGAACGCGCCGGGCGCCGAACGGCGCAACGTGGTGATTGCAGAACGCGCGGGCGAACCGATCGGTTTTGCGTGCGTCGAGCGCCAACCCGACTCGGCGTGGGGCGTGCTGCTCGATAACCTGCATGCGCTGCCTGGCCATCAGGGAATCGGTGTCGGCAAACTGCTGATGCAAGCCGCCGTCGACTGGACACGCGCTCAAGGCGAAAGCCGGCTGTATCTCTATGTGCTCGAGGGCAATACGCCGGCCATCGGCTTTTACGAGCGGCAAGGCTGGAAGTTCGCGGGCGCGGAGCCCGATCACATGGGCGGCGTGGACATCACCGCGTTGCGCTACGTGTACCAGTTGGATTAAACACTGCTGCCGGCGCCCGCTTATCTGGACTCTGGCAGTCCCGACTCGCTCTGGCGCTGCAACTGCAGCACCTGGTTCTGCACCTGGCGCAACTCGGCCTGCGCCTGTTCCTTCTGGGCGCGCAGTGCGGCTGCTTCCGTCTGCGTCTGGCGTTGATAGTCGTTGACCCTGGCCTGCTGGGTACGGGCCACATCCAGATCGGCCTGCAAGCGCTTCGCGCGATCTTCCGACTGCGCAATCACATCTTCAATGAATGCCTTCTGCGCCTGCAATTGCGTGCGGCGAATTTCCACGTCGGCCAGTTGCGCGGTCTGCTGCACAAAGCCGGTGTAGACGGCCTCGGCGCGCGTGTCGTCTTGCGATTTGATGACCCGCCAGAAATGCTTGTCTTGAAATAACGCTACGTAGTACGTCATTTCTTGTGGATAGAAAAACAGACTCGCGCCGTAGCTGCCGTTGTAGGTGGTGCGCAACTCGGTCAGTTGGGAGTCGTGGATCAGCTGCATCAGTTCCGCAACATTGCCTTGTGCATCGCCGCCCGCTGCAGCGCGTGCGTCCGCGCTCGTGGCGACGGCCGCCTGCAACGCGGCGGAAACGGGTTGAGGCGTCAACGAATTCATCGCCGGACGCGTTCCGACAACCGGCACCGAATCCATTGAACCGGCGCCCTCTTCTGCCAGCGCGAAACCACCATGCTGCAGCAACGCACACGTGGTCGCGAGCAGCATTGCGCGCCGTACAGTCAAGAGGTACTTCATACGTGCATGCTCCATGCGGATTCAAAATAGCTTTGGATTATCGCGCGTATTTGTGCCCAAGCGAAGCGTTCGTATGTGCCGCGACGGCACTTTAAATCGAGATAGATAGTAATCTTAAGATTCCATCGAATTGTCTCGCGCATCGCGAAAAAGCATCCTGTTTAACGGACGAAAAAAAGCGGCTCCGTTGGAAAACGGAACCGCTTTTCACGTCTTCGGCCCACGCACGGAGCCCAACAATTCTTTACAGAAAACGCACGCCTAGAAGCGCGTTTCGCGGGCCACGCGCAGAAAGGTATCCAGCAGCGGCGTGCAATCCAGTAACTCCGGTCCACCCGCGCGATGAAACTCCGGATGCCACTGCACGCCCATCACGAACGGCGCGCGTCGATAGCGAATCGCTTCGATGATGCCGTCCGAGGCCGATACCGCCTCGATATTGAGATCGCGCCCAATCGTCTTCACGGCCTGGTGGTGAATCGAATTGACGATTGCGTCGCGCCGGCCCGGAAACATGTTGGCGAGCGTCGAGCCGTCCGGAAAATGGATGCCATGGCGATGCTGGTCGTAGTGTTCGTTGACGTGCACGCCCGCGGTCGGCACATCTGTGGCGATATCTTGATAAAGAGTCCCGCCAAACGCCACGTTGATCAGCTGACAGCCGCGGCATACGCCCAGCACCGGCTTGCCGGACTCGATGAATTCATGCAACAGCTCCAGCTCATACATATCGCGCACACGGTCGCCGGGCCACTCGGGGCTCGTCGCCTGTTCGGCATAGGACTGCGGCGAGACATCCGCGCCACCTTGCAACAACAGGCCATCGAGGTGCTTGGCGTAATCGCGCAGACGGATATTGCTCGGATGCAGCATGCCCTGATGGCCGACGGTTGGAATCATGAACACCAGCACGTCGCGCGACATCACCCAGTGCGCAATAGACTCTTCGAGATATTGCAGCGTCTTCCCGCGCAGGCCTTTGGCGCCCGGCTCCGGATGGAAAATGCGGGCCGACACGCCAATGCGCAACGTCCGTTGCGTAATCCGTTGACCCGCCCTGTCGAAGATCTGGCGAGCCCGCGCCGCGATGATGCGGCCAAAAACCGACCACGCCGAATCAGTCTGCTTCAGATAGCGCGGTGGTGCCGGTGGCAATGCATTCGGCGGAGGAGGATTCGTTGCGGTGAAGTCCGGGGCGGCGCCAAAACCGGGCGGCACGGAACTGGTGGCGCCGCGAGGAGCGGATGCCGTTGACGACCCACTATCCGCAGCATCCGCTGAGGCAGTCTCCGAGGACGCTGCAGGCTGCGGGGCACGCGAACTGGACGGCGTGCCGTGTTTGGCCTGGGCGGCATCGCGCTTCTGCTTCACCTGGGCCTCCTGCTGCGCAGTCGACTCGGCAGCGGATGCGCGGGCTTCGGCGGCATCTCGTTGCTGGGCAGTGACAGGGTCGGCAGGGGTCACGGATGACGCGCTGATCGGATCGTCGGTCGAAGAACGCTCCGCGGCCTCTTCGGCCGCAAGGGAGGGTTCGGCTGACGCAGCAGAAATGTTCGGCGGTGACCCCGTCGGAGGCAATCCCGGTGGCACACCAGCCGTCGAATCAGCAGGCAAATCTTTGAGCGGCGACTGGATCGCATCCTCGTGTGAGGTGGGCAAGCTGACCTTCGGGGATGCGGGCGCAGTCTCGGCCGTTGACACGTCGGGCTTTGCAACGCCGGGCTTCGAAACCTCAGCCGGCGTGCCGGACGGGGACGGGGTGCCGGGCGTACCGGCATTCTCTGGCTTGTTTTCGCTCATGACTGTCGGACGGGCGCCTTCCACGCGAACGAATGAGTATGACCTGATTATCCGCTACCGGGCGATGTGCGGCAAACCTGCACACAATTGCTCACATTGTTACGCAACACAGATCGTCGCGCCCGATAACGTCACTTATTTATGGATCAGGTTGTTCGTCGAAAGTTTCGCGCAATGCGATCTGCAGGGCCGCGTGGATCTTCACGCACCAGCGCCAGAGCAGCGTGACCAGAAGCGCTGCACATACCAGCACCACCACCAGCAACCCGGTGGGCGGCAGGATGCCGCCTGAGAGTGCCGCCAGCAGCAGAAACACGCCGACCATCGAGACGATCGGCACAAGATCGGAAATCGCCGAGCGGATCGCACGCGTGAAACGCCCGGCTTTCGCCGGCTGGACGCTGAGTTCGGCAAGCAGCAACGCGAGCGATTTGGTCTTGCGATACACGGCGACCAGAAACGGCAGCGACAGAAGCAACGCCGCGCTCCAAAGCACCACGCGTTGCAGTGGCTCAGAGGGCAGCCAACGGTCGAGTAACGGGTTCGCGTAGGACGCGCCGTACGTCACCGCGAGAAAGATCGCCACCACCAGCGCGAGGTTCACCGCAATCTGCAGAACGATCCGACGTGTGATGCTGAACGGTGTCGGCCCGCCGCCGGCCGGCCGCAGGCTCTCGAGCCATTGCGAGTACATGCCGAACACGTTGGCGACGGGACGTGGCATCGCACGTCCGAGGCGCTGCGTCAGCGGATCGGCGGCGCGGATCAGGTACGGTGTGAACAAGGTGGTCAGCGCCGACACGGCAACCGCAATCGGATAAAGAAACGCGCTCGTCACCTTCAGCGTGAGACCGAGCGAGGCAATGATGAAGGAGAACTCGCCAATCTGCGACACCGTCATGCCGACCCGCATCGCGGTGCGTCCGTCCTTGCCGGCGAGGAACGTGCCGAGGCCGCAGGAGACGATCTTGCCGACGATCACCGCGACCGTAATGACCGCAATCGGCCACGCGTAGTCGACCAGCACATGTGGGTTGAGCATCAGCCCGATGGTGACGAAGAAGATGGCCGAAAACGCATCGCGCAGCGGTGCAATCAGATGCTCGATACGACGCAGATGGCGCGACTCGGCCATGATTGCACCGATCAGAAACGCGCCGAGCGCGATGCTGTAATCGAGCTTGACGACCAAAAGGCAAAAGCCAAAGCAGAAGCCGAGCACGGACACAAGCAGCATCTCGTCGCTCCCCGAGCGCGCCACGTAATTGAGCGCACGCGGCACGACGAGTACCCCCACCACCAGCGATACCGTCATGAACAGCAGCAGTTTGCCTAGCGTGACGAGTGCGATACCCGCGCTCAACTGGCCCGTCTGCGCTATGCCCGACAGCAACACGAGCATCGCGATGGCGAGGATGTCCTCGACGATCAGAATCCCGAACACGAGTTGTGCAAAGCGCTCACGCTTGAGGCCGAGTTCCGATAGCGCCTTGACGATGATCGTCGTCGACGAGATAGCGAGGATCGCGCCGAGAAACAGCGAATCCATCGAACTCCAGCCGAACGCGCTGCCGATCTCGTAACCGAGCCACAGCATCAGCACGATCTCGGAGAGCGCCGCGACAATCGCTGTGGCGCCGACCTGAAACAGCTTGCGCAGGCTGAATTCCAGTCCCAGCGAAAACATCAGGAACACGACGCCGAGCTCGCCGAGCGTCTGGATGGTCTGCTCGTCGTGGATCAACTGGAACGGCGGGGTGTACGGTCCGATGATCACTCCCGCGGCGATATACCCAAGCACCACCGGCTGTTTCAGGCGATGGAACAGCACGGTGACGACGCCCGCGAGCGCCATGATCACCGCCAGGTCCTGAATGAAGCCAATTCCGTGGTGCATGGACAGATTTCCTTACAAATAGCTGTCGAAAAATCTGATAGTAACGCAGCTTGGCGACACCGCACCTGTTGTGCGCTGCCCGAGAACCCTGCGGATTGTTTTTGACATGCTGGACTCCTGTGAAATATCACAATAATATTTGTCGAATATTCAGACGACGGAGTGCAGTAATGACGCAGTTATCGTTCAACGTATCCAACATAGGTGGCCGCGTGGAAGCCAGCGCGCCGCTGATGATCGAGGTGAACCGTTTGACCATCGCCGGGTGGGCGGGACGCGACCGTGCGGCCATCGAACATCACATCGCCGAACTCGCCGAACTGGGCGTGCAGCGGCCCTCGACCACGCCCTGCTTCTACCGCCTCGGCGCGGAATTGCTGACGCAGGCCGAACAGATCGACGTGGTTGGCAGCCGTTCAAGCGGCGAGGCCGAGTGCGTGCTGGTGCAGTCGGCGGCCGGCCTCCTTGTCACCGTCGGCTCGGATCACACCGACCGTGAGGTCGAGGCCTACGGCGTGACGGTGTCGAAGCAGGTGTGTCCGAAGCCGCTCGCCCGCGACGCGTGGCGCTTCGACGACGTCGCCGGCCATTGGGACCAGTTGCAATTGCGCGCCTTTGCGGTTGCCAACGGTGTGCGCAGGATCTATCAGCAAGGCAGCGTCGCCTCGTTGCTGGCGGCATCGGACCTGCTCGAGCGTGCCCCGCTCGCAGCGGGTGCCGCCATGTTCTGCGGCACGCTTGCGGTCGAAGGCGGCATCGTCGGCATGGTCGACGGCGACGCGCTCGAACTCGAACTGCACGACCCAGTGCTGAACCGCACGCTGCGCCACGCTTACCGCGTGCATGCGTTACCTATCGTCGAATGAGGCGCCCATGAACCCCGCCCCGCCGTCAGCCGAGTTGCGTGTGACCGCCCACACCGGGTCTTCCCAGGACGCTGCCATCGAAGCCAGCGCGCTGCGAAAAATCACCTGGCGCATCATGCCGTTCCTGTTTCTGGTCTACGTGCTGTCGTATCTCGATCGTGTCAACATCGGCTACGCGAAACTGCAGTTCACAGGCGACCTCGGCTTGTCGAACACCGCTTACGGACTCGGCGCAGGGATCTTCTTCTTCGGCTATTTCGTCTTCGAAGTGCCGAGCAACCTCCTGCTGAAGAAATTCGGCGCCCGCGCGACGATCGCCCGCATCACGATGCTGTGGGGCGCGCTGTCGTGCGTGATGATGTTCGTGCGCTCGGAGACCATGTTCTACGTGTTGCGCTTCCTGCTCGGCGTGGCGGAAGCCGGGCTCGTCCCGGGCGTCGTGCTGTACCTGACGTTCTGGTTTCCATCGGACCGGCGCGCCCGGATGGTGGCCGTCTTCATGGCGGCGATTCCGATGGCCGGGATCATCGGCGCGCCGCTTTCGGGTTTCCTGATGTCAGCGTTGCACGAGGCCCACGGGCTGCGCGGCTGGCAGTGGATGTTCCTGATCGAAGGCATTCCCTCGATCCTCGCCGGCTTCTGGGCGCTGGCCGTGCTGCGCAATACGCCCGCTGAAGCAGCCTGGCTCGATGACGAGGAAAAACGCGTCGTCCTCGCCCGGCTAGCACGCGAAAACAGCGCAGCGGCGTCCGCCGGCGCCGAACACAACCTGCGCGCCGCGCTGTGCTCCGGGCGCTTCTGGCTGCTGACACTGATCTACTTCTGTCTGGTCACGGGCAACGCCGGCTTCTCGTTCTGGTTGCCGCAGATCGTCAAGGATCTCGGCGTCACCAACCTGGTGAGCAATGGATTTGTTACAGCGATCCCCTATCTGGCGGCAGGGATCGGCATGATCCTGATCGGACGTTCGTCGGACGTCACCGGCGAGCGGCGCTGGCACTATGCGGTGTGCTGCTTCATCGGCGCGGCCGGACTGCTCGGCAGCGCGTCGGTGACGAACTCGATTCCGCTGGCGGTGACCGGCCTGTCGATCGCCTATATCGGCATCCTCGCGGGCTTCGGCATTTTCTGGTCGATGTCGACCACGTTCCTGCAAGGCAGCGCCGCTGTGGCCGGCATCGCCGTGATCAACTCGATCGCCAATCTGGCCGGCTACGTCAGCCCGTATGTGCTCGGCGTCGTTAAGGATGCGACGCATAGCGTGACCTTCGGACTCGTGCTGATCGCGGGAGCGCTGATCGTCGGCGGACTCGTCACGCTGCTGATGCCGCGGGTCAAGGTGCCGCACGGCGTGGCGGAGCTCGCGTGAAGGCTCGACTACAATGCGGGCGAATGAGCTTCACCCTTGCACCTGACCTCGCCTGCACCCTTTATTCATGACGCTTTTGCAGACTTCCCGCACTCCCGTGACCGCCCGCCAAAACGGTGCGAGCCTCGCCGAACAGGCCTATGAATTCGTCAAGCGCGAAATCATCACCATGCGTTTGCGCCCAAGCGAGGTGCTCAACGAGGCCGAGCTGATGACGCTGACCGGCATTGGCCGCACACCCGTTCATCAGGCGCTGCACCGGCTCGTGCACGAGGGCATGCTGACGATCATGCCGCGCAAGGGCATCATGGTGCGTCCGGTCTCGCTCGACGACGTGCTCGCGATCATCGACGTGCGCCTGATCAACGAAGGCCATTGTGTCGAACTGGCGGCGCGCCACGCTCAGGCGCACGATTACGAAGTGATGGAAGCGTTACTCGAGCGCTCCAAGGTGTGCGTTGCTGCACACGACGTGGAAGGCATGATGGATATCGACCGCGAATTCCACCTGGCGATTTCGGCGGCGTCGCGTAATCCGGTGCTCGCCGATATCCTGCGTGGGCTGCATGAGCGATCGCTGCGTTTCTGGTTTATCTCGCTGTCCGAACCGCACCATCTCGAGGATGTCCACGAGGAACATCTCGAACTGTTTCGCTTGCTGCGCGAGCGTGATGCCGACGGCGCGCGCCAGTCGGTGCAGCGCCACATCGAAGCGTTTCGCGCGACCCTCTTCAACCGGATTTAACCGTCAACCGCATCTGATTGCATCCAACTGGACCGGAACGACCATGCCCACTGAATTCACGCCCTTCCCGCCGCTCGCCCAGCTCGCCGCCGATCTCGCCGCGGGCCGCACCACCAGCCGCAAACTCGTCGAAACCGCGCTCGAACGCATCGCCGACCCAGCCGGCCAGGGTTCGGCCGTTTTCATGCATGTCGATGCCGACCGCGCCCGCGCCGCCGCCGATGGACACGATCGTCTGCGCGCCGCAGGCTCGGTGATGTCGCCGCTCGCGGGGATTCCGGTGTCGATCAAGGACCTGTTCGACATCGAAGGCCAGGTGACCCGCGCCGGTTCGAGCGCACTCGCCGATGCGCCGCCCGCCACCGCCGATGCCGTCGCGGTTGCTCGCCTGAAGCGGGCGGGCGCTGTGATAGTCGGACGCACCAACATGAGCGAGTTCGCGTTCTCCGGGCTCGGGCTGAATCCGCACTACGGGCATCCGCTGTCCCCGTACCGGCGTGATGTGAAAGGCGACGAGCGGGTTTCGGGCGGCTCGTCCTCTGGGGCCGCAGCGTCGGTGGCGGACGGCATGGCCGCTATCGCGCTCGGCACCGACACCGGCGGGTCGATCCGCATCCCCGCCGCGCTGTGCGGGCTGACCGGCTTCAAGCCCACCGCCGACCGCATTCCCAAGCAAGGCGGCGTACCGCTTTCGCCGACGCTCGATTCATTCGGGCCGATCGGCGTCTCGGTTGCCTGCTGCGCACTGGTGGATCGCATGCTGGCGGGGCTCGAGCCGCGCATTCCGGCGGCTCGCCCGCTCGAAGGCGTGCGACTCGGCGTGCTCACCAACTATGTGACGGACGGCGTAGAACCGGCCGTGGCCGCTGCCATCGACACGGCGCTCAAACATCTGGAAGCCGCCGGGGCGATTGTCAGCGAAGTGCGTTTTGCGCCGCTCGACCGTTTGCCGGAGATCAACCGCTTCGGCTTTCCGTCGATCGAAGCGTACGCGTGGCACCGGCCGCTGCTGGAAAAGCACCGCCAGCAATACGACCCGCGCGTGCTGACCCGCATCATGAAAGGCCAGCCGGCCAGCGCAGCCGACTATCTCGATCTGGTGGCCGAGCGCAGCGCGTTGCTGGAAGCCGCCCGCAGCACGCTGTGGCAACGCTTCGACGCGATCGTCGCGCCCACGGTGCCAGTCGTGCCGCCGCGCGTGGCCGACCTCGTGCATGACGACGATGCCTTTGCCCGCACCAACGCCTTGATCCTGCGCAATCCGAGCGCATTTAATTTCCTCGACGCCTGCGCTCTCTCGCTGCCCTGCCATCCGCGCGGCGACGCGCCGGTCGGCCTCATGCTGGCGGGCGCCCCGCACGGCGACGACGCGCTGCTTGCCATTGGCCGCGCCGCCGAAGCCGTGCTCAAGACGATCAGGTAGCCGGAAACCGAAGGGCGGTGTTCGCGCTAGAATCGCGGGCACCCGCTCTTTTGAGTTTTCGACTTTCGACAGCCACACGATCCATGAATAACGACAATGCAATGCTGCGCCGCGAGCGCTCCCTGCTGGTTCTGCTTGGCCTGATCTGCGTTGCCCTGGTCGGCGGCGCGCTGTACATGCAGTACGGCCTGCACGAAGACCCTTGCCCACTGTGCATTCTGCAGCGCTACTTCTTTCTCCTGATCGCGATCTTTGCGTTCCTCGGCGCGCGCTTCGACAGCTGGCGCGGCGTACGGTTACTCGAAGCGCTGGCTGCGCTGTCGGCGCTGGCCGGCATCGCAACCGCGGCACGCCATGTGTATGTGCTGGCGAATCCGGGTTTTAGCTGCGGCTTCGACGCACTGCAACCGCTGGTCGACAGCCTGCCGCCGGCTCACTGGCTGCCGGGCGTGTTCAAGGTAGCCGGGTTGTGCGAGACGGCGTATCCGCCGATCCTCGGCCTTTCGCTGCCGGAGTGGTCGCTGCTCGCCTTTTTTGTCGCGTATGTGCCGCTGGTGTTGAGCCTCATCCGGAATCGCCGCCGGATCGCCTGAGAAAACGGGGCGTGACGGACGTTAGCCCCTGCGATGGCCCGGCTCCCTGCTGGGCCCGAACGCTCCGCTCCCGCGAAGAACTGCATACCTCGTCGTAAACACCTGGAAGCCGGAAAAGCGCCTTTTTGCTCGCGTCCGGTCCCATTCCCCCCTTTTTGGTGCTCACCGCACCGCCCGCTGCGCCCAGCTCCGCGTGGCTTTGCGGCTATTCCGCCGCGGCGGCCGCTGTCTCACGGGCCACGCCGCCTCCCACGCTCATGACCGTCCGCGAATAACCCGCATCACCGTGGGGAAATATTTTCGAGACGAGGTAGTGCTATCTTCGGATATGGATGGCGATCTACGTGCGCGAGGCCGGCTACGGCGCGACCCCCTGCGTAACGCGCGCCCGGTCCGCAATGTCTTTCGGATTCGCCATGACAACGCAAACCATCCGCTTCTTTTACCGTGGCGCCGTCCGTGAGGTTCATGGCGTGCCAGCGACGCGCACCGTGCTTCAGCACCTGCGCGAAGACCTGCATTGCACGGGCACCAAGGAAGGTTGCGCGGAAGGCGACTGCGGCGCCTGCACAGTCGTGGTCGGCGAACTCGACGCCAACCGGCACCTCACGCTCAAGGCGGTCAACGCCTGCATCCAGTTTCTGCCCACGCTCGATGGCCGGGCACTCTTCAGCGTCGAAGACCTGCCCACAGCGGACGGCACTCTGCATCCGGTTCAGCAGGCAATGGTCGATTGTCACGGCTCGCAGTGCGGTTTTTGCACGCCCGGCTTCGTGATGTCGATGTGGGCGCTATACGAAAACCAGCCGGCAGCCGCCGGCCTGCCGACGCGCGACGAGATCAATACCGCACTGTCGGGCAATCTGTGCCGCTGTACTGGCTACCGGCCGATCGTCGACGCTACGCAGAAGATGTTCGATTATGCGCAATATCCGCGCGTCCCGTTCGATCGCGCGGCGGTTGCCGAGGCGCTAAAGCCGCTGCAACGCCGCGATACTTTCGAATATCGTGCCGCCGATGTACGCGGCGACGCTTTCGGTACGCCACTCTTCTACGCCCCGGTCACGCTCGATGCCTTCGCTGCCTTGCGCGCCGGGCATCCGGACGCACGTCTCCTCGCCGGCAGCACGGATGTCGGGCTATGGGTCACCAAGCAGTTCCGCGACCTCGGCGACATCCTGTATCTCGGCAATGTGGCGGAACTGAAGACCATCGAGCGCGACGCGCAGACGCTGACAATCGGCGCGGCCGTAACACTGGAAGACGCGTACGCCGCGCTGGCTGTCGATTACCCTGAACTCGCCGAACTCTGGACTCGCTTCGCGTCGCTGCCGATCCGTAATGCGGGCACGCTCGGCGGCAATGTCGCGAACGGCTCGCCGATCGGCGACTCGATGCCGGCACTGCTCGCACTCGGCGCCGAAGTCGTGCTGCGTAACGGTGCCAAAACCCGCACGCTCCCGCTCGACGCTTTCTACCTCGGCTATCAGAAGACGGCGCTGGCCACCGGCGAATTCGTCGCCGCGATCCGCGTGCCGCGACCGGCACGGAATCTGCGCTTTCGCACCTACAAGGTCTCGAAGCGTTACGACCAGGACATCTCGGCGGTCTGCGCCGCGTTTGCACTGCGCATCGAGGACGACGTCATTGTCGAGGCGCGCCTCGCCTTCGGCGGCATGGCGGCGACACCGAAGCGCGCCGCCCACGCTGAAGCCGCGCTGACAGGCGCGGCCTGGGACGACACGGCAACCCAACGTGCCATGGATGCGCTCGCCGCCGACTATCAGCCGCTCTCCGACATGCGTGCGTCGAGCGCCTATCGGTTGAAGGTGGCGCGCAACCTGCTGCTGCGCTTCCAACTGGAAACGCGCGATCACGCACCGCTCACCCTGTTCGACGTCAACGCCTTCGCATTCGAAACGGGCGCTGCGGAAGTGGCGCCCGCGCAGGAGCCGCTGTGATGAACAAGCAGACCGACGCATTCATCCACCATGCCGCGGACCGGGCCGAAAGCGAGACGGCTTCGATCGGCACATCCTTGCCGCACGAGTCCGCCGCGTTGCATGTCAGCGGCGAAGCCACCTATACGGACGACATCCCCGAACTCCAAGGCACGTTGCACGCAGCGCTCGGACTGTCACGCCATGCGCACGCGCGGATCGCCTCGCTCGATCTGAGCGCCGTGCGCAGCGCCCCGGGCGTAATCGCGGTGTTGAGCGCCGCCGACATTCCTGGTGAGAACAACTGCGGCCCGGTGCTGCACGACGATCCGATCCTGGCCGACGGCGAGGTGCTGTATCTCGGTCAACCGGTATTCGCAGTCATTGCCGAAAACCACGAACTCGCGCGCCGCGCCGCGGCGCTGGCGAAAAGCGATGACGTGGTCCGCTATGAACCGTTGGACGTCGTGCTCACCCCTGCCGAAGCCAAAGCGAAAAAGCAGTTCGTCCTGCCGCCCTTGCATCTGACGCGCGGCGAGCCCGCGGCGAAAATCGCCGCCGCACCGCACCAGATCCTGGGCAGTTTCGAAGTTGGTGGGCAGGAGCAGTTTTATCTCGAAGGCCAGGTCGCGTATGCCGTCCCCAAAGAGATGGACAGCATGCTGGTCTACAGTTCGACACAGCATCCGAGCGAAATGCAACAGGTGGTCGCGCATATGCTCGACTGGCCGGCGCATAGCGTCGTCTGCGAATGCCGGCGTATGGGTGGTGGCTTCGGCGGGAAGGAATCGCAATCGGCATTGTTTGCCTGCGTCGCGGCGCTCGCCGCAAAGTTGCTGCAACGTCCGGTCAAACTACGCGCCGACCGCGACGACGACTTCATGATCACCGGCAAGCGCCACGATGCTGTCTACGAATACGAAACCGGCTTCGACGACACTGGCCGCATTCTCGGCGCACGGGTCGAAATTGCCCTGCGCGCAGGTTATTCTGCGGACCTTTCCGGCGCCGTCGCAACGCGCGCAGTGTGCCACTTCGACAACGCGTACTACCTGTCCGACGTGGACATCGTGGCGCTGTGCTGCAAGACCAACACGCAGTCGAACACCGCGTTTCGCGGCTTCGGCGGCCCGCAGGGCGCGTTGGTGATGGAAGTGATGCTCGACAGCATCGCCCGGCAGCTGAAACTCGATCCGCTCGATGTGCGGCTTGCCAATTACTACGGTGTCGGCCAGCGCGATGTCACGCCATACGGACAACGTGTCGAAGATAACGTGATTGCGCCGCTCACCGAGGAACTGCTCGCGAGCAGCGACTACCGGGCACGCCGCGCCGCGCTCGCTGCCTACAACGCAACGAGTCCCGTGCTCAAACGCGGCATCGCCTTCTCGCCGGTGAAATTCGGCATCTCGTTCAACGTGCCTTTTCTCAATCAGGCCGGCGCATTGGTGCACGTCTACAAGGACGGTTCAATCCTCGTCAATCACGGCGGCACCGAAATGGGCCAGGGGCTCAACACGAAGGTGGCCCAGGTGGTCGCCAACGAGCTCGGCGTGCCGCTCTCGCGGGTACGCGCGACGGCGACCGACACGTCCAAGGTGGCCAACACCTCGGCCACGGCCGCCTCCACCGGCAGCGATCTGAACGGCAAGGCAGCCGAAGCTGCGGCGCGCACGATTCGCGAGCGGCTGGCCGCGCTGGCTGCCAGAGAACTCGGCGGCGAACCCGACGCCGTGCAGTTCAAGGACAGCATGGTCCACGCCAACGGCGTGACAATGCCGTTCGCACAACTCGTCAACACGGCGTATCTGGCGCGTGTGCAGTTGTGGTCCGATGGCTTCTACACGACACCCAAGGTGCACTGGGACGCGAAGACACTGACCGGTCATCCGTTCTACTATTTCGCGTATGGTGCGGCGGTATCGGAAGTCGTGGTGGATACGCTGACGGGCGAATGGAAGCTCGTGCGAGCCGACGTGCTGCACGATGCCGGGCAGTCGATCAATCCGGCCATCGACATCGGCCAGGTCGAAGGCGGCTTCATCCAGGGCATGGGCTGGCTGACCACCGAGGAACTCTGGTGGAACCGCGACGGTCGACTCATGACGCACGCGCCGTCGACGTACAAGATTCCGGCGGTCAGCGATACGCCCGCCGCTTTCCACGTGCAGCTCTATCGCAACGAGAATGCGGAGCCGACCGTGTTCCGCTCGAAGGCGGTCGGCGAGCCACCGCTCTTGCTGCCGTTCTCGGTGTTTCTTGCGATCCGCGATGCGATTGCAGCGACGGCGCCGCAAGCGAATCATGCCCCGCCGCTGCGCGCGCCGGCGACGCCCGAGGCGATTCTCGATGCGCTGGAGGCGATGCAGCAGGCAGCGTCCGTTGTGAGCATGCCGGCGGCAGGTTCAAGCGATCCAAAGGAGCCCGAAACAGCAGCAACTTCGGTGGGCAATACAACAGCCGGCGCAGCGCCAAAGACACCGGCCAGCGTCGACACCGCAACATGAATTTTCCCGCGCCGCGCGACACGAACGCACAGCGTTACGCTTAACCGGCTGCACGGACACCCCTTGCAGCCATGGATGGAGAACCGCCGGATGCAACCCTGGCTAACCGATCTGCAACAACTGCTCGCACACGGCGACGCCGCCGTGCTGGTGACGGTCGCGCGCGTCGAAGGATCGGCGCCGCGCGAAGCCGGCACCAAGATGATTGTCACGCGCGATTCGGCACGCCATACGATCGGCGGCGGCCACCTCGAATGGAAAGCCATCGAGTCCGCGCGCCAGGTCCTCAAGGAAGGCATGCGCATGTCGCATATGCGCCGGCTCGAACGCTTCGCGCTCGGTCCGAGTCTCGGCCAATGCTGCGGCGGCGCGGTGGTGCTCGCATTCGAGCGTCTGGACGTGGCCGATCTCGGCTGGATCAGCTCGCTCGCCAAGCGCGTGGCGGCCGGCCAGTCGACGGTGCGTAGCGTATCATTCGGCCCCGCGCCGGATGCGGTGATGCTGTCCGAACCTGAGCCCGGCGTCGAAAGCACCGACTGTCTGCTGTGGGACGGCGCCGGCTTCGAGGAAAGCAGTTCGCTGCTCACCGAGACCATCGCGCCGCGCGACTTCGCGGTGGTGCTGTTCGGCGCCGGACACGTCGGCGCCGCGCTCGTGCGCGTGCTTGGAACGCTGCAGTGCCACGTGCGCTGGGTGGACGAGCGCGACGCCCAGTTTCCGCCGCCCGAGTTGCTGCAGGCGTCGAATGTGACGATCGATCCGAACGATGCGCCCGACGAAGCGATCGACCAGGCCGCACCGCAGACGTACTTTATTGTGATGACGCACAACCATACGCTCGACCTCGAGCTCGCCGAGCGCATCTTGCGGCGCGGTGACTTCGCGTTCTTCGGCATGATCGGCTCGCACTCCAAGCGCAAGCAGTTCGAACACCGGCTCGCCGCCCGCGGCATCGATCCTGCGCAGATTGCGCGGATGAAATGCCCGCTCGGCGTGGATGGCATCGACGACAAGTCGCCGGAGATCATCGCAATTTCCGCGGCCGCGCAAGTATTGCAGGCAGTCGAAGCGAACGCGCACGCTACCCAGGCGGCGTGACCGCTCAGCGCCTTGCGGTACACATCCGGTAAAGCCCAACTTCTCGCACACCAGACCATTAAATCGAACCACTAAAGAAACCAGTATGAATACGCCCACCGCTCTCACTCTCGCCGACAAAGTGGCCGCCGCGCCGAAGGCCGAACTGCATATACATATCGAAGGCTCACTGGAACCCGAGCTGATTTTCAAGCTCGCCGAACGCAACGGCGTGACGCTCGCCTACGATTCGATCGAAGCATTGCGCAAAGCGTATGCGTTTACCGATCTGCAATCGTTCCTCGACATCTACTACGCCGGTGCGAGCGTACTGCTGCACGAGCAGGATTTCTACGACATGACGATGGCCTACGTCGAGCGCTCGCTCGCCGACAACGTCATCCACACCGAGATTTTCTTCGACCCGCAGACGCACACCGAACGGGGCGTGTCGATCGCCACCGTCGTGGCCGGCATCGAGCGTGCGCTCGCCGACGCGGAGAAGCGCGGCCTCACGAGCAAGCTGATCCTGTGTTTCCTGCGCCACCTCTCCGAGGAAGACGCGCTTGCCACCTTCGACGAAGCGTTGCCGTTGTTTGACCAGTACAAGCATCGGCTGATCGGCGTCGGTCTCGATTCGTCCGAGCGCGGCCATCCGCCGTCGAAGTTCGAGCGTGTGTTTGCGAAGGCGCGGGCCAAGGGTCTGAAGCTCGTAGCGCATGCAGGCGAGGAAGGGCCGCCGTCGTATATCTATGAAGCGCTGGATCTGCTCAAGGTGGACCGCGTCGACCATGGCGTGCGCAGCATCGAAGACCCGGCGCTCGTCACGCGGCTGGCCGACACGCGCGTCGCACTGACGGTGTGCCCGCTGTCGAACCTCAAGCTGTGCGTGTTCGACGATCTGACCAAACACACGCTGAAGGCGCTGCTCGACAAGGGCGTCGCCGTCACCGTGAATTCCGACGATCCGGCTTACTTCGGCGGCTACGTCAATGCGAACTACCTCGCCACCATCGAGGCGCTCAAGCTCACCGATGCCGAGGTCTACACGATCATCCGCAACAGCTTCGAGGCGGCGTTCGTCGCGCCCGCGGAACGCGATGCGTTGATCGCGAAACTCGACGCGCACTGGCACGCCGCTGACGCGGACTGACCAGCGCGGTCTGGAGCGCGAACAGCAGGAGAAGCGGCGCGAGCGCGCCGCACCTGCGACTCGCCTCTTCCGCTTTGTTTGCGGCGTCATTTACCGCCAATTTATCGCTTCATATTCCATACAACGGAGACGGCTTTCCCCATGAATCACTCGGCTCAAGCGGCCCAAACCGCATTCCGCGCGCAACTGCTGACCTTCAACGGCGACCCTGCGCAATCGTCCAACGCAGCGGTCTTCAACGAAGACGGCCTGCTGATCGTGGAAGACGGCCACGTCGTCGCAGCGGGCGCGTATGCAGCGCTGTCGTCCCAGCTCGCCCCCGGCACGCAGGTGCAGGACATGCGCGACAAGCTTATCGTGCCTGGCTTTATCGACACGCACATTCACTATCCGCAGACGGACATGATCGCCTCGCCCGCGCCCGGCCTTCTGCCGTGGCTCGATACCTATACCTTCCCGACCGAGCGCCGCTTCGCGGATCCGGCCTACGCTCAGGACACGGCCAGTTTCTTCGTCGAAGAACTGCTCGCCTGCGGCACGACCACGGCGCTCGTGTATTGCACGGTGCATAAGGAATCTGCGGATGCGCTTTTCACCGAGAGCGAGGCCCGCAACCTGCGCATGGTGGCTGGCAAGGTGCTGATGGATCGCAACTGCCCCGAGTTCCTGCGTGACACCGCGCAGTCGGGCTACGACGACAGCGCCGAGTTGATTAGCCGCTGGCATAACCGTGGCCGCCAGATGTATGCGCTGACGCCGCGCTTCGCACCGACCTCGACTGAGGCCCAACTCGAAGCGTGCGGTGTGCTCGCGCGCGAGCATGCGGATATTTTCATCCAGAGCCACGTCGCCGAAAACACCGACGAGGTGAAATGGGTCGCCGATCTGTTCCCCGGCCATCGCAGCTATCTGGACATTTACGATCACTACGGCCTGCTGCGCCGCCGTGCCGTGTATGGCCACTGCATCCACCTCGACGCGGAAGACCGTAAGCGGATGGCGCAGACTGGCACGGTCGCTTCGCATTGCCCGACCTCGAACCTGTTCCTCGGCAGCGGTCTGTTCGACTTCGACAAGGCCGCCGAAGCCGGCATGCCGGTCGCACTCGCGACCGACGTCGGCGGCGGCACGTCGTTCTCGATGCTGCAGACGATGAACGAAGCGCACAAGGTGGCGCGTCTCACCGGCCATCATCTGACCGCCACGCGGATGTTCTGGCTCGCCACGGCAGGTGCCGCCGAAGCGCTTGACCTGGCGGACAAGGTCGGCACGCTGGCGCCGAAGTCGGAAGCGGATTTCATCGTGCTCGATCCGCAGGCGACGCCGCTGCTGGCGCGCCGCACCGGGCGCACCGAGTCGCTCGAAGAACTGCTGTTCGCCTTCGCGCTGCTCGGCGACGACCGCGCGATCTTTGAAACCTACGCTGCCGGCAAGCGCGTGCATCAACGCGAAGCGCCGCGGCAACATACGGCGCGCAAGGCGAAGATCGCTGCGTAAGCCTGGCTCGACGCGCTCGGCTCGTGGCTCGCGGCTCGCGGCTCGCGGCTCGCGGCTCGCGGACGTTAGCGTTCTGAGCCACCACAGTCTGCAAGCCAGGTAGTTAGCGCCGCGAGTTTCGAACGTTACGACGCAAAACGGCCCGGCAGGTTCACCCTGCCGGGCCGTTTTGCTTGCGCGTCTGTCGCGGCTTGCTAGCCGATGGCCAACAAGCTTCCTGCTCGCTGCGTGCTCTTACTGCACGACCGTCGGAGCCGCAACCGGCGAACCCGGCGCCGGCGCACCGGCCGCCTCGTTCGACATCCCAGCATTCTTGTCGACCGGCAACTTGACCGTGCGCACCGCGCCATTGCTCAACGGGAAATCCGCCAGCGCACTACGCGCCAGATACGGCATGGCACGCACCAGCGACGCCTCGTCGCCCGCGTTGCGCGCCAGTACGTTGTAGACCTCCTTGCCAGTCGCGCGGTCCGTGATGCGGACGCCGAGCGTATGTGTAAACACGGGGTAAGTGGAAGTCACATAGGCGGGAGGAAACGCTCCGAACGGACCCCACGGGTCGATCGGACGGCCCCAGTAAGGTCCCGGCCACGGGCTGCTGTAAAACACCGGCTCGGTCACGCTGACGGCCTGGCTCTTGGTGCCGTACGAGAGGCCAACCAGATAATGAGCCTGCTGTGCGTCGACCTGCCTGAACGCGCGCACGGCCAGCTCATTGGCCACCAGCACCTCGTAGGTCTGCTGTTCCAGGCTGTTCTGCTGCGCGGGGCCACGCGTGAACGCATAAGTACGGCTCGCGTCGCTGCCGCTCCAGTCGGAGAACGCTGTCACCTGGGTGGTCACGTAACTGGTGCAGCCAGAGAGCAGTGCCGTCAGCGCCACCAGCATCAGCATGACGCGCCCGGTCCAACGGTCTGATTTCATGGTCATCCTCATCCTTACGAGTAATCGCCGCACGCAAGCGCGGCGGCCCGATCATACGCTGACCTGGCCCCGAGACAAAAAGTTCGACCCGCAGAGCGGCCCGAGCTTTCTTTGTACAATGGCTGACATACCGGTGCGTACTGGATGCGCCGCCGGCTCAATATCTTATTCTTACAAACCGCCATGGCTGATACCGCAACGCCCCCTGTGATCCGTCGCGCCGACTACGCGCCGCCCGCCTTCCTGATCGATACCGTGGCACTTGAGTTCGATCTCGTGCCCGAACGCACAGTCGTCAAAAATACGATGCGCCTGCGCCGCAATCCGGACGCCGCGCACGCGACACATCTCGAACTGATCGGCGAACGACTCGAGTTCGTCAGCGCGGCCATCGACGGCGCGCCATATACCGCGGTGCGTCCGGCGGAACACGGGCTGACCGTCGAGAACGTACCGGACAGCTTCGAACTGACGATCACGAGCATCTGCAAACCCGTTGAAAACACTACGCTCTCGGGCCTGTACGTGTCCAGCGGCAACTTCTTTACCCAGTGCGAGGCAGAGGGCTTTCACGGCATTACCTATTTCCTCGACCGGCCGGACGTGATGGCGACTTACACTGTCACGCTGCGCGCTGACAAGGCCGCGTATCCGGTGCTGCTGTCGAACGGCAATCTGCTCGAGGAAGGCGATCTGCCCGACGGCCGCCATTTCGCCCGCTGGGAAGATCCGTTCCGCAAACCCTGCTACCTGTTCGCACTGGTAGCAGGCAAGCTGGTGTGCATCGAAGAACGCGTGAAGAGCGGCTCCGGCGCAGAGAAACTGCTGCAGGTGTGGGTCGAACCGCACGACCTGGACAAGACCCGTCACGCCATGGATTCGCTGATCCATTCGATCCGCTGGGACGAAGAGCGCTTCGGGCTGGAACTCGACCTGGACCGCTTCATGATCGTCGCCGTGAGCGACTTCAACATGGGCGCGATGGAGAACAAAGGGCTCAACATCTTCAACACGAAGTACGTGCTGGCGAACCCGGAAACCGCGAGCGATACCGACTTCGCCAACATCGAAGCGGTGGTGGGCCACGAGTACTTCCACAACTGGACCGGCAACCGCGTGACCTGCCGCGACTGGTTCCAGTTGAGCCTGAAGGAAGGCCTGACGGTGTTCCGCGACCAGGAGTTCTCGGCCGACATGGCGGGCGGTCACAACGGTCACGACGAAGCCGCGCGCGCCACCAAGCGCATCGAAGACGTGCGCGTGCTGCGCCAGATGCAGTTCGCCGAAGACGCGGGTCCGATGGCGCATCCGGTACGCCCGGAAAGCTACGTCGAGATCAACAACTTCTACACGATGACGGTGTACGAGAAGGGCTCGGAAGTCGTGCGGATGTATCAGACGCTGTTCGGCCGCGATGGCTTCCGCAAGGGCATGGACCTGTACTTCAAGCGCCACGACGGCCAGGCCGTGACCTGCGACGACTTCCGTCATGCGATGGCGGACGCGAACGGACGCGACCTTGCCCAGTTCGAACGCTGGTATAGCCAGGCCGGCACGCCGCGCGTGGCTGTCAAGACTGCGTACGACGCTGCGGCTCGCGCCTACCGCGTGACACTCACGCAAGGCTACGGCGACGCTGCGCCGGCCGCCCGCGAGACGCAAAAGGGTGCGCTGCTGATCCCGTTTGCGATCGGCCTGATCGGCAAGGACGGTGCGGATCTGCCGCTGCGGCTTGAGGGCGAAGCGAGCGCGGCGCCGGGCACTACGCGTGTCCTCGAATTTACCGAGAGCGAGCAGACCTTCACGTTCGTCGATGTCGCCGAAAAGCCGCTGCCTTCGCTGCTGCGCAATTTCTCGGCACCGGTGATCGTCGAATACGACTATAAGGCCGACGAACTCGCCTTCCTGCTCGCCCACGACAGCGACCCTTTCAACCGCTGGGAAGCCGGTCAGCGGCTGGCGACGCGCGAGTTGCTCGCACTAGCCGGGCGTGCCGCGACCGGCGCGCCGTTGCAGCTGGACGATTCGATCGTCGCCGCATTTGCACGCGTGCTGACCGACGAATCGCTCTCGCCGGCGTTCCGTGAGCTGGCGCTGATTCTGCCATCCGAAGCGTATCTGGCCGAGCAGATGTCCGAGTCGAATCCGGCTGCAGTGCATGCTGCCCGCCAGTTCGTACGCAAGCGCCTCGCCACGGCGCTCAGGAACGAATGGCTCGCGGTGTACGAACAGCACCATACGCCGGGCGAGTACGAAGCCACGCCGAAGGCAAGCGGACATCGTGCGTTGAAGAATCTTGCGCTGTCCTATCTCGCCGAACTGGACGATCCGGCCGAAGCCGTGCGCCTCGCCTCGGCGCAGTATGCCGCTGCAAATAACATGACCGATCGCTCAGCCGCGCTGTCCGCGTTGCTCAACGCTGCAGCGGCCGGCGGCGGCACGCAGGCGCAGGAAGCGCTCGACGACTTCTATCGCCGCTTCGAGAAGGAACCGCTTGTCATCGACAAGTGGTTCGCCCTGCAGGCCACCCAGCGCGGCAACGCACAACGTCCGGTGATCGAGATCGTGCGCAGGCTGATGACTCATCCGGCGTTCACGTTGAAAAATCCGAACCGCGCCCGCTCGCTGATTTTCAGTTTCTGCGCGGCCAACCCGGCACAGTTCCACGCCGAAGACGGGTCGGGTTACGCGTTCTGGGCCGAGCAGGTCATCGCGCTCGACGCGCTGAATCCGCAGGTCGCCGCGCGCCTCGCCCGCTCGCTCGAACTGTGGCGTCGCTTCACGCCGAAGTTGCGCGACGGCATGCGCGCAGCCCTGGAGAAAGTAGCGGCACAGGTGAAATCGCGCGACGTGCGCGAGATCGTTGAGAAGGCGCTCGCCTGATCTGCCTGGGTACTTTCAGGCAGGAGAAAGCCGGCACATGTGGCCGGCTTTTTTTCGTCCGCAAAGTCCGTAGGAGTCGGTCCTACACAGGCGTTGGCCATTCGGACGACTGTTTTTGTTGGGCCGCCGGGGTGAAAGTAAACCCGTTCATTTAACGGTTTACGTTTAACGTGAGGCGTTATATCATCCCTATGATTACGACATTCGGCAACAAGGCTACAGCACTGTTATTTAGAGGCGGCTTCGTCCGTTCGTTACCCACGCAAATTCAGTCCGCCGCGCATCGCAAGCTGCTCATGATCGACGCCGCGGTTTCGGTTGAAGACCTGTACACGCCGCCCGGCAATCGGCTGGAGGCGCTGCAAGGGCTACGTAGCGGGCAATGGAGCATCCGCATCAACGCGCAGTGGCGCATCTGCTTCCACTTCGTGGATGGCGAGGCGCTGAATGTCGAGGTCGTCGATTATCACTGATTGATTGGGAGACCAGCATGGTCATCAAACGCTCCGAGCTGGAAAGCACCGACTTTTCGGACATCGAAACTGGCGAGCAAATTGCGCCCGTCCATCCGGGCGAGATCCTGCGCATCGAGTTTCTCGATCCGCTCGGCATGTCGGTCAACGCTTTGGCAAAAGCGCTGCGTGTGCCTACGCCGCGCATCAACGACGTGGTGCTCGGCAAGCGCGCAATCTCGGCAGATACCGCGCTGCGGCTTGGCCGTTATTTCGGCGCAAGCGCGCAGTTCTGGCTCAATCTGCAAATCGCCTACGACCTGCGCATCGCCACTGAGGCAGCCGGCGAGCAGATCGCCAACGAGATCGAACCGCTCGCCCGCGCACGGAGGCCGAAACTGCCGGGTATGCCGCGTGGCCACGCACGCGCGGTCAGCCACGCGGCAAGCATGGTCAGCAACGTTGCCGCGGTGAAGGCAGCGCGCAAAGCCTGAGATTCGAGGTCGACGCCAGCACTCCGTCGCCTTTCCGGACGGGTTGGGCGCCTGCTACGGCGGTGGTGTGTGCTGGTGCAGCACGCGCATTCCGCCTCAAATTTTTCTGTGGCACAGGAAAGACACAGCGAGCGGGTAAAATCACGGGATTCCTTCGCCTTACCGGAGTACTGCAATGGCTTTGCAACGTCGTACCACTCTCACGAAGTATCTGATCGAGCAGCAGCGCGAAACCAACAACCTGCCGGCAGATCTGCGCCTGCTGATCGAAGTCGTCGCAAGGGCTTGCAAGGCGATCAGCTACCACGTCAGCAAGGGCGCGCTGGGCGACGCGCTCGGCACCGCCGGCAGCGAGAACGTCCAGGGCGAGGTGCAGAAAAATCTCGACATTCTGTCGAACGAAATCCTGCTGGAAGCGAACGAATGGGGCGGCAATCTGGCCGGCATGGCGTCCGAAGAAATGGAGAAGTTCTCGCCGATTCCGGCCAACTATCCGAAAGGCGAATATCTGCTGGTGTTCGATCCGCTGGATGGCTCGTCGAACATCGACGTGAACGTGTCGATCGGCACTATCTTCTCGGTGTTGCGCTGCCCGGACGGCCAGCAGCCGACTGAACAGTCGTTCCTGCAACCAGGCACGCAGCAGGTCGCCGCCGGCTACGCCGTCTACGGTCCGCAAACCGTGCTGGTGCTGACCACCGGCAACGGCGTGAACTGCTTCACGCTCGACCGCGAGCTGGGTTCGTGGGTACTCACGCAAAGCGACATGACCATTCCGGTCGAAACGCGCGAATACGCGATCAACGCGTCGAACGAGCGCCACTGGTACCCGGCTGTCCATCAGTACATCGATGAACTGAAGGCCGGCAAGGACGGCTCGCGTCAGGAAGACTTCAATATGCGCTGGATCGCATCGATGGTCGCCGATGTGCACCGTATCCTGAATCGCGGCGGCATCTTCATGTACCCGGCGGACAAGCGCTCCCCGGACAAGCCAGGCAAGCTGCGCCTGATGTACGAGGCCAATCCGATGGCGTTCATCGTCGAACAGGCAGGCGGCGCCGCAACCAACGGCGAGAAGCGCATTCTGGATATTGTTCCGAAAAGCCTGCACGAACGGGTGGCCGTGTTCCTCGGCTCGAAGAACGAGGTAGACCGCGTAACCCGCTACCATCTCGAAACAAAAAGTTGAACCCGGGGGCTTGCCAAGGCGTCAATAAAGTCCCTATAATCTCGTTTCTCCTGATGCCGGAATAGCTCAGACGGTAGAGCAGCGCATTCGTAATGCGAAGGTCGGGGGTTCGATTCCTCTTTCCGGCACCAACAGATTCAAGCACTTAGCCCAGTCATTGCGACTGGGCTTTTTGCTTTCTGGGGCGCACGTAACCGCCATGCAGCCAGATTCAGTCAACCAGCACAAGCCACGCAGGCCCAACCTTACCCCATAGACAATTGAACTGACCGGTCGAAATTCGCGTGGTCGTTGATTCGCGCTGGGACAATATCTGTTCAATGCACGCGCCGCCATCGGCGGAGGCGATTTTCCTTCCCTATGCCACCTATCCAGGGATATTCGACGAAACGATATGTGAGGGCGGATAAGGTGACGGTCGCCAGCACGACGGGGACGGCAAGCGCCCAATAACGTACGGGCGACAAGCCCGCGACCGCCGTGTAGTGGTTGACCATACGGGAAACGAGATACAACACCCAGTTATGGAGCAGGTAGACGCTGTAACTGAGGAGGCCCAGAAGCCGCGCGGGACGACAGGTTAGCAACCCGAATAGTGAATTGCCTGCTGCGAAAATAAGAAAAGGAACAAAGAGCAATGCGGCGGCGAGCGGCGAATACGTGAGCGGTTGATACAGCGCGGTAGTGGCGATGCAGGCAAGCGCAACGAACGAGCCCGTTGGTCCCACACTCAATTCCTGCACGGCCTTAACGCGGACAAAATAGGCCGCGACGCATCCACCAATGAAAAACCACTCGATCTGGGTCGCTGAAAATAGCGCTATGCACAGTCCTGCGCCAACAGCCACAGCCCACGCGCGACTAACAGAAGCGATGGCGGCCGCGAACGGCAGGATCAGATAGAACCTCCACTCGTATACGAGCGACCAAAAGACCGTGTTTATCAGACTGGTCTGCTTGAGCCCATTGATGTCGGGCATGCCAGGTATGGTGAATAGCAACCAGGACGTTATCTGCGAGACCAGATCGGCAAGCGGCGCTGAAATGCGAAAATGTGTCAGCGCCAAAGCAGTGGCAATGAGAAGTCCCGCACTCGCAAGGTACATCGGCACGAGACGACGGACACGAGACACATAAAGCTTCAAGGTGTCGATCCTGCCGTCGCCTTCGATAACTCGCCCCCAGAAAAGGAGCGCTGTGATCATGAAGAAGAAGGCGACGGAACCGCGTCCAACAAAAGTGTTTAATCGCGACGGCGTCAACTCCCAAGTTCCCGTCCGATAGAACTGCTCGTTAATCACGACGTGGTGCAACAAAACGCCCAATGCCAGATAACCGCGCAGGCCGTCGATCGCATGAAATCTGTTGGCGGAGATTTCCCCCTCTACCACGGACTTGAAGAAGCCGAAGCGGACCAAACAGGCTGCAACCGCGAACGCTATGGCGATGACGAGGGCAGCGCCAGATGCCAAAGAAAGGCCGCCTATTTGCATGGGGTTGTATAGGGAAAGCCTCAATTATAGCGATGAGACGCCTCTCGGCGAGGACGCGAAAGTGACACTCGGGTAGCTTCCCCATCCCGCACGGCTGTCAGATTCAGTAAGAAGCCGGCGTCGTCGACCGCATTTCAGATCCGTACAATCGCCTCAGAATAGAACTCGGGCGGCTACCAGGTGAGAGAGATGCGAGCAGACATCCGGCTTTGTTTTCGATTTTTTCTATCCCTGCCGGTCCTCGGCGCGATCTCCTTAGGTGGCGCCCAATCCGCGCATGCGAATTGCGTTTCCAGCAGCGCCAGTCAACCGCTGGATCTCTCGCTTCCTTCGACGAATATCGCTGTCTCGCCAAGCCTGCCAGTAGGTGCGACGATCGGGTCGGTGCGCGTCGCGGCGCCACAAGATATTCCGTTTGTCTGCAGTGGGGCATCGAACACGCGCGAGGCCCAGTTGTCGATGGCGCCGGCTCCTGTGGCCGATTACGCGGGCGTATATAGCACCAACATCGCTGGCGTCGGCATGCGTATCACCGCCAGCGGCGGAAATTTTGCCGGCATAGACGACGGCCCGCGCCTGGCCCCTTACAAAGTCTCGCTGCCGCAAGACGCGAAACACTTAACCGGCTTCGCGCTCCAGGTCGACTTTGTCAAGACGGGCCAGGTTCAGAACGGGACCTTGGCTGCGGGCAAGCTCGTGACCGTGCTAGTCGGCGGAACCGAGCTCGTCGACGTTGCGATCCCGAGCGACACAGTCGTGTTTGCGGCGAATCAGTGCGACACAGTGCATGTGGGAGGAGCGGTCGGAATGGGCGTCAGCAACATGGGCGCATTTACGAACGAAACCATCGCCGTCGGCCTCGGCTGCAATCCTTCAATCGGCGTGCTGGTGCAGGTGAATCAGGGCTATGTCTACGGCAGTACGCCGCGCTGGGATCATGAGGATACCTACAAAAAGGTCGCAGCCGATCCGCGCGGCGTCTATGCTCGCCGAGCTGCCCGGGGCTTGCCGAATCCGGATTCAATCGATGCCAATGGCACCAGCGTCAACTCAGGCGCATTCGACGCGAGTACATCCGGCTCGGGCTCGTTCAGCGCAGGTTCGCCCGGTGGAAATACGTTTGGCGGAAGTGTCGTGCGCCGCTGAGTCATTCACTACAGCCACGATTGCCAAGACCCACAGCACGACGTCACAGGATACAAAAAAACCCACCGGTGCAACGGCGGGTTTGACAAGGGAGATATGTCCATGAAAGCACCTCTCGCTAGAGGCAACTTCAGTGTAGGACGCACAACCTCGCTTTAGGTTTCGATGTCACTTACACGTTTTACGAACCATTTCCGACGAAACCTGCTGGGGTGGGCAGACGTCACCGTCCGGCCCAGACCCCAGAACAACGTCACTACAGTGATTTAGTGACCCGCGTAAATCGAGCGTTGGCCTGTGAATGTCGAGACTGCAGCAGCGCCCGATTCCGACGAACCGCTAACCACACCACCAACACCGCTCGTCGAACCATTCTCTGCAGCAACGCGCGCCTCTGCAGCCTGCAGGTCAGCCGGGTAAGTGGCATTGTCAGCCGACGCTGGGTTATAGCCGGCCTTTTCAAGTTGAACCAGTTGACTGCGCACCTCTGCACGGGTCACAGGTTGGTTCGATTGAGCGAATGAAGCGACCGGAGCGGAAAGAACGACAGCGATGGCAACAGCCTTGATGATCGAGTTCATGATTAAACCTCCAGAATTTGTTTTACACAGCGCCGCAAACAGGTTTGTGTGCAGCAGGTGAATACAGTCTAAGAGTCGATAAACCCAGGGTAAATACCTAAGTTTCGAAATCACTTTTCTCGCAAATCTGACAATCGTGAGCGCGTGTCAAAACATGCTGCTCAAACTGCTTCACCCCGGACGCTTCGGCGAAACACAAGATGTGCGCCACGCGACGGATGGCGCGGACGTTTAAGGCACACAAACTGCTATGCTTTCGTCTCTAACTCTCGGGAGATGTATCTATGAAGAAGATCGGCGCGACAATCCTCGTTGCAGTGACAACGCTATGCGCGGCAATGCCGGCGTTCGCTGACTATGACCATCACCATCATTGTCATTGGGTCTGGCATCACCACCATCGAGTGCACGTCTGCCGCTGACGTAGAGGGCGACGGAAACTCTCCGTCTATCCGCCCCGCTTTCGCTCACACAACGGGCCAGCAGGAAGGTCATTCACGTCGCACAGCTTGAGCGGGTCGCGTACACCCGGGCATTGCCCATTGCACGACTTCACGTCTGACCCATGCACACCGCCTCCAAAGGGACGCGGTGTGCTTTCGTCATTTCATATGCATACGTAAAAGAACGTCAAAGACGTCAACGAAATCACGTAACCCGTCGTTAACAAAAAATGAGGGATGGTTGAAACAAGCGGCGACGTTTCCTGGTGTATGTGCACTGCAGCGAATCTGATTGCTTAAAGGCCTCGATAACCATTCAGTGTGACAGACACCTTTACGCCGCTTCTGCGGTAAAGGCTACGTAACGCTAAAGGGCCCGGTCGGAAATACGCGAAAAACGACGACACACGCAGGCGCTGCAATGCAGCAATGAGAAAGCTCGAACATAGCAGGGCGACGTCGTCGCCAGCGAGCAGTGGCAGGCGGTACAAGGCCGTGCAGGGCGGCAGATTCAAATAAGCGCGACCGTTCGTAAAAATGCAGAGCAGGCCTTAAATTTTATTCAAACGAGTTCAAGCAAAGTGATGCTGTGCCGTTAAAGCAACAGACAAGCGTTGAAAAACAGTGTTAACGCTTTGCAGCACTAGTGCAGATTGGGGACCGCGGCAGATAATCAGTTGGTACAGGAGAAAAATCATGGATGCCAAACCGCCCAAGATTCCGACCCCGGATAAAGTCTTCAGTCCGGATCCGGAACCTGCTGGCGTTGAGTTCCTGGGCGCCGAACTGCCTGAGCATGTTCGCGCGTTCTTCGACGAACAACGCAAGTCGTGCGAGCCGAAGTAAGAGTGAGCTGGCGCGCTGCAGCATCGGGGACACGCACACCGTGCGTGACCGGCGAGCGCACGTGCGCACATTTTGCGGGCCGCAGCAGGTTGTATTGACTCATTGGTACGCGCCGGATCAATCAGTTCAGCGCCATGTTCGCGCACGTCTCCCGCTTTATACCCGTCGCTTTACCGCCGCATCGTTTATTCTTCAGGCTTTTCTCCCTCGACTGCCCGGTCGCCCTCTCATGAATCGTTTGTATCGTAGCGGTGTACTGTGTGCGCTCGCGCTGTGCGCCGCATCGACTCTATCGCCGCGCCTCGCTCATGCAGACAGCGACGACACCGCCCTGACCAATCTGATTTCGCTCGTATCTCAACGACTGGCTCTTGCTGAGCCTGTCGCGCGCTGGAAGTGGGCAAACCATCAGGCCATCACCGATGCACCGCGCGAAGCCGCTTTACTCGACGATGTCGCCAAGCGGGCGGCCGCCGCGCAGGTCGACCCTGAGTTTGCACGAGCATTCTTCCAGGATCAGATTGACGCCAGCAAGGAAGTGCAGAACGCCCTGTTCGCCACCTGGCGCAGCACGCGCCCGCCTGAGGGGGCTCCTCCCGACCTCGCGACCAGCACCCGGCCCCAGCTCGACCGGTTGACCAAGTCGATGATCGCCGGGCTCGCACGTGTGCAGACGCTACGTACGGCCCAAGACTGCCCGTCGCGCGTGGCGCAGGGTATTGCGAACTGGAACTCATTGACCCGCTATGACTCCGCCCGCTCGGGCGCACTCACCCACGCGCTCGGTCACGTGTGTGAATCCGGCGGGGTTGGCGCGACGGGCTAGGCGACGCTCGCTGCACTTGCCGCGATGGGCAACCCAAGCGGCATGACCCGCAGGCCGCGCGCGAGATGCGACTGCAGGATCCGGTAAGTCGAAAGTTCAAACGAACCCGCGACGCTCGACGCATGCAGGCTTGCCGCCTGGGCGAGCGAGGGGGCGTGACCGACGTAGCGCCAGCGGTCGACCACGTGAAAGGCGCGGGCTTGCAACTCCGCGTCGCGCTCCTCGAAAACGATAGGTCCGTCGAACGGCCACGGCGCATCGACAGGGTCGCTTTTCGCGACCCGCGGCACGCGGTTCTGTCCCGGACGCAGCGTCGCGATCCATTGAGCCTCCGCCAGCATCGCCCCCAACTCGCCGCCGGTCGCCAGCCACTCGACGCGCCGCACCTGCTGCGCGAGCCGCATGTCCTTCGACGAGCGGCGCTCGCCGCTCAGATGCGAGCGCAAGCGTTGCCGGACCCGCACGCTGCGGCCGACATAGAGCGGCACATCGTCCTCTCCGTAGAACACATAGACGCCGCAACCGGCCGGCGCCGTATCGAGCAGGTCTTCCGTGATTTCGCCCGCCAGCCGGTAACGTCGCAACGTGCGGTCGATCTGCGTGCGCAACACCTCGAGCGGGACCAGCCCATGCAGGCGCTGCCAGAACTGCCACAGGAGGTCGGCATCGGCCAGCGCACGGTGCCGGTCGGACGGTACCAGTGCGTGCCGCTCGACGAGCGCGTCGAGTCCGTGGCGCTTTTCTGCCGGAAAGAGTGCGCGCGACAGACGCACGGTGCACAGTACATCCGGATTGAACGCCAGTCCCGCGCGGCGAAACTCGCTGCGCAGGAAGCCACGATCGAAACTCGCGTTGTGGGCAATAAACAGCTTTCCCTCGAGGCGCGCGAACAGGGCGGGAGCAATTGAATCGAAGGTGGGAGCGCCGCGCACCATCGCATCGGTGATACCCGTGAGTTGCTGGATAAAGGGCGGAATGCTTTGCTGCGGATCGACCAGCGTGCTCCAGCGGGACACGCCCAATGGACCTACTTCGACGACGCCCACTTCGGTGATGCGATGTTCCCCGGTCGATCCGCCTGTGGTCTCAAGGTCGACAAACGCTATCGGCAAATCGATCGCGGGATTCTGCAAAAACTGTTCTGACATGGGCAAGGATAGGGTTCGATACGTGGCTTGCTGCAAGTATGCATCAGTTGGCGCACCGGCATGCGCGCGGTCTGGCCGCTTTAATGCGGGGCTGAGGGAGCGGTACGCGGTGCGGTGGCAGTCTTTAGCGAATCTGGACGTCGTGGCAACATTATGTTTTTATGACTCGAACACGGAAAGGCCGGCCATTTTTATACTCGAAAACCCTGGGTAAATCGACGCAACGGAACGCATGCGCTTCACTCAGGGGCAATATCGGCCACGCACATACTGCCTTAAGCCCTCTGCAGTCACCGAGATACGCCCGAGCAGGAATTAAAATAGGAATAAACCCGTATCAAACATCACCAATAAAAAAGCCCCCGGCAATGCGAGGGCTTTCCTGCTCTACGATGCAGTGTTGCGGCCGCGCGGTTGGCGTGGCCCGCACGGCTTACAGCGGCTGGATGTTCGCTGCCTGCTTACCCTTCGGGCCCGTCTTCACTTCGAAGGAAACCCGCTGGTTTTCCTTGAGCGATTTGAAACCTTCGGCGCGAATTTCCGAGAAGTGCGCGAACAGATCGTCGCCACCCGAGTCCGATGTGATGAAGCCAAAGCCCTTAGCATCGTTGAACCATTTTACGATACCAGTTTCCATATTCCAATTTCCCTCTAGATTTGATTAAGACGGGCAATGCCCTCACGCCGATTACGATACGACCTTATCGAGGTACGTGGTAGCGATATGCCATCACGTCTTCTAATCGAAAATTCAGCATTGCCGTTATACGGGGAAGAAAGATCAGCCGTCAAGAAAATTTTTAATAGAGGCTTATAAGCTGAAACAATAACGAAACGACACCTGACTGGATGCAACGAACGCGCGCATATTAAGTAACAACCGAATATCCAGCACGTCAGTTTTACTTGATAACTCCCCTCCCCGCATAAAGAGGGAATTTTTCCCGGGATTTGTAACAGAGTATGTCTTTCGTAAGTGTTTGTCCGGGTTGTTCCAGTAAACCGGTCGCCTCATGATGGTCTTGGAAGTATGTAAAGGAGATAGTCATGCTGCTGAACGAACTCCATCGCTTTACCGCCTGGGTGAGCCGCTCGCTCCACAAGGCGCCCGCGGACAGGGCCAGACAGCCGGCAGAGTCGGCCTTCGACTTTGATCCCATGTGGCATGGCGATCACTGGCAAAACCTGTTGTCTTCCCCAATGGATGCCCGCCATTACGTAATGGAAGACTGGAGCGTGGTTACTGATTTCGAATCTCTGCCGGGCGTCCTCGCTACCGATATCCGCTAGGACCGGCTCACGGAAAACATAGGCAAAAAAAAGCGCGACTGGGAAGTCGCGCCGACAAAGGTTTGGAGATCTTTTTCGTCAACGAAAAAGTCCGCTTCGAAAAGCAGAAAGGCCAGTATACAGCTCGCGCTTCGAAACATTGCCGGTGCGATGGACAATCATGTATTGCTCGTCCCGCAACAATCTTGATTTTCATTCTTTTCGCGTTGTTTTTGCGCATCATTTGGTGTAGCAATTGAACAACGCACGACTGTTGACACACCCTCTCCCCACCCGTTGTATCCACGCAAAGCCTTTTCCAATAAGGCTTTGACAAACATCGCCAATAATTGCGCGTCAAGTAATACTTTATTGCGCAAATCGGAAGGTCCGCTGGGCGACCACGTCCTTACACTCTGCCTGTCCGGAAACAAGCGCGCCGCTTGCATCGTGCGCACTCACGCAGACCATCGCCTCTCGCAGCGTACGCGTGACGTTTCCTCGAAGCCTGGGTTTCCAAAACCCATCCTGTTCTCGGAGTTTACAAAGATGAAAAAGACACTCATGGTCGCGGCCCTCACGGGCGTTTTTGCTACTGCAGCGCACGCGCAAAGCAGCGTTACGCTGTACGGTTTGATCGATGCAGGCATCACCTACACGAACAACCAGAATGGTCATTCCAACTGGCAAGCAACGGACGGCGCGGTCAACACGAGCCGTTGGGGCCTGCGCGGCTCTGAAGACCTCGGTGGCGGTCTGAAGGCAATCTTCACGTTGGAAAACGGCTTTAACGTCATGAACGGCACGCTCCGCCAGGACGGTCGTCTGTTCGGCCGCCAGGCATTCGTTGGTCTGGCAAGCGACCAGTTCGGCGCCGTGACCCTTGGCCGTCAATATGACAGCGTTGTGGACTATCTCGGACCGCTGGCACTGACGGGCACGCAATACGGTGGCACGTTCACGGCTCACCCGTTCGACAACGACAACCTCGACAACTCGTTCCGCGTCGACAACTCGGTCAAGTTCCAGAGCGCGAACTACGGCGGCTTCAAGTTCGGCGGCCTGTATGGCTTCTCGAACGCAGCTGGCGAGTTCTCGAACAACCGTGCTTACAGCGTGGGCGGTTCGTATAACTACGGCGGCCTGAATGTTGCAGCTGCGTACCTGCAACTGAATAACAACGTTGGTGCTCTCGGCGCAATCACGAACACCGCCGGCGCAGTCGACGGCGACAACACGCTGCTGGCAGGTCGTCAGCGTACGTTCGGTGCTGGCATCAGCTACGCATTCGGCCCGGCAACGGCAGCCTTCGTGTACACGCAAACCAACCTGAACGACTTCGCCGGCATCGCTGCGGGTTCGGCAGGTACGTCGGCAACGGTTCCGCTCGGCGCGACCAGCGGTCACTTCCAGAACTTCGAAGTGAACGGCCGTTACCAGCTGACGCCGGCTCTGAGCCTGGCTGCTGGCTACACGTTCACGCAATCGAGCATCGACGGCGCGAATCCGAAGTGGAACCAGGTCAACGCGCAAGCTTCGTACTCCCTGTCGAAGCGTACCGACGTGTACCTGCAAGGCGAATATCAACACGTGAGCCAGGACGGCTCGGGCCTGAACGCAGACATCAATGGTCTGACCGCTTCGGGCAACAACAACCAGGTTGCTGTGACGGCAGGTCTGCGTACCCGCTTCTAAAGCATCCGGTAGTAGAAGTACTGAAAGGCGCCGCTTGCGGCGCCTTTTTTTGTCACCTGTGACTTGAAGGTAGTACGTGCCCGCACCGCCTGGCCCAGCGATTAACCGCCTTCATCCGGCGGTGGGTACGCCACGTCGATGATATCGATCGGCTCTGGGCCCGCGGGAGTGTGCAACGTCACCTGATCGCCGATCCTGGCCTTCACCAGCGCCCGCGCCACGGGCGAAATCCAGCTCACCCGTCCGTGGTCCAGATCGACCTCGTCGACACCGACGATCGTCACCGTGTGCACCTCGCCATCCCCGGTCGCATAGTCGACGGTCGCACCGAAAAACACCTGGTCGATGTTTTCCTGCTTGCTGCTATCCACAATCTCCGCCAGATCAAGGCGTTTGGTCAGAAACCGGATGCGCCGGTCGATTTCGCGCAAACGCCGCTTTCCGTAGATGTAATCGCCGTTTTCGGAGCGGTCGCCGTTCGAGGCCGCCCACGAGACCAGTTTCACGACCTCCGGACGCTCCTCGTCGATCAGATGCAGCAGCTCATCGCGCAGCCGCCGGTAACCGGCGGGGGTGATGTAGTTTTTCGCACCGGCTGGGATCGCAAGTTGCGCGGCGTCGAGATCGTCGTCACTCTCTTCGCTCGATTCTTTAACAAAGGCCTTGTTCATGATCTTCCATAGACTGCAGCAAACCCTGCCCATCAAGGTTACACGATCAGGGCAACCAGACAAATCGCCGTTTCACGCTTCCCTTTTTTGATACCTTTGCTATAATCTCGTTTCTGCGTGCGGCTGTAGCTCAGTTGGATAGAGTACTTGGCTACGAACCAAGGGGTCGTGGGTTCGAATCCTGCCAGCCGCACCACTTATTTCGAGGGCCTCCCTCCGGGGAGGCCCTTTTGTTTCACCCGGTTTTTCGTTGTATCCAGTTTGCCGTGCGGCTGTAGCTCAGTTGGATAGAGTACTTGGCTACGAACCAAGGGGTCGTGGGTTCGAATCCTGCCAGCCGCACCACTCATGAAGGGCCTTCCATACGGAAGGCCCTTTGTTTTTGCGGTGATGGATTAGCGGCATCGAAATACGCCGCATCCATCGTGACACTCGCATCCATGCGCGGACCGGCGCCTTAAGGCCGCTCACACAGGTTGGCACGATGGACAACAGTGGTGACAATCTCCCCTGTCCTGCCCAACTCGCGTTTCACCGCGGCGCTGATTGAATGTCGCCGATCTGCCCGTCAGGCGTCGGAATATCTTCGGGCGACATACCCGCCGTTACCTCGCTGATGAGTTCCGCCTTGAGGCCGTCGAGCGCCTGCGACTGCTGCAAGACATCTTCCACGGTATCGCCGAACCGGCTGGTCACAAACGCCCGCAGCACCGCCACGCGCAATGAGTCGCCCCGCCCCTCCGCCGTCCTGTGGCCGCCTTCGAAGTCCGCGACGCAATGCGCCTGCTGACGATTCACGTGCTCCCGCACCTCGAGCCGCTGCGTCCGCTCCAGTACGGTCGCAGCCGCCTCCCATGACGTGGAGGGCGTGAACCGGCCGTCCCATGGACGTCCGCGCTCCTCGCCGCGAATCGAGACGGTCTGTCCGCCATCGGTAAAGTGGATTTCACGCACGAAGTCGTGCAGGCTGCGGGCGACCCAATAGTCGAGGTCCATGCCGCTCAGGTCAGCTACGTTCATTGCGCTCTCCCTCAAGAACAGAGTGAGACCCGAATCTGGCCCGAGTGTTCAGACCGGCGCTGCAGAATTGCAGCGGGAGAAGCCGTCAATAATCGGCGCGTTCGCGATCGATTCGCATCCCGCCATCGTGGCGGTGATGCCCTTCTTCGCTAGGCCGTTCGCGTGCGATGCGCATGACGTCCGGATTCGTGCGAACCCGGCGCATGACGTTGGCCAGATGCACCCGGTCGCTGACCTGAATCACGAAGCGCAAGACCGTGGATTCCTGCGACAGGTCTTCGTCCATCGCAATGTGGACGATGTTGGCGTCTGCGGACGTGATATCCGCCGCCACGCGGGCGAACACGCCCTTGGTGTTCTTGACGAGCACCTTCACCGCCACGTCGAACAGACGGCCTGGCTGCGGCGCCCAAGCCACGTCGATCCAACGGCCCGGATCGCGCCGGTGAATGCGCTGGGCGACCCGGCAGTCGGTGGTGTGAATAGCCATGCCGAGGCCGATGCCGATATAACCCATGATGTCGTCGCCCGGAATCGGCCGGCAGCAGGCCGATAGCTGCACGGACATACCTTCGGTACCCGTGATCACCACCGGCGGCGCATGCGACGTGTGGCCGGACTCAGAGCGCGGGCTGTCGTCGTCGGCATCGTGCCCGTTCATCAGCACCTCGATGCGCTTGGCCATGACCGCCGCCACGCGCCGGCCAAGGCCGATATCCGCGAAAATTTCCTGACGGCTCTTGTTGCCGGTCCACTGCACGAGCTTTTCCCAGGCTTCCGGTGTGACCTCGGAAAGCGCGAGGTCGTAGCCCTTCAACGCCTGATCGACGAGCCGCTCGCCCAGTTGCACCGACTCGTTCAGACGCATCGTCTTCAGATAGTGACGGATAGCCGAGCGCGCCTTGCCACTGCGCACAAACCCGAGCCACGCCGGATTCGGCTTTGAATACGGCGCCGTGATCACCTCGACGATATCGCCGCTCTTCAACTCAGTGCGTAATGGCAGCAGTTCATTGTTGATCTTCACCGCGACGCACTGGTTGCCCAGGTCGCTGTGGATCGAATAGGCGAAATCGAGCGCGGTCGCGCCGCGCGGCAGCGCCATGATCCGCGACTTCGGCGTAAACACGTAGACCGCATCCGGGAACAGATCGATCTTCACATGCTCGAGGAATTCGCTCGAATCGCCCGCTTCGCTCTGGATATCGAGCAGCGACTTGAGCCACTGATGCGCGCGCTTCTGCACGTCGTTCAGATCTGCACCGCCGTTCTTGTACAGCCAGTGCGCGGCGACGCCCGCTTCGGCGATCTCGTGCATCTTGCGCGTACGCACCTGGAACTCGATCGGCGCACCGAACGGGCCAACCAGGGTGGTATGCAGCGACTGGTAGCCGTTCACCTTCGGAATGGCGATGTAGTCCTTGAACTTGCCCGGCACCGGCTTGTAGAGCGCATGCAGCGCGCCGATGCAGGTGTAGCACTCCAGCGCGCTCTCGACCACCACGCGGAAGCCGTACACGTCCAGCACTTGCGAGAACGACAACTGCTTGTCGCGCATCTTCTTGTAGATGCTGAAGATGGTTTTTTCGCGGCCGGTGACTTCGGCGTCGAGCTTCGCGTCCGCAATGGCGCGCTGCACCGACTCCAGAATCTTGCCGACCACTTCCCGCCGGTTGCCGCGCGCCGCCTTGACGGCTTTTTCGAGCGTGGCGTAACGATGCGGGTTGAAGTTCGCGAAGCTCAGGTCCTGCAGCTCGCGATAGGTATTGTTCAGGCCAAGCCGGTGGGCGATTGGCGCGTAGATATCCAGCGTTTCGCGCGCCACGCGGCGGCGCTTTTCCGGCGGCACCGCGCCGAGGGTGCGCATGTTGTGCAGCCGGTCGGCCAGCTTCACCAGAATCACGCGCACATCGCGCGCCATCGCGAGCAGCATCTTGCGGAAATTCTCCGCCTGCGCTTCCTCGCGATTACGAAACTCCATTTTGTCGAGCTTCGACAAGCCGTCGACCAGTTCCGCGACCTTGGCGCCGAAACGCTCGGCGAGTTCGGCTTTGGTCACGCCCTGGTCTTCCATCACGTCATGCAGCAGCGCCGCCATGATCGACTGGGCATCGAGCTTCCAGCTGGCGCAGATCTCCGCGACAGCAACCGGGTGCGTGATGTAGGGCTCGCCGCTCTGGCGATACTGCCCGAGGTGGGCTTCGTCGCTGAAGTGGAACGCCGCCTTGATGTCCTTGATCTCTTCCGGCGACAGATAGCCGGACAAGGCAGAGGTCAGCTTGGCGATCGAAACGACGTCATGCCGGCGCGGCTGCTCCGGCGTGGCGGTCGGCCCGAACAGATGGCGAAACGATTGTTCGAGGACCGCGTCGATGTACTTGCGTGCCGAGGCCGGTGAGTCGCCCTCGTGGACTTCGTTCTCCACTTCCGTGACAGGGGGCGAGGGGGTAGTGCTCATATTCGCCTCCGTATCAGGTTCAGGTTTGACGCCGGTCTGCACGCGTGTGTGAATTACATGGCAATCGAAAACGGATGGAACGTACCTTAGACCGGTACCTTCTTCAGCATTTCGACGCCGACCTGGCCAGCCGCGATCTCACGCAGCGCGACGACGGTGGGCTTGTCGCGGCTTTCGATCTTCGGCGTGTGGCCTTGAGCGAGCTGGCGTGCGCGATACGTTGCGGCAAGTGCCAGTTCGAAGCGATTCGGGATCATTTTCAGACAGTCTTCGACGGTAATGCGGGCCATGTTGGATTCCTTCTCAGTATGTTGCTTATTCTACCTTATGTGCTCGATACCTCGCCGCAGTCACGCGTGCGGGAGGTGGATGCCGAGTTGCACAAAAAGGTCCGTGTGGCGTGCGTATTGCGAGGCGAAGCGCAAGCGCGTTGAGGCTACGAGACACTGCAACTCCGCCAGCGCACGGTCGAAGTTCTCGTTGATCACCACGAACTCGGCTTCAGCCGAGTGCGCGATCTCGCTACCGGCGGCCAGCAGCCGCCGTGTAATCACGTTTGGCTCATCCTGGCCGCGCTTTTTCAAACGGTCTTCCAGCGCTTCGAGCGAGGGCGGCAGAATAAAGATTTCGACAGCATTGCGAAACTGTTTTTTCACCTGTTGCGCGCCCTGCCAGTCGATTTCGAGCAGCACGTCATGGCCGCTTTTCATCTGTTCTTCGATCCACAGACGCGAGGTTGCATAGTAGTTGCCATGCACCTCGGCGCTTTCGAGAAACTCGCCCGTGGCGTGCCGCTTGAGAAAGTCGTCGACCGTCGTGAAGTGGTAATGCTCACCGTCCTTCTCCTTCGGACGCGGCGGGCGCGTCGTGTAGGAGATGGACAGGCGGATCGCCTCGTCGCGCGCGAGCAGCGCATTGACGAGCGTCGATTTGCCCGCGCCCGAGGGCGCAACCACCATGAACAGGTTGCCAGGGTAAGCCCCAGCGTATGGATTGCGCGGTGCGCTGTTTTCGCGTGTGTGGTCGGTCATTGCAATCGTTATCCGAAAGTGGCTCGAGGATTACTCCAGATTCTGCACCTGCTCGCGCATCTGTTCGATGAGCAGCTTCAAGGTCATCGACGAATCCGCCAGTTCTTTCGCAGCAGCCTTCGAACCGAGCGTGTTCGCTTCGCGGTTGAGCTCCTGCATCATGAAGTCGAGGCGCTTGCCGACCTTGCCGCCCTTCTCGATCACGTGGCGCGTTTCGTTCAGGTGGGCGGTCAGCCGCGACAACTCTTCCGTGATGTCGATGCGGATGCCGTACATCGTCACTTCCTGCCGGATACGCTCGGCGATCTCTTCACGCGAGATGCTGGTCGACACCGTGTCCGGCGCGGCAATGCCCAAGGCTTCCTGCAAGCGCTCGACAATCTTCTGCTGATGCCTGGTGATCAATTCCGGCACCAGCGGCGTGATCTTTGCAACGATCGTTTCCATCTCCGTGACGTTGCCGAGCAGCATCGCGCCCAGTTGGGCGCCTTCGCGGCCGCGCACGTCGATCAGATCGGTAATCGCCTGCTTGCCGCACCCAAGCACCGCATCGCGCAGCGTTTCAGCGGGGACACCGCTTTCGGCGAGCACACCCGGCCAGCGCAGGATTTCGCCGGTCCGCAGCCGGCCGGCTTCCGGAAACGCGTTGACGACCGCGCGTTCCAGCAGCGCAAGCTGGCTCAGAGCGTCATGATTGATCGCTCCAGCGTTGGCCGACTGTTCGCTACGCTGCAGATTGATACGAATATCGACCTTGCCGCGCGAGAGCTTGTTCATCAGCATTTCGCGCAGGACCGGCTCGCAGACGCGCACGTCTTCCGGCATCCGGAAGTTCAGATCGAGAAAGCGCGAGTTCACCGTGCGCAGTTCGACCGATACGCTCACGCCACCATTGCCGGTATTCGCCGCGAGTTCGCGCGTGGCGCTCGCATAGCCAGTCATGCTGTAGATCATCATTTGTCTCGCGATGAGGCCATGCCGCTGACGGGATGGCCGGAAGAGTCGAATCGCCCGGCGTGTACGAGACGCGGGGCGTGGAAACGGCATTATCCCATCTTTGGCGGAACGCCCCGCCATAGCTGGATCTGGTCTCTCTGCGACACACGCCGGAGCAGACACGGAACCGCCCCGTACGATCGGCGGTAAAATTAGCGTTTCCTCCCGCCTACCCCACCCAGACCCCGAACGATGAACGACACCACCGCATTTTCCAAAGGCCGCCCCAGCGGCCGCCGCGCCGATCAACTGCGCGATGTGCGCATCACGCGTCACTATACGAAGCATGCGGAGGGCTCGGTGCTGGTCGAATTCGGCGACACCAAGGTGATCTGCACGGCGAGCGTGGCGGAGACCGTCCCCGGCTTCCTGCGCGATCGCGGTCAAGGCTGGCTGACGGCCGAATACGGCATGCTGCCGCGCGCCACCAACACCCGCAACGACCGCGAAGCCGCACGCGGCAAACAGACCGGCCGCACCCAGGAAATCCAGAGGCTGATCGGCCGCGCGCTGCGCTCGGTGTTCGATCTCGAGAAACTCGGCCAACGCACCATGAATCTCGATTGCGACGTGATCCAGGCCGATGGCGGCACTCGCACGGCGAGCATCACGGGCGCCTTTGTCGCCGCGCACGATGCGGTGACAAAGCTGCTGGCCAGCGGCCGCATCGAAACCTCGCCGATCACGGACTTCGTGGCGGCGATTTCGGTGGGCGTCTACAACGGCTTGCCGGTGCTCGATCTCGACTACGACGAAGACTCAAAGTGCGACACCGATATGAATGTCGTGATGACGGGCGCGGGCGGGTTCGTCGAGATCCAGGGCACGGCTGAAGGCACGCCGTTCTCGCGCGACGAGATGAACTCGCTGCTCGATCTCGCTCGCGACGGCATCAGCACGCTGGTGGCGAAACAGAAAGAAGCGCTGGGGTTGAAGGGTGAGTGATCGTAACATCGCCGGCGGCGCAGCTCTCCCGGCTTCCGACGCGGGAAAGGCAATGACCGCGTCGCTCGGAAAAGTGGTGCTGGCCTCGAACAACGCGGGCAAGCTGCGCGAGTTTGCGGCGTTGCTCGACGCGGCCGGCATCGAACTGATCCCGCAGGGCACGCTCAATGTGCCCGAAGCGGAAGAGCCCTATCCGACTTTCGTCGAGAATGCGCTGACGAAGGCTCGTCATGCGACGAAGATCACCGGCCTGCCGGCGCTGGCCGACGATTCCGGACTGTGCGTGCGCGCGCTGCGCGGCGCACCCGGCGTCTATTCGGCGCGCTACGCGCAACTCGCCGGCGGCCCGAAGAGCGACGCCGCGAACAATGCACACCTCGTCGAGCAACTGCAGGGCCAGGCCGACCGTCGCGCTTACTACTTCTGCGTGCTTGCGCTCGTACGTCACGCCGACGACCCCGAGCCGCTGATTGCCGAGGGCCGCTGGCCAGGCGAGATCATCGACGCGCCCCGCGGTGCACATGGTTTCGGCTACGACCCGCATTTCTTCCTGCCTGAACTGAATGCGACGGCGGCCGAGCTCGATCCAGCAGTGAAGAACGCCAGCAGCCATCGTGCGATCGCACTGCGAAAATTGCTCGCGCGCCTGACGGAGGAAGCGTGATTCCCATCAAGGTCGCCGGCCAGAGTGGCCCCGGGGTGATCCAGGCGTTCACGCAGCCGGGCAGTATCCATCTGACGTCGCTGCCTCCGCTTGCGCTGTATGTGCATTTCCCGTGGTGCGTGCGCAAGTGCCCTTACTGCGATTTCAACTCGCACGAGTGGAAGGGCGAGGCGTTCCCCGAGAATGAGTATCTCGATGCGCTCCGCGCCGATCTCGAGCTGGCGTTGCCGCTCGTCTGGGGCCGCCAGGTGCATACGGTGTTCATCGGCGGCGGCACGCCCAGCCTGCTGTCGGCGGCGGGGCTGGACCGGCTGCTGTCGGACGTGCGTGCGCTTCTGCCGCTCGATGCCGACGCCGAGATCACTCTCGAAGCCAACCCCGGCACCTTCGAAGCTGACAAGTTCGCGCAGTTTCGCGCAAGTGGCGTGAACCGGTTATCGGTAGGTATCCAGAGTTTCAACGAGGCGCATCTGAAGGCGCTCGGCCGGATTCACGATTCGGCGCAGGCCCGCCATGCGGTGGAAGTGGCCGCCACCACGTTCGACAACTTCAACCTCGACCTGATGTTCGCGTTGCCACAACAGACGCTCGCGGAGTGTCAGGCGGATATTGAAACGGCGTTGTCGTTTGCGCCGCCGCATTTGTCGCTGTATCACCTGACGCTTGAACCGAACACGCTGTTCGCGAAATTTCCGCCGTCGCTGCCGGATGACGATGCATCCGCTGACATGCAGGACTGGATTCACGAACGTACCACCGCGGCGGGTTATGGACGCTATGAGGTCTCGGCGTATGCGCAGCCGCATCGGCAGAGCAAACACAACCTCAACTATTGGCGCTTTGGCGACTACCTTGGGATCGGCGCCGGCGCGCATACGAAGCTGTCATTTCCGAATCGCATCCTGCGGCAGATGCGCTACAAGCATCCGACTACCTTTATTGAGCAGGCGAAGGCGGGCGCTCCGGTGCACGAGGAGCATGAAGTCGCGCCGCGCGATCTGCCGTTCGAGTTCATGTTAAATGCGTTGCGGCTGGTGGAGGGCTTTCCCGTGCATCGGTTTATCGAGCGTACGGGCTTATCGATGACGTCCATTGAGCCGGCGTTGCGGGAAGCGGAACAACGCGGCCTGATTGCGCGAGACCACGAAAAAATTGCGCCGACGCCGCTCGGGCAGGCGTTTCTGAATGATTTGCAGGCGCTGTTTCTGAAAGATCCGCAGTGATAAACCGACTGTGACTGCGTGCGAAGTTGCCGTAGCGAGGAGATTTCAGGTTACAATTTCGGGCTTGGAGGTGTGGCCGAGCGGTTTAAGGCACCGGTCTTGAAAACCGGCGAAGGAGTGATCCTTCCGTGAGTTCGAATCTCACCGCCTCCGCCAGGACACCACCTTAAAATCTCGCTCATGCTTCCGCAGCAGGGCGGGATTTTTTGTTTTCTGGCCTCATATGGCAAATGGCCCACCACCACTGCACAGCAGGGTCGTGGACCATTTAAAAAGATGAGGACGCGCAGACGATACTGCGCGCTCAGTAAGCGACGTTAGCAACCGGATAAATTGCCAACGGCTCGCCGATCTGACTGATTAGTGACCAGAGTCAACAACCGAACGCGGGCCACCCAATGCCGGAGCTGCAACCGCGCCCGATTCCGACGAGCCGTTCACCGCGCCACCGACACCGCTAGTAGAACCATTTTCGGCAGCTACGCGAGCTTCCGCTGCCTGGATGTCCGCCGGGTAATACGGGTCTCTGCCGCTGCGGGCCGGGTTGTAACCGGCCTTTTCGAGCTGGACGAGTTCAGCGCGAACCTGAGCCCGCGTAACAGGCTGACTGGTCTGGGCGAACGACACAACGGGAGCAGCAAGAACAACAGCGACGGCCACAGCTTTAATGAGCGATTTCATGATCACTACCTCCAAAGATTGTTTTTCACAGCGCCGCACATCGGTTTGTGTGCAGCAGGTGAAGACAGTCTAAGAAGCAAGAGACCTAGGGTAAATACCTAAGTTGCGAAATCACTATTCACACAAACGTGACAATCGGTCCGCAAGGTGGCTGTCGCCCCCGCACAATCCCTACTCAACTTTTGCATCCAGCCGGTCGATAGCACAGCTACGAGCATTATCAAACTCGTCTGGGAGCCTCACATGAACCTTCGTCCCGTTATCACCTTGCTGGTCTCGCTGGGCATTGGCGCTTCGCCTGCGTTGGTGAACGCGCTGGCTTCCACCGATCCGGACGCCGCCGCGCTATTCGCCGGCACGAAGCTTTCGACCGTCCAGCAAACCGCCGGCACGGCGACGTCGTCAACGACGACCGTATCCGTCGGCGCAGACGTGTTGCGTGGGGCGACCGGTAACGTCGGCGTCAATGTCGCAGCGGGCGCGCTGAATGCGCAGGCCAATCAGATCGCGCTGGTCAGTTCGCCATCCGCCGATGTCAACACGCTGCAGGATGCACGCGCCGCCGCGTCGGTCAGCGGTAGCAGCAGTGCAACGCTGGGAGCAGGCGCGTTGTCGCATGTAAGCGGCAATATTGGGTTGAACATCGTGTCGGGTGCGGGCAACGCGCAAGTGAACGCGCTTGTGATTCACTAAGGCACTCGTCTAGAAAACGCAACCGCGCCCCCCGTCTGAATACCTCACGCTTCACACCCCGCGACTGCGGCCACAAAAGCTACCGCACGTTCGAACCGGTCGCATCGTTCGTCACGCATCGAAACGTTCCGTCAGGGGACGCCCTAGACTCAAAGTCCCACCACGACGACGGAAGCCGATCATGACCATAGAGGCCACACAAGCCGAGATTCGCCACATCTACGAGCAATGGCACGAATCGGTCAAGAGCCGCGACCTGGACGCGCTAATGGCGCTGTACGCTGAAGAAGCCATCTTCGAAAGTCCGCTGACCCTCGCCACCTTGCCGGAGAACCAGAGCGGCATCCTGACCGGCAAAACGGCGATCGCATCGTTCTTCGCCGCCGGCCTGCGCGCCCCACCTAACGACCTGGGCCGCTGGTACCGCGCCGGCACCTTCTTCTGCAACGGCACCCAACTCACGTGGGAGTATCCGCGGCAGACTCCGGACGGCGATCAGGTCGATCTGGTCGAGATGATGGATATCGCTGGCGGATTGATCGTCCATCACCGGGTCTACTGGGGATGGGTCGGCTTCAGATCGCTGCATGCTTTGCCGGCGAAGCAGCACGACTAGCGATACCGTCACCCCTTCAGAATCTGAGAAGTCGGCACAGCGAACAACCTACGCCAAAGCCGTTGCCTCGATTTCGATCTGCAGGCCAAAGTGAAGCGCACTCACCGGCACAACGGCGCGAGCCGGCTTTGCCTCGCCGGCCCAGCGTGCATAAATCTGGTTGAAGCTCGCCCAGTGCTCGACATCCACGATATACACACGCACCTGGAGCAGTTGCCCGATGCTGCTGCCGGCGCTTTCCAGCGCCGTCTTGAGATTCGTCAACACCTGTTCGGCCTGGACTTCGAACGACGCGTCCGTGAGCTTGCGGCCCTGGGCGTCGATCGGCAATTGCCCCGATACGAACACGAGACCATTGCCCGTCGCGACGTGACTATAGTGTCCGCCCGGCGTAGCGAGACCAGCGGGGTTCGCGGTGTGCGGCACGCGCGCGTCGTGTTCGTTACCAGCCATTAAGGTGACTCCATTCGGTGATGGCGCCATCGTCGGATAGCGCGTCAGGTAGTTGGGGAAACAGTGTCTCGTTCATGGGAACGCGTGTTGAATATCGCTCGCGGAGACTGGATATCCACGTGAAGAAAATAACACTCGTCACGAAGCGTAATAGCTGTAAGAGCAGATGAAACCCAGGACGCGTCGCGCGCACCTACACTGGAAACGCCTCATCCCCCATGAGGTTTTGTTGTGAATCTCCTCAGCTTTAGCCCGCCCCGACCCGGCGGGCTTTTTTATGGCGCCGCCGCGGCGCCACGCTGACGAATTCACACAGCAATCAACACGTGCCGTTCTCGCGCGTCTGCGCAACGGAGGTTCAGATCGCGATGTATACCCGGACTATCGAGCAAGGCCGAGACATCGGATAGCCCGTGATCGAAGCGCAACACGTATTCGATATCGGTGTAGTCGTGATACGCACCGCTGTCTGCCAGCTTGCGTGCTTCGGCGATGGCGGCATGCAGCCGCTCGCTTTTCGTCAAATCTCTGATCGCCATGATTGCCGCTCCGAGGAACAGTAACGCCATCATATCAACGCCGCTCGCGCCATAAGGTCGCGCGCGCGCAACACCCGGGGTTTTCCGCAACTTTGCTGCGACACCAGCACGTGTTTGTCGAGGTTCGCCGCATTCCATTCCTCTGACATGTGTCGAACGTAAGCATCTGTAAATGGGGCTCGCCCCTTATGACGCGGCCCACACAGTGCTGCCGCCTTGCGCCGGGAATCGGCCTCGTTCGCGTCGTAACGCACCGTCACACGCGTGGCCGCACGAATGAAGCTGCGCCGTGCTCCAATATCCAAAAGGAGAATTCATCATGACCAGAAGACTTATCGCCCTCGCCTCACTCGTAGCAATCGCGGCCAGCCTCAGCGGCTGCATCGTCGCACCGACGCCGTACGGTTATGCGCCGGCACCGGGCTACGGATACTATGCTGCGCCAGGATACTACGCGGCCCCAGCGGTCGACGTAGGGATCGGAGTAGGCGGCGGCTGGGGTGGTGGCTGGCGTCGCTAGGCGCATGCGCGTCGCGCTCTAAAGACGCGTGGCGCGCCGCCTTGCACGTTGGTGGCATCCGGTGGCGGAGCCAAAAAAATGCCCGCACGAAGCGGGCAAATATAAGACCTTCCACCGATGCCTCCTTGGGAGAGGCAATTGCAGTGTAGAGCGATTTGCTCTTCGTGGAATTTCGTCAATGTTTCGTAGAATTACATGAGCGTTGTCCCTCGCCATTATTTCTCGGCGGTTACCTCGTAACCGGCTGAAAAACATAAGTAACGCCTGCAAGATCCCCATCTTCTAACATCGTCAGACGCTGCCTTGCCAGCACACGCGTCCTGCCGATGAATCTCTCACGTCCCTTTATCGAACGCCCCGTTGCGACCACGCTGCTTTCGATAGGCGTGGCGCTCGCCGGTATATTTGCATTCGTCAAGCTTCCGGTCGCTCCGTTGCCGCAGGTCGACTTTCCGACCATCTCAGTGCAGGCGAGCCTGCCCGGAGCGAGTCCCGATACGGTCGCTAACAGCGTTGCCAGTCCGCTTGAGCGTCACCTCGGACAGATTGCCGACGTCACCGAAATGACCTCGCAAAGCACGGTGGGTTCGTCGCGTGTCACCTTGCAGTTCGGACTCGATCGCGACATTAATGGCGCTGCGCGCGATGTGCAGGCCGCCATCAATGCAGCTCGCGCGGATCTGCCGGCGAGCCTGCGCAGCAACCCCACGTATCACAAGGTCAATCCGTCCGACGCGCCGATCCTGATTCTCGCGCTCACCTCGCACACGCTGCCGCGCGCCAGACTCTACGATCTGGCCTCGACGATCCTCGCGCAGTCGCTATCGCAATTACCCGGCATCGGCGAAGTCGATGTCAACGGTTCTGCCAACCCAGCCGTGCGCGTCGAGCTGAATCCGACCGCGCTGTATCACTACGGCATCGGCCTTGAAGACGTACGGGCTGCGCTCGCGTCCGCCAATGCCAATAGCCCCAAAGGCATCATCGAAAGCTACGGCGAGCGCTATCAGCTCTACGCCAACGATCAGGCACGCATCGCGGACCAGTACAAGGATCTGATCATCGCGTATCGCAACGGCGCGGGGGTCAAGCTCTCGGACGTCGGCGAGATCGTCGATTCGGTCGAGGACCTGCGCAATCTCGGCCTCGCCCGCAACAATCAGCCAGCCGTATTGGTGATGCTGTACCGCCAGCCGGGCGCGAACATCATCAGCACGGTCGACGCCGTGCGCAAACAGATCGAGCAACTGAAACCCGCGTTGCCCGCCGACGTCGACGTGATCGAAGCGTCCGACCGTTCCACCACCATCCGCGCTTCGCTGCACGATACGGAAGCGACGCTAATAGTCGCGGTGGGACTCGTGATCCTCGTCGTGTTTATCTTCCTCGGCAGCGGGCGCGCGGCGCTGATCCCCAGCGCAGCGGTACCGGTGTCGATCATCGGCACGTTCAGCTTCATGTACCTGTTCGGCTATTCGATCGACAACCTCTCGCTAATGGCTTTGACCATCGCAACCGGTTTCGTCGTCGACGACGCGATCGTCGTGCTCGAAAATATCGCGCGCCACATGGAGGACGGCATGCCGCGCATGCAGGCGGCCTTGGTCGGCGCGCGCGAAGTGGGCTTCACCGTGCTGTCGATTTCGATTTCGCTGGTGGCCGTGTTCATCCCGATTCTGCTGATGAGCGGCATCATCGGACGGCTGTTCCGGGAATTCGCCGTGACGCTGTCGCTCGCCATCGCCGTCTCGCTGATGGTCTCGCTCACGACGACGCCGGTGATGTGTTCGCGCCTGCTGCGCACGGCCGGCCCGAAAAACCCGACGCGCATCGGCCGCCTGTTTGCCGTGCCATTGCAACGCCTGAACGACGGCTACGGGCGCTCGCTCGAATGGTCGCTACGTCGTCCGTTTCTGCTGCTCATGACGCTCGTGGCGACGATCGTGCTGAACGTCTATCTCTACACGGTGATTCCCAAGGGCTTCTTTCCGCAGGAGGACACGGGGCGTCTGATCGGTGGCATTCAGGCCGATCAGGACACTTCGTTCCAGGCCATGGGCCCGAAGCTCCGGCAACTCATGAAGATTATCGGCGACGACCCTGCGGTGGATAGCGTCGTCGGCTTTACAGGCGGCCGGCAGACCAACACCGGTTCCGTCTACGTCGCACTGAAGCCGCTGTCGCAACGCGCCGAAACGGCGGACGAGGTCATCGCGCGGCTGCGGCCGAAACTCAATGCCGTGCCCGGCGGCAGACTCTATCTGCAAGCGGTGCAGGATATCCGTGTCGGCGGACGGCAGAGCAACGCGCAGTATCAGTTCACGCTGCTTGGCGATTCGACCACCGAACTCTATCAATGGGCGCCGCGCCTCACGCAGGCGCTGCAAAACGTGCCCGAGCTGGAGGACGTCAATTCGGACCAGCAGCAAGGCGGCCTCGAAGCGAACGTCGATATCGATCGCGGCACGGCCGCGCGCCTCGGCATCACCCCCGCGCAGATCGACAACACGCTCTACGACGCATACGGTCAACGGCTCGTGTCCACCATCTATAACCCGCTGAACCAGTACTACGTCGTCATGGAAGTGGCGCCGCGTTATTGGCAATACCCGGAAACGCTCGATGAGCTGTACGTAAGTACCTCAGCAGGCACGCCGAGCGGCACGCAGTCGACCAATGCGGTGGCAGGCACGGTAACGACGGCAGCGAGCGCGGCAGGTTCCGGTTCGGGAGGAGGAGGCTCGTCGAATCCGGCGATGACTGCCACCGGCATCGGCCCGACGGCAACAGCCGGTGGCACCGCCACGCCGACCCAACCGCCTCCGCCGTCCAGCACGCCGGCGGTCGGTATTCAGTCCACTGCGGCAGCGGCGTTGGCTTCGGCTGCCAGTAGCGCCAGCACGTCGGCCACGATCAGCGGCTCGCCTTCGACACCCGCGGCCACGCCCTTCGCTTTGGCCGGTGCCGGGTCAGGGGGTGGAGGTGCATCGTCCGGCGGCGGCTCGGCCAGTTCAGGCAGCTCCAGCAGCACCTCGAGTAGCGCGACCAGCGCGGCTGCCATCGCGGCCGACTCGGCACGCAACCTCGCCATCAACTCGCTGGCGGCGAGCGGACACTCGAGCGCATCCGCAGGCACCTCGGTCAGCACCGCGCAGGAGACCATGATTCCGTTCAGCACGTTTGCGCGATGGGATCCGGGTCATACGCCGCTCGGCGTCAATCACCAGGGCGACTTCGTCGCCACCACGATCTCGTTCAACCTGCCGCCCGGCGAACCGCTCTCTACAGCGGTCGCCGCGATCGACCGGACCATGGCGGAGATTCGCATGCCGGGCACAATTCACGGCGGCTTTCAGGGCACGGCGCGCACCTTCCAGCAATCGCTCTCGGACGAGCCGCTGCTGATTCTGGCGGCGCTCGCGGCCGTGTATATCGTGCTCGGCATCCTCTACGAGAGCTATGCCCATCCGCTGACGATTCTCTCGACGCTGCCGTCGGCGGGCGTCGGTGCGCTGCTCGCGCTGATGGCATTCCATATCGAGTTCACGGTGATGTCGCTGATCGGCGTGATCCTGCTGATCGGCATCGTCAAGAAAAACGCGATCATGATGGTGGATTTCGCGATCGATGCCACACGCGAGGGCATGTCGTCGCGCGACGCGATCTATCACGCCAGTCTGATGCGCTTCCGCCCGATCATGATGACCACCTTCGCAGCGCTGCTCGGCGCCTTGCCGCTAGCTTTCGGCCACGGAGAGGGCGCCGATCTGCGCCGGCCGCTGGGCATTTCGATCGTCGGCGGCCTGATCGTCAGCCAGATGCTGACGCTCTATACGACGCCGGTCGTATATCTCTACATCGACCGCCTGCAGTCGTGGATGCGCACACGCGGCCAGCGCCGCGCGGCCGTCTGAGCTAGCCGCCTGACCTGTGCGTGAAAACCGCCGACCCAAAAACAACATGGCTGCCGTTAAAAACGGCAGCCATGTTCAGGTGAAGCCAGTCGATCCGCTCAATACGCGCCAGGCGGGGGCGGAGGCGGCGAACCCGGCGGCGGCGGCGGGGTGGTGGTCACATACCCACCCCCTCCTCCGTTCGACTCCATCGTGCGCATGCGGCCCTGCACCGGAATCCGGTTGCCGTTCGCATACATGCATTGCAGATACGCGTAGTCGTAGCGGCGCTGGACATCGTAAGCCGAATTCTGAGACGCGCCGGCACCGAACAGCGAGCCTGCCAGCAAACCGGCACCTGCGCCGACTGCTGCGCCGCTGCCACCGTTGAAAGCCGCACCGGCGGCTGCGCCGAGCGCGGTGCCGACCACCGCGCTACCCACCGCGCTGTTGGTCGCAGCCTGGTTGGTCGAAACCCCGCCCACCTGCTGGAAAGCAAACTGACGGCACGAGTTGTCGTCAACGCGGAACTGGTCGAAAGTTTTACCGGTGCCCGGCAGCGCCATGACGCTAGGACCAGCAGGCATGACCGAACACGCGCCTAGAAAGCTCAGTGAAGCGATAAGAGCAAGCCTTGAATATTTCATTTCCTTCTCTTTGCGGTAATGCGTTTTTGGTTTGCAGGCTACTGCGACTGCTGCGCCGGCACGGGGCGCCAACCCGATGAGCATGACTTCACATACGGGTAATAGCTCCTCGTGTCGTCACAGTAGTACCAGGTGCCACCCGGTTGCCCGGACGCCGCCGGGGCTGCAGAAGTCTGGCCCTGCTCCACATACTCCTGCGGCTGCACGGGTACCGGCACCGGCACGGCAACCGCCGGCGGATACGGATAGTAATACGGCACGCCCCACGGGTAGTAGTAGCCGCCGCCCCCAATGAACACCCCTACGTGTGCTGCATGGGCTACGCCGCTCGCACAGACCATTGCAGCAGCGGACAAGCCGAGCAAAATTTTCAAGCTTTTCACAACAATCTCCACGACGTAAACCGGCACCGATATGGTGTCTCACAGTACTACTGAACGCTATTCCACTCTAACCCGCAATACAATTACTTCAGAGCAAAGAATTTTTTCCGCTCGTTACACTGCAATGTTGCTGTCATGAATTTTAGCAGGGACGGACGGGGCGATCCGGCTGCAGGGCGTTTTCAACGCTTTATTGCAGCCGGCCGCCGTCCAGATGCAGACGCTGCAACAATTCGCGACCACGCCGGGTCAATTGCAGCGTCGAGCCATGGCGGTCGTGCGAGCGCACTTCGACCAGCTCATAGCGACGCAGCGCAAGAACGTCCGGATCAAACTCTTCCAGATGCCGCCCGGTATCCCGGAACAACATGAGCGTCGCAAGTTCGTGATGGCTCAGCATCGGACCTCTCCTTCGTAAAACGCGTGGGCGATGTCGACATCCTAGTGATCTACGCCAACAGTTTGGCTACGGCCTTGTTTCGAGAGGTTACGCAGTTACATCTGTGTGGGAATGAACGTGCCGCATGAATGGCCATTCTTTCCATGCCAAATCAGGGCCAACTCGAATTGAAACCTGGCGGGATTTGACTAGGATGAAACTACGTCCTGACATCGAACGGAGCCTGGATGCTCACCCGCACACGCCACCTTCGTTGCCCGGCTTCGCATCGCCGTTCGTGGTCCCCGCTCGCACGCGGCGCAGGTTTCGCACTCGTCATCGCCCTCATGGCGGCCGGCTGCACCTTCACGCCGCCTGACCGGCCGCTGCTCATTACTCCGCCCGCTGCCGTGAACAGCGCGACGCTGGATCAATACCGCATCGCAGTCGCTCGGCGCATCCTCGATCGCAATCCGTCTTACGTGTTGCAAGGTACGTTGCAGCCGATGCTGCGCTCGCTGGTGGTAGTCTCGTTCACCGTCGACCGCGACGGTCAGGTGATCCAGTCAGCCGTCTATCGCACCAACGGCGACGACGAAGCGGAAAGCACCGCACTCGCGACACTGCGCCGTGCTGCGCCGTTGCCGCAGCCGCCTGCCAGACTGCTCAATACACGCGGCCAGGTCGAGCTGTTCGAAGACTGGCTATTCAACGACAACGGCAAGTTCCAGCTCCGCGAGTTCGCCTCGCCACAAGCGCAGACCATCGACTGACGGGCCGCACGCTATAATTTCGTGATCCCTCGCCGGAGCCTTCCGGCACGGGCGTGATCGTCGATGCTGCCCGCTCACCCGCCGGCACCAGCCGTCCCGCCTCCCGCGTTGCCGCGCCACCCGCGCGCCTTGCATTGCTCCAGCCGGCTGCCTACGCCGGTGCAGGCCGTCTGGCCGCGGAGCATACTAATCCAAACAAAAGACGCCGTATGCGCGCCGCCCGCGAGGCGCGCCACGCTGCGTCACGACACAGGAGAACCTTGGAATGTCCACTTCGCCGATTTCAGCGGCCAACCCCGACGACGCCGGTCAAACCAGCAGTTCGCGGATCATCTTCGCCAGCTTCATCGGCACAGCGATCGAGTTCTACGACTTCTACGTCTACGCGACAGCCGCCGCGCTCGTCATCGGCCCAGTGTTCTTCCCGCATGGCTCAGCGACTGCGCAGGCGCTGTCGGCGTTCGTTACGTTCGGCATCGCGTTCGTCGCGCGGCCGATCGGCTCGTTTCTGTTCGGTCACTTTGGCGACCGTATCGGCCGCAAATCGACCCTCGTCGCTTCGTTGCTGGTGATGGGCCTCTCGACCACGCTGATCGGTTTCGTACCCGGTTACGACTCGATCGGCAGCCTCGCGCCGATCCTTCTGTGTGTCCTGCGCTTCGGCCAGGGGATCGGCCTGGGTGGCGAATGGGGCGGCGCAGCGCTGCTTGCCACCGAAAACGCCCCCGCCGGCAAACGCGGCTGGTTCGGCATGTTTCCGCAGCTCGGACCGTCGATCGGTTTTCTGGCATCCAATGGCCTGTTCTTCGGCCTCGCGCTATCGCTCTCGGACGAGCAGTTCCGTAGCTGGGGCTGGCGCGTGCCGTTCATCGTCAGCGCCGTGCTGGTTGCGCTCGGCCTGTACGTACGCCTGAAGATTACCGAGACGCCGGCGTTTCGCGCCGCCATCGAGCGTCAGGAACGCGTGCGCGTGCCGATCGCAACACTGTGCTCGAGCTACTGGCGGCCAACGCTGCTGGGTGCCCTGGCGATGGTGGTCTGCTATACGCTGTTCTACAACGCGACGACGTTTTCGCTGTCGTACGGTGTATCTGTACTGCATATTCCGCGTCAGAGCTTCCTCGGCCTGCTGTGCGTCGCCGTGCTGTTCATGGCGCTCGCCACGCCGCTGTCCGCATGGGCCAGCGATCGCTACGGGCGCAAACCGGTGCTGATCGTCGGCATCATCGCAGCCATCCTCTCCGGCTTCACGATGGCGCCGCTGCTCGGTAGCGGCTCGATGCCGCTCGTGCTGCTGTTTCTCGTGATCGAGCTGTTCCTGATGGGCGTGACTTTCGCGCCGATGGGCGCGCTGCTGCCGGAACTGTTTCCGACCAACGTGCGCTATACCGGTGCAGGCGTGTCGTATAACCTGGGCGGGATTCTCGGCGCATCGGTGGCGCCGTACATCGCTCAGGTGCTCGCGGCGCATGGCGGTCTGACGTGGGTCGGTGCTTACGTATCGATTGCCGCCGCAGTCAGTCTGTTCGGTGTGCTGTGTATGCGCGAAACACGCGATGCCCAACTGATGTAAGCGCGCTCTTAACGTCGGGCCGCTTCAGCCCCTGGTCTCACCTGGTGGGTTTCCCTCTTGCACGTCTTTTTGACGTGCTTATACTCGAGCCAGATCCCCAGTGAGCCAGGAGGCAACCATGAGGCTGTATCTCCAGAACTCAGACGTCGTGATGATCATCGCGCTGGCACTTCTGTGCTCGCTGCTGCTGGCCATCCGCTTCCGCCCTTCGAGCTGGAAAGCCATTGTGCTGGAAGCACTCGCTGCCAATGCGGCGGCCATCGTCGCGGTGGTCGCATTCGAGATGATGCTTAGCTGATCCTCAACGAGGATCTGGCTAAACGCCATGCAGGCGACCGTCGCATGCCCGGTGCGTTCCGGCCATGCGACGGTTCTGCCCGCTGCCGGCTTTACAGCCCTCGCCTCCCATGTCGCGGCACACAACGTATGCGCGACTTCCCTGCTTATCAGTTGTAGTACCCGTGGTCGTGGTGGTAGTAGCCGCCGCCGTAATAACCCGGCGCCGGTGCGATCACACAGCCTCCCAGTGCAGCTGCCAGCAGCGCACCGGCAATCAAAGTCAGCGTCAAGCGTTTCACGTCGTTCTCCCTTCGTTTCGGTGGTATTCGAGTTCGCCTCGAATGAGATTGATTGGACACGAAGCGCACGTGCGCGGGCGTTGCATTTTGTAAGCGATGATGAGGGTTGCGTTACAGGTTTCGCGACCCGCAGCGGCTTCAATACAGGGCGCGGAGCAGGACCCATTGAGGTGTGGCCTGCATTCAGGCACTCTGTGTGAACTCGGTGGATGAATGGAACGCGTAAGCTGCGCGTCGGCGAACTACCAAATGCGACACTTTTAACAGCCGTGTAATGCGTGAAATGGGTGCCAGCCGAGTGGCAGTTGCATCGGCTTGCGTCTGCAACGCGCGGCCACATCGCGCAAAGGTGATTGAACTCGACGCACCGCGCGCAGTCTTTAAGGGTGTAGTTCTGTTGTGTTCATGTAGGATCCTCTCCGCCCGTCGTTCCCCGACGCGGGCGCTTTTAGAGGCGTGCCGTGGCAGCGTCCATACGATTGGGCGGACTGAGCGTCACGCCTTTTTTCTTGGGGCGAGGAAAGAGTGCCTGCTGTGGCACGCGCATTGGAGCGGCGGCAAGGCTGCTGCCTACGGACGATCAGACAGCGGTGGCGGAATGCGCTTGCGCGCCAGTGGGATGCGGTTCGCCATGCACGTAGTCGATCGCCTGGATCGCTTCGCTGACGGGCGGCACCGACAGGCCATCGCCGATCGAGATCGAGCGATGCGGCGCTTCGATACCGAAATGGTCGCGCGAGGTCGCGACAAAGATCATCACCGTGCGCTTTTGCAGCGCGTGAGCGACGTGGACAAAGCCGGTATCCGTACCGACCACAAGAGAACACGCATCGATCATCCGGGCGATCTCGGTGACGCTCATCTGCGGCAACACGGTCGCGCCCGGCACTTCTTTGGCAATTGCTTCGGCTTCCTCACGCTCGCGCGGCGAACCCCACGGCAGCACGATGCGAAACCCGCGCCGCGTCAGTTCGCGTCCTACCTCGCCCCAATGCTCGACCGGCCATTTCTTGTCGTCTTTGGAGGTGGCATGGAACAGCGCTGCGACAGGTGCGTCACCTGCCTCGAACGGTGTGGTACCGGTTTCGGGTAATTTCAGATCGAAGACAGGCTCGCCTTCGGGCTGGTAGCCGAGGGCCTCACCCGCGCTGATACGCATGCCTTCCCAGGCGCTGACGGGCGGACGAGGGCCGAACCGTGCCGTATAGGCGAACGATGCGCCCACCTCGCCGAGGTCCTTGTTGCGGTAGCCGACACGGCGCGACGAACGCGCGAGAAAGGCGATGATGGCGGTCTTGTAGACGCCCTGGATATCAATGATGCAATCGTAGCGGTAGGCGCGAAGCTCGCCGATGGAGGCGCCGATAGCCTTGAGGTCCGACCAGCGGCGCGCCTTCTTGAAGCGGCGCAGCGGTGCGCACAGGACGCGGTCCACACGCTGGCTCCAGTGGACCACTTCGGCAAACGCTTCGTCCGCCGCCCAGTCCACCTGCACCCCCGGAAATGCTCGCTTGATGTCGGCAATAACCGGAAGGGCTTCGACAATATCGCCCAGGGAAGTCACCTTGACGATAAGAATTCGCTTCATTAGTAGCCCGTCACAGTATCGATCGCGGCGCTTATTATAGCCGACCGCGTTTTCGTCACATACGCCCGGCGGCGCGCTGTGCGGAGCGCGGCCAGCCAAAGGTACATCTCGAAATGGCACGCAGCAGCGCTCTCGGGCACTATCCGTCGCATTTATTTCAATATCCTTTCACGGTCGCGCGAGGTGATCGATCGGTATAATTCACGCTTTGCCTGAGCGCTCATCTAATGCGGGCATTCCCACCTCTTCCCTCCAACGTCATCCGGCGCACGCGCCGCCTGTGGCGCCAATACGGTGTGTTCTGGCTCGGCGCCATCGCCGTCGGTCTGATCGCGGTGTTCTACGCCCGCCTCATCAACTTCGGCTTCGACCAGTTCAGCGCCATGCAACACCGGCATGTGTGGCTGCCGCTGATTGTGACTCCCGCGATTTCAGCCTTGTGCGTATGGCTCACGCGCACATTCTTTCGCGGCGCGGAGGGCAGCGGCATTCCGCAAGTCATTGCCACGCTGCACGCCAAACCCTCTGAATATGGCTCGCGGCTGCTGTCGTTCCGGATCCTGTTCGGCAAGATCGCCGTGTCGTTCCTCGCTATCCTCGGTGGCTTTACGATTGGTCGCGAAGGACCGACAGTCCAGGTGGGCGCCGCGCTGATGTTCAACCTGCGCCGCTTCTACCCGCGCTCAAACGCGCTGATCGAGCGGCAGCTCGTGCTGGCCGGCGCAGCGGCGGGCTTGTCCGCAGCATTTAACACGCCGCTGGCAGGGATCGTGTTCGCCATCGAGGAACTCACCCGCAGCTTCGAGGCGCGCGCAAGCGGTGTGCTGATTACGGCCATCATCATCGCCGGTGTGATCGCCCTTGGGCTGAACGGCAACTACACCTATTTCGGCACGATCCAGATTGGTACGCATTTCCCGGATCTGCTCGCCGTGGCTGTGGTGCTCACGGCTGTCGTCACCGGTATCGCCGGCGGCTTCTTCTGCTGGCTGCTGCTCAACACGGCGCGCTGGATTCCCGCGCCGCTGCGCAAGCTCCATAGCGAGCGGCCGGTTCTCTTCGCCGCGCTGTGTGGGCTGGTGATCGCTGTTGTCGGTTTGATCTCGGGCGGCTTGACCTTCGGCAGCGGCTACGCGGAGGCGCGTGGTCTGCTCGACGGCAGCGAGCATCTGTCGGTGTTCTATCCGTTTCTGAAGCTCATCTCGATGGTCGGCTCGTATCTGCCAGGCATTCCGGGCGGCATCTTCGCGCCGTCGCTGTCGATCGGTGCAGGCTTCGGCAATCTGCTGCATATGGTGTTCGGCAGCATGCAACTGCAGATGCTGATCGCGCTCGCCATGGTGGGCTACCTGGCCGCCGTCACCCAGGCGCCGATTACGTCGTTCGTGATCGTGATGGAAATGATCAACGGCCACGCCCTCGTGATCTCGCTGATGGCGACGGCGCTGATCGCGAGCCGCGTATCGCGTCTCTTTGCGCCGCCGCTGTATGAAGCGTTATCGCAGCGCTATATGGCGCCTTTGCCGCAACCCGCGCCTGTGCCGGTACCGGAAGTGCCCGAGGCTCTCGTGGATGAGGAGCCCGAGGCAAACACGGCTGATGAGGCCGACGCGCCGCCGCGCTAGGTCGAGCCTGGCTCAAGCGGCGCTCACGCTGTGCCGGACAGCGCCGGCGCGTCGCAACCGCAACGCGCTGCTGCCAAAAGCTTAGCCCCAGTGGCCTTCAACCCAGCGGTAGTTCGGACCATGGGCGACCCAGTGGCCAGGCACCCAGTGATAGCCGACACGCTCGGGCTGCCAGTGGCCCGGCACCCACACGTAGCGACCGTGGTCCCAACGCCAGTGACCCTGATCCCATACAAAGCCATGGCGCGGCGCAGGCACGGCTTCATAACGCACGGGCGGCGGAGCCGACGGCGCCACCACAACGACCTGTGCGGATGCCGAACCGACAGCCGCTGCGCCCGCCGCAACCAGCACAATCTGAGCGACCAGCAAACGAAGATTCCTGTTCATATTCCCCTCTTTCTTAAAAGCACCGGTGGTGGTGGTGTCCGTTTAATGCGCGAGACCGCGTTTTGGCTGACATGCCGGACGTAACGCCTGTCCCTCAAGTGCAACCGAATATTTCCGGCGGCGCCAGTGTGATAAAGAACCGCGACAGGGCCGTGTCAAGAGGCACCCAGCACTACCAGTGCGGACGCGTAGCGACGCCTCGCGGCAACAGAATCGCAGCGGGCGGCATTGAGCATTCGAGGGGAGCACACGGAGACACGAAAACCGGCAGCGGAACCGCTGCACGAAAGCGTACGACATCACGCAACACGGTGGCAAGACCCGCGTTACACCCCCTGCCCGTCACGATGCCGGACAGGGAGCGCATAAAACATCATACAGACCGCCCTTGCGGCAATCAGGCCTGCGGAATCTCGATCTTGACCTCGAGTACTTCGAGGTCGTCCTGGCGCTCGAGGCTGACGCGAATATCCTCATCGGAAATCTTCACGTACTTGGAAATCACGGCGACGAGTTCGCGTTGCAACGCTGGCAGATAATCGGCAGGCGCATGGCCGCCGGCGCGCTCATGCGCGATGATCAACTGCAGGCGTTCCTTCGCTATTGACGCGGACTTCTTCTTCTCGCCCAGCAAAAACGAAAGAATCGACATTACGTGCGCTCCCCTTACTTGGTGCCGAAGAGGCGCTGCAGGAGGCCTGGCTTCTGGTAATCGGTAAAGCGAAGCGATTTCTGCTCGCCGAGGAAACGCGACACAACATCCTTGTAGGCTTCAGCGACATCGGTGCCGTCGAGGTGCACGGCCGGCAGCCCCTGGTTCGACGCATGCAGCACCGCTTCCGATTCCGGAATCACGCCGATCAGATCGATGCGCAAGATCTCCTGAATATCGGTGAGCGAGAGCATTTCGCCTTCGCTCACACGCTTCGGGTTGTAGCGCGTGATCAGCAGATGTTCCTTGATCGGCTCCTTGCTTTCGATCGCGCGCTTGGTCTTCGACGACAGGATACCGAGAATCCGGTCCGAGTCGCGCACGGAGGAGACTTCCGGGTTCGTCACGATCAGCGCTTCGTCGGCGAAGTGCATTGCCAGCAGAGCACCCGATTCGATACCGGCCGGCGAATCGCAGACGATATATTCGAAGTCCATCGCGATCAGATCGTTGATGACCTTTTCCACACCTTCCATGGTCAGCGCGTCTTTGTCACGCGTCTGCGAGGCCGGCAGGATGAACAGGTTCTCGCATTTCTTGTCCTTGATGAGCGCCTGATTCAGGTTGGCTTCGCCCTGGATCACGTTGATCAGGTCGTACACCACACGACGTTCGCAGCCCATGATGAGGTCGAGGTTACGCAGGCCGACGTCGAAGTCGATCACGGCGGTTTTGTGGCCCCGTAACGCCAGGGCCGATGCAAAACTCGCGCTCGTGGTCGTCTTGCCCACGCCACCCTTGCCCGATGTCACCACAATGATTTTTGCCATTACCCTTACCCTGAGTTCGTCAATTTCGTTCAAATAAGTCCGGCGGCAGCCAGATCCCAGGCACGCGCCGGGCGCGGCGCGCGCAACCGGTGATCAGGTGAGACGCAGCGGTTCAATCATCAGCTTTTCTTCATCGAGCCAAATCTGCACCGGCTTGCCGAGCACGTCGGCCGGCAGCGGGTTCTCGGTCGTACGGTAGATACCGGCGATCGAGATCAGTTCCGGCTCCAGACACGTGCAGAAAATGCGCGCGTCGTGGTTGCCCTGCACACCGGCCAAGGCCCGGCCGCGCAACGGCGCGTAAATATGGATATTGCCTTCGGCGATCACTTCCGCCCCGTAGCTCACGAGGCCCAGCACCACCAGATCGCCCTTCGCGTAGATGCGCTGGCCGGAGCGCAGCGGCTTGTCGACCACCGTGGTTGTCGACGAGGTGACCAGCTTCGCGGGGTCGGCTGGCGCTGCCGCCTGGGTGCCCGCGGTAGGGCCGGCCGCCACAACTTCGACGGAGGCTGCCGGCGCGTCGATCGGCAATTCCCCCTGCACCGGAGCGGTGCTCTCGCCACTGTTGCCACTGTTGCCGCGCTCGCCACCCTCCGGCGCTGCGCCGCTCTCAGCACCCTGCGCGCCCTCTTCGGCTCCCGGCCTGGCGCCCGCTGCTCCGCGCCGGTCGCGCGCTTCGAGCAGCGGCAACGCGGACTCGGCAGCCCAGCCCTGCTGCGGATTCGCTACCACGCCCACCGGGCGCATCCGCACGCTGTCGAGCAGTTGCGAGATCTCGGCGAGCGGCACGCGCTCGTCGTCGGCAAGGCGGCGCACGTCGATTGCGACGACGTCGTTAGCGAAGAATTCGGGGGTCGCTTCGAAGCGCCGGGTCAGTTCGGCACGCATGGCGTCGAGGTCGGTCGTCTTGACCACGAACAGGAGCGTGTCGACAGTGCCACTGCGGAGTTCGAAAAATGGCGATTTCTTGGGCGACATAGCGTTCGACAAAAAATTTTGCGTATTTTACAGGCGTCCACGCGTGGAGCCAGTATTTTCGGCGAGAGGGATAAATGCCGCTGCCCAACCGGCGACGGCGGACGCAACAGCAGCGTAGGCAGGAAGGGAGCGGCGCCCGGCGGGACCGCTCGGCGGATCACTGGGAGGAGGCTTGCGAGGCGCGCTGTACGTGGCGCACCAGCAGGCTTTCCGACTGGTCGGGCCAGCGTGCCGTGCGGGCATGCTCGCCGGTCGGGCCGAAGCCGAGGCGCTCGTAAAAGCGCATCGCCGTGCGATTGGCGTCGGCCACCCATGCGTAGATTTCCTCGGCGCCTTCAGCGGCCAGCCACTCGCTGGCGGTATTGACGAGCAGCTCGCCGCCGCGGAGATGACGCACCGCAGGCGCCACCCACAGCTCGCCTACAAAGGCACGGCGCGCGGCGCTGTCTTCGAAATGCGCTTCGATCAGCCCGGCGGGATGGCCCTCGGTATAGAGAATGAACGACGTAGCCACCGTCGAGACCGCGTGGCTGGCAGCGGTAGCATCGAAGCTTGCGGCGTCGACCGACAGGGCATCCTCGAGCGTCTCGCCGAAGGCATAGGGTGCCTCCCGCAGCGACGCAGTACGGAGTTCGCGGAATACTGCGCCCTGCTCAGCGGCGATGCGGCGAACGGTCAATGACGGACTCATGCAGACGAAAACCCCTTGAAACACTAAGGCGTAGCTTTAACCGAACCGGCGCGGGAGTCAAATCCTTATTTTCCGGATCTGTGGGCGAGCGCCCTTGACGACAACCGCTTATCTCTTCTCTCTCGGGGGATCTTCACGGCGCCTGATAGCTGCCCGTGCCGTCCGGCCAGGGCGTCAACAGCTCGAAACCGTCTTCCGTGACGGCGACCATGTGCTCCCATTGCGCAGACAACGAACGGTCTTTGGTAACCACCGTCCAGCCGTCGCGCAGGACCGTGGTGCCCGCGCGTCCCGCGTTGATCATCGGCTCGATCGTGAACACCATGCCCGGCCTCAGACGGATACCCTGCCCCGGCTGGCCGTAGTGCAGCACCTGTGGATCTTCGTGATACACCTTGCCGATGCCATGCCCACAGTAGTCGCGCACGATCGAAAAACCGTCGCGCTGTGCGGTCTTCTGGATCGCATGGCCCACATCGCCGAGCGTCGCGCCCGGCTTTACCTGACGCATGCCAGCGATCATCGCCTCATAGGTGGTGTCGATCAGTTGCCGCGCCACTGTGCTCGGCTTGCCGACGCAATACATGCGGCTGGTGTCGCCGAAATAGCCATCCTTGATCACGGCCACGTCGATATTGATGATATCGCCGTCCTTGAGGACTTCGGTCCGGTTAGGGATGCCGTGGCAAACCACCTGGTTCACGGAGGTGCAGACCGTCTTTGGAAATCCCAGGTAGCCGACATTCGCCGGAACCGCTTTCTGGGTATTGACGATGTAGTCGTTACACAGCGCGTCAAGTTCGTCCGTCGAGATACCGGCCTGCACGTGTTCGCCGATCATCGCGAGGACGTCGGCCGCGAGGCGTCCCGCTATTCGCAGCGCGGCGATGTCCTCGGGAGTCTTGTAGGTAATGGCCATGAAGTCGGGGCAGGTTCGTGAACGCGCGGCGGCAAAGCAGTTGCCTGCGTTCGTGTGAAGAAGGCAAACCGGCTGGGTGCGCGGCGCCGCGTAGCACTCGCGCGGGCAACCCGATCCGGTCATCGATCAGGGGAATTGTACAGAGGATGGCGGCAGGGGCTAGCGCAAGCCGCCCCCGCGCTTTCGCAAGGAATGCTGCGAACGCACGCAAATATCTTTTGCGCGCGCTGCATCCATGGACGGACTCGACTCGTAAAGTTCGTTGAGGACTCGCCTTTTCTCAGTCGTCGCTAAAGCTTCGTCCGAGAGCAGCGATGCGTCTTCATGTCCGCGATTTGCGCATGTGCATCGCGTCAGTTGTCCTGTTGTGTACGCGTTTGCGTCGCAAATGGCGTGGCTTTCCTGAGGTCTATCTGAGGAGCACGGTCATGTCCGAAAAGTCAGAAAGCAGCCAGAGTAATTCAGCACAACTAATCGATACATTCGAGCGCCGGGTGCAGCGACGCACACAACGCAGACAATTTTTCCGCAATGCAGGCGGCCTGAGTCTTGGCCTCGTGGGTGGCACGCTGATCAGCGCTTGCGGCGGTGGATCCGGCGTCTCGTCGATGGCTCAGTCCACCGCGCCGACCGACGAAGAGATTCTCAACTTCGCGCTCAATCTCGAGTACCTCGAAGCACAGTTCTATACCTATGCGACAACGGGTAGCGGACTTCCAGCCAGCATGCTCAGCGGCGTCGGCACGCAAGGCACCGTCATCGCGGGTGCGCAAGTGCCGTTCCAGGATCCTGTCGTGCAGGCCTACGCAAACGAGATCGCCAACGACGAACGCGAACACGTGGCGTTCCTGCGCACCGCGCTGGGTTCGTCGGCGGTGGCCATGCCGTCCATCGACGTGAGCGGCACCAACCCTAACGGTGCGTTCTCGGTAGCAGCGCGCGCGGCAGGTCTCGTCGCGGCGGGCGTCGCGTTCGACCCCTATGCGAGCGACAACAACTTTCTGCTCGGCGCGTTCATCTTCGAGGACGTCGGCGTGACGGCCTATAAAGGCGCGGCACCGTTGCTCGCGAGCAAGACCTTCCTGAGCGCCGCGGCCGGCATCCTCGCAGCGGAGGCTTATCACGCGGGCCTCGTGCGCACGACGCTATACGCGAAAGGGCTCGATACGGCGAGCCTGATCACCGCAGCCAATGCCATCTCCGCAGCGCGCGACAGTCTCGATCAGGTCGGCAACGACGATCAGGGCATCACCGGCGCTACCGCAGGTACGTCCAACATCGTTCCGCTCGACAGCAACGGCCTCGCGTTCGGACGCACCTATTCAGATGTGCTGAACATCGTGTACCTGACCAGTACGGCGGCAGTGAAAGGCGGATTCTTCCCGAACGGCGTGAATGGCTCGCTCAACATGAGCGGCTGACATCGGCGGCTGAAAAGCTGCTGCTCACATCACCCGAGATACCGGCAACGGGCCGCCTCGACGGCGTTCGTGATCCCCGTTGGCCGGAGTTCCATCCATAACCGCTTGACCCGGGTTGACGACACACAGGAGATGTCATGAACGAAGCCATGAGTCCAGCGGTCGTGCCGCAGACGCTGACCGAGCAGACTTGTTTCCGTATTAGCGAAGCTCTCGCCGGACGCCGCCGCGGCCCGCGTGTGATGTTGTCGTTTGTCGGGCCGGCCGTGGTTGCATCCATTGCCTACATGGACCCGGGCAACTTCGCGACCAACATTCAGGCAGGCGCGGGCTACGGTTATTCGCTGCTTTGGGTGGTGGCCGTGGCGAATATCGTCGCCATGCTGTTCCAGGCGATGTCCGCCAAACTTGGCCTCGTCACCGGTCGCAATCTCGCCGAGTTGTGCCGCGAGTCGCTGCCGCGCCGTTATGTCTACGGTATGTGGGGTTTGAGCGAGATCGCCGCGATGGCGACCGATCTTGCGGAATTCGTCGGCGGCGCTATCGGGGTTTCACTGCTGCTGCATCTGCCGATGATGGCCAGCATGCTGGTCACCGGCGCGGTCACCTTTGGGCTGCTGCAATTCGAACGCAAGGGCTTTCGCCCGCTCGAACTGGTCATCGCCGCACTGGTCGGCGTCATCGGCCTGTCGTATCTGGCCGAATTGCTGATCGCACCGGTGCACTGGCCGTCAGTATTCCTGCATACCTTCAAGCCGAGCATCCCCGATAGCAACGCGCTGACCATTTCAGTCGGCATTATCGGCGCGACCGTGATGCCGCACGTTCTGTTTTTGCACTCGGGCCTCACGCAGAATCGTGTGACGCCGCGCAACGAGCTCGAACGCTCCAGGCTGCTGAAGTTTTCCAATATCGAGGTCGTGCTTGCTCTCGGCGTTGCGGGTCTGATCAACATGGCGATGGTCATTATGGCGTCAAGTGCGTTTCATCAGGGCCACTCGGACATCGCCAGCATCGAGACCGCCTGGCATACACTGACGCCCCTGCTAGGAGGAGCGGCGGCGGGCCTGTTTCTCGCTGCCCTGATCGCCTCCGGAATTTCGAGCTCGGTAGTCGGCACGATGGCCGGCCAGATGATCATGCAGGGGTTTGTCGGCTTTCGTATTCCAGTTGGCGTGCGCCGCCTCGTCACCATGGTGCCGGCCTTTGCAGTGGTGGCCTGGGGTGTCGACGCGACCAGGGCGCTGGTGTTAAGCCAGGTGGTATTGAGCGTTGCGCTGCCGGTGCCGATGATCGCACTGCTGTGGTTCACTTCGCGTCGCGATCTGATGGGCATCTACAGGAACAGCCGGCTGACGAATGTTGCCGCCGTGGTCGGCACGGTCGCCGTGCTGGCTTTGAACGGCGTGCTGCTGGCTCAGGCAGCGGGAGTTTCGCTCTAGCCGATATCGCCCACGCCCCGGGCAAAGGAAAACGCCGCGCGCGAGCCGGCTTGCATCCGCCGACGGCTGCCGTGCGTAGATAGTACGAAACCCGCCCTTCGGACTATGACCCCCTCCTATGCCTCGACGCCTGCTTACCTTGACCGCCGCGCTCGCGTTCACCGCGCTCGGCGGCTGCAGTGGAACCGCCATGCTCAATGCCGCGGTGCCGCGCCAAACGTTCCGCGCCAGCACGGCCATCCCTTACGGCAGCGACGCGCGCCAGAAACTCGATGTCTACGAGCCGTTCGAAGCGACAGCGGCAGCGTCCCCGCACGGCCGGCCTGTGGTCGTGTTCTTCTATGGCGGCAGTTGGCAGAACGGCGAGCGCGGCGACTATCTGTTCGTCGGCGAGGCGCTCGCTTCGCGCGGCTTCGTCGCCGTCCTGCCTGACTATCGAACCTGGCCGGAGGTCCGGTTCCCAGGTTTTGTAGAGGACGCAGCCGCGGCAGTACGCTGGGCGCGCGACCATGCCGCTGAGTTCGGCGGCGATCCGTCGCGCATCTTCCTGATGGGACACTCCGCGGGAGCGCACATTGCCGTACTGTTGGCGACGGACGGCCACTATCTGGCCGCGCAGCAGATGAGCAAGCGCGACCTGAGCGGTGTAATCGGCCTCGCGGGACCCTATGATTTCTTGCCGCTCACCGATCCGGTACTGAAGAACGTCTTTCCGGCACCGCTGCGGGCCGCCAGCCAACCCATCAACTTCGTGAGCGGCGACGAGCCGCCGATGTTCCTCGCCGCCGGCAAGCGCGACACCACCGTCGACCCCGGCAACACAGACCGTCTTGCTGCGAAGTTACGAGCGGCCGGCGATACCGTCGAGGTGAAGCACTACCCTGTAGTTGGACATGCGCTGCTAGTTGCTGCGCTTGCCGCGCCGTTGCGGTTTTTTGCGCCTGTGCTGGCCGATTCCAGCCGGTTCATCGATGCCGAAAGCGGGCAGGCGGCGCAACGCGGCAACGACTCAACGCAGGCCACGGTATATGGAGGCAATGTGTATCCACTGAATTCACTGCATCCTGTTCATGCGGACACCGTGCGAGCCGCTTCCTCTGCGCGTGCGCCAGCGGTGGCCTCGGGAAGTTCTTCGTCGTCGGGTCACGCGGAGTAAAGCCCGACGCGCTTCTACGTAGATGCCCGCGCGTTATTGCAGGTCGCCAAGCAAATGCTTGCGCAGCGAAGGCGCACGTGTGGACGGATCAAGCCAGATGCCAAAGAACGCGCGCGCAAACGTGGGATCATCGAACTCGCCGGTCTCGCGCTCCCCTGCGTAAAAGCGCACGCCCTTGCCCGGCAGAAACACTGCGCTCAACTCATCGCCAGGCTCCACGTCGACGAACGCGCGCAGCATATCTTCGCGCCATTGATCGAGCGTCTCCGGTGGAATCGGCGCCTCCGCCTGACGTTTGATTTCGTCGATACCCGTGTCGGCAAGCCGCTTGCCCTTGATACTGCGCGTATAGACGATATGCAGCGCAAAGCGCTCGTCATAGTCCACCGGCACGCGTTCGCTCCACAATTGCGCGCGATACAGACTGAAGCCGAATACGCGGAAATCGCCCTCGCCGACAAGCCGCGCAGACTGCACGTCGCTGCGCCAGTCGGCGCTCGCCGAAGCGGCCCACAACAGCAGCACTAAAGCGACGAGCGAGCGCATCTCAACGATCCGACGCAACCACGAACTGCATCACGTCCGTACGGCCTTCATCGAAGCCTGCCTCGCAATACGCGAGATATAGACGCCACGTCCGCACGAAGGTCTCGTCGAAGCCCTGCGCGCGGATCGCCTCGAGTTGATACTCGAAGGCACTGCGCCAGCGCCGCAACGTCTCGGCATAGTCGCGGCCGAAAGCCAACGACACGCTAGCCACGAGCCCCGAGCGCTTCGCTACCGCGATAAAACGCTCCGGACTCGGCAGCATGCCACCCGGGAAAATGTATTCGCGGATGAAGTCGCTGGTGGCACGATACGCGGCGAAGTGCGAATCGTCGATTGTGATGGTCTGCACCAACGCTCGCGCGCCGGGCAGAAGGCGTTCGCGCAGGATGCGGAAGTACGTCGGCCAGAAGCGCTCGCCTACTGCTTCGAACATCTCGATCGAGACGATGCCGTCGTACTGGGCGGTCAGCATGCGATAGTCGCGTAACTCCAGAGTGACATGGTCGCTGAGACCCTCTTCTTGCACACGCCGTTGGGCGAATTCGAGTTGCGCCGCCGAGATCGTCACGCCGTGCACATGAATGCCCTGACGCGCCGCATGCATCGCAAAGCCGCCCCAGCCGCAGCCGATTTCGAGGATGCGCATGCCGGCCCGCAAGCCAAGCGTATCGATGATGCGTTGATATTTGGCGTGCTGCGCATCTTCGAGCGACGTGTCGAAGCGTCCGTCGAATACGGCACTCGAGTACGTGAAACTCGGATCCAGCCAGCGCTCGTAGAAGGCATTGCCAATGTCGTAGTGCGCGTGGATGTTACGACGGCTGCCTGAGCGCGTATTGCGGCGCAGGCGATGCCGCAGACCGTACCAGACCTGCGCGAGCCAGCCGCCATAGACGGTGCGCTGCAAGGCGCGTTCATTGCGGATCGCGAGGCGCAGGAGTGCGGACAAATCCGGTGTATCGACCCAGAATGCGCGCCATGCATCGGCAAAACCGATGTCGCCTTTGCGCAGGATCGCACCGCACGCCCGCCAGTCGCGCAGTTCGAGCCGCGCACCGGGCGACGCATGCGGATCGCCGAACACACGCGGTTGACCATCGGGCGTGATGAGTACCAGGTGCCCGACGCGAATCCGCTCGAGCAACGACAAAAACAACCGGCCCGACGCGGGGGCGGATTCGCTTCCGCTCAGGGTCCTTGAAAGCGTCATGGCTGAGTCTCCTCAATCGACGAAGAATGGTGTGGGGCTCCGGTTTCGAGACCGGCTGCAAGAACGTGAGTGGCAACGCTGGCGGTGCGGCCCGGCGCAGGATGTTTGCCGTAAAACGGCACCTTCTTGAGTAAGAGCCGCAGCGCCTGCCAGTGAATGCGCGCGACCACGCCGAGCGTGAGTAACGGCTGGTGCGCGAGCGCGCGCAGCGCTGCGCTGCGCGTCAACGGCTGCAAACGGCCGGCGAGCAAAGTACGGATCAGCAAGCCGTCGGCATCGTGATAATCAATGACCACGGATGACGCGTGATGCGACTCGCGGACCTGGAAGCGGTAGCTGCCCTCGACCCGGCAAAACGGCGAGACGTGCAGCGCTTTGCAGCAAGTCAACTTAGTGGATGCATCGATCGGGCCACCGCCGTCCGCAGTAAGCAGATAGCTGTGGCGCGCACCGAACGTGTTGCGCACTTCTGCGAGCAGCGCGCGCAGTGCCCCGTCACAGTCGTGGCAAAACCAGAAACTAACCGGATTGAACGCATAGCCGAACACGCGCGGAAAAGCCTGCAGCCAGATCTCGCCATCGGCCGGCACACCGGCCTCGGCTAGTTGCGCGCGCATCCATGTGTCGAGATCAGTGCCGTCGCAAGGACCGTGGTCGCGCGCGAACAGGCTGAGCGGACCCCAGCGGTTGATGCCGAACCACCAGCTATCGAGCGTGGCGAGGCGCGCGAGATTGCAGCGCACGTAGAACACCGGATACGTGAAACGATGATGACGCGGTCGCAACCGCTCGTGCATCACGCGGCCGACCAGAAGCCGAGCGGCGCTTTCGCGATGCTCGTATGGCGCGCTGCTGTTCATAGCTTGGCCCATGCCGGCGAAGCGCCGAAATCGGCCGCGACGCGCAGGGCTGATTTCAGGCCATCCTCGTGGAAGCCGTAACCGGTCCATGCACCCGCGAACCAGGTGCGACGACGGCCTTGTAATGACGGCAAGCGATGCTGCGCGTCGATCGCGGCCAGATCGAATAGCGGATGGTCGTAGACGAAGCGGCGCAACTCGGTGCCCGGCGCCGGTTCGACCACCGGATTCAACGTGACGACTAGCGGTGCGTCGAACGGCAGCGGTTGCAACTGGTTCACCAGATAGCTGACGCAGACCGGGCGTGAACCGTCCAGATGCCGGCCGCCCAGATAGTTCCACGCCGACCAGACGCGGCGGCAGCGCGGCAACAGGTTCGTGTCGGTATGCAGCACGGCAACGTTCGGTTGATAGCGCACGGCGCGCAGTACGCTGCGTTCGGCTTCGTCGGCGTCGTCGAGCATGCGGAGCGTGTCGGGTGCATGCGTGGCCAGCACCACTGCGTCGAAGCGTTGCGGACCGGTATCGGTCAACACGTCGACCCCTTGAGCATCGCGTCGCACGCCACGCACGGGGGTGCCGATACGCACGTCGTCGAGTTTGCCGACGATCCGCCGGACGTATTCGCGGCCACCGCCCATCACCGTCTTCCATTGCGGACGGCGATTGACCTGCAGCAGCGCATGATTCAGGCAAAAGCGCAGGAACGTGGTGGCGGGAAAGCTCAGCACGTCCGCGGTGGCGCTCGACCAGATTGCGGCGGCCATCGGCAACAGGTAGTGCTGCTGAAACGCGCCGCCGTAGCCGCCGGCCGCGAGGAGATCGCCCATCGAGGCGCCGGTCTGCGCCGCGACATCGAGATTGCGCTCAGCACTGCCGTTAAAGCGCATGATGTCGCGCAGCATGCCGATGAAGGTCGGCGAGAACATGTTGCGGCGCTGCGCAAACACAGTGTTGAGATTCGTGCCCGCCCACTCGAGACGGCCTTCATCGAGCGAGACCGAGAACGTCATCTCGCTCGGATGCGCTTGCACGCCCAGTTCGGCGAACAGGGCAATCAGATTCGGGTAAGTGCGATCGTTGAAGACCAGAAAGCCGGTGTCGACGGGATGGACATGGCCTTCGAGCTTCACGTCGACCGTGTTCGTGTGGCCGCCGGGGTACGAACCGGCTTCGAAGAGCGTCACCTGATTGTGCTTCGACAGCAGGTAGGCGCTCGCCAAGCCCGAAATGCCGGCGCCGACGACCGCGATCCGTTGACCGTGTGGCTGTGGGTTCAAAACGGGGTGACTCATTGGCAGGTCTCCAGCTTGAAACGGGCGCCCGTAAAAGTGGGATTTGGTTGGATTTGCGCACCCATGATCGAAATACGCAGCAGGTGTGGAATCGGATGCAGAGGCGTCGTGAAAATGGGGGTGGGGTTCGGGAAGCGTCGCGCCTGGGCGGGACGTGGGGAAAAGCTGGGAAGCTGCGTGAGTTAGACGCGGACCGGCATAATTGGCCGCTGACAGGTAAACCGGCGTGGGCGGAAAACGTGCGCAGACGTGGAAATGAAAGCGGTCAATCGGGACGCGTAAACGGTTGGCGGATGGCGCTGCCGTTACTCGGCGCGCTTGTGTTTTCCGCTGGCGCGGCACACGTGCCTGCCGAACCAATTGGGCCAGGCAATGCGCAACAGATTGCTTCGGTAGATGGCGTCGATTTGCCGGTATTTACTTACCGGCCAAGCGGCTGCCAGCCACGGTTTTTGCTGCTGGTGTTTCATGGCGTCGGACGCGACGGCGGTCCGTACCGCGATCACGCCCGGCCGCTCGCGGACCGCGTCTGTGCGATCGTGGTGGCGCCGCAGTTCGATCGGAAGCGGTTTCCGCGTGACGAGTATCAGTATGGTGGGATGACGTCTGCGTCTATTGCTTCTGGTGCTTCCGGTGCCTCAGCTACGTCCGCAGCCGGGCGTCGCACCGTCGACCTGATACCGGAACTTGTGCGCTGGGCACGGGACGCAGCGGGACAAACTGAATTGCCTTATATCCTGCTTGGGCATTCCGCTGGCGCGCAGTTCGTAGACCGGGTCGCCGCCTACGCGCCCGTGCCGGCAGCGCGTGTGGTCGTTGCCAACCCGTCTACCTGGGTACTGCCCGATACGAAAACTGCAATACCGTTTGGCTTTGACGGACTTGGCACGGATGAAGTGGAAGAGAAAGCGCTACGCGCATATCTGGCTGAGCCGCTGACCGTATTGCTCGGGCAAGACGACGTCCATCAACGCTGGCTCGCACAAGGCAAGCACGCGCGGGCGCAAGGGGACAACCGCTACGACCGTGGGACACATGCGTTTCACGCTGCAGAGGAAGTCGCCAGACGCAATGGCTGGGCGTTCGGATGGAGGTTGATCGAAGTGCCTGGGGTTGGGCACGACGCGGCGGCCATGTTCGGGTCGCTGCAAGCGGTAGAGGCGCTAGGTTTGGATGGTGGCGGCTAGGCGTGCTAGTCCCAGATATTCCGGAATGCGACAGCCACGATTACCGGTACGCACAGCACAAGCGGAATCGCGAAGTAAGGCACTTCCATATCGACGAAGTAGCTGTAGACGAGCCAGCCGACCCCTGCGCCCAGCGTTGCGATGGCGACCAGCCAGGTCAGGATAGTCAGCGTCCGGTTTGACGGACGTTTACGCGAACGCTGATCGGTGGGGGGTGTTTTCATCGCAGGACCAGAGGGTTTTGTTGCGGGTCAATCACGCTCCAATTTTACTCCGGTGGGCAGACGATGAGCAGGTCGTGGGCGCGCTACGTATCGGCTTGCAAACCGTTGCAAACGAATCGCAAATCAGCCGCACAAACAAAAAGCCCTGCGGAATTTCTTCTGCAGGGCTCTTTTGAATTTTGGCGGAGAGGGTGGGATTCGAACCCACGGTACGGGAAACCGTACGCCTGATTTCGAGTCAGGTACATTCGACCACTCTGCCACCTCTCCGGCATCGGCGACGGCTTGCTAAACTACGCTCCACCACCTAAACCAAGCGGGTCGTTGCTTGGCGAAGCGAAGATTATAGAACACTTGAAACAGGTTTCCAAGCCCCTTTTCACAGAATCTGTGAAGCTATGGCCTGGAAAACCTTCGGCCCAGTTTCAGGCAGCCGAAACTTCCAGCCGCTCCATGCCGCCGACGTACGGACGCAGCGCCGTCGGCACCGTTACCGAACCATCGGCGTTCTGGAAGTTCTCCAGCACGGCGACCAATGTCCGGCCCACGGCGAGCCCCGAACCGTTCAGCGTATGCACCAGTTCAGGCTTGCCCTGCGCATTGCGATAACGCGCCTGCATGCGGCGCGCCTGGAACGTCTCGGTATTCGAGCAGCTCGAGATTTCGCGATACGTGTTCTGCGCCGGCAACCAGACTTCGAGGTCATAGGTCTTCGTTGCAGAAAAACCCATGTCGCCGGTGCACAGCGTAATCACGCGATACGGCAACTCGAGCTTCTGCAGAATCGTCTCTGCATGGCCGACCATTTGTTCGAGCGCGTCATACGACGTTTCCGGCGCCACGATCTGCACCATCTCAACCTTGTCGAACTGATGCTGACGAATCATTCCGCGCGTATCGCGGCCGTACGAACCCGCTTCCGAGCGGAAGCATGGTGAATGTGCCGTCAGTTTGATCGGCAGCGCGTCCGCTTCGACAATGCTCTCGCGCACCGTGTTGGTCAGCGAAATTTCCGAAGTCGAAATTAGATATTGCGTCACCGTATTTTCGGCACCGCCCTTCTCGACGCGGAACATGTCGTCGGCGAATTTCGGCAACTGGCTCGTGCCGTACAGAATCTCCGGATTGACGATGTACGGCGTATAGATTTCGGTATAGCCGTGGTGCAGCGTATGCGTGTCGATCATGAACTGCGCGAGTCCGCGATGCAGACGCGCAATCTGTCCGCGCAGCATCGTAAAACGCGCGCCGGAGAGCTTCGCACCCGTCTCGGCATCGAGACCGAGCGGCGTGCCGACATCCACGTGGTCCTTCACCTCGAAGTCGAACTGACGCGGCGCGCCCCAGCGGCGCACTTCGACGTTGTCGGCCTCGTCCTTGCCCACCGGGACGCTTTCGTGCGCCAGGTTCGGCATGCCGAGCATCAGGTCGGACACACGTTTCTGGATGTCTTCGAGTTGCAGCGCCGACGCCTTCATTTCGTCGCCAATGCCGCCCACTTCCGCCATCACCGCCGAGGTGTCCTCGCCCCGCCCTTTCATCCCGCCAATCTGCTTCGACAGGCTGTTGCGGCGAGCCTGCAGCTCTTCGGTACGGGTTTGCACGGCGCGGCGTTCCGCTTCGAGTGCGGTGAAAGCCGCCACGTCGAGGGTATAGCCACGGTCGGCGAGGCGTTTCGCCACGCCGTCGAGGTCTTTGCGCAGCAACTGGATGTCAAGCATGGGGTGGGAGCGGAAGTTCGTTGTATGAGTCTGGGATTTTAGCGCACCGGCGCGGGCTGCCGACGGATCGGCGGTTCAGTTCTTTTTCGGCTTGTTCTCGCTGCGCCATTGCGCATCGAGTTCGGACAGACGCGCCAGCTTCTCACCGATCTTGCCTTCGAGACCGCGCGGCGTCGGTTCGTACCAATGCGGCTCACGCATGCCGTCGGGCAGATAGGTCTCTCCGGCCGCGTATGCGTCGGGTTCGTCGTGAGCGTAACGGTATTCGTGGCCGTAGCCGAGTTCCTTCATCAACTTGGTCGGCGCGTTGCGCAGATGCACCGGCACGCCGCGCGACTGGTCCTTGCTGACAAAACGCCGTGCCTCGTTATATGCCATGTAACCGGCGTTCGATTTGGGTGCCACCGCCAGATAGATGAGCGCCTGGGCCAGCGCGAGTTCGCCTTCGGGTGTGCCGAGGCGTTCATAGGTTTCGGCGGCGTCGAGCGCGATACGGGCGGCGCGCGGATCGGCGAGGCCGATGTCTTCCCACGCCATGCGCACGATGCGCCGCGCGAGGTAGCGTGCGTCGGCGCCACCATCGAGCATCCGGCAGAACCAGTACAGCGCACCGTCAGGATTGCTGCCGCGCACGGACTTATGCAGCGCGCTGATCTGATCGTAGAAGGCGTCGCCGCCCTTGTCGAAGCGGCGCAGGTTCTCAGCGAGCGCGCTGCCGAGCAACGCACCGTCGATCTCCGTAGTCTTCTGCTGCGCCGCGGCCCGCGCGACGATTTCGAGGTTGTTAAGCAGCTTGCGGCCATCGCCGTCGGCCGAGCCGACCAGCGCATCGCGGGCTTCGTCCGTGAACGTTAGCCCGCCGAGTTCCTTCTGCGCGCGATCGAGCAGCTCACGCTGCTCGTCGTCGTCGAGACTCTTCAACACATAGACCGCCGCCCGCGACAGCAACGCGCTGTTCACCTCGAATGACGGATTCTCGGTGGTCGCTCCCACGAATACGAACAGCCCCGACTCGACGTGCGGAAGGAACGCATCCTGCTGGCTCTTGTTGAAGCGATGCACTTCGTCGACGAACACCAGCGTCTGGTGTCCATGTGCGCGATGCACTTGCGCGGTCTCGACAGCTTCGCGGATATCCTTGACGCCCGAGAGCACCGCCGACAGCGCGATGAACTCAGCGTGAAATGCGTCGGCCATCAGCCGCGCGAGCGTGGTCTTGCCGACGCCGGGCGGCCCCCAGAGGATCATCGAATGGGCCTCGCCCGACTCGAAAGCGACCCGCAACGGCTTGTTCGGACCGAGCAGATGTTTCTGGCCGATCACCTCATCGATATTGCGGGGGCGCAGACGCTCAGCGAGCGGGACGTTGGCACGGGTTTCTTCAAACATGGCGTTTTGTGGATAATCTCGGCTTTCCGGGCTTGGTTCGGCAACATGACGCAAACCCAGCACGACACGCGCCCGGCCAGCGAAACAGCCGGCGCGCGATCTGCGGCACGGTCCTGCATTATGACAGTCAGTGCGCCGCGACGAGCCTGAAGCGTGTGCAAGCACAAAATTCACGACCAAACATAGACAACGACAGGGATATCACCTGATGGCACAAGATCCACTCGCCGGCGACGCCGGTTCCACCTACGCACCGCTCACGCCGGTGCCCGACGCGCGTCGCGCGTTCCGCACCGGCGATGCGTTCGCGTTGTGGTTCTCGCTCGGCATCGGCCTGCTGGTCGCGCAGGCGGGCGCGCTGCTGGTGCCGGGGCTGTCGCTACCGTGTGCGCTGGCGGCCATCGGCATCGGCAGCGTGATCGGTGTCGTGCTGCTGGCGCTTGCCGGCGTGATCGGCACGGATACGGGCCTCGCGGCCATGTCCTCGCTGCGTCCGACGCTCGGCGTACGCGGCGCCTCCGTGCCCGCGGTGCTCAATGCCGTGCAACTGGTCGGCTGGGGCTCATTCGAAGTGATCGTGATGCGCGACTCCGCCGACGCCCTCGCCAAGCAGGCGTTCGGTCTATCGATACCGCTCGTCTGGACGATCGTCTTCGGCCTGCTTGCGACGCTGCTCGCGATCAGCGGCCCGCTGTCGTTTGTGCGGCGTTTTTTGCGGACCTGGGGGATCTGGCTGTTGCTGGCAGGCGCAGTCTGGCTCTCGTGGAATCTGCTTGCCAGGCACGATCTGGCCGCGCTGATGCGCCGTCCGGGCACCGGCGATATGTCGTTCGGCGGCGCGATCGATCTGGTCGTCGCGATGCCGCTGTCGTGGCTGCCGCTGATCGCCGATTACACGCGCTTTGGCCGCCGCGCCGGCGAGTCGTTCCGCGGCACGCTGCTCGGCTACGGCATCGCCAACATCTGGTTCTATGCGCTCGGGGCGATCTATGGGCTCGCTGCGGGTGGCGGCGACGCGCTGCTGACCGGTGCGCTCGCGCAAGCGGGCGGCGGCTTCGCGTTGCTGCTAATCCTGATTGATGAAGTCGACAACGCATTCGCCGATATCCACTCGGCCGCCGTCTCGACCGGCACGTTCTGGACGCGCGCAACGGTGCCGCTGCTGTCCGCGGCGTTCGGTGCGCTCTGCACGGCGATCGCACTGCTCGTGCCGATGGCGAAGTATCAAAACTTCCTGCTGCTGATCGGCTCGGTGTTTGCACCGCTGTTCGGTGTGGTGCTGGTGGACCACTTCATCGTGCGCAAACGCCGGATCGAGGCCGCCGCGCTCGCCGATCTGCAGGGACGTTACGGTTTCTCGGGTGGCTGGCATCTGAGCGCCTTCATCTCGTGGGCAATCGGGATCGCCGCGTATCAGGCCATCAATCAATGGCTGCCAAATCTCGGCGCGACCTTGCCTGCACTGGCAATCGGCGCCCTCTGCTATTTCGTCATGGTGTCGACACGTAAAACGGAATACGCGTAAGCAGAAGCCATTCGACGATTCGACGGCCCGTGCAAGGCGGGCCGTTTTCGCGTCTTCCCCGCCCTCCGTCTGTGCCTCCACTCGCAACCTCTCCCTCGACTTTTACATTCGTCCTATGGCTTCCGGCGGAGGGGTATTTCTATTGCGAAATCCACGCCTGGATGATGTAGTTACTATCTGGCATGCATATTTTCGAGATAGATTTCCTCACCACTTAACACTTCCGAAAACGAATCGCCGACATATCTCGAGCATGCCTACATCCATTTGGTTGTCACTTGACAACCAAATTCAACGAACTTATGATGAGGCTATTGATGATTCGAGGGACACACGCGAAGAAGGAAGTTGAAGACGCACTGGCCTATGCCGAAGCATCCGGCTGGCGCATCAGCAGCGGTGGCAAAGGGCACGCCTGGGGAAAAATGTACTGTCCGTACAACGACTCGGAATGCCGGTGCGGAGAGTTCTGCATCACCAGTGTCTGGAGTACGCCTAAGAATCCAGGGAATCACGCTCGGCTTCTCAAAAGGGTAGTCGACAATTGCACGACACACCGGCAAAAGCGCGTGCCTCAAAGCACGAACAAGAACGCCGAAAAGCAGGAGTAACAGATGGAATACGACTTCACCTTGAAATACCAGCTCGCAGCAGACGACAGCGACCACGACGAGATCGTGGAACGTCTGGCGGAAGCAGGATGCGATGATGCAACGATCGGTGTCGGGCAGCCGGGGCGCATCGCCCTTGTCTTCGCTCGCGAGGGTACCAGTGCGCTTGGCGCGCTGATGAGCGCGCTCGCGGACGTGAAGCGCGCCGTGCCGTCGGCCCGCCTTGTCGAAGCCGCGCCGGACTTCGTCGGCCTGACGGACGTGGCCGACGTAGCGGGTGTCTCGCGCCAGAACATGCGCAAACTCATGCTGAGCCATGCCGCCGATTTCCCCATCCCGGTCCACGAGGGCAATCCATCGGTCTGGCATTTGTGGGACGTTCTCGCGTGGTTGAACACGCGAGGAGGTTATGACATCAAGCCGGACGTGCTCGAAGTGGCGAAGTCAGCCAAGCAGGTCAACCTCGCGAAAGAAGCGCGAGAACTCGAGCCTCTGGTCAATCGACAGCTCGAGGATCTGGTTGCGTAAGGCCTCGGCCATCCTAAGTGTTTGACAGGCCGATATCCCGCGCCAAATGGCAGATACCCAATAAAAAGGCCGCGCAAACCTGCGCGGCCCCGGGCAATACCCGACCAACAGCTGCGATACACGCTTAGCCGTTGATCACGTCCGCGCCCTTCGGCACGGTGAACCTGAACGCATCCGCGGGCAGCGGCGGATTTTTCTGGATGTTCGAGAAGGTCAGCAAGGTTACGTTGCCGAACACGTCGTGTAACTCCATGGCTTGCAGATTGCCGTCGCGAAAACCGATACCCACGCTTTGAAACTGCGTGTCTTTGGCCTTCGGAATCAGCTCGAGCCAATCGATCCCAGCCTTCACACCCGCGTCGCGCAGCGTGAAATTCTTGTCCAGGTCGTTGCTGCCGAACAGGATCGCGGCAGGGCTAGCGCCCAAGGCACCCCCAAGCGGGCGCACCGTAACCTGATTCAGATCCTTGTCGTATACGTAGAGCTTGTCGCCGTCTGCCTGCAGAATCTGTTGATAGGGTTTCTCGTACGACCAGATGAACTTGCCTGGTCGCGCGAACACAAACGTGCCGCTGGACGTGCTGTTTTTCGGCATGACCTGCACAGCGTCGCTCGCGCTTTGTGCCTTGCTCGGCGCGCGCACTTCCTGCTGCACGAAATCGCCGCGCGCCGAATGCACCTGTGAAACAAACGCCTTCAACTGCTCGGTTCCGCTCGCGAATGCGTGTTGCGCGACCAGCAGCGACGCACCGATCGCGACGCGGCCAATCCCGCGCACGAGCGTTCGAACCAGATGTCCGAGACGGTCAGGGTGGGCGCGGTGCCCAGCGTATTGCTGCATATCATTCTCCGTGAATTGAATCGGACCGGGGACGGGGTGGCGACGCGCAAGGTCAGCGTCGCCGGCCGTCTATGTTGGGGCGTGGGCCGCTTGAATGTTCACCTAAGATGTTCACCTAAGCGGACCACGCGAGTGAGGCCGCCTACTCGGCTTCGCGCGCCGGGGTGAGAATCTCGCGATTGCCGTTCGACGACATCGCGGACACGAGCCCGGATTGCTCCATCTGCTCGAGCAGGCGCGCTGCGCGGTTGTAGCCGATACGCAAATGCCGCTGCACCAGCGAAATCGACGCACGGCGATTCTTGATAACGACTTCCACCGCCTGATCGTACAGAGGGTCCGACTCGCCGCCGCCCGCGCCAGTTCCCTCGGCGCCTGCAGATCCTTCGTCGCCGTCGCTGGTCACTCCACCTTCGAGAATGCCCTCGATATAGTTCGGCTCGCCCTGTTCCCGGAGTTTCTCGACGACGCGGTGCACTTCCTCATCGGACACAAACGCGCCGTGCACGCGCACCGGCAGGCCGCTGCCGGGCGGGAGGTAGAGCATGTCGCCCATGCCGAGCAGCGATTCGGCACCCTGCTGATCGAGAATCGTACGGGAGTCGATCTTCGACGACACCTGGAAGGCCATCCGCGTCGGCACGTTGGCCTTGATCAGGCCGGTGATGACGTCGACCGAAGGCCGCTGCGTCGCCAGAATCAGGTGGATGCCGGCCGCCCGCGCCTTCTGCGCGATCCGCGCGATCAGTTCCTCGACCTTCTTGCCGACCACCATCATCAGGTCGGCCAGTTCGTCGATCACGACCACGATATTCGGCAAGCGCGTGAGCGGTTCGGGCTCGTCCGGCGTCAGACTGAACGGATTCGGCAGCTTTTCTTCGCGCTTGGCCGCTTCGTCGATCTTGTTGTTGTAGCCGGCGAGATTACGCACGCCAAGCTTGCTCATCAGCTTGTAGCGGCGCTCCATTTCCGCAACGGCCCAGTTCAGCGCATGACCGGCCTGACGCATGTCCGTAACCACCGGACACAGCAGATGCGGAATGCCTTCGTAGACGCTCATTTCCAGCATCTTCGGGTCGATCAGGATCATCCGGACCTGCTCGGCGCTCGCCTTGTAGAGCAGCGAGAGGATCATCGCGTTGATGCCGACGGACTTGCCCGAACCGGTTGTGCCGGCCACCAGCAAGTGCGGCATCTTGGCAAGGTCGGCGCACACCGGCTTGCCGCCGATGTCCTTGCCGAGGCCCATGGTGAGAGGCGAAGCAGCGTCTGCGTACACAGCGGAGCCGAGAATCTCGGAGAGGCTCACAGTCTGACGGCGCTGGTTCGGCAACTCCAGCGCCATGAAATTCTTGCCGGGAATCGTTTCGACCACACGGATCGACACCAGCGACAGCGACCGCGCCAGGTCCTTCGCCAGATTGACGATCTGGCTGCCCTTCACACCCGTGGCCGGCTCGATTTCGTAGCGCGTAACAACCGGGCCTGGATAAGCCGCCACCACACTCACTTCGACGCCGAAATCCTTCAGCTTCTTCTCGATCAGACGCGAGGTGAACTCGAGCGTATCGGGCGAAATGGTTTCCTGTGCGGCCGGCGCGGGGTCGAGCAGCGAGATGGGCGGCAGTGTCGAGTCGCCTGGCAGATCGGTAAACAGCGGCACCTGACGTTCTTTCTCGACGCGCTCGGACTTGGCCGGCGTGACCACCGGCGGCACGATCATGACCGGCTCGTGCTCTTCGATGCGCACGCGACCCTGCTCCACCTTGCCCTCACGCTTCACGGCGGCGGCCTCGCCCAGCTTGCGGTCGCGGCCAGCCTCGCGGCGCAGACGGGCAAACGTGACGGCAGAGATGATCGATTCGCCGACCCGTTCAGCCACGGAAAGCCACGAAAAACGAAAGTACAGCGATAAACCGATGGCCAGCGCCACGATCAGCGCCAGCGTGCCGCCCGTGAAGCCGAGCGCGTGCGAAACGCCCCGAGCCACCGCCTCACCGATCACGCCGCCCGGCGCGCGCGGCAACTGCACCTTGAGGGACCACATGCGCAGCGCTTCGATGCCGTCGCTAGCGAGCAGGACCAGAACGAAGGCGAATACCTCGGCGAGCCAGCTCGCATCACGTGGCTTGTCCTCGTTGAGTTCTTCGTGACGGGTGATGCGCCGGTAGTTGGCCGAGATGCTGCGGCCGAGCAGCAGCACCCACCAGTAGGCGGACAGGCCGAACAGCAGGAGAAGAATATCGGAGGTCCAGGCGCCGACCCGGCCGGCCCAGTTGGCTATACGGTCGACCTGGGCAGCATGCGTCCAGCTCGGGTCGTGCCGGCTGTAGCTGACGAGCGCCATCAGCAGGAAAACGCCAAGCGCGACCTGCAGGATCCAGCGGATTTCGGTGAAGAGGCGCGACATGCGGTGGGGCAATGCCTGCGCGCTCGCGGAATAAGGAGCTTTTGCCATTGATCCTGTTGCGGGTGCGGCCAACATGCGCGCCCCCAGGCGGTGCTGGGTGCCCGGTCGTGGCCGCCGGGTCGTTCGATCCGGGCTATTGTAAACGTAGTGTCGCGCACAAGGCTGTAAATGACGGTAACTGCTGCTGGGCAGCGTGGTTTTCGGGCCAAAACTGCCGCAACAGGCTATCGGAACGATCAGGAAGCTTCATGAAGCAGCCCTGCGGCCCGCCCTTTATAATGCTGGTCTGATACCCATCTACAGTTTCAGCTCACGTTCAGCTGTAGTCGCGCGGCCTCGCATGGGCGAGCCGGGCGCTTTTAACGGATTCCGATCATGCCCGCATCCACCACGAAACACGCCAAAGTCCTGATTCTCGGTTCCGGCCCCGCAGGCTACACGGCCGCCGTCTACGCGGCGCGCGCGAACCTGAATCCGGTCCTCGTCACGGGTCTGGCCCAAGGGGGCCAACTGATGACCACGACGGACGTCGAAAACTGGCCCGCAGACGCAAACGGCGTGCAGGGCCCGGAACTGATGACGCGTTTCCTGGAGCACGCCGAGCGCTTCAACACCGAGATCATCTTCGACCACATCCACACGGCGAAGCTCGACGAGAAGCCGATCCGCCTGATTGGCGACTCGGCTGAATACACCTGTGACTCGCTGATCATCGCGACCGGCGCGTCGGCGCAGTACCTTGGCCTGCCGTCGGAAGAGGCGTTCATGGGCAAGGGCGTGTCGGCCTGCGCGACCTGCGACGGCTTCTTCTACAAACAGCAACATGTAGCGGTGATCGGCGGCGGCAATACCGCGGTCGAGGAAGCCCTCTACCTCTCCGGCATCGCTAAAAAGGTGACGGTGATCCATCGCCGCGACAAGTTTCGCGCCGAGCCGATCCTGATCGACCGTCTGCTGGCCAAGCAGAAGGAAGGCCTCGTCGACATCAAATGGAACCACGTGCTGGACGAAGTGACTGGCGATCAGTCGGGCGTGACCGGTCTGCGCATCAAGGATACAAAGACCGGTGAAGCGACGGATCTCGCGCTGCAAGGCCTGTTTGTCGCGATCGGTCACAAGCCGAATACCGATATCTTCGAAGGTCAACTGGAGATGAAGAACGGCTACATCATCACCAATGGCGGATTGTCGGGCAACGCGACGGGCACCAGCGTGCCGGGCGTGTTTGCCGCCGGCGACGTGCAGGACCACGTGTACCGCCAGGCGATTACCAGCGCCGGTACGGGTTGTATGGCTGCACTGGACGCCCAGCGTTACCTCGAGACCATTGATGAAATGGCCGGCGAGCACGCAATGAGCGCCGAAGCAGAGCGTTAATCGGGGCGATGGCGATCAAGCCGGGCAAGCACGCCGGCTTGATGAAGCGGCAAAGGTAAAATGGCAGCAGGCCTCGGGCCTGAACGCTTACCGGATATCGCTGGCAGCATACGAAGGGCCGCGGCTGGCAAGCTGGCGGCCCTTTTGCTTTTGCGCCGTGTCGCGGCCGTGCGGTCGGTTGCTTCGAGCATCAGATGCACTGCGAGACGCGCGATGGCCTCACGCGACGATCGACTTTCCACCGTGTCACCGTTATGGCAAAGAATCTGCCCCACCCTAGCGAACCTAAACGCCCACGCGCGGCCGCTGTTGAGCCGACGCCTGCGCCAGTTGCGCCGTCCAAACCGGTGATCGAGCCGGCGGCTGGGCTTGCCGGTTTGGGCGCCTTGCGTGCCGCGCTGAAAGGCGATGCCGAGCGGCGTGAACGCGAGCGCGCGGCGGCGGCGCAAGCTCAGCGGGAGGCGTCGGCGGATGCCGATCTGTTCCGGCGGGAAGTGGGCGCCGTGGCACCCTTGGTGGTGCCTGCAAGGGTGCCACCGACACGCACGCCTCCATCGCCTATGCCGGTGCAGACAAAGCTGGATGAAGAGGCCGTGCTGCACGAAGCGATTTCGGATGAGTTCGATCCTGAGGTCTTGCTCGAGACCGATGAGACGCTTTCCTATTGCCGACCTGGAGTGAGTCAGGAGGTCGTACGCAAACTAAGGCGCGGGGCGTGGATCGTGCAAGCCCAACTGGATCTGCATGGAATGCGTCGCGACGAGGCACGTGAGGCGCTGGCTGAGTTTATTCGTGAGTCGGTCAAACGCGGACTGCGTTGCCTGCGCGTGATTCATGGGAAGGGGCTTGGGTCTATCGGCAAGGAACCGGTGTTGAAGGGCAAAGTGCGGGCGTGGCTGGTGCAAAAGGAAGAAGTCATCGCGTTCTGCCAGGCAAGGGCGCATGACGGCGGCGCTGGCGCAGTGCTCGTGCTGCTGCAACCGGGCGCGCAGGCCGCTCACTCCAAACCGTGACAGGGCTTCATCAATGCATCCGAGGCTGACCCTCGCGCTTGGCATCATGGAGGCGCTGGCGATTTTCGCCTATGCCATCTCCGGTTTTATTGAGGCACGGACGCGGCGGCTCGATGCCGTCGGAACATTTCTTGTGGCGATGGCAACGGCATTTGGTGGCGGGACCGTACGCGATGTGCTGCTGGAGCGCAGGCCGTTCTACTGGGTCGAGCATCAGCCGTACGTGATAGCGATCTTCGTGATGTCGCTGTTCGCGCCGACGTTGTTGAAGATGACGTCGAAGCTGCTGTCCGAGCGCGTGCTACTGGTGGCGGATGCAATCGGGCTTGGCCTTTTTAGCATCTCCGGCACATCGTTGGCGCTCGATGCGCAGATGCCCTGGTTCACATCGGTGATGCTGGGTGTCCTGACGGGCGTGTTCGGTGGCGTGATCCGCGACGTGGTCTGCAACGAAGTGCCGCTGATTCTGCGCGATTCAAGACCCTATGCGACCTGCGCGTTTCTTGGATGCTGGCTGTATCTACTGCTCGATTACTTCAACTTCGATACGGTCTACAGCGTACTGATCGCCACCGCGTTCATCCTGCTCACGAGACTCGCCACGTTTAAGTTCAACGTCCGGTTGCCGCACTGAGCCAGGTCATGCGAGAGTAACTTCACTCGCATCTACATACGAACATAAGGCTGCGAAAGCGCTTTCGACGATCGGATCAGATCTTCCAGCATCGTGGTGCGTTTTTCCGGCGCCGTATCGCGGCTCGTCATGAAGCAAAGCGCAGCGACCGGCAGACCGGTCCGGTCGCGTATCGGCGCCGCCATGCAGTATCGAAAGGTGTGCGACAGTCCTTCGGTACAACAGTAGCCCTGTTCGGCGGCCTTTTCGACGTCCCGCAGGAAATCCCCGAATTCAACCCGGCTGCCGTTGTCGAGGACAAAGTCCTCGTCCGGAATCAGCGCGCGAATCTCGTCCGGACGCAGATGTCCGAGCAGCAGCCGGCCCGTCGCGGTCCACGGAATCGGCACTTTCACGCCGATGTCCGAGCTGATGTTGAACGGCCGCGAGCTATTCTCCGACAGCACCACGGTGTACTTGTTGCCCTCGAGCATGCACAACTGCGCGGTCTCGTCGTGGTTCCTGACGAGCGCGAGGATCGTCTGATGAGCACGGCTGATCAGATCGTTATGCACCGCGTAGTCGGCGCCGTAGTAATGCATCTCGCGACCGAAAAATACGCTACCGTCGGCCGCTATCTCGAGCCACCCCGCTTCCGTCAGAATCGTGACCAGTTCGTAAATGCTCGAGCGCGGCGCGCCAGTCGCCTCGATCAGTTCGCGCATCGTCATCGGACGGCGCGCGATATGCAGTTGCTTGAGAATACCGACGACGCGGTCAACGCCTCGCGCTCTCGATGACTCTGGTGCTGACATTCCTTCAACTCCGTCGGCGATAGGGTTCGCAGTTTAGCGCACGGTGAATGGTCAATGGTCGAGCACGCGATGCAGGAACTGCCGGGTGCGATCATTCTGCGGGTTCACGAAGATATCCTCAGGCGCGCCCTGCTCCGCTATCACGCCTTTGTCCATGAACACGACGCGATCGGCGGTTTTGCGCGCAAAACCCATCTCGTGCGTGACGACGACCATCGTCATGCCGTCGCGCGCCAAGCCGCGCATGACCTCCGTCACCTCGCCGACCAGTTCCGGGTCGAGTGCGGAAGTGGCTTCGTCGAAGAACATGATGCCCGGCTCGACCGCCAGCGCCCGGGCAATCGCCACCCGCTGCTGCTGGCCGCCGGAGAGCTGGCTCGGATAGTGATCGGCGCGATCGGCGAGGCCCACACGATCGAGGGCATCGATCGCGCGTTTGCGCGCATCCGTCTGGCTCATCTTGCGCGCCTTGATCAGCGCAAGCGTAACGTTGCCGAGCGCAGTCTTGTGGGGAAACAGGTTGAATTGCTGAAACACCATACCCACGTGCCCGCGGATTTCCTTGGCGCGACGCGCGTCGTGCAGCGGCACTTCGTTGACCCAGACTTCGCCGGCGTCGGCCGTTTCCAGACCACTCATGATGCGCAGCACCGTGCTCTTTCCGGACCCTGATGCGCCGATCAGCACGAGCACCTCACCCGGCCGCACATCCAGGTTGATCTCCTTGAGCACCTGCGTGGCACCAAAGGACTTGCTGACGCCAGTCAGATTGATGATCGGCCTGGACGCAGCAGAAGCGGTGGTAGAGGTAGTAGCGGTCATGACAACAGGCTCCTTCTTCGATCATGGTGGCGCACCCACTGCGACAGTGGGAAGCACACAACGAAATAAAGCACGGCAACGAGTCCATAGATTTCAACCGGTTTGCCAACCCGATCGACAATAGCCTGACCCGCATGCATCAACTCCGACATGCCGATCATGCTGACGATCGACGTGTCCTTGATAAGCGATAGATACTGACCAATGAGCGGCGGCATCACGATCTTTCCGGTCTGCGGCAGAACCACCGAAAAGAACGCCTGCGTCTTGCTGAGCCCGAGGATCTGCGAGACTTCCCACTGTCCTTTGGGCACGGCTTCGATGCCGGAGCGGAATATCTCGGCAATGTAGGCACCTTGATAGACGCTCAGGCCCACCACGCCTGCTGCAAAGACATCGATCGCATAGCCGAAATACGACACGCCGAAATAGATAAACATCAGCGTGATCAGCACAGGTGTACCGCGAAACAGTTCGGTATAGAGCCTGGCAATGCGCGGCGTCCCCCACGGTCCGAATGACCGCAGTACGGCTGCGAGCAGTCCAATCAGCGTTCCGCCAATAATCGACGCCACAGATAGCAGCAGTGTTGCCACCAGCCCCTGAATCAGGATCGCGAGGCTCGTGGTTAGCAATTCGCTTGACATGTCCGGTCTCCTGGTTGCGCGCTCACGTGCGATCGCTTTGTCGCGCCATAAAGAATGGGCGACGCGAGCGTTTCGTCATGACCAGCGGAGGATGGAAAACACGCGTGCCGACCTGGCCTGCGATCCACGACAGCACGCTGCTCAACACCAGATAGGCGATCAACGTGATCGTGAAGGTCTGGAGATAGAGCAGCGTGCGTGCGTTGATCACCGTCGCCGTCCCGCTCAATTCCGGCAACGCAATCGCCGACAGAAGCGACGTGCCGAGCAGCAGTTGAATCAGGTTATTGACGATCGCCGGAAAAACGGCACGCGCGGCCTGCGGCAAAATCACTTCTACAAAGATCTGCGAGCGCCCCAAGCCGAGAATCGACGCAGCTTCCAGTTGACCGCGCGGCACCGACTGAATGCCCGCACGAAACACCTCGGCGAGGTATGCGCCGACGTTCACGCCCAACGCAATAACGCCCGCCGTATAGGCATTCAGCGTAACCCCGAGCGATGGCAACCCAAAGAACACGATGAATATCTGTAGCAGTACTGGCGTATTGCGGATCGCTTCGATATAGACACTTGCGATGGCGCGCAACAGTCCGACACGCGACGCGCTCGCCAGCGCGGTCAGCAAGCCGAGCAGCATCGCGAGGATGAAGGCCAGCAGCGTGATCTGAAGCGTCAACCACGCCGCTCGAACAAAATCGTTCCAGTAACCCGCAAGGGTCAGCCATTCATAGCTCATGGTTCCTCCGTCCTTGAGACGACGTTGAGCCGACGTGGAGCACGCGCGGATTCAATACTGCGGATTCAGCGGGAAGCGCGGATCTGTGCCGAACCACTTCTTGTAAAGCTGCGCGTTCAGCTTGGAGGCGTTGGTGTTGAACAGGAACAGGTTCAGATAATCGAGCCAGACCTGATCTCCCTGCTTGACGCCGAACGCGTTGTATTCGAGCGGCACCAATGCTTCGTTGGTCACGGTCAGATCCGGATCGAGCGTTGCCTGATACGCGAGGAAGTTGTTGTCCTCGATCATGGCGTCGGCCTGGCCTTGCTTGACCGCCAGGATCGCGGCCTCCGAGCTGTCGAACTCCTGAATCTTGACCTGCATGTTCAACGAGCGCACTTCATCACCGTTCGTCGAGCCTTTGACGGTGGCAATCGTGCGATTCGACATATCGGCAATGGACTTGATGCCGCTGCTTTTCTTCACCAGCAGCGCTTCGCTCGCCACCACGTACGGATTCGTAAAGGAGATTTCCTTGGCTCGCTCGAGGTTGCGGGTGAAGTTGCAGAACACCACGTCGACCTTGCTCGTTTGCAGATTCGGAATGCGATTGGCACTCGTCGTATTCACGACTTCGAGCTTGACGCCCATCTGCTTGGCCAGTTCTTTCGCGAGGTCAACGTCGTAACCGTCGGGCTGGCCATCCTTGTTGTAGAAGCCGAATGGTGCAAAGGTCAAGCAGTCGCCTACGCGCAAGGTGCCGCGCTGCAGAACCTGCTTGAGCGCCGAATCGGCCGCGCCGCCCTGATCTGACTGGGCGATTTTTGTGCAGCCGGCGAATACCATCAGACCGGCCACTGCGAGCAAACACGCGACTCTTGCGCTTTCCCTGACGATTCTCATTTTTCAATCCCGATCTGAAGTGAGAAGTCCACGCATGGACGGAAACGGCGATCAGCCTAGCCTTCGCGGCGCGCTCCAATCGAGGAGCTCAAAGACAACGTCACGCCAAAATTCATTTGTCTGGTATATCGGATAACAGTCCGACACAGCAGATGGACAGAAGTGTTTCACGGGAAAAAAATCGTTGCAATGGGGTATACGCCAGCCTGACTTCACTGCGCCTCGCGGCCACTGAATGCCTGAAGCGCGAAAGCCTCGCGCGTTTTTGGCGTATCCGCCTGTACTCGGGCGGCTCTTTGAAGTTTTCGCCGCGTAGAATTGCTTGCTGAAATCCAGCGGGGCTTCGCCCTGGCGCATCGCCCTTTCGTTTGACGTCGCTAACCAACAAGGATCAGCACGATGGCGAAGATCTCCCCAGGAGTGGGTCCGCGGTTTCCCCAAGTAGTCGTCCTCTTCGGCGCCACCGGCGATCTGGCGCGACGCAAGCTCTTGCCCGGTTTGTTCCACCTGGCGAGTGCGGGCTTCATTCCCGGCTGCCGGGTGATTGCGGTCGCGCTCGATGACATCACGCTGGATGACTTTCGCCGTATTGCACGGGAAGCGCTCGAAGAGTTTTCCAGTCGCCCGATCGTCGAGGCGGAATGGGAGACCTTTTCCGCGCATCTCGACTATCTGTCGCTGGCCGCAGGTGCCGAGGCGCTCAAGGTCGCGGTTGAACGAGCCGAACAAAGCCTCGAAGCTCAATGCCAGCGGCTGCACTATCTGAGCGTGCCGCCAAACGCGGCCTTGTCGGCAGTGGGGATGCTCAAGGACGCGGGACTGGTCGAGCGTTCCCGGATCATTATGGAAAAGCCGTTTGGGACCGATCTGGCAAGCTCGGTGTCGTTGAATGCCAGGCTGCACGAAGTGTTCGAAGAAGAGCAGATCTTCCGCATCGACCACTTCCTCGGGAAAGAGCCGGCGCAAAACATTCTCGCATTCCGCTTCGCGAATGGGCTATTCGAACCTATCTGGAATCGCAACTTTATCGACCACGTGCAGATCGATGTGCCGGAGACGCTCGGGCTCGGCAAGCGCGCAGGGTTCTATGAGCAGACCGGGGCGTTTCGCGACATGGTGGTCACGCATCTGTTCCAGATTCTCGCGTTCATGGCGATGGAGCCTCCGACCTCGCTCGAACCAGCGCCGATCAGTGAGGAAAAGAACAAGGTGTTTCGCAGTATGTTGCCGATTCAACCCTCCGATGTCGTGCGAGGGCAATACACCGGGTATCGGGCCGAGGAAGGTGTTAGTCCTGAGTCGGAGACGGAGACATTCATTGCGTTGAAGTGCTCTATCGACAATTGGCGTTGGGCCGGTGTGCCGTTCTATCTCCGCACCGGGAAGCGGCTTGCTGAAGGACAACGAATCATTTCCATCGCATTTCGCGAACCGCCCAAGAGCATGTTTCCCGCTGGGTCCGGTGTCGGTTCCCAGGGACCGGATCATTTGACGTTCGACCTAGCGGATGCGTCGAAGATGTCGCTGTCGTTCTATGGCAAGCGGCCAGGCCCCGGGATGCGGCTGGACAAGCTGAGCCTGCAGTTTGCCATGCGTGACACGGGGATGATTGGCGACGTGCTTGAGGCGTACGAGCGGCTGATTCTTGATGCCATGCGAGGCGACCGTACGCTGTTCACAACCGCTGAGGGCATCGAGCGCTTGTGGCAAGTGTCGACCGCGTTGCTGGAATCTCCACCGCCTGTCCGGTTCTATTCACCGGGGTCGTGGGGGCCGAACGCTATTCATCAGCTCGTCGCGCCGCGGGCGTGGCGACTACCGTTCGAACGGGCCTGGCGGGATCCGAACAAGTTGGGGAGTTGAAGCGAACGCAGTCTTTGCACACGTCCGAATTGAAACGGGCACAACCCTCTGGCATGCAGGGTTGTGCCCGGTTTCAGGCAGGCTTACTGTTCGCGGACCTGCAGTGCGTTGGTCACCGACGTCACGCCCGCTACGCCTTGAGCGGTTTGCGTAGCAATGTCGCTTTGCCCTTGATCGGACACCCGACCTTCTAACGTCACGACACCGCCGCGTGCACGGACCGTGATGTTTTCAGCGGTCAAGCCCTTCGCCTTGGCCAGTGCCTTAAGCACCTTGCGTTGCAGAGCCCGGTTGGAAGCCCTGGTCGCCTTGGCGCTCGGGGCAGCTGACATGGCGGGCGCCGCCGTCGCATCGCTGCTTTGCGCATAGGCGTTGAGCGAGGCCATTACGATGAGCGCGCCGCTGATGGCCTTGATCACCTGGAATGCTTTCATTTAGCTTCTCCTTTTATCATGATTCGTCGTGATTCCTCTCGGGTCTTATATTGACACGGGTCGATCAGAATGAGTGTTCAATACCGGCGTACACGCCGCTCTGGCTGTGACCTGGGAGCGGGTTATCCGAATTGCCCGGGAGGTTGGCTTCAAGGCTGAAGTCAGCATTGTTGCTGTTACGCACGGTAGCCACCTGGACGTCAAGCAAAGTGCGCTTCGAGAGGTTGTACGAACCGCCGATGGTGTACATCGTGGCATTGCCCGCGCCGTTGTTCGCATTGACGTGGTACACGGCTGCAATCAGCTGTGCGGCCGGCGTAGCATGCCATGTCACACCGCCGTATTCCTGGTTTGCTGTCGTCGGAATGCCAGTCGGGGCACCGCTCACCCCCGAGCTACGCAGGCCGTCATACATCGCGTTCAGCGTGAATGGTCCCAGGATCACGTTGCCGCCAGCCATATATTCGCGCGAAGAGCCCCACACGCCGTTGGTTGTGTCGCCAAGGCCGCCGTTCACATTGCGAACTTCGTCATACACGGCGCGAAGCTGGAGAAGACTGTTGTTGTACTTGAGCTCCACAGCATCTGAACGGCCTTCATTGTTCAGTTGACCGCCGTTGCCCGTAGCGCCATCGTTAAAGTTCGTTGTGTTACCCAGTGAGTACTGGACGCGCGCAGCGAAGCCGCCGAAGGTTTGCGAGTCAAAATTGATGTTGTTGCTCGAAGCCTGCCAGTTGCGGCCACGTACAAGCGATGCCGACGACCACGACGACTGGGCGAACGGGTCATATGCCCACAGGTCCTCGCCATCGAGGGTCAACTCGCGACCCAAGGTCAGGGTACCGACCTGGTTGTCCTGGATCCCAACCAATGCATAACGATTGAAGAGGTTGTTAGGGCCGCCGAGCGCGCCCGTCGCTGTGCTGAAAGAGCCTTCCAGGTGGAACACCGCCGACAAGCCGCCACCCAGGTCTTCCACGCCCTTCATACCCCAGAGGCTGGTACCCCAGTCACCGCTTTCCAGTTTGACGCGAGACGTGGAACCCGTGCCAGTCGCACTAGGTATGCCGCTCATGTATTCAACGCCCGCATCCAGGCGGCCGAACAGCGTCACGCTGCTTTGAGCGTGGGCAATGACGCCAGCCGACATCAACGCAGCGGCGAGTAAAGCTTTTTTCATCGTCTCCTCCATACCTTATCAAAAAGAAAAAACAGGAAGTACTACTAATGGTGCTCGGGCACCGGAGGCGCCGAACAGACATCTCATACGAGGGAGACAGTCAGACGATCCTGGTGTGTTGTCCTGACCATAGCCTTGGGGGCCATCTTTGCGTCACGTGGATCTTGCGTCGACCGGTCTCCCCCTGCGCGGCGTAGTCAAACTACTTTCAAATTACTTTCTTTTCGTACTTTGCCTACTGATTTGTCAAGAATACCTGAGAGTCGGATAAAAAAATCGAAGTCGGCCAGACTGGTGTGGCGAAATTGCCATATTGATCCGTGTAAGCGGATCGTCGAAAAGTGCCAGAACCTCATATAACAAGGGAATTAAAGTTCTCAGGGGCTAATGACAAGGATTGTCACTATTGACACTCAAAATCGATGAGAGTAACGCTCACTCAACAAGAGATTAATGCAGATAATGAAATTTCGATGGGAAATTTATTCAGACAATGGCAATAATGCACAGCTCAGTAAAATAACGTAACAAACAGGTAATATAAGTAATGCTTCGCCCTACCAATCTTCGTATCAGGCCTTCGCTATGCCGCGAAACACCTTTCGGGTGGCCATTTAATAAGACTCGGCGTGTCCCGCGGGAAGCCAATCGGGCTGGAGGCCTGATGCGCAAAGGAGTTGTGCCTTTTCGAAGAAAGGCGGACGTAGTTCGCAAAACACGACGCTTTCGATTGTTATCATTATAGATAAAAGTCTTTTGTTCAATATCATGATATTGAACATTTTCTGCAAAAATTCACATCGCGAGGGGCGGTTACGAACGAACAAGTAAAACCGTGCAACAGACAGGCAATATAGGCAGCGATCAATTTGCTGTAGCATGCCCATTGACGCGCGTTATACGAACCTCAAATCACACCTCATCTTTGTGTGCCGTTCGTTCATGAACAGGGCAAAAGCAACACCCACATGCGCAAATTGAAATACAGAATTTCAGTTTAACCACGCCCGGTAATGGTGGAGGCTGATAGGTTTAAGTCGATATCGGTCCAGCAGAAAGAATGCCGAGTTGCAGGTCAGTAGTGTTTGCTTCAGCTTCTGCAGACGAGATATAGCCGAGCGGCTCCATCAGCCGAGGGTGGTCGAGCAAGGCCAACTATCCCGGCATCGCCAGTCCAGCAAACTCACGTGTTTTTCACGGCGCACGACGATGAATCAGTTCCGCCTTCTACAGGCCGTTGATCGTTTCAGTCAGCGTGTTGTCGTAGCCGCCTTCCCGGCTGTCGATCGACAGCTCGATGCCTGCGTGGGCCGGCCGTTCGCTGTAGCTAATGTCGATGTACCAGGAACCGCTGTCGGAGCGATAGATCAGCGCTCCATCATTGCCCGCCCGGCGAGCGTGCCGCGCCGGTTCAGGCACATCCAGAACGATTTGCTCGACTTTTTCATTGCCCCATTTGCTGAGGAGTCCAAGCCTCCACCAAACTCGAGCGGTTCAGTTTCGTAGTTGCGCGTCCCGGGTCAATGCCGCATGCGCGTGTAAGGCAGTCGATGTCCGCGCTGAGGCAAATGGGTCGTCTATTTCTGTTGATTGCGGGACCGCGCAAGCTCGGCGTGCTGAAAACCGCCGCCGCTGCGCCATAAAAAAATGCCATCTCAATGCTGGCAAACGACAACGGAGTGAGACTCGATGTCTACTGGTGTGAGAAGTAATGCTGCCTCGGGTGCGGGCCAGCACGCTGACGGACCGAGGCTGCTAGCCGACATCGGCGGCACCAACGCGCGCTTTGCGCTGGAGACGGGGCCGGGAGAGATTTGTCAGGTGCGGATCTACCCCTGCGCCGACTACCCGGGCGTCGCCGAAGTCATCAGGAAATACCTCAAAGACTTGAGGATTGGCCGCGTAAGCCACGCGGCGATCGCGATTGCGAATCCCGTCGACGGCGACCATGTCAGCATGACCAATCACGAGTGGACCTTTTCGATTGAAGCGACACGGCGCGATCTGGGCTTCGACACAATGCTGGTGGTCAACGACTTCGCGGCGCTGGCGATGGCATTGCCAGGCCTGACCGACACGCAACGCGTGCAGGTGGGCGGCGGCGCACGCCGCCCGAACAGCGTGATCGGACTGCTGACCCCCGGCACGGATCTCGGTGTCTGTGGCCTGATTCCCACTGCCGACCGCTGGATTGCACTCGGCAGTGAAGGCGGCCACACCACCTTCGCACCGGTTGATGAGCGCGAAGATCTGGTGCTGCAATATGCGCGCATGCAGTGGTCACATGTGTCGTTTGAGCGCGTGTCGGCGGGGCCCGGCATCGAGGTCATTTACAGGGCGCTGGCAGCACGCGACCAGAAAGGCGTGCCTGCCAACTTCGACACCGCCAACGTGGTCAAACTTGCGCTCGAGGGCGAACCGCTGGCGGCGGAATCGGTTGATGTGTTCTGCGGCATCCTCGGTACGTTCGCCGGCAACATGGCGGTGACGCTGGGCGCGCTGGGCGGCATCTACATTGGCGGCGGCGTGGTGCCGCGGCTGGGCAAATTCTTTGCGCGTTCGTCGTTCCGTGAGCGCTTCGAGGCGAAGGGCCGCTTCGAGGCGTATCTGCAGGACGTGCCGACTTACGTGATCACCGCTGAGTATTCGGCGTTCCTCGGAGTCTCGGCGATTCTGGCGGAACAGTTGTCGAATCGCCCGGGCGGAAACTCGACGGCGGTGTTCGAACGCATCCGCCAGATGCGGGACGCGTTGACGTCCGCAGAGCGGCGCGTGGCGGATCTGGCGTTGAATCATCCGCGTTCGATCATCAACGACCCGATCGTCGACATCGCACGCAAGGCCGACGTGGGCCCGTCGACGGTAATCCGTTTCTGCCGCTCGCTGGGCTGGCCGAGATTGTCCGATTTCAAGCTGAAGCTGGCGACCGGAGTGACCGCAACGATTCCTGTGAGTCACAGCCAGGTGCATCTGGGCGACACCGTGACGGACTTTGGCGCGAAGGTACTGGACAACACGATCTCATCGATTCTGCAGTTGCGTGAGCATTTGAACTTCGAGCATGTCGAGCGGGCAATCGAACTGTTGAGCGGTGCGCGCCGGATCGAGTTCTACGGGCTCGGCAATTCGAACATCATCGCGCAGGATGCGCACTACAAGTTCTTCCGGTTTGGCATTCCTACGATTGCTTATGGCGATCCGTACATGCAGGCGGCGTCCGCGGCGCTGCTTGGGAAGGACGACGTGATTGTTGCCGTGTCGAAGTCAGGGCGTGAGCCGGAGTTGCTACGAGTGCTGGAGGCCGCGATGCAGGCCGGAGCGCAGGTAATTGCCATTACGTCAAGCAATACGCCGTTGGCCAGGCGCGCTACCGTGGCGCTGGAGAAGGATCATATTGAGGTTCGTGAGTCGCAGCTCTCCATGGTTTCGCGAATCTTGCATCTCGTGATGATTGATATTCTTGCGGTTGGGGTGGCTATCCGGCGCGCTGTACCTGGCGAGGATATGGCCGAGACGTTCTCCAAGGTGCGCGGTAGCGCGGATGATGATGCCATTGCAGCGCTCGATTGGCTCAGTCATGGAGCGGCTGTTTGCGCCAAGGATTCCCGCAGGAAATCGGTCCTGCAGAATGGCGTGAAGCCAGACGTGCGGCTGGAACGGGCGTGAATTAGGGAGCGCTGGGCGAACCCCATGAAGATCTGATCAAGACTCTTTCACTTTACGGCATACACTGGTGCGGCCTGCGAAGGGCCGATTGCGCCCCATTGAAACGCCCGTCCGGGAACGCTCCCAAGATTGTTGTCCCTCGAAGAATAGTAAATTCAGGTTATCAACATAAAATTCCAATAGTACGGGTATACACTCCGTTCGACTGTGCTGCGACGCGAAGTTCTGGTTCCTTCCGCAGCTTCTCCCGAACGCCGAAAATCTATTGGAGGTATCTCATGAACACCAAACTTATCGCCGCTGCCCTGATCGCGGCTTCGACCGCCATCGCCGCCCCTGCTTTCGCGGGTGGCACCGGCCCTGCCGGCCCGGTTGGTTACGACTGGGGCGCTACGCCGCAAGGTCAGCAGGTACAAAAAGCCTGGGCTCAACGGGCTGAACGTCAAGCCGCCCAGCGCAATGCAAACGCGGCTTACGGCGGCAGCGACAGCACGGGATCGCAATCGGGCGCACCGTCGTCCGCTGGCGAAGCTCACTGATCGCAAGCGGAGTCCCTGCGTTGCACCGTTGGCCAAATCCGGCTGCGGCGTGTGATTGCTGTGGAGAATCCCGACCGCCTCATGTGAGTGGCCCAGCGTCGATCGCATCTTTCGAAAGCGGACACTCGCAGCAGTCGCAAAAAGGCCCCATACGTCTTCCGACGCATGGGGCCTTTGTTTTCTTCGCTAAACCTACCGCGAAAAACCCTTAAGCAATCCGCTCTTCATTAGCCGGATCAAACAGCACTGCCTTGGAAACATCAAACAGCAGCGTCATGTTGCTAAGCGGTTGCGGATTCGAAGCCGGATGCACGCGGCTCACCACGCGCTTACCGTTGACCTGAGCAAACACCAAAGTATCGGGTCCGGTAGGCTCGATCACATCGACCTTGACCTCGATCGGCTGCAACTGCGCATCTTCGACATTATGCGCACTGCGAGCATCCGTAATCCGCTCAGGCCGCAGACCCAGGATAACTTCCTTGCCGACCTGCGCCTTAACCTTGGCCGACGTGAACGGCAAATTCAGCACGCTACGCTTGATGCCGGTATCAATCTCAACGCCCACGCCCGATCCTTGCTCAACCAGCTTGCCCTGGATGAAGTTCATCGGCGGCGCGCCAATAAACCCGGCTACGAAGAGGTTAGAAGGCGAATCGTAGATGTCCTGCGGCGCGCCAAACTGCTGCACCACCCCGTCTTTCATGACCGCGATCCGATCGCCGAGCGTCATAGCTTCGATCTGATCGTGCGTCACATAAACGATGGTCGTCCCAAGACGCTGATGCAGCAGCTTGATTTCCGAGCGCATCTCAATCCGCAGCTTGGCATCCAGATTGGACAGCGGCTCATCGAACAGGAACATCACCGGGTCGCGCGCCAGCGCACGTCCCATCGCCACACGCTGCCGCTGACCACCGGAGAGTTGCCCCGGCTTCCGGTCCAGCAAATGCTGAATCTGCAGCATGCTGGAAACCCGATCGACAATCTGCGCCTGCTCCGTCTTGGGCACCTTGCGGATACCCAGGCCGAACGAAATATTTTCACGCACCGTCATCGACGGATACAGTGCATACGACTGAAACACCATCGCGATGTCGCGATCCTTCGGCGACAGGTTGTTCACCGTCTTGCCGTCGATCTGAATATCGCCCTTCGTCACGGTCTCGAGACCGGCGATCATGTTGAGCAGCGTCGACTTACCGCAGCCCGAGCCGCCCACCAGGATCAGGAACTGGCCATCTTCGATGTCGATGTTGACACCCTTCAGGACCGGCACCCCATTCGGGTAGGTCTTGTACACGTCACGGATGGAAAGACTTGCCATGCTGTGAATCCTCTTGTCTCTGGTACAGCTTCAGCTGCGTCACACTCAGGCGGCGCAGGCCGGATGCCGGTTCGCACCGCAGCCGCCAGGGAGCGCGCTGCGGCAATCGTTTTGGGTTAGCCCTTCACTGCGCCTGCCGTCAGGCCACGCACGAAGTATCGGCCGGCGATGATGTAGACGAGCAACGTAGGCAGTGCGGCAATAATGGCGCCTGCCATGTCGACGTTGTATTCCTTCACACCGGTCGACGTATTGACGAGATTGTTCAGCGCCACCGTGATCGGCATCGAATCGACACCCGAGAACACGATACCGAACAGGAAGTCATTCCAGATCTGCGTGAATTGCCAGATCAGGCAGACCATGAAAATCGGCAACGAAACCGGCAGCAGAATCTTCGAGAAGATCAGGAAGAAGCCTGCCCCGTCGATACGCGCCGCTTTCACGAGTTCCGCCGGAATGCTGACGTAGAAGTTGCGGAAGAACATCGTCGTGAACGCAATCCCGTACACCACGTGCACCAGCACCAGTCCGCCCACCGTGTTCGACAGGCCCATGAAGCCTTCGAAACGCGCCATCGGCAACAGGATGGCCTGGAACGGAATGAAGCAGCCCACCAGCAGCATCGTGAACAGGATGTCCGCGCCACGGAAGCGCCAGTGCGTCAGCACGTAACCGTTGAAGGCACCGATGATCGACGAAATCAGCACGGCCGGAATCACCATGCGCACCGAGTTCATGAAGAACGGTTCCATACCGTCGCAACGCACACCGGTACATGCCTGGCTCCACGCCTTGATCCACGGCGCGAAAGTCGGATGCGACGGCGGCGTCAGCAGGTTGCCGGTGCGCAACTGATCGATGTCCTTGAACGACGTGGACAGCATCACGTAAAGCGGAAACAGGAAGTACAACGCAAACAGAATCAGCGCCGCATAAATGACGGCACGGCTGATCGTCATCTTAGGCTGCATTACGCGTGCTCCTCGATTCCATATACATCAGCGGCACGAGCACGGCCACGACGGTCGCGAGCATCATCATCGACGATGCAGCGCCGACGCCCAGTTGCCCGCGGTTAAACGAAAACGTGTACATGAACATCGCCGGCAGCGACGACGAGGTACCCGGGCCACCCGCCGTCAACGCGACGACGAGGTCAAAGGTCTTGATCGTGATGTGGCAGAGAATCAGCAGCACCGAGAAAAACACCGGGCGCATGCTCGGAATCACGATCTTGCGGTAGATGGTGGGCAGCGTCGCGCCATCCACCTGTGCCGCCTTGAAAATTTCCGCATCCACGCCGCGCAGGCCGGCGAGGAACAGCGCCATCACGAAGCCGGTGGACTGCCAGACGGCCGCGATCACGATACAGAAAATCGCGCGGTCCGGATTGTCGAGCCAGTCGAACTGGAAGCTCGTCCAACCCCAGTCGTGAAACACCTTTTGCATGCCGAGATTGGGGTTGAGAATCCATTGCCATGCCGTGCCGGTCACGATGAACGACAGCGCCATCGGATACAGGAACACGGCGCGCAATGCACCTTCGTTACGGATGCGCTGATCCAGCAGGATCGCAAGGAACAGCCCGAGCGCAACGCAGATCGCAATGAACGGAATGCCGAACCAGCCGAGGTTAGCGGCCGAAGTCCACCAGACGTCGTTATCGAACAGCTCGCGATAACGGTCGAGGCCGACGAATTCGTAGCGCGGCATCAATCGCGAATTCGACAGCGACAGATAGCCGGTAATAAAAATGAAGCCGTAAACGAAGACCAGACTGATCACGATGCTGGGAGAAAGCACCAGCTTCGGAATCCAGCGGTCGGCGAGCGCCGCCATTGGCGACGTGCGGCGGGTCGCGGTGGCCGTGGCCTTTCCGTTTCCGCTAAGAGAAGCAGTCACTACTCGACTCCTGAAACTGTGCCGCCGGGAGCAGCGCGGCGAGCGCGCGACACTGGGCTGGCATAGGCTGTGACTCTGGGTACATCTTCATGCCCGGTGATGCCTGAAGCGAACGCCCGGTTGCGCGTGGAGTCGCAACCGGGCGCCCCGCTACGTTGCTTACTTCGTCTTCGCAGCCTTCGCGAGCGCTTCAACTGCGCTCTTCGAATCCTGGTCCGAGTTCATGAACTTCGTCACGACGTCGGTGATCGCGCCAGCCGTTGCATCCGGCTGAGCCATACCGTGCGCGAGCGACGGAACATAACCGCCGGCCTTGATCGCCGTTTGTTCATCCGCGTACGACTGCTTGCCGCAAGCGTCGAACTTGTCCATGTTCACGCCCAGACGGACCGGAATCGAACCCTTGTACAGGCTGAACTGCTCCTGGAATTCCGGGCTCATGATCGTCTTGGCGAGTGCCAGCTGACCAGCGGTTGCATCCTTCGCGCCCTTCTGTGCGAAGAACACGAACGAGTCGACGTTAAACGTGTAGCCCTTCGACGTGCCCGGCACCGGTGCGCAGATATAGTCCGTACCCGGCTGCTTGTTCGCGTTCGCGAACTCGCCCTTCGCCCAGTCGCCCATGAACTGCATGCCGGCCTTGCCGTTGATGACCATGGCCGTTGCGAGGTTCCAGTCACGGCCCGTGCGGCCCGTGTCCATGTACGACTCGATCTTGCGGACCGTGTCGAACACGCCGACCATCTGCTGCGACGTCAGGGTCTTCTGGTCGAGGTCGACAATCGCCTTCTTGTAGAAGTCAGCGCCTTGCGACAGCACGACGTCTTCCCACAGCGTCAGGTCTTGCCACGGTTGACCGCCGGCAGCAACCGGCTGGATGCCGGCGGCCTTCAGCTTGTCAGCGAGGGCGAAGAATTCCGGCCACGTGGTAGGCGGCTTGGCGCCGACCTTGTCGAGTGCAGCCTTGTTGATCCAGATCCAGTTCACGCGGTGCACCGAGAACGGCGCTGCCACGTAGTGACCGTCTGCGTGCATGATCTTGTCGATCTGCGGCGGCAGGTTCTTCTTCCAGTCACCCGCGACCGAGTCGATCGGCACCAGCACGCCCTGCTCCGCCCATTCCTGGATCAGCGGACCCTTGATCTGCGCAGCGCTCGGCGCGTTGCCCGAGATCACCTGCGTCTTCAGTGCCGTCATGGCCGCCGCACCTGCGCCGCCCGCAACCGCGAAGTCCTTCCAGGTGTAGCCCTGCTTCTGCATGTCGTCTTTCAGCACGCCGACGGCTTTCGATTCGCCGCCTGACGTCCACCAGTGCAGCACTTCGATCGACTCGGCAGCTTGCGCTGCGGATACACCACACATCAGACCTGCGGCGCACAAAGCGCCCATGATCGCGCGAAATTTCATTGCTTATCTCCTCCAGACACCTGAACAAAAAACGAATGGCCCCTGACTCTCCAGGGCGCTGTGGTTGGTTCAAACAGGCAAAACACTGGGCGGCGATCGAGCCTCGGGCAGACGCATGCGCATGCATGTGCCGGCAAGCCGACGTTCGGCCGCTGGAAGCTCAGAAGATGAGTGGTTCGGGATGCAACTGACTGTCTCCTCTTTTGATTTTTGCCTGCCCGCGTCGCGCGCGGCAGACTCGAGGCACCTCACACGTTAACCCTGACACCCGCATGGCTGTTTGCCGCCCCGCGGCAGCCAACACATGCGAAAAGGCAATGTCCGTTAACATGCAGGGGACGCCAGCCGACTCGGGAAACGCGCATCTCGTCTGACCATGCCCGCTTTTTTCATCGATTTAGCGCTACCTCTTGATTTGGATTGTAGTTAAACTACAATTCAGTGTCAAAAAAAATTTTATCGGACTACGGTCGCTGCGGGCGGCCTTCAGGACATCGACGGAGACTCATGTTTACCGATTCAAGTTTCACCTTCGTGCTCTTCGGCGGAACCGGCGATCTGTCGATGCGCAAGATCCTTCCTGCACTGTATGAAGCACACCGTGCGGGGATGCTGGCGGAAAGCGGCAAGATCGTTGGGGTGACGCGTCATGTCGAAGATCGCGCAGGGTATATCGAGTGGGTCAACGAACACGTCAAGCCGTACGTCTCGCAGAACGGTCTCGATGAAGCGGCGTGGGCTGGCTTCCTCGAACGCATCCAGTATGTGAAGCTCGACCTGGGCAAAGCCGAAGACTTCGCGCTACTGCGCGATGCAGTGAGCGAGTTGCCCGGTATCCGTGTGTTCTATCTCGCCACCGGACCGTCGCTGTTCGTGCCTATCTGCCGTGCGCTCGCCGCGGTGGGCCTCAATACGAATTCGCGCATCGTGCTGGAAAAGCCGCTCGGTTACGACCTGAAGTCGTCCAACGCGATCAACGACGCAGTGGGCGAAATCTTCGCCGAAGAACAGATCTACCGCATCGACCACTATCTCGGCAAAGAGCCGGTGCAGAACCTGCTCGCGCTGCGCTTCGGCAATGCGCTCTTCGAACCGCTGTGGCGCCGCGAGTGGGTCGAGAGCATCCAGATCACAATCGCGGAAGAACTGGGCGTGGAAGCGCGGGGCGACTTCTACGACAATACCGGCGCACTGCGCGACATGGTGCAGAACCATTTGCTGCAGTTGCTCTCGATTGTGGCCATGGAGCCGCCCCACTCGATGGATTCGGACTCGGTGCGCGACGAAAAGCTGCGCGTGCTGCGGGCCTTGAAGCCCATCGATCAGCGCGACATCAGCAAGATCGCAGTGCGCGGCCAGTATCATGCGGGCGGCATCCGCGGCACCTCGGTGCCGGCGTATGCCACGGAACCGGGCGTCAAGGCGAACACCAACACCGAGACCTTCGTCGCGCTGAAGGTGGAAATCGAAAACTGGCGCTGGGCCGGCGTGCCCTTCTTCCTGCGCACCGGCAAGCGTTTGGCGGATCGCGTCGCCGAGATCGTGGTGAACTTCCGTGCAGTGCCGCATTCGGCGCTCGGACCGACAGCCCTGCGTCCGGGCGCGAACCGGCTGGTGATCCGCCTGCAACCGAACGAAACGATCCGTCTGTATTGCCTCGCCAAGCAGCCTGGCGAGGGCATGAACCTCGCCAGCGTTCACCTCGACCTCGCGTTCGACCAGTTCTTCCGCGAAGGACAGATGGAGGCTTATCAGCGTCTGTTGCTCGACGTGATCAACGGCCGGCTCGCGCTGTTTGTCCGGCGCGACGAACAGGAAGCCGCATGGCGCTGGGTCGAACCGATCCTGAACGAATGGGCAGCCGCTAACAAGCCGCCCAAGCCCTATGCAGCAGGCACGTGGGGGCCGGCGGCCTCGAGCGCGATGCTGGCGCAGCACGGCACCTGCTGGCTCGAAGAAGAAAACTGATCTGCGGTGACGCAGCGCATCTGAAAAGCCGCGCCGCGTGCACCGTATGCGATATACCGATCGACTGAACGGGGTGGCGCCGTAACAGCGGCAACGGCAGCGTAAGGAACCGGTCCCTTAGGCAGCAGTTGTCCAGCGTGACGGCATATTCCGCAGACCCGACAAAAAAGCAGTACGGAGGAGAAATGATCGAGCTTCACACTTTCGACGACCAGCGCGCCCAATCGGACGCACTGGCGAAAGCGGTGGGCGACGCGTTACAGGCGTCCCTGACCGCTCGCGCGGCCTCGGCCGGTAATGGGCCGAACCACGTCACGCTCGCAGTGTCGGGCGGCAGCAGTCCGCGTCCGTTCCTGCAAACGCTGTCCACACAACCGTTCGACTGGGCGCGCATTGCTGTGACGCTGGTCGACGACCGCTGGCTTCCCGAAACGGACAATGACAGCAATTCGCGTTTTGCGCACGAGACGTTGTTGCAGAATGCCGCGAAAGCTGCCGCATTCTGGCCGCTGGTGGACACCAGTCAATCGCTCGAGGCGCACGTTGCGGCGTTGAACGCCGACGCGCGTCGCACGCTGCCGGATGTCGCCGTGCTCGGCATGGGCGAGGACGGTCACACAGCGTCGATCTTTGCGGATGCGCCCGAGTGGGACTTCGCCATCACGACGCAGGAACATTTTGTTGCCGTGCATCCGGGCGCTGCGCCGCATGCACGCGTGAGCTGGTCCATGTCCGCGTTAAAGCAGATGGGCCGGCTATTTCTGTTGATTGCAGGACCGCGCAAGCTGGACGTGCTCAACGCTGCCGCCGCTGCGCCACAAAAAAATGCCATCTCACAGTTGGCAAACGACAAGGGAGTGAGACTCGATGTCTACTGGTGTGAAAAGTAACGCTGTCCCGGGCGCGGGCCAGCACGCCGACGGACCGCGCCTGCTGGCCGACATCGGCGGCACCAATGCGCGTTTTGCACTGGAGACGGGGCCGGGCGAAATTGGCCAGGTGCAGGTGTATCCCTGCGCCGACTACCCGGGCGTCGCTGACGTCATCAAGAAGTACCTGAAAGATACGAAGATTGGTCGCGTGAACCACGCGGCGATTGCGATTGCGAACCCGGTCGACGGCGACCAGGTCAGCATGACCAACCACGACTGGACCTTTTCGATCGAAGCCACGCGCCGCGCGCTGGGCTTCGACACACTGCTGGTCGTCAACGATTTCACGGCGCTGGCGATGGCATTGCCGGGCCTGACCGACACGCAACGCGTGCAGGTGGGCGGCGGCGCGCGCCGCCCGAACAGCGTGATCGGACTGCTGGGTGCGGGCACGGGTCTGGGCGTCTCCGGTCTGATCCCAGCAGATGACCGCTGGATTGCGCTGGGCAGCGAAGGCGGCCACGCCACCTTCGCGCCGGCTGACGAACGCGAAGACCTGGTGCTGCAGTACGCACGCAAAAAGTGGTCGCACGTATCGTTCGAACGCGTGTCGGCGGGTCCGGGCATCGAGGTGATCTACCGGGCGCTGGCGGCGCGCGACAAGAAACGCGTGCCTGCCAGCTTCGACACCTCCGAGGTGGTCAAACGCGCGCTCGAGGGCGAGCCGCTGGCGGCGGAATCGGTAGATGTGTTCTGCGGCATCCTGGGCACGTTCGCCGGCAACATCGCGGTGACGCTGGGTGCGCTGGGCGGCATCTACATCGGCGGCGGCGTGGTGCCGCGGCTGGGCGAATTCTTCGAGCGTTCGTCGTTCCGCGAGCGCTTTGAGGCGAAGGGCCGCTTCGAGGCGTATCTGCAGAGCGTACCGACTTACGTGATCACGGCGGAGTACCCGGCGTTCCTGGGCGTCTCGGCGATTCTGGCGGAGCAGTTGTCGAACCGTGCGGGCGGCAGTTCATCTGCAGTGTTCGAGCGCATCCGCCAGATGCGCGACGCATTGACGCCGGCAGAGCGCCGCGTGGCGGATCTGGCGTTGAATCATCCGCGTTCGATCATCAACGATCCGATCGTCGACATTGCGCGCAAGGCTGACGTGAGCCAGCCGACGGTGATCCGTTTTTGCCGCTCGCTGGGCTGCCAGGGCTTATCCGATTTCAAGCTGAAGCTGGCGACGGGGTTGACCGGAACGATTCCGGTGAGTCATAGCCAGGTGCACCTGGGTGACACCGCGACGGACTTTGGCGCAAAGGTCCTGGACAACACGATCTCTGCGATTTTGCAGTTGCGTGAGCATTTGAACTTCGAGCATGTCGAGCGGGCGATCGACCTGTTGAACGGCGCGCGCCGCATCGAGTTTTATGGTCTCGGCAATTCGAATATTGTCGCGCAAGATGCGCACTACAAGTTCTTCCGCTTTGGCATCCCAACGATTGCTTATGGCGATCTGTACATGCAGGCAGCGTCGGCGGCGCTGCTTGGCAAGGGGGATGTGATCGTTGCGGTGTCGAAGTCGGGGCGTGCGCCGGAGTTGCTGCGCGTGCTGGATGTGGCGATGCAGGCTGGGGCGCAGGTGATTGCTATTACGTCTAGTAATACGCCGCTGGCCAAGCGTGCGACGGTGGCGCTCGAGACTGATCACATCGAGATTCGCGAGTCACAGTTGTCGATGATTTCGCGGATTTTGCATCTTGTGATGATTGATATTCTTGCTGTTGGTGTCGCCATTCGGCGTGCCATGCCTAGTGAGGATGTGGCGGAGGCTGTCGCTAAGGCTCGTAGCGGGGCTGATGATGATGCGACTGCTGTGCTGGACTGGCTTAGTCATGGGGCGGCTTCTTCGGCGCCGGACTAAGGTGGGTGGTTTTTTGCCTGTGCGGCGCTTGTCGGTGTTCTTGCTGCTTTGGCCTTTCCTTGCTTTGTTAGTGGTCTATTAGCGTTGCCCCTGTGCGGGGCGGCACCTACTTTTCTTTGCCGCCGCAAAGAAAAGTAGGCAAAAGAAAGCGGGCTTCCAACCGCTAGCCGGTAGGTGTCCACCGCTGGCATGAAGCCGGAGAGGTCCGCGCACGGGACCGTCCCTCGCACCACTCCCCTCAGTGACAAAGCGCTCATCCACCCCACTCCGCACTACGTGCGTCGCGGATGGGTCTGCAAGGGAAAGCGGGGTTGCGGGAATGCTTGGAGCGCCGCGCTTTACGGCGCCCCCGGAAGCGAGATGAAGAAACGGCTCAAGCTGCCGAACAAAGGCCGCCTAATATAGTTAGTATCCCTACAGAGTTTCCTGGGGCGTTGTGCCCGACGGCGGGGCGCGCAGCGCGACGCTGGAACGGATGACTGCCTTGTCACTAAGGGACGCAGCGCGAGGGCGGAACGCGTGCGCGGACCACTCTGGTTTCATGCCAGTGGGGGACACCTACAGGCTAGCGGTTGGAAGCCCGCTTTCTTTTGCCTACTTTTCTTTGCGGCGGCAAAGAAAAGTAGGTGCCGCCCCGCACAGGGGCAACGCAAGCAAACCAATAAGAAAGCAAGGAAAGGCCAAAGCAGCAAGAACACCGACAAGCGCCGCACAGGCAAAAAAACCCCTAAACCCCACTCCTATGCCACCGCAAAACCAACCCCCTTCCACAAAAACAAAGCACCCCAGCAACCCCAACAGTAACCCCCATACCCGTAGGCGAAACCCCTTGCCAAAGCCCCACAGCAAGACTAGAAGCCGCGCCAAGCGCCAACTGCACTGCCCCAAAAACCGCCGCAGCCGCCCCCGCATTGTGAGGATACCGATGCATCAAATCCGTCGTGCAATTAGCCGACAACAACCCTACCACCCCGACCACAAAAAACAACCCGGCAACGATCGACCACAACCCACCCCACCCCGTCAGGCAAACCAGACAAACAAACAACGAAGCCACACAACTGACGATCGCCGAAAATGAAATGATCGGCAGCGACCCCAACCGCCCAATCAACCGCGTGTTGAGAAAATTGCCAAACATGATCCCAACAATATTGAGCCCAAACAAAAACCCATAATGCTGCGCGGAAACGTGGAAATACTCGATGTACACAAATGGCGTCGCGGTGATGTACGCGAACATCGATGCAAATGCCATCCCGCCGCATAACATCAGCCCCCATGCCACCGGATCCCTCAGCAACTTCCCGTACACCCCAAACGATTGCAGCACCGCCGAGTGCTTGCGCTTCTCAGGCGGCCATGTCTCCGGAACCTTCAGGTAAGCCGTCACCGCGCACACCGTGCCAAACAAAGTCAACGCAACGAACACCACGCGCCATCCACCCAGCAACAGCAACTGCCCGCCAATCAGCGGCGCCAGTAAAGGTCCGATAGAAGTCACAATCGATAGCATCGACAACACCCGCGCCGCATCGGCCGGTTCGTGTGCGTCGCGCGCAATCGCACGTGAGAGCACGGATGCCGCACCCGCGCCAAGTGCCTGCACAAAACGGAACGTCACCAGCGATCCAATCGAAAACGAAAACCCGCATGCGATGCTCGCGAGCGCATACATGATGATGCCGCCCAGCAACACCGGCCGTCGTCCGTAGGAGTCGGAGAGCGGTCCGTACAGCAACATCCCGACCGAAAAGCCAAGCATGAAACTCGTGAGCGTCGTCTGTGCGGCACTCGTGCTGACCAGAAACGCCTGCGCAATTGATGGCAGGCTCGGCAGGTACATGTCGATCGAAATCGGCCCGCACGCGGCGAGCGCGCCGAGCAACAGGATCAGCCGGCCATCGGGCCGGCGTCGGGTGACGTGAGACATGGGAATCCAGAAGAGGCAGCCCGCCAACCACGCGTCGGACTGCAGGGAACAGCAAAGATTGCGGTATTACCGCTGTAATTGTACGCGACGGTTAACGGGGCGTCGCCCTCTCGCCTGGGTGCAGTGGACCTTCGGCACGCGCAGCGGACGACGAACGCAGCTATGCCGTCAATCGGTTAAGCTCCCGCCTGAGCCCGTCACGGCCATTTCAACGCACCCGCTTCTAGCCCGTTATGACCGCCTTCCTGTTGATCTGGAGCCCCAAGAAATGGCCTTGGCCAGAACTGCCCGATATCGCCAAACGTGTCGCCGCCGGCGAAGCGGTAACTGATGTCTGGGGCTGTGGCGTCGCGCGCAGCATCCTGCCGGGCGATCGCGTGTTCGTTCATCGCGTCAGTCAGGAACCGCGCGGGGTATTCGGCTCCGGCTACGTCACGCGCGCTCCGTACGAGGTGCCCGATGTCCATTCGAAACGTGGCTATCGTCTTTGCATTGATTTCGTCTACGACTGGCTCGTCGACGCGAATCAGGAAGTCGTCGTCACGCGCGAGGCTTTGCGCGTACACCCGTTCTCCGTGCAGACGTGGGATGCGCAGGCATCGGGAACCTCGATCAAGCCGGTCGCCGAAGGCGCGCTAGAGAAACGCTGGGCCGAGCTGACAGGCAAGCGCAAACCGCCGAAGCTCGATGCGCCGGCGGGTCCGACCCACTCCAGCAAGGTCTCGGCTCATGCGGCGGCGAAACAAGCCGCAGAAGCGAAGGTGAAGTCCGCCAGCGTGACGCGTAAAAGCCCGCGTCGAAGCAAACCTGCAGCCTGACGCGTTTGCCTGCTGTGTCCACAGGCGCGTTGCGGGGCCTCGCCAACGCCCCACCACTAGCAACTCCACAACGCTTAACGCGCCAGCACCTTCAGGAAGCGTCCACGTGCCGGTTTCAACACCAGCATCGCCAGCGCGGCCGTGCCGAGGTCGAGCGCAATCGCGCAGCCAAACACCGGGATCCAGCTACCCGTATGCTGATGCAGCAGTGCGGCCAGCGGACCGCCGAAAATCGACCCCATGCCGAACGAGATATAGAGCCAACCGTAGTTCGCTGTTGCGTAACGGGTACCGAATGTATCGGTCAAGGTTGACGGGAACAGCGAGAAGATTTCTCCCCAGCCAAAGAACACGAGGCCTGAAAGCAGCACGAACAGCACCGCGTTATCGCGCGTCAGCAGCCAGAGCGTCATGGCCACGCCCTCCAGCGCGAAGGCGAATCCCATTGTGTTTTCACGGCCCAGCCGATCCGAGACCCATCCGAACAACGGCCGCGTCAGACCGTTTGTGAAACGGTCGATGGTCAACGCCAGAGGCAACGCCGCCAGCCCGAACACCATGACTTTGCTCACGCCGAAGTCGGCGGCGAAAGTCGCCATCTGCGATGTGACCATCAGGCCGGAGGTCGCCATCATCGTCATCATCAGGAACATCAACCAGAAGAGCGGCTGCTTGAGCATCTCAGACGGTCGAAAGTCGCGCGTAGCGCCCCCCGTGAGCGCACTCGGCACGCTCGCGCCCAGATCCGCCGGCGGCACGCGCAATCCCTGTGAAGCGATGAACCCGACCGCGGCAAAGACGATCCCGAACAGCCACAGCGTCGACTCCACGCCGCGTGAAGCCAGCGATGCCGCGATCGGAAAGGTCGTCACAATCGCACCCATGCCGTAGCCGGCCGCCACCGCGCCGGCCGCGAAACCGCGTCGGTCGGGAAACCAGCGGACCATCAGTCCCACCACGCCGACATAGACGATGCCGGTACCGAGACCGCCGACGCCGCCATAGGTGAGATACAGCATCGGCGTGCTGTGCGCGTAGGAAGCCAGCACCCAGCTCACGCCCGCCAGCAGCGTGCCGATCGAGATCAGCAGGCGCGGGCCGAAGCGATCGATGAGCGCGCCCTGAAACGGCGAAAAGAACGCCTGCAACAACACAAGAATCGAGAAGGTGACCTGCAACTCCGGCAACGCGATGCCGAGCTTGGCGGCAAGCGGTTTGGTCATCAGGGTCCAGACATACTGCGGGCTCGAGATCGTCATCATGCAGACGAGCCCGAGGGCAAGCTGAAACCAGCGGGTGCGTGCGATTGACGGCGCGATTGGCGTGGCCGTGCCGTTCAACGCATGCGTGCGGCTATTCATTGGTGCTCTCCGGTTCGAATGGCGCGAGCCGCTCGAATCACCCCGGATTCGCTTGGACTACAGCCGGCGCCCTATGTATACAAGCTCGTCGACATTAGCGAGAAACATGCCGATTGAATGCCCGAGCCGGTCCGATCGAGAGAAGATCCTTATGGGACGGGGGTTTCCAGCCGGAGGAACAAAGCCGGCTGCGGGCATCGCGTTGCCGCCGAGTGAGCCCCAGGTGAATCTAGATGGTGCCGCGGCCCTTCGGCGGTGCGCCCGTCACCGCGGCGCGATCCGCCTTGGTGCGCACGCTATGGAGCCGGTGCACGGTCAACTTGCGGACTTCGGCCTGACTGCCGTGAATGTGCCGGGCGATGCAGTCGAGCGCCGCGTTGGTGTCGCCCGCACGGATCGCCGCGAGGATGGCGGCGTGCTCCTCGTAGGTTTCGTCGATGCAATTGCCGTACACGAGATCGAGCCGCCGCACGACGCGAATGCGGTCCGTGACGCGCTGCAGGGCGGCCGCCAGTTCGTCGTTGTCGGTTGCCGACACCAGCGCCAGATGGAACGCTTCGTCGAGCGCCGCCACTTCGCGGCCGTCAGCGAGACGTTCGCCCGCTGGCGCCTGCCAGATCACATCAAGTTGATCGAGGAGACCGCTCAACGCGGCGGAAAGCGGCCCATCGCGCTGACAAAGGCGTCGAATCGCGAAGGTTTCGATCAGCTCGCGCATCTCGTACAGATCGTCGAAGCGCTTGAAGTCGATCGGCACGACTTCCCAGCCACCGCGCACGTAACCTTGCATCAGACCGTCGCCCTGCAGCCGCTGCAAGGCTTCACGCGCAGGTGTACGCGAGACGTTGAAACGCTCCGCGATGCCGCCTTCGGTCAGACGGTCCCCGGGCAGCAGCCGCAATTCGAAGATGTCGTCGCGCAGTTGTGCATAAACGTAGTTCGCGCGCGACGCGCCCGCACCCGGCGGCGTGGCCGCCGATGCAGGAGCGGGCGGGGTCTCGGGTTCGGCGGTCGCGGCCGCTGCGGAAATAAGGGTGTCGCGCATGATGGACGAGGATACCAATAAATATCGGCGCTTCAAAAGCGGCATTGCCTCGCCGCGCCGCACGCCCGGCCAATCTCCCCAACACCCGCTGCGCCCCGCCGCCCGCCGACTGTGCGCGACTCCGGTACAATTTCAGATAACCATTCAGCCGCCGCGAAACAGGGAAACGAGCATGCGGGCCGGAGTCTCCTCTGGCTGCCGGTCGACCCTGCTCGCCTCTGTGCATCCCTTTCTGACAGGTCCAACGTCCATGTCCAGCAATTCCCGGAACGAAGCGCTTTTCGAGCGCGCCCAGCTCACCATCCCGGGTGGCGTCAACTCGCCCGTACGCGCTTTCCGTTCGGTCGGCGGCACGCCGCGCTTTATCGAGCGTGCGCAAGGCGCCTACTTCTGGGATGCGGACGGCCAGCGCTATATCGACTACATCGGCTCGTGGGGCCCGATGATCCTCGGCCACGTCCATCCCGAAGTGCTCGATGCCGTGCAGAAGGTGCTGATCAACGGTTTTTCGTTCGGCGCGCCGACCGAATCCGAAGTCGAGATTGCCGAGGAAATCTGCAAGCTGGTGCCGTCGATCGAACAGGTGCGCATGGTGTCCAGCGGCACGGAAGCCACCATGAGCGCGCTGCGTCTCGCCCGCGGCTTCACGAACCGCAGCCGTATCGTCAAGTTCGAAGGCTGCTATCACGGACACGCGGACAGCCTGCTCGTCAAAGCCGGCTCGGGCCTGCTGACGTTCGGGAACCCGACTTCGGCAGGCGTGCCGGTGGATATCGCCAAGCACACCACCGTCCTCGAATACAACAACGTCGCCGCGCTCGAAGAAGCGTTCAAGGCTTTCGGCGACGAGATCGCTTCGGTGATCGTCGAACCGGTGGCGGGCAACATGAACCTCGTGCGCGCCACGCCCGAGTTCCTGAACACCCTGCGGCGCCTGTGCACCGATTACGGCTCCGTGCTGATCTTCGACGAAGTGATGTGCGGCTTCCGCGTCGCCCTCGGCGGCGCCCAGCAGATCTACGGCATTACGCCGGACCTCACGTGCCTCGGCAAGGTGATCGGCGGCGGCATGCCGGCGGCGGCATTTGGCGGTCGCCGCGACATCATGGCCCACCTCGCCCCGCTCGGCGGTGTCTACCAGGCGGGCACGCTGTCGGGCAACCCGATCGCCGTGGCGGCCGGTCTGAAGACGTTGCAACTGATCCAGGCACCGGGCTTCTACGAGACGCTCAGCGCACGTACCACGCGTCTCGTGCAGGGGCTAAGCAACGCAGCGCGCGAAGCAAAAGTGCCGTTCGCGGCGGATTCGCTCGGCGGCATGTTCGGCCTCTACTTCGCGGACAAGATTCCGGCGAGCTTTGCTGAAGTCACGAAGAGCGACGTACCGCGCTTCAATGCGTTCTTTCACAAGATGCTCGACGCGGGCGTGTACTTCGCGCCGTCGGCTTATGAGGCAGGGTTCGTATCGATTGCTCATGACGACGCGATCCTCGATGCCACGATCGATGCGGCACGCGGCGCCTTCGCCGCGCTGACCGTCTGAGGCGCCAGAAGCATGCATCAGGTCACCACTACTCACGACAGAACACGCCACAGCACTTAACGGACGCCGATGTTCTCGCAAACCGATTTCGTCCATATGGAACGCGCGCTGGCTCTCGCGAAGCGCGGCATGTACACGACCGATCCGAACCCTCGCGTCGGCTGCGTGCTGGTCAAGAACGGCGAGGTGATTGGCGAGGGCTTCACGCAGCCGGCAGGACAGGACCATGCCGAAGTGCGGGCGCTGAAGGATGCGCGTTCGCGCGGCCACGATCTGCGCGGCGCTACGGCCTACGTAACGCTCGAACCATGCAGCCACTTCGGCCGCACGCCACCGTGCGCCAACGCGCTGATCGAGGCGCAAGTGGAACGCGTGGTCGCGGCCATGGAAGATCCGAATCCACAGGTGTCGGGGCGCGGTCTCAAGATGCTGCGCGACGCGGGCATCGAGGTGCGCTGCGGCCTGCTCGCCAATGAAGCCGCTGAACTGAACATCGGCTTCGTGTCGCGCATGACGCGCGGCCGGCCATGGGTGCGGCTGAAAGTCGCCGCCTCGCTCGACGGCCGCACCGGACTGCCATCCGGTGAAAGCCAATGGATCACCGGAGAAGCGGCACGCGCCGATGGCCATGCGTGGCGCGCCCGCGCGTCGGCGATCCTCACGGGCATTGGTACTGTGAGGGAAGACGATCCGCGCATGACGGTGCGAGCCGTGGATACACCGCGCCAGCCGCAACGTGTGTTGATCGACAGCCAGCTCGATGTGCCGCCTACGGCGCAAATTCTGGCCGGCGCACCGACGCTGATTTTCTGCGGCAACCTGGATGAGCGTCACACCGAGCGCGCTAGCGTATTGCGCGATCGTGGCGCGGAAATCATTCAAATGGCGAATGCCACCGGCAAGGTGGATCTGCCTGCCATGCTGAAGGTGCTCGGCGAACGCCAGGTTAATGAATTGCACGTCGAGGCTGGCTATAAATTGAACGGCTCGCTGTTGCGCGAAGGCTGTGTCGACGAGTTGCTGGTCTATCTGGCGCCGAGTCTGCTCGGCACCGACTCGATGGGCATGTTCAGCCTGATCGCACCGCTAGCGCTCGAAAACCGTGTACGTCTGAACTTTCACGCCGTCGACCGGATTGGCGACGACCTGCGGATTCTGGCGCGCTTCGCGCCGCCATCCGCGCCCCGCCCTACTGGGAATTAAACAAGGAACAAGCACGATGTTTACCGGAATCGTCGCGGCGGTCGGCCGCATCGAATCAGTCAAGCCCCTCGGCAGTGACGGGGACGCAGGCGTCCGCCTGAATGTCAACGCAGGTGGCCTCGATCTCGAGGACGTCCAGCTTGGCGACAGCATCACGATTCAAGGCGCCTGCATGACCGTGGTGGCCAAGACGGCGGATTCGTTCGAAGTGGATGTGTCGCGCGAGAGCCTTAACTGCACGGCCGGGCTTGGCGAGCCGGGTGAGGTCAATCTCGAGAAAGCGCTACGCGCGCATGACCGGCTGGGTGGGCATATCGTGTCGGGTCATGTGGATGGACTTGGGACGGTGACGCATTTCGCGCCGGTTGGCGAGTCGCACGAATTGCGTGTGCTGGCGCCGCGTGAGATTGGGCGTTATCTCGCCTACAAGGGCTCGATTACTGTGAATGGCGTGAGCCTGACGGTCAACGCGGTGAAGGATCGCGATGATGGTTGTGAGTTTTCGATTAACCTGATCCCGCACACGGTTGAGGTGACTGCGCTTAAGAATCTGCGTGAGGGGGCGAAGGTTAATCTGGAGATTGATCTGATTGCAAGGTATGTGGAGCGGATGCTTAGCACGTCAGAGAACAGCCATAAATAGGTATCCGTCACGCCTCCAGAAAAACGCGTCCCCGAGGTGCCCGAACCGGCTGTCGGCCGTGCCGATCATGCCTTGCCGCACACTCGCGTGCGGCGCATACAAAAGAGTACGATGCGCCCAGCGCGAGCTGTTTGACGCTTGAGAAACGGCGTCTCGGTCAGATGGGTTTATCGCTCGGCGGCTTGCCGAAACGGGTACTCGCGTTCTCGCCGTCCTTCTCGAAGTCGTTATACGGCCATTCGAATTTCGCGGTCGACGTCGCGAGCGAACGATTGAGTCCCATCCCATATTCGGTCAGATACGTACGACGCGCTTTGTTCTGGATGATGCCATCCTTGGTGTCCTCGCACTCCAGGTCGATCGCCTTGCCGGTCAGCGCGGCGTTGACTTCGGAAGCCGGATAATAGTGGCCAGAGTGACAACTCCATACAGTACTGCGGAAGTTGACAATTGAACCGTCGTGCCTATCTTGAATGTCGTGGTGTACGTTGTATCTTCCTCCGGCGCATCGAACGCGAACTGATTATTGTCGCTGTCATGCACGATGAACGGAATGAAGGCCATCGTCTGCGAGTACGATGCCGTCTCCTGTTTCAGGCTGTACATGTTGAGGTACGAAAGGCTGAAAGTCGCGCCGCTCGGTACATCGTTAGCCGACGTTTCGAGGACCTGCTGGACCAAATCCCTGTCTTCGCGTTAATCAGCGTGGCTTTGAAATCGCTCTTCATCGTGACCGTACCGACGTGCCCTAAGAATGTGCCCGACATCGTCAATACCTTGAACGGCAGCGTGTGCGTACCAGGAGCTGGCAGTTTGTCGAGTACCCCAGCGGGCAATGATTCGATACTGAAGTGCGTCGCGAGATATGCTGGCTTGTCGCTAGCTATATCCTTCACGTACACGAACTGGACGCACCCGGCCAACAGCCCGATGGATGCTAATGACACGCCGGTCAGCGCGTTGGTCTTCTTGATCTGCATACTGTTCAATCTTTTATCGACTTATCGCGTCCGGGCGTTTAAGTGTGTACCGGCTAACTCGCGGTGACATGGACACGCCGATCTGCATACCGGCACCCGGGAGTAAATCTTTAGGGCGCTGTCGGTGCGCACTGGGATTGTCATCAATTTGGACGAGCCGACTCATCGCCGTCTTTTTGGGGCACGGAGTCTAATGCAATCGCCATAGAACGACAGGCTAAAAACTGATACGCGACCGCGAAGTGGCACTACTGACTAAAGAGGCTAGTCCGGCCACAGTTCGCAAGGCTGGCGATACGCCGTGTCGCAAGCGACATTTCCGAATTTACTCGGGAATCAGTGAATCCTGCTTTGCGAGTTTTATCTCATGCATCTGCAATCACGGTACGGTGTATATCTCCACTAAATCGCCACATGAACTTACCTTTTGTTTCAACTTGATTAACATTGCGCATTTTTATAGCCTGTAGAATTGAACGTGAGAATATCGTGTAAATAGAGATAATCCAAAACGCATAATGCGGGAAGGGGATAGCAATGGGGGCGCAGGACATCGCGGGGGCGATCCAGGGCGGTTTAATCCAGCAGGACCGGCTGGTCAAACTTGACACGCCCCTCGGCAGCAACGTGCTATTACCGCAGCGGGTGTATGGCCGCTCGCGCATCGGGCGTGATTTCGAATTTACGGTGGATCTTGTCTCGACCAGGGATGATATCCAGCTCAAGAAGCTGATCGCCCAGCCCGTCACACTGTGGCTCGAACAAACCGACAAGAGCTATCTCCCACATCACGGCTATGTGCACGGGGCACGCCGGCTTGGCGCAAATGGCGGCCTGACGAGTTACCAGATCAGCTTCGCGTCCTGGATGTACTTTCTCAGGTTCCGTCGCGATCAGCGTATCTGGCAGGACAAGTCGGCGGATCAGATACTGACCGACGTATTTAACACGCATCCGCAGGCACAAGGCCGTTTCCAGTTCGCACTTTCCCAGCCGCTGCCATCACGTTCCTACTGCACGCAGTACGAGGACGACTGGAATTTTGCCCACCGGCTGATGGAGAACGAAGGGCTGTTTGGGTTCTGGAAACAGGATGCAGGCGGTAATTCACACACGCTCGTTATCACGGACCGGCTTGAGACGCTGGATCCCCTGACGCCTCAACAGGTCCAGTTCTATCGGGCCGGTACCCAAAGCGAGGCCGATGCACTGGTGCAGTGGGCGGGCACCCGTATTCTGCAAAGCACGACGCTGACCACGCGTACCTACGACTACAAGAGTCCGTCATCGGTACACAATCCCAAAGGCACACTGACGCCAACGATGCCCAATCAGGGCGACCTTCCCGAGCAACTGGAGGTGTATGAATACACCGGACCCTACACCTACCAGCAACAGGGGCGCGGCGACCACCTTGCGAAGGTTCGGATGGAGCAGTGGGAATCGATCTCCAAGCGGTTCTTTGGCGTAGGTTCGGTACGCGGTATCGATGCGGGTCGCTGGTTCGAGCTGGTCGATCATCCGGAACACAGCCGCGACGCGGCCGATCAACGGCAATTCGCAGTGATCGAGACGGTGTGGCTGATCGAGAACAATCTACCCACGTCGACCACGCAGGCGAATTTTCCCCATAGCCTTTCGGCAACGCTGGCCGCCGCCAGAACTGCGCAGACGGGGAGCGCGTCTGTCGGAGCCACAGCACACGCAGATGGTTCAGAAGGTTTCTTCTCTGTCGAAATAGAAGCTCAGCGCAAGAACATTCCCTATCGCAGCCCGTTCGAACATCGCAAGCCGGTCATGCAGATGCAGACCGCAGTTGTCGTTGGTCCACAGGGAGCGGAAGTCCATACGGATCCGCTGGGCCGCGTGAAGATCCAGTTTCATTGGGATAGGATCGGCCAGCGGGACCAAAGCAGTTCCTGCTGGGTGCGCATCGCACAGGCATGGTCGAGCGGCGGCTTTGGCAGCGTCCAGTTGCCCAGGGCCGGCGACGAGGTAATCGTATCGTTTCTTGACGGCGACCCGGACCGCCCGCTCATCACCGGACGCGTGGGAAACGGCACCAACACTCCGCAATGGACGCTGCCCGGCCAGCTGGCGCTGTCGGGTTTCGTCAGCAAAGAAATCGGTGGCGAGCAGAACAACGTCTGGCTGAAGGACGACACACAGGGCCAGGTGCAGACCCAGATACGCAGCGATCATCTGGAGAGTGGTCTGCACATGGGTTACCTCACACGCGTGACGGAACCTGCCGGCCGCGGTGACAAGCGTGGCGAAGGCGTTGAGTTGCGCACCGATGGGCATGCTGCGGTACGCGGTGCGCAGGGTCTGCTGCTGACCACGCATCCCCGCGCGGGCGCAACAGGTGACGCATTCAGCGTGGATGAGGTTAACCTGCAGCTGGCCGGTGCGCAGGATACGGCCAGCAGTATCGCGCAGAGTGCGCAAACCGCAGGTGCGCAGGATGGCGAACAGAAGAGTGTTGCCACATCGCTGAAGGCACAGGCGGCGGCGATCAAGGGAGGCGGCACGCTCAAGCAGCTTTCGCAACCGCAACTCGTACTGGCAAGCCCTGCCGGCGTGGCGATCAGCACGCCCGCGCAGATTCACCTCAGCAGCGACAAGAGTACTGCGATCACGACAGGCGAGCATGTGTCGGTGAGCACGGGAGGCGGTTTCTTCGCCAGTGCGCGCAACGCGCTGCGCTTGTTCGCCTATCAGGCAGGCATGCGGCTCATCGCGGCCAGCGGCGATATTGATCTCAAGGCGCTGAAGGACAACATCAATCTTCTCGCGAAGCTCAACGTCACGGTGACAGCGACCAAGGTCACCATCAGTGCGCAGCAGGAAGTGGAAATCAACGGCGGCGGGAGCTACACCCGCTGGACCTCCGGGCAGATCCAGAGCGGCACCTCGGGTGGCTTCGTGGTGCATTCGGTAAGTCGTGCGTTCACGGGGCCGGACAATGTCAGCACGCCAGCCATTTCGGCGTTGCCGCCAGAGAAGGAGCAGCTACATTTCGCGTTAGGCGCATTACCGGGTGAGGGGAATCAACTTGCCAGTGAGCCGTACGATCTATACAAGGGCGGCGCGAAGATTGATGAGGGTGTGACGGATGAGTTCGGCCGGATTGTCGTGAAGGATCATCAGCCCGGTACACCAGCCTACACGGCCAAACTGAGCAACGGCTCGGAGTACGACCTGAACGTAAAGGACGCGCTCGAAACAGATCCCGATCACGTTGACCAGATCACAAACCGGGGCGAGCGGCAAGTTTGAGCGCGCCGACCGCTATTGAATGAGGATGCAACCGTGGCAGACTTCCCTCTCAAGACTCACAAGGCAGCGAAGGTGGCGATCGATGAGCAGACCCGGATGGCCACGGGTTCGCTACAGTGGCTTCTTGAAAAGAGAGACAAAATCCCGATTTCGCGGGGTAACACCCTGAACTTCATGATCTGCGGTGAGGATGGATTCAAGTCGATTGCGAAAGACCTGAGAAGAGCGAAGGCGACGGTGGATATCGTCTGCTGGGGCTTCGATCCCGGCATGGAAATTGAGCGTTCGGGCGACACCTGGCCTCGCGGTATCCGTTACGGCGAGCTACTCAAGGAAATCACAACGCGCAAGGAGAACCCGGTCACGGTGCGGTTGCTGATCTGGTCCACGCCTAGAGGCTCGGCCTTGCAGAACAATATGCCCGGCTACTCGGACGTCGACAAAGGCTGGAGTAGCGTGGGTAGTCCGGTTGTCGAGCACTTCACGCAGAAGGATCCGTACAACAACCCCGCGCGCCATCAATGGTGTGTGGACTGGTGGGCCGAAAATCTGCCGGGCGGAAAAAGTGATGCCGGAAAAAATCCCCGACTTCGCGTCGTATTACGTGAGGTATCGGAAGCCGACGCAACGCAGTTGCTGTCGGTTGCACCTGCGGAAGAAGACAAGCCCGTCACCAGTACCTTCAGTGCCGTCGATGAGCGCAGCGGGATGGAAGCGTACGCGACCCATCACCAGAAGCCAATCCTTATCGACTACGACTGGGACGATGGCAGCGCAGCGGTCGGTTATGTCATGGGGCTAAATTCCGTGACGGACTATTGGGACCGGACGGCTCATGCGGTTGACGACCCCATGCGTGAAACCTTATCGCCCGATCAGATCAATGCTGAACTGGATCGCGAGACTGATACGCAGCAACCACCAAGCAATGCGAGTTTGCCAAGCCGCCTTTATGATGACATGAAGCAAAAGCTGTCGAAGCCGCAGCCGAAAGAGGGATTGGGTCACGAGCACTATCTGCATGGCCGTCCCTATCAGGACTACGCATGTCGGGTGGTTGGTCCTGCACTCGCGCAATTGCATTACAACTTCGAGAACGGATGGTCTGTAGCACTTGGCGGCGGCCTTGCATATCCGACCCCACCGAAACCGCCAGCGAAGATTCAAACTGCCGCGGGAAATCCGGCTCACCTTGTTCAGATTGTGCGTACGCAGGCCCACGAGCAGGAAAAGTCTATAAAGGAGGTGTATTTGCAGGCATCAGCCTGTGCCCGCAACTACATATACATCGAGAATCAGTACTTCTTTTACCCGGAGTGGGCAAGGCATCTGAAGCAGACACGTCAGCAGTTCTGCGCCGACTGGACCAAAAAGTCTGGTAAGCCAGTCACCGAAATCCCGAAACTTCACCTGTTCATCGTGATTCCGCATCCGGAGCGCAAGGAGATGGTGCCACGGACGTACGATACGCTGACCGAACTCGGGGAGGGCTCTGCCATGCCCGACCAGGCACATCTCGCGGATCAGGGCAAACTCAGCCAACCTTATCCAGACTCTCACCCAGGGGTCAACGGCGGCCAGGTAATCGATCGTCCTAGCGCGCAGGACCTCGACCGAACGCTCGGGCTCGAAGTCAGCGTTGCGCGGTTACGCACGAGCGGACCCGATTCGGGCGGCAAGATGGCCTATCGTGAGATCTACATCCACTCCAAGCTGATGATCATCGACGACGCATTCATTACCGTGGGTAGTGCTAACCTGAATGAACGCAGCATGTCTATCGACAGTGAAATCAATATCGCAGCAACCGGGCAACTCTACGCCGCCGATCTACGCCAGCGTGTGTTCACGCTCATGTCGACGGACATTCCGGGAAGCGGAGATCCAAAAGAATTGCCGGCCATGTTCAGGCGGTGGAACGACCTGATGGCAAGTAACGACGACCAACGGCAGAACGGTGCTCCAATGAAAGGTTTCCTGCTCCCTTTCGAAGATTACCGCTCCACTACGACACTGCTCGGCTCGATCTCTGTGCCATCTTCCAGCGATACAGCCGCCTCACCGGATCTTGCATGAAAGTACTATTCAATGCGTTGCGTATAGCCGCTGTTGCCGTGCTATTACTGGGAAGCTCGGCCCATGCAAGCACCCTGACTTCTATAGATAACAAGATAACAATTGCCATGTCCGACCTGCCACGCTACGAAAAACTGCCGCTCTTCGACCCGCACCGCAAGGACTTCGCCTGCTTATATCAGGCACAACAGGTCCCCCCCCTCGATGCGCAGTCCGAGCAGTGGTTTCAACAGGCGCTAGCGCTGGATGATCCCAATATTCCAGTCGGGAACGTCGACTACGCGAAGGTGTATTACCTGTATCGGCAAGCGGCCGAAAGGAATAACTGGAAGGCCATGCTGAACCTTGCGTCGCTGATTCTGAGCAACCGAGCCGGCGTGCCGGAACATGATCCAGAAGCCGCGATCCGGTGGGTTGAGAAAGCGATGAAGCTGGGTATCCCGGATGCCTACGACCGCATGGGAATTTATCACCAGAATGGATTGGTCAAAGGAGGTGACGCTACGAGCGCCTATGCGTTCTTCCAACGTGCGGCTGACATGGGGAGTCCATCCGCCATGACGTTCCTCGGGGAAAAGCTCGCCGGAACGTACGATGATCCCGAAGGGGAGTTCTGGGGCAATCTCCCGGTAGCGACCCAGATGTTGGAGTGTGCGATGGCGCAAGGCTATGGGCCAGCCGCATTCAAGCTAGGCTACATTTACAAGCGTCCTAATACTCCGGACGCGAAAGAAAAAGCACTTCGGGTCTTTCAGGAAGGCGTAAAGCTCGGATGTGAGAAGTGTGCAAACAAGTTGTCTGTGGAGTTTGATGGTGCTTATCTGACGGACGGCACTAGTGTGGTAAAGGCAATCGACAAAGCACGTGCCGAACGTTACGGCAAGATAGGCGATTTCCTGAAGCTTTACGATGGGCGAGTGAAACTTCCGAATCTGGACAAGGTGCTGCCGTTACCTCCGGCTCCACTCCCTAAATGGGATGGCAACATGAAAACACTGACTGACGCGGCGAAAGCGGTGACGCCGCAGTCCAAAGCTCAGCAGGGAGCAGCCTTGGAGGGCCGTGAATTCATCCCTCCAAGACATGTCGTTCTATCTCTCGAGCAAAGTGCGTTTTCGGTGACTGGCGACCAGTCTGTGCCGCGTGACGGCTACTGGCTAGCACTCTACGGTCCGGCATCGACTCCCAAAGACAGGTTGATTCCTGCGCGGGGGAACAGGCCAGAGCGCTATCTGACAGGAGAGCGCTTCGACGCATCCCCGTTCGCGTGGCTCAACGCCGATCAGGTCCAATGGCACTACCTCGGCGAGGCCTCCGCGTTGCCGCCACAGCGTGAAGATTTCCTGAAGCATATGGTCGAAACTGGATTGATACGTGAGGTGCCGGAGCTGACAAGGCCATTCCAGCGTGACGGTTATGAGATCTGTGCGAAGACTGGTATCTGGGAAGCACGGGTTGCTGCGGATCACCCGCTCGCATCCATTTATAACCGCTGGGACCAGCAGGCCTTCGTAGAAGAAGGCAGTGCATTTCCACGGGCCAGCGAACGATTCGTCGATATCGCTCCAGAGTCGGTGCGCTGGACGTATCTCGGTAGCCCGAATGCAGACACCGGTGTGCCCGGACGGCGAGAGATTGCCTTGTAGTTTCACTTCCAGTGGCTGCAGCGGACGTCGACGTATGAACAAGATCACCTATGAGCAACGTGGTTTCAGGAAGGGGCTGTTGATCGGGCTGGCAGCTTCCGTTTTTTCTATTGCCTTTTTGGGTCTGCCCATCTTCTGAGCGTCGAAAGAAGGGACGGGGCTAGGCGCTCTGCATGATTTCGCAAACAAATATTTCTACGCGTTGGTGGTCATTTAGTTCGTACTGTTCGTTGGCCTGCCAGGCTCAGTTCTATTGAAGCAGGGGCGCGTTAAAGGCCTCGCAGGTATGCTGCTGGTCGTTGTGCCGGTGGGTGGTTGCCTGTGGGTCGCGCTTTACGTCGCCGCCTTAGACTCGTTTCTCAGTTAGGCGCTTGGGGGCTTACGGCTGGAGCTAGCAGCTCCCGGTATAAGGTGCAAGCTCATTCCCGGTTTCGGTTGGACGGTCAGTTTTGTTGTGAGGAGCAACCAGATGGTCAGGCAGGTCATTGTGGTGGGTGACACGCTGGCGCCGCACGGCGGCACCGTGATCACCGGCTCGAACGTCGATACAGTGGAAGGCAAGCCGGTCGCTCGCAAGAATGACATGGTGGATTGCAAGGAGCACGGTCAGCAGGCGATCAGCGAGGGCGACGAATCGTGCATGCTCGATGGCCAACCAGTAGCACTGCAAGGCCACCACGCCGCGTGTGGGTGTACGCTCGTGAGTCGGGGCACAACACTTTCTATCGGGTAGAGACCGAACCTGGCAATGCAACGTCACGCGCGGGACCATGCGTCCCACTTTTGAAATGGGCGCTAAAGCGCTGCGCTGCCGCGGCGTCCGGTACTACTCTGCGGGCGACGGCGGCGCGCAAAACGCCTCGTATGGCATAGCCAACTCCTCGGCCACTTGCGTCAACACGCCAGAACGTCGCCATTTGAGGAAAGCGATGTAGCAGGTCTGCTGCGGGGGATACGAGGCTGGCAGGTGACTCCATTCGTGGTCATCGAAGCAGGCCCAGAGAACGGCATCGAGTATCTGACGTGCGTCCGCTCGTGGGCGACCACGGCCGGGACTGCCGGTCGGGAACAGATGCTCGATACGCGACCAATCCGCGTCGGACAGACGGGCGGGGCCAGTTGTGAACAACGCGCGCAGCGCAGCTTCAGTCATATGACCTCCCTGTCCCGATCCACTTCAGCAGCAAAAATCGGACCGCGGTGCTTTTTATGCAGGAGGCGGAGCTGTCGCTCGCAGGAAGACGTCTATTCCGGCATCGCAAGGTCGCGCTTGCCGTCCCTCGGCTCCGGCCCGATGTCCGTCGCGCCCCCTGCGGATTCGGCAAGCCACACCAGTTCCTCCATATTGTGCTGGTGCATGCTCTTTGAAGTCAGCCGGTCGTCGACCAGATTGACGACAACCAGGTCGAGCGAGGGCACCACGACGGCATATTGGCCGTGGCTACCATCGGCCCAGTAGGTTGGCCTGAGCAGCGCCACCTTCGGACCACGCGGGCCGCTTGCGGGAGTACTTGTCCACCACATGTATCCGTAGCCGCCGGTCGGGGTGTTGGAGTACGAGGCTGTCGATTCGGCAACCCACGCTGCCGGAACAATCTGCTGGTCGCGCCATCGGCCGTCATGCAGATACAGCAGGGCGAAGCGCGCCAGATCGCGAGCGCTCATGTTGAAGGGATAAGCCGGATACCGGGTGGCAAGGCCGCCCGATACGTAGTGCCCATCCGAAGGACGATAATCCTGCATGCCGATCGGATTTGCGATCTCAGTCTGCAGGGCGTCGAAGATGCGCTGGCCGGTGGCCTTTTCGTAGATTGCGCCGACCGTGTTGAAATCCCAGTTGTTGTAGTACCAGAACGTGCCCGGCGCATGGCTATAGCGCGGTGGCTTGGACGCCTCCATACCAGCGGTTTCATACACCGTCGGGTGATAAACGCCCGAGCGCGCTTCGAGCAGCATACGCACGGTTGCCTGCTTCTCGGTTGGCGTCAGGGATGGCTCGCTGTCGTCGACACCGAGTTGTGCCAACGTCTCGTCAAGATTTATCTGGCCCCGTGCGACTGCAATGCCAATCAGGGCGCTCGCGAAACTCTTGCGCGCTGAATGAAGATTCGACTTCCTTGAAACGTCGCCCCATTGGGCGACGACAAGGCCGTGCTGGACAATCATGCCGGAGGTCGATCCTTCCCGCTTTGCATAGGCGACGGCCTGGTCGATTCCTTCCTGTGAGAAGCCTGCTGTCGCAGGATCGACACGGGTCCATTCAGCACCGGGAAACGGCGATTGCGCACTGTACTGGCCGGGCACAGAGACTGGCGGCTGGTCCGTAGCACACGCGCTCAGTAACGATGCGAGCAAGACACTACTGGCGATACAACCTGCAGGTTTGATAGAGGTAGTCATCCTGTTCCTGTACTGGTTTCTGGCTGCCATCACGCCGCTCGGACAGGTGCTTTATATCACCCCGGCGTGAGCAATCTCATATACTCCCAACACGTACCAATCGCGGCCACGATCCCAATCGTGCCGTCCGTTTCCCCTCAACCACCGAAACGATGACGACGCCTTCGACATGGATTCCGTTTCGATACAGCAATATTGCGAAGTCTGGTTCAAGGAAGGTCAACGGGCGTACCAGTCCGGCGACCTGAACACCGCAGCGCAGTTGCTTGAGCGTCTGATCGCGGTCAATCCTGCACATGCCGACGCGTTGCATCTACGCGGCCTGGTCGCCTTCAACGCGAACGAGCAGGCCTCTGCAGAAGCGTGGATATCGCACGCAATCAACGTCTCCCCAAATCCGGCGTTCTACAACAGCCTGTGCATCGTCCAGTTGACGATGAAGGCGTTCACAGCCGCGGCTCAAACCGCGCGCGAAGGACTGGCGCGGCAGCCGGATTTCGCCATGCTGCACTACCATCTGGCACTGGCCCTTCAGTTCGACGGGAATCTATCGGACGCTGCCCTCCACTATCGCAAGGCAATTGAGCTTGATCCGGGCAATTCCGAGGCGCATAACAATCTTGGGACTGTCCTGAATGACCTGGGGGATCCAGAGGCGGCTCTGCAGCATGTCCGCGAAGCACTTGAACTCGCGCCAGACGTTCCGGCGGTACACAACAACCTCGGCAAAACGCTCATGTCGTTGGGCGATATGGACGGAGCGGAACTGCATTTCCGACGCGCCATCGCATTCGACTCGGAGAATTTTTCGTATTACCGGCTTCTGACTCAGAGCAAGCGCCTGTCTCTCACCGATCCATGCGTTGTCTCCATGGCCGCTCGGGTAAAAAGCGTTGACCCGCTATCGCCAACTAACCAGATGCACCTGCACTTCGCACTCGCACAGGCGCTGGACGACAACGGCAACCATGAGGAATCGTTCGAACACTTCCGGCGCGCCAATGCCATATATCGCGCCAGCATCGACTACGATGAACAACGCGCGCTCGACCTGCTCAGACGCATCCCGAGCCTGATAACGTCCGAGCTACTGGAAGCCAATCGCGGCACAGGCGCCCTCTCTCGCTCCCCGGTCTTTATCGTAGGCATGCCACGCTCGGGCTCAACGCTGATAGAACAGATCCTGGCCAGCCATCCGCAGGTGTTCGGAGTCGGCGAACGTCCCGACTTCGAAAAAGCATTGAAGACACGGATGAACCCTGGCAGCAAGATAGACATCGACGCACTCCACGCAATCGCAGCCACACCATTGACTTCAATTGGCCACGACTACCTGCACCGTATTCAGGCAGTTATCAGTAATCCTCAAGACTATCAGCGGATCATCGACAAATACCTGTTTAACTTCATCTACCTGGGCTTCATTCATCTGGCGTTGCCGAATGCCAGGTTTATCCATATCCACAGAGACCCGGTGGAAAACTGTCTATCGATCTATTCGAAGCTGTTCGGCGATATTCCGTTTGCCTACGACCTGGGTGAACTTGGCCGCTATTACCGCGCTTATGAGGAACTGATGGCGCATTGGCGAAGCATCTTGCCCGAAGGCATCATGCTCGAAGTGGAGTACGAGGATCTGGTCAATGATTTCGAGCGCAACGTGCGGCGGATGCTTGCCCATTGCGGGCTCGAATGGGATGAACGCTGCATGGCGTTTCATCAAACGAGGCGTCAGGTCCTGACCATGAGTGCGCGGCAGGTTCGCGAACCGCTTTTCAGATCGTCATTGCAGCGTTGGCGCCCGGCTGAGGTGTTGTTGCAACCTCTTCTGGATGGCTTGCAAGCCTGAAGGCCTCGCTAGGCGCGATGCGTAACACTCGTCGCGCCCTGCCAATCACAAAAGACGGCCGAACGAAGGAGGATCCTCATCCGGCCGACCGCGATCAATACCGCCTTACTCTTTATCGTCCTTCAGTTGCGGAAGCGCCAACGCCTCACCCGGCGTAAGCAGCCCCACGTCCGAATAGATAAGCAGCTTCGCACGCGTATCCGTGATGTCGAGATTACGCATCGTCAGTTGACCGATCCGGTCGCGCGGCGAGAAGGTCGATTCAACCTTCTCCATCGAAAGCCGCTCCGGCTGGTACGTCAGGTTCGGCGACTTCGTGCTCAGGATCGAGTAGTCGTTACCACGGCGCAGTTCGATCGTGACTTCGCCGGTGATCGCGCGTGCCACCCAGCGCTGCGCCGTTTCGCGCAACATGATCGCCTGCGGGTCGAACCAGCGGCCCTGATACAGCAGGCGCCCGAGACGCCGGCCGTTCTCGCGGTACTGTTCGATGGTGTCTTCGTTGTGGATGCCCGTAACGAGACGCTCGTACGCGATATACAGCAGCGCGAGTCCCGGCGCTTCGTAGATCCCGCGGCTCTTCGCCTCGATGATCCGGTTCTCGATCTGGTCGCTCATGCCGAGACCGTGACGGCCGCCAATGCGATTCGCCTCCAGCAGCAATTCGACTGCATCCGTGTACTGAACGCCGTTAAGCGCGACCGGACGTCCTTCTTCGAAGCGGATCGTGATTTCTTCTTTCGCGATCTGCACGTCATCGCGCCAGAATGCGACGCCCATGATCGGATTGACGATCTTGATGCCGCTTTCGAGGCTCTCGAGATCTTTCGCTTCGTGCGTCGCACCGAGCAGGTTCGAGTCGGTGGAATACGCCTTTTCCGCCGACATCTTGTATTCGAAGCCCGACTGGCGCATGAACTCGGACATTTCCGCGCGGCCGCCGAGTTCGTCGATGAACGCCTGGTCGAGCCACGGCTTGTAGATCTTCAGGTCCGGATTGACGAGCAGACCGTAGCGGTAGAACCGCTCGATGTCGTTACCCTTATAGGTGCTGCCGTCGCCCCAGATGTTGACGCCGTCTTCCTTCATCGCGGCGACCAGCATCGTGCCGGTTACAGCCCGGCCAATCGGCGTCGTGTTGAAGTAGGTCACGCCGGCGGTCGAGATATGGAACGCGCCGGCTTGCAGCGCGGCGATTCCTTCGGCGACCAGTTGAGCCCGGCAGTCTATGAGCCGCGCCCCTTCTGCGCCGTACTGGATCGCGCGACGCGGGATCGAATCGTAGTCGTCTTCGTCGGGCTGGCCGAGGTTAGCCGTGTACGCGTATGGGACGGCGCCTTTGATCCGCATCCAGTGCAACGCGGCACTCGTGTCGAGTCCGCCGGAGAACGCGATGCCAACTTTCTGGCCGGTCGGAAGACTTTCAAGGATTGTGCTCATGTGGAAAAACCGTTAAATCGAGTTAGAGAGAATGCTGGGCGACGTGAAAGGATCAGCGGTGCCTGACCGCCCGTAACCCTCATTTGTATCATACTCGGTCGAAACGGCTGAATTCCGGGGAGTACGTGGCATTGCGGCGCAACGCGCACTCCCGATAAATACGAGGAAAGCCGTCTGGCTGAGACGGCTACCGCAATCCTCAGAACGGCTTGGTCGGCAGATATTTACCGTCCAGCGTGATGACGGCGCGCTTACCGCCTTCAGGATCGTCGATTACCTGAAAGTCCAGCTTGAAGTTAATCGCGCTAATGATCCCGTCGCCGAGTTTTTCATGGACCAGCGCCTTTAACGTCGAACCATATACCTGCACGATCTCGTAGAAGCGGTAGATGGTCGGATCGGTCGGCACGCCGCCCGGAATGCTGCCGCGCACGGGAATGGCCTGCAGCAGACGCAGCGCGTCCTCGCCGAGCTCGAGCTTGTCGACCACCACCTTGGCCGCATCGGCCGGCAGCGGATGCTGGCCGAGCAGCGCCGCGGTAACGAATGCGAGGCTGAGGCCGGTGCCTTCGTTGATCTGCTCGAACGTCAGGTTTTTGCGCAGCTTCGCGTCCATGATCGTGTCGGTCAACGCTTCACGGGATGCCGGGCTGTGTAGGGATTGCGTCATCGCGATACTCCTTGAGGTGGAAGTCGATTGACGCAGCATATGCCGCCTAAAAAAATAGCGTCGAAGACCCGGTCCCCGTCCCTTTACGCCCCCGCCGCACTCACATGCGTATCGATCCACTTGAGGATCCAGTCCGCCACATCAAGGTTGTTCCGGTCCTGCATCATCATGTGCGTATTGCCGTGAATGCCTTCGTTCGGCAACAGCACGAGCTGCGCGCGGCCGCCGGCACGGTCCACCGCATCGACGAAAGCCTGGCAGCTTTTGAGCCGCGGAGCCCAGCGAGGAGACAGGTCGACATAGTCACCAAACAGCACGAGGATGGGCAGCCGGGTGTACGGCGCGAGATCGCCGGTCGCAGACGGGCATTCGCCAGGTTCGATGGACACGATGCCAGCAATACCCTGCGTACTGATAGCCGCCGTCTGGAACGGGTAAATGCCAGCCTGCGAGTGACTGATCAGCACCGTATGACGGAGCTGGATCGCCAGTTGCGAAAGCGCCGGAACGGTCGGATTGGGCATGCCCACCGACGGGCTCCAGTCAGGCACCATCTGCTGCCAGAGGGCCGCTTGCGCATCGACGGGAAACTGCTCGCCGGGGAAGGTCTCCGGATATTTCGGTCCGAAACGGAAGATGGCCCACGCCGATTCGTGCGACGCCGCGAACACGTTCGGCAGTTGGGAAGTCGGCGCCTTGCCGCTGCGCACGGCATTGATCGCGCTGATGTCAGTCGCCGAACGTCCGCGGTCGGACTGATCGATCACATACGTCGGATAGCCGCTCCGGACGAAATACTCCTCCCACCCCATCCGCCCGTCCGGCGTCGTCTCCCATGTCATGCCCGTCAGGCAACAGCCATGTATTAGCGTCAGCGACACCGGCTTGGCGCTCGTGGGAACCTGGTAATGAACATACATCTGGTCGACGGTGACGGTGCCCGAGGCCACGTAGTTCGGCAGCGTCGAAAGCGTGTCCGAATGCATGTCACGTCCGCCGATGAAAAAGCTCCCCTGCTTCGCAATCGACATCGGGCCGGACAGCGCGGCGGCGCGATTGGCTGGAGCCGATGCGCAGGCAACCAGTCCGACGGCGCATGCGGCCGCAACCAGCATCGTGCCAATCAGACTTGCTGTGAGCTTTCTCGTACGTACCATGCGACTGTCTCCTCGTTAGCGGTGGGTGCCTTGGCGATCAGGGCCGTCATGCGCAAAGCGCTCTGACGTTGCCCATGATTCTGGGTCGATATCGTACAACGAGCGCTTGCGGGACGTCCGTCAGCCGCTGACGTTGAAGGCTCCCGGCCGTGGATCGAAGGTGGGATTTTGAAAGCGGGACGGTCTAAAATAGTTAAATTGGCATCGGCGCCACGCAGCCGAATCGGGAGATCCCATCATGAAGATTGCGAAAGTCGTAATCGGAATAGCCGCCCTGGTTGGCGTAACCGCCGCTTATGCCGACGGGTTCGTCATCACGAGATCCATTTCGAACGGACGCGAACTGCGCCTGCTGGAGCACACCAGCGAATGCGATGGCGGCCCGGGCGCGTTCATTTACCGGCGCGGCAAGCAGATTGACCAGACCTGCAATGTCAACGTCACCGCACGAGGCGCGACGGTGATCATGCCGGCTTTCGAACCGCGCATGTTCTTCCCGCGCGACACGCTTTACGAAAACTCGAAGTCGTAGGCGGAAGGTGCGCTTGCCCGCGCGAAGTCAACACAATGACTGCGCGCAGGCAACCACCGATCAACGGTTAGAACCTCTTCACTTCCTTGCTCGAAGCCGCCGACGCTGGGGCAGCCCCCCCTTGCCCGCGAGCGCTGCGTGGCTCATCTGCCGGACGCCGGGTGCCCGTCGGACCCATGCCCTGCAATGCCGGTTCCGCGCGAACAACATTGTCATTCGCATGGCCACGGGCATCCCCCAGGCCTATACTGCCGAACAGCCGATCAACGTCGCCATGGAGCGTCAAAAGAACTCGGGCGTCGCAAGTCGGACTCAAAAAAACTGGAGGAAGACAAAATGAAGCGATTCGTTTCCCGCTGTATGGTTGCCGTCTCAACGATCATCGTTTGTTCGCTGTCGGGACTGGCGCACGCGGATGCTGCCCATCCAGTGGTGGCGCTCCTGCCCGGCGTGGTTGATCCGTTCTACTTCACAATGCATCGCGGCGCCGAGCGGGCCGCCAAGGAAGAGAACGTCGAATTGCTGTTTCAGGTTCCCAAAGAATGGAACACCAGTGAACAAGTACCGATTCTCAAGGCATTTATCGCCAAGCATCCTGATGTCCTGCTGATTTCCCCAGTCGACAAGCAACAGCTGATCGGACCGCTCAAAGAGGCCGCCGACGCCGGTATCAAGGTGATTACCGTCGACACCTATATCGGCGATGGCCATTACCAGACCGGCAAGGGCGATGCGGATTTCCCGCTGTCCTATATCGCTTCGGACAATCTGGAAGGCGGCCGTGTGGCAGCGCGCGCACTTGCCAAAGCAATCGGCGACAAGGGCACGGTCTATTGCGAAAACAACAAGCCGGGTATTTCAAGCACCGACGCGCGTGCTGAAGGTTTCGCGGACGAGATGAAGAAGCACCCGAATATCACCGTGCTGCAGACCCTTTATAACGAAGACGACGCCAACCAGGCGGCGGCTCACGTCGCCGCGGTTCTGGCGCGCAATCCGGGTCTGGCCGGCGTGTTCGGCGCCAACACCTTCTCGGGCAGCGGTGCGGCCCAAGGCGTCAAGGCAGCCGGCAAGCAAGGCGTGGTGAAAGTCGTCGTATTCGACGCAGTTCCGGGCATCGACAAGCAGATCAAGAGCGGACTCGTCGACATCGCGATTGCCCAGCGCCCGGACGAGATCGGCTACTACGGCGTCAAGTTCGCCGCCGACGTGATTCACGGTAAGAAAATCCCCACCCTCAAGAGCACGGGTTTCGAAGTTCTCGACAAGAACAATATCGACCAGCCCGACATGCAGCAATACATCTATTCGAACTAGCCAAAGCAGGCCGGCTGGAGTCGTAGATCGTCCCGCGTGCGCTGCAGCGCATGCGGGTTTTTGCTCCTGGCATTGTTCCTGATAAAGCGGATCACTTCATGGATAACTCGCGTCTCGACCGGATCGCGCTGATTACCAAGCTATGGCCGTGGCTGTTCCTCGCCGCCTTGCTCGTCTTTTTCGAGGTGTATGCGCAGGTGTCGGCACATCGGTCGTTTGTGTTGAACGCCTACAACCTGCAATCGATCGGTCTCGCCGCCGCTGCCCCGCTGCTTCTGGCCATTGGCCAGACCTTCGTGATCATCACAGCCGGCATCGATCTGTCCGCGGGCTTCGTGATGGGACTCGCGGCCGTCTGCGTCGCACAGTTCACGTTGTTCGGCAACGGCTCGCCATGGATCCTGCTCCTGTCTATCCCGCTCACCGTTGTGGTCTGCCTGATTCCAGGTCTCGTCAACGGTGTGCTGATTGCGTGGCTGCGCGTGCCGGCTTTTATCGGCACGCTCGGCATGTACGGCGTGGCGCGCGGCGCAGGCTTTCTCGCTGCCGGCAGCGGCATGACGGTCTCGGTGGACAACCCCGGCCTCGTCTGGCTCGGCGCCGGCTGGACGCCGGTGTTGCTCACTGCCGTGTTGCTGGTCATCATGCATCTGCTGCTCTCGAAAACGCGCTTCGGCCAGTATACGTACGCGATCGGTGGCAATCCGCAGTCCGCGGTGCGGGCGGGGATCAATGTCAAACGTCATCTGCTCGTGGTGTATGTGATCGCCGCAGCGTTCGCCGCGGTCGGTGGGATCATCTATACGGCGCGTTTTGCTGCAGGCGCAGCCAACGCCGGCGAGCCTATGTTGCTCGATTCGATCGCTGCAGTGGTGATCGGTGGCGCGAGCCTGTTCGGTGGGACGGGCAATGTTGTCGGGACGCTGATCGGTGCGCTGATCATCGCGGTGATCCAGTTCGGCCTGGTGTTTATCGACGTCAACGCGTTCTGGCAATTCATCGTGGTGGGCATCGTCATCATCCTGTCGGTGCTGATCGATCAGTACAAGGACCGTCTCGGAGGTGCGCAATGAGCACGCCCATCCTTGAGGTACGCGACATCTCGATTCGCTTTGGTGGTGTCGAGGCGCTCAGGAACGTGTCGCTGCAGCTGATGCCGGGCGAAGTGCTGGCGCTTGCCGGCGACAACGGCGCGGGCAAGTCGACTTTGATCAAGATCATCTCGGGCGTGTACCGGGCCGATCAGGGCGAGCTGCTGTTCGACGGCGCGCCGTTGCAATTGCGTGATCCGCAAGACGCGCGCGCCCAAGGGATCGAGACGATCTATCAGGATCTCGCGCTCGCGGACAACCTCGACGTGGGCAGCAATATCTTCCTTGGACGCGAACCGACACGCAGGCAACTCGGCTTCCACGTGATCGACCGCCCTCGCATGGCGCAGGTCGCGCGCGAGGTGCTGGAGCGCCTCGACATCGTGATTCCCGAACGCAAGCTCGGCGGTCCTGTGAAGATGCTCTCCGGCGGCCAGCGCCAGGCCATTGCAATAGGCCGGGCCATTTACTGGAACGCCCGCGTGCTTATCATGGATGAGCCCACCGCCGCGCTCGGCGTGCCCGAGCAGCGCAAGGTCATGGAACTGATTGCGACGCTGAAGACGCAAGGCGTGTCCGTGATCCTGATCTCGCACAATCTGCACGATATCTTTGCAATCGCGGATCGCATCGTCGTGCTGCGGCGTGGCGAAGTGGCCGGCGAGCGTCAGGTCGGGCAGACCAATGGCGATGAGATCGTGCACCTGATGGTCGGCGATACCTACGTGAGTCCCGGATAGGGAGCACAGACAGATGGCGCCGATCCGGTCACTTCATGCGCACTTCCTCAAATTCCAATCAGAAGAAATGACGCAGGCCGATAGTCCCGACAAACTGCGTGGGTCCCGACGAAGGCGTGGTGTTTTGCGAATCGCCGACCACTGCCACCGCGCTGACAATCGAAGTGCCGTTCGACGCCAGCGCGTCCCCGCTGGCGTGCTGATAAGCCTCGAGGAAGTAGATGCAGGTCCGCTTCGAGAACGAATAGGTCTGTTCGAACGAGACCTGGTTATAGCGCGCCGAATCCGAGATGCCGTTCGATTCGCTCGCCCGCGTGTAGCTGTACCCGCCTGCCAGGGCGATTGCTGGCGTCAGCTGGTAGGTTGCGATCGCGCCGTAGGTGTTGAACACGGCCGTCTGCTTGAAAGCCGACACGGTACCCGGGCGATACACCACATTCGAGTAGTTCAACCCGACCATCGCACCACCGAACTTGTACGTGGCCGCCGCGGCTAGCATCTGGTTGCTTTCGGCGCTTGCGTACGCAACGTTGACAGGCGAGTTGTCGGCGACGGTACCCAGCGCCGTGCTGGTGGAGAGATCGTTCAGCCGGATGTAGCCCACCGCGGCCCTGAAACCGCCCATCTCGTATTTGAGCGCCGCGCTCAGCGTATTGCCTTCCGTGAAATCGCCCGCCACACCGCCCAGACCGTACTGCACACTGCCTTGCAGACCGCTGATCAGCGGCGACGTGTAGGTCAGGGAATTGTTGAAGCGCAAGGTGGTGTCGAGTGCGTCGAGGTCGCCCGGATGTGCGCCGGTCGCCCCCGTCAGATAACCCGTCGGACCTAGCGCACCCACGAAGTTGAAGTACGGAGTGTACTGGCGACCTACGGTCAGCGTGCCGTACTGCTGATCGTTAAAACCCACGTAGGCCTGGCGGTTGAATATGTAGCCTGACGAGCCGGAGGCACCCGTCAACGAGTTATAGCCGGCTTCGAGCCGGAAGATCGTCGACAGGCCGCCACCCAGATCTTCCGAACCGAGGAAGCCGAATTTACTCGCGTTCAGGGCGCCCTGGGTCAGGTAGATGTTGTGGTTGCCCTTCTGGTTGCTGCTGTAGGCAATCGCATTATCGATAGCGCCATACAACGTCACGCTGCTCTGGGCCTGTGCGACCAACGGAACCCCCGACGAGACTGCCGCACAAAGTCCTGTCACCATGCCTCGGTAAAGCGCTGCTCGTTTGATACTCATCTCAAGATCTCCGGTTGAATGCCATTACTATTTCGTTAACCTGATTATTTTTTCTTTTCTGCAAGATCGAAAAATCAACGCCAATGCGAGTCTGTTTCCGATCAGTGCTCGTATGGACTCAGTGTGCTGACGAGAGCCGAAATCATCTGGTGCGCAAAACCGCCGACACGACCACCAGGTCGCAAACCGGTTGCATGATCGTGTAGCCAATCTGGAACGCGCCGACCACGTACGAGTACAGCTGCGTCACGCGTGTTGGCATGCGCAACCGGGCTTCCGGGCCGTTACTCGCGCTCAAACCGTCAATACGTGAACCACCACCTGAATTTGTCGGTCATCGTATCTCACCGTTTAGCGCGAAGTAAAGCGTGGATAGTCGGTGTTTACCCACGTTTCAGCTTGCTGGAATTTTCTGCTAGGGAGATCACACGGCACGTCCAAGGATATGCTTATCTCTATGTAGGCAATTCCCTGGCAAACAAAGAACTCAGGCCAATCTCATTTTTTGTTGTATGTCGTCGTATAACTATGAATGGTATGGCAGCAATGGAATCAGGCCAAGCCACTCTCTTGTCCTTTTCAGCCTGTCCTATAGTGTTCTTCGCCCTGCCGTGATTCAACGCGCGACGTGGCACGACGGGCACCCCTGAACAACAAGGAGAGTCTCGATGGCGGGAAACAACATGAGCCGACGCGAACTATTAGCAATGCTGGGAGGAATCGCCCCGTTGCTATTGACCGGAGGAGCCGAAGCCAGTCCGATCGATACCAACCAGACCCTGTACACGCTGCCCGGCGATATCAAATTCACCCCGCAGGACGGCGCTCCACCGCAGAGCGTCGAGAGCGCGTTCCTCTACAGCAATCCGTCGAAGCAAGGCATCTATTACGCGCTGTTACGCTGGCACCCTGGCTACATGAGCGCGCCGCACAGCTACGCCTCGGATCGTCTCTGCGTGGTGTTGTCCGGCACCTGGTGGATCAACAGCGGTGCGGACTTCGATCCCGCACATACAGTCCCGGTGCCAGCCGGCACCTTCGTGCGGCGCATTGCCCGCACCTGGCATTACGACGGTGTCCCACGCGGCGAAGCAGGGCCGGCGACCATCGCCATCTGCGGCATCGGTCCGGTGGACATCCGTCTGGCGGAACCGGATAAGCCTCTCGCGCGGGCCGTATAAACCAGCGCTTCTGATTTCGTTGCGCTCGCAACGACTACGAATCAGCCCTCATCCAGGCGCTCATGCCGCGGGTCGCTGCATGCGGCCCTACGCCTTTCATCGCGCTTACCACGCCGCGACACGACGCCGATTTTGTTGCAAGCGTTGCAAGAATGAGACATCGCGTTGGTTTTGCAACGCGAAACAATCGGGTTTGAACTGCTTTCACCGAACTTTAATCTGGCGACGTCAGCATCACTCGGGCCTGAAAGCATGCGTGTCCCGCGAGCCCGGCGGGACCGGCGAGAACCGCTCTACAAGGTTCGTTCTTGCTCTCGACAGGTTGATCGGAGTGCGAATCTCACAGCGTATGACTTGTGATACGCGCATCGGGTGACCGACACGAATGGATCACGTTCGTTATGCGAGCGATAGATCCATCCTCTAACAACACGTGAAAGACAGATGAAAATGAAAAAGACCTCGGTGGCTCTTCTGGCGCTCGGCGCATTTGCCGGCGCTGCACACGCACAAAGCAGCGTGACCCTGTACGGCATCGTCGACACAGGTATCCTCATCAACAACAACGTCAAAGGCTTGCACGAGTACGCACTCTCGCAAGCAACCTCGTCGCGCTGGGGCCTGAAAGGCACAGAAGACCTGGGTGGCGGTCTGTCGGCGATCTTCGACCTGGAAAACGGCTACACCACGGGCACGGGCGCACTGTCCCAAGGTGGCCTGGAATTCGGCCGTAAAGCATTCGTCGGTTTGAGCAGCAAACAGTTCGGTACGTTGACGGCCGGCCGTCAGTACTCGGTCAGCAATGACTACACCGCCAGCTTCGCGTCGGGCGCCGACTGGGCCGCTTCGGGCCTCGGCTACGGCACGCGCGCAAGCGACGTCGACAACGTCGATACGTCGAACCGCATCCAGAACTCGCTCAAGTACGAAAGCCCGAATTACAACGGTCTGCAAGTGGGCTTGCTGTACAGCCTGGGCGGTGTGGCAGGCAACTTCTCGCAGAACTCGATCTGGGACGCGTCGATCGCTTACTCGAATGGCCCGATCAGCCTCGGCGCAGGCTATACGTTCGTGAAGGATCCGTACTACTCGTTCTTCGGCAACCAGGGCAATTCGTCGACACCGTCGACTGCGGTTTCGTCGAGCGCAAACGACAACATGAACAACAAGATCTTCGGCGGCTACGCTTCGGCGGGTTCGCAGCAGATCATCGTGGCGGGCGGTTCGTACGCACTCGGACCGGCAACTATCGGCCTGCTGTACTCGAACACGCAATTCCAGAACCTGGGTTCGGTCACGGCCGTCGGTCAGATCACTCCCGCTCCGAAGTACGAGGGCGGCACGGCAACGTTCAACTCGGGTGAAATCAACCTGAAGTACCAGGTGAACCCGGCTCTGCTGCTGGCAGGCGCCTATATCTACACGCACAACGGCGGCGCGGACAACGTGGGCAGCGCGAAGTACAACCAGTTCAACCTGGGCGCAATCTACTCGCTGTCGAAGCGCACGTCGCTGTATGCAATCGGCTTCTACGAAACGGCTTCGGGTGTCGACTCGACAGGCAAGGCAGCCGTTGCCGACCTGAACGGCAGCGCCTACTCGGCCGACAAGCACCAGCTCGCCGGTATCTTCGGCATCACCCACAAGTTCTAAGCGGGTGATCCGGCCGCTCTCTGGCGGCCGGTCAGTCTGAACAAGCTGATACCAGGCCTGGCTTTGTCAGTACCTGGACATGGACACCCTTGGCGACCTTGCCACGACGGTGTCCATTTATTTTTTGTCCCCAGCTGATCCTGCTAGCCGGCGCCCTCTCGTCATCACCGCGAGGGCGCCGCAGCCAACGCGGCCTGGGCGCGCTGCAACCATTCGCGGTTGTGCTCCTTCGCATGCCTCGGCCAGTGCCTTGCGTCCTGCGCAATATCTGCGTACAGGCTCATGGCCCGTTGACGATCCGCCTGATCGCCTTGCTTTACCAGCCAGTCGGCAAACAGACATCGCGGCGCCGCATCGCTGGCACAGGCCAGCGATTGCTCGAACGCGGCGCGCGTGCCGGGTGCATCGAGCGCAGCGAGGGTCCGCGCATAGAGCAAGGCCGGCTCGGGCTGCTGACGCGCCTGCGGATTGGCTTCGAACAGCCGCGCGAGGCTGGCGTCCGCCGCCGCATGCTGGCCAACTGAGAATTGCGCTTTTGCCATGCCCAATAACAGCGCGGGATCCGTGGCAAACGGACCGCTCGCCGCAGCCTGATAGTGCTGCAGTGCTTCGCCGGGCTGCCCGGCCTCCAGCAACGCCGCACCAAGCCGCATCCGATGCTCGACGGTAGGCGCACGATCGAAGTTATCGCGCGCCTCGCGCACCGCGCGATTGGGATCCACCAGTTGCGAAATGGCGCGCGTAGCGGCCCGGCCGCTGCGCGACTGGCGCAGACTTGGCAGATAGATTGCAAAGAGATACACCAGGCTGCCGAGCAGCGGGAAGGCGAACAGCAGCAACAGCCAATACATATTCTGGTTAGTGCGCACCACATGCACAGCAAAAAACAGCGCAATGATGACGTGAATACCAATTCCGAAAAATGACATGTTGATTCGACTTGTGACCAGGTAAGACCACAGTCTACCTAAGACGGCGCGGGCAATGGCCCGACCAGGCTCGCCGCTTTACAGCACCTTTCAGCCCGTGCCGCCACCCGCCAAACGGACTATCCCATTCGCCGCAACGACGCGGACCCGCGCGTGGCGTAAAATACGCGCTTTCCCGAAATTCTCGCCACCATGACGCTCGCCTCCACCCTTGAGATCATCGCCGAACTGAAAGCCGGCCGGATGGTGATACTCGTCGACGAAGAAGACCGCGAAAACGAGGGCGACCTCGTGATTGCGGCCGAATTCGTCACGCCGGAAGCGATCAACTTCATGGCCCGCTACGGCCGCGGCCTCGTCTGCCTGACGCTGACGCAGGAGCGCTGCAAGCAGCTGAACCTGCCGCTGATGACATACCGCAACGGCACCCAGTACGGCACGGCCTTCACGGTCAGCATCGAAGCGGCTGAAGGCGTCACCACGGGCATTTCGGCGGCCGACCGGGCCCGCACGATCCTCGCCGCCGTCGCGCACGACGCACGGCCCGAGCATATCGTTCAGCCTGGTCACGTATTTCCGATCATGGCCCAGCCCGGCGGCGTGCTGGTGCGCGCCGGCCATACCGAGGCCGGCTGCGATTTCACGGCGCTCGCGGGGCTGACGCCCGCCGCGGTGATCTGCGAGATCATCAAGGACGATGGCACGATGGCGCGCCTGCCGGACCTGATCGCGTTCGCCGACGAACACAAGCTGAAAATCGGCACGATCGCCGATCTGATCCATTACCGCAGCCGCACGGAATCGATCGTCGAGCGTATCTGCGAGCGCACCATGCAGACCGCGCACGGCCCGTTCCGTGCGGTGATGTACCTCGACCAGCCGAGCGGCCAGCCGCATATCGCGCTGGTGCGCGGCAAGCCCACGCCGGACCAGGAAACGCCGGTGCGGGTGCACGAGCCGCTATCGGTGCTGGATCTGCTCGAAGTCGGCGCGTCGACCCACTCGTGGACGCTCGACGCCGCGATGAAAGAGATCGCCCAACGTGATCTCGGCGTGGTCGTGCTGCTGAACTGCGGCGACTCAAAAGATCATCTGATCGATGTCTTCAAGGCGTTCGATTCGAAGGACAAGGCCGATGCGCTCAAGCGCCGTCCGGTCGACTTCAAAACCTACGGCATCGGCGCGCAGATTTTGCGCGAGCTCGGTGTCGGCAAGATGCAGGTGCTGTCGAACCCGCGCAAGCTGGGCAGCATGTCGGGCTACGGTCTCGAAGTCACAGGCTTCGTGCCGATGCCGGGCTGCCCTTCCCAGGCGCCGCAGACGCCCTGACCGGCACTCGCAACGCAAGCCTGATCCGACCATTCACGCGCCCTGGCGCTCACTCAAACACACTACGGACTCACTATGGAAATCGGACAATACCAACCGAACCTCGACGGCGACGGACTGCGTATCGGCATCGTCCAGGCGCGCTTTAACGAGCCCGTCTGCAATGGCCTCGCGGATGCATGCATCGAAGAACTCGAACGCCTTGGCGTTACCGGCGAAGACGTACTGCTCGTCACGGTGCCCGGCGCACTTGAAATCCCGCTGGCGCTGCAAAAGCTCGCTGAAAGCGCGCAATTCGACGCACTGATCGCGCTCGGCGCGGTGATTCGCGGCGAGACATACCACTTCGAACTGGTGTCGAACGAAAGCGGCGCCGGCATCACGCGCGTCGGCCTCGACTTCGGCATTCCGGTGGCGAACGCCGTGCTGACGACCGAAACCGACGAGCAGGCGGTCGCACGCATGACCGAAAAGGGTCGCGACGCTGCACGCGTGGCCGTCGAAATGGCGAATCTCGCGGTCGCGCTCGAACAACTCGGCGGCGACGATGACGACGAGGAAGAAGACGAGGACGACGAAGAGGCACAGGCATGAAGAGCGCTCGCCGACGTTCCCGCGAACTGGCCACGCAGGGGCTGTATCAGTGGCTGCTGTCGGGCGCGCCCGGCGGCGAGATCGACGCGCAGCTGCGCGGCGCGCAAGGATTCGACAAGGCCGATCTCGAGCATCTGAACGCGCTGCTGCACGGCGTGATCCGCGACTCGGAAGCGCTGTCGGCCGACCTCACGCCGTGCCTAGACCGCCCCATCGATCAGCTCTCGCCGGTCGAGCGCGCGGTGCTGCTCGTCGCAGCGTATGAGCTGAAGAATCACGTCGATATTCCGTACCGGGTTGTGATCAACGAGGCCGTCGAACTCGCCAAGACGTTTGGTGGCGCGGACGGCTACAAGTACGTCAACGGCGTGCTGGACAAGCTGTCGGCGCAGTTGCGCGTTGCCGAAACCCAGGCCAACCGCAAGCAATAAGATGCCTGTATGAACTCCGTGACCGAACCACTGGTGCGGCTTGCTGCACGCGTCGACGCCATCCAGCCTTTCTATGTGATGGAGCTGGCGAAAGAAGCCGCCCTGCTGGAGCGCGAAGGACGCAACATCATCCATATGGGAATCGGCGAGCCCGATTTCACTGCGCCCGAGCCGGTCATCGAAGCGGCCGCGAACGCGATGCGCCGTGGCGTCACGCAATACACCAGCGCGCTTGGCCTGCACTCGCTGCGCGAGGCGATCGCCGGGCATTATGCGCAGGCCTATGGCATCAGCGTCGATCCGGCGCGCATCGTGGTCACCGCGGGCGCTTCGGCTGCATTGCTGCTGGCGTGTGCGGCACTGGTCGACCGCGACGATGAAGTGCTGATGCCCGATCCGTGCTATCCGTGCAACCGGCACTTTGTTGCCGCCATGGAAGGCAAACCCGTGTTGGTGCCGAGCGGTCCTGCGGAGCGCTTCCAGTTGACCGCGGCTGATGTCGAAAGCCTATGGAACGAACGGACGCGCGGTGTGCTGCTGGCGTCGCCGTCCAACCCCACCGGCACGTCTATCGAGCCCGCGGAATTGAAGCGCATCGTCGAAGCGGTTCGTGCGCGCGGCGGCTTCACGATTGTCGACGAGATCTATCAGGGCCTGAGCTACGGCGCGCCGCCGGTTTCGGCGTTGTCGTACGGCGAAGATGTGATCACCGTCAACAGTTTCTCGAAGTACTTCAACATGACCGGCTGGCGTCTCGGCTGGCTCGTCGTGCCGCCGTCGATGGTCGGCGCATTCGAGAAGCTCGCGCAAAACCTGTTTATCTGTGCGTCGGCGCTGGCCCAGCACGCGGCACTCGCCTGCTTCGAACCGGACACCCTGGCAATCTACGAAGCACGCCGCCTGGAGTTTAAGCGCAGGCGCGACTTCATCGCCCCAGCGCTCGAAACGCTCGGCTTCTCAGTGCCGGTGATGCCGGACGGCGCGTTCTACGTCTACGCGGATTGCACTCATGTGACCCACGCTGCAGCTGGCGACAGCGCGGCACTCACCAAAGCCATGCTGCACGACGCAGGCGTCGTGCTGGTGCCGGGGATGGATTTCGGCAATCACGCGCCGCGCTCGTATATCCGCCTGTCTTACGCCACGGCGTATTCGAAGCTCGAAGAGGCGGTCGAGCGCCTGCGCGGATTCTTTTGATTCTGCCCAGCGTCAGCGTCAGCGTCAGACCATAAAAAAAGGCACCCTCGGGTGCCTTTCCTTTTGGTCCTGCTTTGCTTTTACGACTTCAGGCGCCCAGCTCCGGCGACGCTGCATGCTTGGTCGCAGTCTCGGCGTCATCCTGCTCGGGGGCCTTCACCGGCGTCGTGGCAGTCAACGGATGCGCTGCATCGAGCGTCACCTGAACACGCTTGGCCGGAGCGGCTCCCGCAGCCGGCGCCGGCGTCACTGACGCGGTCGTCGTAACCGGTGCTTGCGGTGCGTTGATCGGCACCTTGCGGCCGCGCGCCACGTCACGCAGACGGCCGCGCTCAGCCACCACCTTAGCGCCGTAGCCACCGTCGTCCTGGGTGCTAGAGCCTACGTAGAGACGCAGCCCACCCGGCAGTGAACCGCCGCGTGCAATGCAATCCTTGAGCACGAGCGCCCCAACCTTGATGTTGGCGAACGGATCGAGTGCGGCACTCTGGCCGCCGAAATACTGGAATTTGTCCGAATGTACCTTCGACATCACCTGCATCAGACCCTGCGCGCCTACACCGCTTTCGGCATACGGGTTGAAACCCGATTCGATCGCCATCACGGAGAGCAGCAGCAGCGGGTCGAGGCCGACTTCACGGCCGGTATCGAACGCAGCCTTCACGAGTTCGCTGACAGGTTCCTGGGCGACGTGATAGCGCCGCGCCAGGTAGTTCGCCACCAGATCCTGCTCGCGCGTCGAGACCAGCACGCGGTCGTCACGTGCGTCAGCGGCAACGCGTTGCGAAGGAATCAGGTGTGCCAGCGCGCTGATGCTTTGCACGGAATGCGGGTCGAGCGTGTTGACAGCTGCGACGCTGAGGCCGCTGGTGCCACTGCCGTCAAAGGCGCCGTCATAGCTTGTGTTGCTGCTGGTAGCGCCGTTGCTGACGTCGCCGCCAACGGAATTGGCGGACAGCGAATCGTCGGACGACGACACCCCGGAGGGCGCGAACGACGGTAGCGGATTGCCCTGCAACAGACGGGCGGGGCCGGCCTGCACAGCAGCGGAAATGACCGGCATCAACTTTGCGGCCAAGGTGCCGCGCCAGGTCGGCATCAGCCACAGCGCGACTGCCAGCAGGATGGCGGAACCGCCAACAATGCTGAACAGATGATGACTCATACGCGTACCGCGACGTAAGACTGCGCGTAAGCCTTGCGCAAGTCGTTCGTCGGGACGCCACGATAACCAGGCGTTCATTCAGATCTCCCATCTTGCATGCTCTGCGAACCCCACCGGTCGAGCCGGCATCAAATCACGTTCGCAGAGTCAAGACGTCGCGTGCTCTGGTTAGGGCAGCTGCGGCGTCGGGAATACGGCATAAACCGTCGGTGGGGAGCCATCTCGAAACTGCTCGGCGCCGTGCTTAAAAAACACGCACGCAGAGGCTCCCACGCGAAAAACCAGCGTCAGATTGCGCTGGCGAGGACTGCAAAAAAGACCGTCAAATACCGTGCAGGGGGGTCGGTAAGCGGTGACGCGTTGCGTCGTAAGGACCGGGGGCGGAGGTAAAAAGGTTCACGCCCTGCAACCAATGTGACCGGATTCTAGCAGGGTTTAATAGATCGTCAACACTATAGACAGGCAAATGTATAACTAATTGTAATAACGAACAGTGTTCAGCGTGTGGAAAGCCGCGCGCTGCGCGCCTCTTGGGTCAGTTACAGTTTTCGGTCCGCAACGTACGGTAACCAACGCAGGTAAAATCGACAATCGATCCCGCGCGGCGATTGCCTGTCGCGCCCCACTTTCCCGCCGCGCTGCGCGGCCCCAATCCCGACCAGATGAAATACAAAGACCTGCGCGACTTCGTCGGCCGTCTCGAAACGCTAGGCGAGTTGCGCCGTATCCCGCAAAACGTTTCGCCCATCCTGGAAATGACCGAACTGTGCGACCGCGTGCTGCGCGCCGGCGGCCCGGCGTTGTTGTTTGAGAGCCGGCAAAGCCACGCGTTCCCGGTGCTCGGCAACCTGTTCGGCACGCCGCGGCGGGTTGCGCTTGGCATGGGCATCAACTCAGGCGAACAGGACGGCGATAGCGCGGCACTGGAGTCGCTGCGCGACGTCGGGCGTCTGCTCTCCGCCCTCAAGGAGCCGGAGCCGCCCAAGGGCCTCAGGGACGCCGGCAAACTGTTCTCGCTCGCCAAGGCAGTTTGGGACATGGCGCCGAAGACTGTAAGCAGCCCGCCTTGCCAGGAAATCGTCTGGGAAGGCGCCGATGTGGATCTCGCAAAGCTGCCGATTCAGACCTGCTGGCCGGGAGACGCCGGCCCGCTGATCACCTGGGGACTGACCGTTACGCGCGGCCCAAACAAGAGCCGCCAAAATCTAGGCATTTATCGCCAGCAGCTGATCGGGCGTAACAAACTCATCATGCGCTGGCTTGCGCATCGCGGCGGCGCGCTCGATTTTCGCGAGTTCGCGCTGCAGAATCCCGGCAAACCGTATCCGGTCGCTGTCGTGCTCGGCGCCGATCCGGCCACCATCCTCGGCGCGGTCACGCCGGTGCCCGATACGCTCTCGGAATACCAGTTCGCCGGCCTGCTGCGTGGCGGCCGCACCGAGCTCGCGAAGTGCATCACGCCCGGCGTCGACACGCTGCAAGTGCCGGCGCGCGCGGAGATCGTTCTGGAAGGGTTTATCTATCCGCAGGAAGGCGCGCCTGCGCCGGCTCCCGCAGGTGCGCCGCCGCGGCCCTCGAAAGGTGCGAGCGCTACCTATGAACACGCGCTCGAAGGTCCCTACGGCGATCACACTGGCTACTACAACGAACAGGAGTGGTTCCCCGTGTTCACCGTCGAGCGCATCACGATGCGACGCGACGCAATCTACCACTCCACCTACACCGGCAAACCGCCCGATGAACCGGCCGTGCTCGGCGTCGCACTCAATGAAGTGTTCGTGCCGTTGCTGCAGAAGCAGTTCGCCGAAATCACCGACTTCTATCTCCCGCCCGAGGGCTGCAGCTACCGGATGGCCATCGTGCAGATGAAGAAAAGTTACCCCGGCCATGCCAAACGGGTGATGTTCGGCGTGTGGAGTTTCTTGCGACAATTCATGTACACGAAGTTCATCGTCGTGGTCGACGAGGACGTGAATATCCGCGACTGGAAAGAGGTGATCTGGGCCATCACGACGCGTATCGATCCGGTGCGCGATACGGTGCTGGTGGATCGCACACCGATCGACTATCTGGATTTCGCCTCGCCGGTGGCGGGACTCGGTTCGAAGATGGGTCTCGACGCCACCAACAAATGGCCGGGCGAAACTGATCGAGAGTGGGGCCGCCCCATCGAGATGGACGCTGCGGTGAAGCAGCGTATCGACACGTTGTGGGGCGAACTGGGTCTGTAGTTAGGCGCGCTCGTCGGACCGTGGATTGGGCGCGTGGCCTGGGTCCATCACTTAAGTCCGTAACTTGCGGACTTAGCTTTGGTCCTTAGCTCACGCAAGAAACTGCGCGAGGCGCGCCAGATCCACATTGCCGCCGCTGATCAGCACGCCAACCCGCTTGCCCTTCACCGGGACAATGCCGTTCATCACGGCGGCCGCGGCGAGGCAACCCGTCGGCTCGGTGACGATCTTCATGCGCTGCGCGAAAAAGCGCATCGTCTCGATCAGTTGCGCATCCGTCACCGTCACGATCTGCTCCGCCAGGCGCTGGATGATCGGGAACGTGTAAGCGCCCAGGTGTGGAGTCGCGGCGCCATCGGCGATGGTTTGCGGCACGTCGATGTGCACGATCTCACCGCGAGCCAACGATTGCTGGCCATCGTTGCCGGCCTCCGGCTCGACGCCGATCACCTTGCATTGCGGACTCAACTCGGCTGCCGCGAGCGCGCTGCCGGAAAGCAATCCGCCGCCGCCGAGACACACAAACAGCAGATCGAGCGGACCGGTTTCCTCGAACAGTTCTTTCGCCGCCGTGCCCTGCCCTGCGATGACGTGCGGATGATCGTACGGCGGGATCAGCGTCATGCCGCGCTCTTTCGCGAGGCGCCGGCCTATCTCTTCGCGGTTCTCTTTATAGCGGTCGTAAATGATCACTTCGCCGCCGTAGCCCTGGGTGGCGGCAACCTTCGCCGCAGGCGCGTCGTGCGGCATGAGAATTGTTGCATGGATTCCCGCGAGACGTGCCGACAGTGCAATCGCCTGAGCGTGATTGCCCGACGAAAACGTCACGACGCCAGCGTCCCGCTGCACGTAGTCGAAGTGCGAGATCGCGTTATAGGCACCGCGAAACTTGAACGCACCCATGCGCTGAAAATTTTCGCATTTGAAGAAAATCGACGCACCGGTCCGTTCGTTGGCCGTGGTGGACGTCAGAACCGGCGTGCGATGCGCGACGCCCTCGAGCCGCGCAGCGGCATCGACGACATCGACATACGTGGGAGCGGGAAGCGCTTGCATTGGCGGGACACTCCAGAGCGGTGAAATAAGCAGGCATTCTCCCAGCTTCAGCCGCACTATGGAATGCACGAGGGCGACGTCAGCGCCTCGCCCGATGTCCAACGAATTCGCAAAAGAGGCGTAGCGCCGCGCAAATGAAAACGGCGTGATGCAGGCAACCGAGCCCGCATCACGCCGTTTAGCTGTTTCACCAACCTTCGATAAACATTTGAGCCACGAACTACGTCGAAGTCAAACTGCGACGCATCCCGGGAGCGCGTTTATCAATAGTGGTGATAGCCACCGTGGCCATAGCCGCCGTGACCATAATAACCACGCCCGTAGTATCCACGATGGTAGTACGGGTGACCGTAGTAGCCGTAGCCACCACCCACCACAACGACCGGCGGCGGAGCATAGACGGGCGGCGGTGCGTAGTACACCGGCGGCGGCGCCGCATAAACCGGATAGGCCGGAGCCACCGGAATGCCGATCCCGATACCGACGGACACATGCGCCTCGGCAGCAGAGGCAAAGCCAACACCAAGCGCAGCGGCAACAACAAGCGGAATGATCTTTTTCACTTTTCTTCTCCAAGCGCGGCCGGATGACCGTGTCGCATGACATGCATGCTATGGAATTGAATGTATCGAAAAAGGACCCGCATAGCTGTTCGCATTTGTTGCAAATTGCAATCGGTGTAGACGAGCCGTAATTCGCCGCAACGGGTAAACGTGTGAGCACTCATGCACACCCTGCCCGCAACATCTCGGAAACCAAGGGTTTGCGCCGGATCGCCCACCGGCAAACTCCACTTTTACCGGCCAGCAGTCTGGGAAATCCCCAGCAGCGGTAATCTTTAATTACAAATTCACTTCAATCACGTTCAGGTTGAAGGCTGACCGAAACAAACACATAACGCTCAAAGCGCATCGCCGCTCACAAAACGAAAATGCCCGGCTCACGGCCGGGCATTTTTTACCCATAGGGACAAATCTTCAACCCACCTTGACGTAGGTAAATTCGCGTATGACATTCGGCGGCACATAGGCACCGCTGATTTTGACACGTGGCGTCAGGCGCTTTTTTTGATCCCACCAGCGGCGCCGCTGCGAATGAGTCAAGAACCGCAAGTGCTTTCGGTAAGAAAAGATGCTCATGGTGACCTCCCGAATCAGACTGCGAGACAGAAAACTCCAACCCCTCACTTCATCGACCAAATTCATTGTGAGCAGTTTCCGGGCCTGCAGGGGTCGCGCGGGCAAATGTGCCGCCGGCCAAACCATATGGCACGAAATTTAATCTGAGGAAAGGTTTCGCGCAGTGCACCGCCAACCCGCCGTCTCGCGAGCGACAATTGAATGCGCGATACTCCAGCTTTCCGTTCATCGTGCCGTCCGGAGCAGTCACCATGTCCCAGCCGTCCATGCCGCGTCTCGGCTTCATCGGCGCAGGGCGCCTTGCGCGCTGCCTTGCGCTCGGCTTCGCCCGCGCCGGCTATGCGGTCACCGCGGTGGCCAGCCGCACGCCTCAATCGGCACGCCAGCTCGCCGCCCAGATCGACCAGTGCGCGGCGTACGACATCCCCCAAGAGGTTGTCGACGCCGCCGATATCGTCTTTTTAACCGTTCCCGACGATAGCATCGGTTCGACGGCGAACACTTTGCGCTTTGATTGCGCGCCGCAAGCCGCTGGGCGCGTGCGCGCGCTGGTGCATTGCAGTGGCGCCTCACCGGTGGATCTGCTCGCGGCAGCCGGGGCGCAGGGTGCGTCGATAGGTGGTTTTCACCCACTCTACCTGTTTAGCGGCGATCTCGCAGATATCGAGCGCATCGCCGGCTGCTCGGTGACCATCGAGGCCGACGGCGCACTGAAAGACGCGCTGACTGCGCTCGCGCTGGCGTTGCGCTGCCACCCACTGTCGATTCCACCGGGCACGCGCATGCTTTACCACGGCGCCGCCCACTACGCTGCCAGCTTCGCCTTGTGCGGCCTCGCCGAATGCGTCGCCCTGTGGCGCACCCTCGGCTTCGCGGAGGACGACGCGCTGCGCGCGCTCCTGCCGATGCTGGCCGGCACGATCCAAACGGCCCGTGAAAAGGGCTTGCCGGGCGCCCTCGCCGGCCCTGTGTCACGCGGCGATGCGGGCGTCGTGCGCAAGCAGCTCGAACTGTTCGAAACGCTCGGCGGCGACCATGCGGCGCTGTACGGCCTGATGAGCCGGCGCGCGATTGCACTCGCGCGGCGCCGGGCTACGCCGCCGGCCGCCATCGACGCAATCGCCGACGCCGTTGAAGAATCGCTCGGACGGTCGCTGAATCAGGCGCCGGCTGGTACTAGCGTCAACTAAGCCGTGATAATGTGACGTCCGGCGCAGCGCGCAATCCGCCAGCGCCTCGCACCGGGACCAACCGACGAGAACACATAATGATCAAGGTCAGCATCCTCTATCCGTATCGAGAAAACGGCCGCTTCGACATGGACTACTACTGCGGCACGCACATGCCGCTGGCCGCGAAGCTGTTCGGCGCGGCACTCAAAGGCTGGTCCGTCGACGCCGGCATCAACGCCGGGCCGCCGGGCACGCCGCCACCCTTCGTCGCGGCGGGGCATTTTCTGTTTGATACGCTCGAGGCGTTCTACACGGTATTCAAGCCAGCGTCCGAAACACTGCTCGCCGACATTCCGAACTACACCGACGGCGGCAACGGCTCGATCCTGATCAGCGAAATCAAGGTAACGGTGTAACTCATCGCGGTGTGGCCCGGTCTCTGCCGCGCCAGCTCGCAGTATGCAAACTGATAAACACGTCGGCGCGCCCATAGCGGCGTGCCGACGCCCGGCGGCCGGTTCGCACCGGCCGCTACCCTGAAGGAAAGGACACGAGATGTTCGGCGATATCGCCCGTTTTCTGCTCAATACCGTTTTCACGTTGTTCGGCGCGGCATTGCTGTTGCGCGCATGGCTGCAGGTCGTCCGTCTGCCGCCGTACAACCCGGTCTCGAACGCCGTCATGCATGCCACCAATTGGATCGTGCTGCCGCTGCGCCGGATCGTGCCCAGTACCCGCCGCATCGATTGGGCGAGCATTCTCGCCGCGCTGATCGCAGCGGTCGTGTATGTGATGCTGATGGTGGCCGTGACCGGCGTCGATCCGCTCGCGCTGTGGCCCACGCTGCTGATCGTCGCACTGCTGACGGTGATCAAGTGGGGGCTCAACCTGATCATCTGGCTGACGATCCTGATGGCGCTGCTGTCGTGGCTCAACCCGCGCTCGCCGGCAATGCCGATTCTGTTTCAGCTCACCGCGCCATTTCTGAATCCGTTGCGCCGCGTGGTGCCGAACCTGGGCGGCATCGACCTGTCGCCGATCCTGTTGTTTGTGATCGTGCAGGTGCTGTTGATGGTCGTGACGCGAGCCGCTGTGCAACTGACGTATTTCGTGATCTGAGCGGCGAGTGCGGGCGCGGTTGTTGGCCGCGTCCGCCTCTGCATGTGTAGACCTCAGAACCGGTAGCCGTGAGCGGTCCCGATGAGGCGAGCGCCGCCTGTCTGACGCGACGGCGGCGGCGTTATTTCATGCTGCTTTTATTGCGGCGACACCTGGCCATAAGCGACGGCCGAGTTGTCCGACGAGTGGATCACGTAGAGGATCGAGCGTGCGTACAACGTGCTGCCCGAGATCGGCAGAAACACAATTGCCGCGTTGCCCGAAAGCGTCTTGCCCGGAGTTGCGCAGGCTGCGGCCGTGCCGGTCGTGAGGCTCAACGAGTAGAGATTCTGACTCGAGCCTGCACTCGTCAGCAGCAGCGTGCCGGTGACCGGGCAGCTGCTCAACGTGCCGGTGACGGCGCCGCTGCTATCGACCGTGATCGAGGAGTTGGTCTCCGCCCACGTCCCCACTACGGATGCCTGCGTCACAGCGAGAGCGTTCGCGGGATCGTAGGTCCACGACAGATTGACCGTGCTGCTGTTAGCGACAAAGCTGCCACTGAATGCCTGATTGGCCGTGAACGTCCCCGAGCCCGAGGTGGTCGCGTAGAAGAAGGGCTGCAGAAACTGGACGCCCGAGGTCAACGTCCACGTCGTGCTGGTCGGCGAGATGACGCCGAAGAACTGCGACACGGGGAGCGTGAGAACCGTGCTCAGATACGAAATGTTGTTTTGCGCATCGATGAAGGCGGTGGTTTTGTCGCCGCTCGCGTTCGCCGTCCAGATCCCCTGCAGACCGTTGCCGGTTGCCGCGGTCGAGCCGGCTTGCGGGCTCGTCAGACTTGGCAGCGTTTCGCCGTTGACGGTAGGCGTCGATGCCGCCACCGGAGCGCTGGCGACCGGCGCGCTGGCCGCCGAAGGTGATGAAGCACTGGTCGCGGCAGGCGTCGTCGACGAACCGGAACCCCCACCGCCCCCGCAAGCGGTCAGAACAAGCGATGCAACAAGAGACAACGCCAATAGTGGTTTGTTTTTCATATCTGTTTGTTTTATCCAGGCGAGCACGGGCTCTCACGTCCGCAATCTCACGCCATTAGTTAGATTTGACCTCGATTTTTCCTGCTAGCACGTGCTCTCGGAATTACTTCTCGATCTGCTTGACAGGTTTCTTCAAACGGATCCATGTAATTTTTTGAAAGGGTGCTGAAGATGTATACGGCACGGTTTTCGCTATCTTTAGTTACGATGCGAGTATTTTTCTGCGAATCCGGGTGAACGTGGATTGGGGTGACGCGGAATGGTGAGCGCTTTGGGATAGGGGCTAGCGCGTTGATCTGCGGCGCTCGAAGGCTTGTTTGTTCATCGGCGATATATCTATGCGCTTTAGGTAGATATTTGACTTTTCGGATGTTGTGCGCCTGTCATGCTTGACTGAAAGACAGCAATCAGTTAGTGCTTCAGATAAATTAGCTCGTTAGCTTCAAGATTAATCATTTGGCATAATAGTGCTTGCGCTAGTGGGATATTCATTTAGTAAAACGAATTGATACGGATTCGGGAGCGGTGATAGATCTCATTTGGATAATTCTCGAAGTACCGCGTTAAGACTTTGAATTTCCGGCCAATTCCTGCGGCCACCAGGCTCGGATGGGATCCACGCGCCCGTCACCCTACCGCCCCGCATTTGCCTAAACACCCCAAACCCGCGTAAAATGGCGCGCTCTGCGGGCGTCGTATAATGGTAATACCCTAGCTTCCCAAGCTAGAGCCGTGGGTTCGATTCCCATCGCCCGCTCCACATTCAGCTGACCCTCAGCGGAATTCCAGCACGAGAGCCGCCTCCACGAAGGCGGCTTTTTTGTACTGGCCGTACTGACGGGACGGCGGTCACTGTCGGCTATCGATGCAGTCGCGCCTTCCGGTGCACGCAACGCCGCCCATACCGCCTTGACCTTGCCGCTACCGTTGTAGCCATCGAAGATGACCCACGATCCGAACCAAGCCGACCTGCCCGGCGAAGCGAACCACGAACCCTCCGCAACTTCGGCTGAAGGCACGGCGGGCGACGCGACCGACTCGAACGAAGCGCTGCGTTTGCGCCGCATCCGCAGCTTCGTCACCCGCGCGGGGCGCGTCTCGACCGGTCAGCGTCGTGCAATGGACGAATTCGGTCCGCGCTTTGTGATTCCGTACGCGCCGCAGCAGCCCGACTGGAACGCGGTGTTCGGGCGCGAAGCCGCACGCGTGCTGGAAATCGGTTTCGGCATGGGCGCGACCACGGCCGAAATCGCTGCGCATCGCCCAGATGACGATTTCCTCGGCGTCGAGGTCCACGAACCTGGTGTCGGCGCCTTGCTCAAGCTGATGGGCGAGCAGCAACTGTCGAATATCCGCATCATCCAGCACGATGCGGTTGAAGTGCTCGAGCAGATGATCGCGCCGGAAAGTCTCGACGGCGTGCACATCTTTTTCCCGGATCCGTGGCACAAGGCGCGTCATCACAAGCGCAGGCTGATTCAACCGAAGTTCGTCGCGCTGCTCGTCTCGCGTCTGAAGCCAGGCGCGTATCTGCACTGCGCCACTGACTGGCAAAACTACGCCGAGCAGATGCTCGAAGTGCTCGGCGCAGAACCTGCGCTCGAAAACACCGCCGACGGTTACGCGCCGCGCCCCGACTATCGTCCGGTGACGAAATTCGAGCGCCGCGGCCTGCGGCTTGGTCACGGTGTCTGGGATCTGGTGTTCAAGCGGCGCAGGGGCAGCTGAAACGCGGGCTACAGCCAGCGAACAGCCGTCACTCAGCCCAGTCCAGCTGGTCGCTGTATCCTGCGACCAGGATCAGCAAACCGAACGCGATCCGATACCACGCGAACACCGTGAAATCATGGGCCGCGATGTAGCGCAGCAACCAACGCACGCATATGAAGGCGCTCACAAACGCAGCGACAAAACCAAGCGTGAACATCCCCAACGCATTTGCCGACAGCAGATGCCAGCTCTTGACCAGTTCATACGCCGTCGCGCCGAAAATAATCGGCATCGCAAGGAAAAAAGAGAACTCGGTCGCCACCCGCCGTTCGAGACCGAACAGCATGCCGCCGATAATGGTCGAGCCCGAGCGCGACATCCCCGGTATGAGCGCGAAGCACTGAGCAAGGCCTACTTTGAGGGCATCGAGAGAGGTCAGCGCGTCGACCGACTGCACGCGCGGTGGCACGGCATCGCGTGTGCGCTGCCGCCCTTCGGCCCACAGGATAACCACGCCGCCCACCACCAGCGCGAACGCGACCGGCACAGGTGAAAACAGCGCATCCTTGATTGCCTTTTCGAACAGCAAGCCGAGTAAGACCGCAGGAATGGTCGCGATAATCACGTTGAGCACGAAGCGGCGCGCGTCGGGACGCGCCGGCAACCCCGTCAGAACATCGCCGATCCGCCGCCGATACTCCCAGCACACCGCCAGAATCGCTCCGAGCTGGATCACGACATCGAAGGTTTTGGCATGCTCGCCCGTGAAATCGAGCAGGCTGCCCACGACGATCAGATGGCCGGTGCTCGATACCGGCAAAAACTCGGTCAGGCCTTCGACGATGCCGAGTATCAACGCCTTGCAAGCGAGTAACCAGTCCATCTATCCCCCTCATCGCCAACAGTTGTCGAATCAGGGCTTGCAAGGCGCACGGAAACAAGCGGCGCACGGCGGCCCTGGCGGCCGCGCGCGCGTCATTTCTCGACGATCTGCACGCGTATGCCGTTTGTAAGGATGGTGATTGTACCGGGTTCGTAGTTCACGCCGGCAAATTGCAACTGGTCCGGCTTGAAGGTGTAGATGGGATAGTTGTTCAGCAACTGCGTCGCTAGCAGCGCGGCGGCGGCATTGATCTGCTGCGTGTAGGCTTGCGCGCCCCCGCTGACGTTCACGCTATCCACATTCGGCGATTTCAGCACTACGGACTTGCTGGCTTCGTCATAGGCCAGTTCGCTAGACAACGTGAAGACGCCATCCACCGGTTCCTGCAGGAACGGGCTGGCGAGGTGCGCATCGAGCCGGATCGAGACGCGGTTGGCATCCGGCAGGAAGCCGACAACCGGGTTGGCCAGCTGAACCTGGAACACCTGTGAGATGGTGCGCTGGTAAGGAAATTTGCGCTGCACTGCCTCTTGCACCTGCTGCTGCGAGAACGTGTAGTGCGACGGGATGAACGGAAACGTCGAGGCCGCGCAAGCCGCCAGCGACACAGTGATGCCCACCGCCGCAGCGGCCATGAGCAGAAATCCGCGCCGGGTCGGCGCAACGGGTTGGGTCATGCAGGTTCTCCGGTCCAATGCAAAGCTCTTACGCCATTCCCATGCAACGGGTTGCGGTTGAAACAGCCCCGTTGCGGGGATCGGATGGCAGGTCGGGTTGCGTCAGCGTTTCGAGCTGGGTGAGCCAGGCGAGCGCTTCGGTACGCGTCGTCCCGCACATCTCGCCCTGCGGTTGCAGACCGGAGCAGCACGCTGGCCGTTCAGGCTCGCCGAAGATCGCACAACGCAGATCGTCGCCGAGCTGGATGCAACGCACGCCCGCCGGCTTGCCGTGCGGCATGCCCGGGATCGGGCTCGAGATCGACGGCGCAATACAGCACGCCCCGCAATCTGGGCGGCACGCATGACCGGCTACATTGAACGGAGATTCGACGACAGTCACCAGACTCTTCCTGAAACGCCCAACAACCTAATGAACGCGCGCTTGCGGCACGCCAACCCTGCATTGTGCCATTGAGCGGCGTGCGACCTTATTACACAAGACCCGGCTGAAGTGCTCCCGTAAACTGGACCGCTACACAAGGCCACGCTCAAGAGGCGCCTGTCCCGTTCCACCGGTCTTGCCGGCACACAGGTGTCTCCGTACTTCCCGGCGTGGCGTCCACCGAGCCGCCCATGACCACCGCCGACACCCTCTTCCGTCCCGATCTGCTCGCCAGATACAGCGCAAACGGCCCACGGTATACGTCCTATCCAACCGCACTTCAGTTCCGCGACGATTTCGATCACGCCGACTATCTGCGTGCCGCGGCTGATCCGGGCGCGTCGGCGACGGATCTCTCGTTGTACTTCCACATCCCCTTCTGCGACACCGTGTGCTTCTATTGCGGCTGCAACAAGATCGCGACGAAGAACCGTGCGCGTGCCCGTCCTTACCTCGAGCGGCTCAAGCGTGAGCTCGCCTTGCAGGCGGCCTGCTTCGATACCGCACGGCCGGTTTCACAACTGCATTGGGGCGGCGGCACGCCAACGTTTTTGTCGCACGACGAGATGAGCGAGCTGATGGCGGCCACCCGCCGGCATTTCTCGTTGACCCCAGACTCGCAGGGCGAGTTTTCGATCGAAGTCGATCCGCGCGAAGCCTCCGCCGAAACCATCGCCCATCTGCGCAAACTCGGCTTTAACCGGCTAAGTCTCGGTGTGCAGGATTTCGATCCGATGGTCCAGCAGGCTATCAATCGTGTCCAGCCGCTCGAGATGACCGCCTCGGTGATGCAAGCCGCACGCGCCGTCGGCTTTCATTCGATCGGCGTCGATCTGATCTACGGCTTGCCGCATCAGACAGTCGACAGTTTCGGCCGCACGCTCGATACCATGCTTGCTCTCACGCCGGATCGGCTGTCGGTGTTCGGCTATGCACACATGCCGCAGATCTTCAAGATGCAGCGCCAGATGGACGCTGCGGCGCTGCCCTCGCCGGCAGTGCGGCTCGCGATTCTCAAGCTGGTTGTCGAGCGTTTGACGGGTGCGGGATATGTGTACATCGGCATGGACCACTTTGCCTTGCCTTCCGACGAGTTAGCTATCGCACAAGCCCAGCGCAGCTTGCATCGCAATTTCCAGGGCTATAGCACGCGCGCGGAATGCGATCTGATCGGCTTCGGGGCGTCGTCCATCGGCAAGGTGGGGGATGTCTACGCGCAGAACGCCAAAGACCTGGCAGACTACGACGCCGCAATCGACGCCGGACGCCTCGCGCTCACGCGCGGGGTGCGCCTGACCGCCGACGACCGCCTGCGCCGCGACATCATCACGCAACTGATGTGCAATCTCGAGCTGCGTTTCGATGACTTCGAGGCTGCGTATGGCATCCGCTTCGCCGAGACGTTCGCGCCGCAGTTGGAACGTCTGCGCGGATTCGCGGAGGACGGCCTGGTGTTATTGAGCGGTGGCAAGCTCGAAGTGCTGACGGCCGGGCGGATGCTCGTGCGCAACATAGCGATGGTGTTCGACCGGTATCTCGGTCAACAGACCTTGGAGCGGTTTTCGCGGACCGTTTGAGGCGGTCAGCGCGCAACTTGCCCGGAACGCCAATTTCGGCCATAATCTGCGTTTCCCGCCGCGCGCATCCTTTGCGCACGTGTCGCAAGACAAGCCCAGGTGGTGAAACAGGTAGACGCAGGGGACTCAAAATCCCCCGCCGCAAGGCGTGCCGGTTCGAGTCCGGCCCTGGGCACCAGTACTTCCTCCCGCACTACTCCCCCCAAAAATTGCATCCCAATCCAGACTGCGCGTGCATTCTGCACACGGAATCGCACACGCTCCCGCAACCCTGCAAACCCGCGCGTCTATGCGAGAATGTCAGCGAGTCCGCACGGAGCGAGCATGACAGACATGACAAACGGCCGGGTCGCGACATCCGACTGTGCTAGCGAACCCATCCATATTCCTGGGGGCATCCAGCCACATGGATTCCTCATCAGCACGGCCAACGACGGCACCGTGCTGCAAGCCAGCGAAAACATCTCAGCCCTCACGGCCACGCCTGTAGAGCAGCTTCTTGGGCAACCTCTCGAACGCGTCCTCGGCGCGGCCGCGGCGCTCGCGCTCGATGCATTACGCACGCTCGAAGCCGATGGCGTCCCTCTCTACGCAGGCTCGATAAACGATCCGCGTAACGTTGGCAGCGAGCGCGTTTCGCCGCTGGCTGTCGTGGTGCATCGCCTCGACGGCGTCGGCATTGTCGAACTCGAACCGGCCCGGGGCACGGCCGACGTGTTCTCGTCGATCTATCCACTTGTCCGCACGTTTATCAACCGCCTGCAAGAGGTTCAGAGTGTCGACGGGCTCGCGGCGCTAGCCGCGCAAGAGGTGCACCGCATTGCCGGCTTCGGCCGCACGCTTGTCTACAGCTTCGACCACGACGGTCATGGACATGTCCTCGCCGAAGCGATCGAACCAGGCTATCCGTCGTATCTCGACCAGCATTTCCCCGCCTCCGATATTCCCGCCCAGGCGCGCGCGCTCTATGTGCGCAATCGCATTCGCCTGATCGCCGACGCCGACTACCTACCCGCACCGCTCGTTCCGGCCCTGCACCCGACCACGGGCCGGCCAACCGATCTCACGTACTCGTCGTTGCGCAGCGTTTCGCCGGTGCACGTCCAATACATGAAGAACATGGGGACGTGGTCCTCCATGTCGATGTCGATCGTAGTGCGCGGCAAGCTATGGGGGTTGATCTCCTGCCATCACGCAACAGCGCGCGTTCCGCCATTCGAGGTGCGCACCGCCTGCGAACATATCGCGCAGGTCCTCTCGCTGCAGGTCGAAGCCAAGGAAGAGCGTGAAGAGGCGGAGTACCGGATCGAACTGCGGCGCCGGCAATCGCGCCTGCTTGCCGCAATGGCCAATACCGAAAACTTTGTCGACACGCTCGCCGAGGATCCGAAGGAACTGCTAGGGCTGACCGACGCGACCGGCGCGGCTATCGTGTTCGATGGGCGCATCGTACTGGTTGGCGCGACACCTGCGGCGGCCGAGGTCGATAAACTGGTCGCGTGGATGGACACCCGTCCCGACGACATCTACTCGACCGACGCGCTGGCCGCCGTGCGCGACACGCCCATCGAGCCGGATTGCGCGGGCATTCTCTCCGTATCGATTTCGAAGCTGTTCCGGAATTACATTATCTGGTTTCGCGCCGAGGTGATACGCACGGTGAAGTGGGCCGGCGATCCCCGCAACAAACTTGCGTCGCTCTCCGCATCGCTCTCGCCGCGCGAAAGCTTCGATGCGTGGACCGAAACCGTTCGCGGCCGCTCGCAGCCGTGGCGCCCCGCGGAGCTGGAAATTGCGGCGGAATTTCGCACGGCGATGCTCGGCGTCGTTCTGCGCCGCGCTGAAGAACTCGCGCAACTCGCTATGGAAGTGGGCCGCGCCAACCAGGAACTCGAAGGCTTTTCCTATACGGTGTCGCACGATTTGCGCGCACCGCTGCGGCATATCGTCGGCTTCGCCGATCTGCTCCGCGAGATGGAATCGTCGCGCCTGTCTGAACGAGGCAAGCACTTTGTCGAGCGCATCGTTGCGTCGGCGCGCTTCGGTGGCGAGCTGGTCGACGATCTGCTCGCATTCTCGCAGATGGGCCGCGCCGCACTGCGACCGCAAAACGTCGATTTGCGCTCTTTAGTGGACGGCCTGATTGCAGACGAGCGAAAACAATCCGGCGACACGCAGATCGAATGGCGCGTCGGTCCACTGTGTAGCGTTACGGCTGACGCGGTACTGATTCATGTCGTACTGCGAAATCTGCTCGAGAACGCGGTAAAATTCAGCCAGCATCGTCGCGGGCCGGATGAACATCCGATCATTGAAATTGGCAGCGAGGAAGGCGAACGGGAGTTGGCCGAGCAGCACGTGTTTTATGTGCGCGACAACGGCGTCGGCTTCGACATGCGCTACGTCGACAAACTGTTCGGTGTGTTTCAGCGGCTGCATCGCTTCGAAGAATTCGAAGGCACGGGCATTGGCCTTGCCAGCGTCAAACGGATTATCGAGCGGCACGGCGGCAAAACGTGGGCAGTCGGCGAAATCGACAAGGGCGCAACGGTCTATTTTTCCTTGCCGAAGGTCTTCGCCGCCGAGGCAGCTGACTACGATGAAACGGCCGCGGCTGTCGCGCGTCTCACGGCATTTTCTCCCGGCCGTCCGTTTCGGCCCGTTCCCAAAGAGCCAACCAACGACGCATCGACGGATTCAGCAGAGTCAACGTAAAGGAACGCAGCGTGTTAAGACCCATCCTCTTAGTGGAAGACAATCCTAACGATATCGAGCTGACACTGATTGCGCTCGAGAAATCGCGCCTTGCGAATCCGGTGGTATCCGTACGCGACGGCGCGGAGGCGCTCGATTATCTGCGGCGCGAAGGACAATGGAGCACACGCACGGACGAGAATCCCGCAGTCATTTTGCTGGACAAGAAATTGCCCAAGATCGACGGCCACGAGGTGTTGAAAAGCGTGCGCGCCGACGACCGCCTGAAAAGAATTCCGGTCGTGATGCTGACGTCCTCGCGTGAAGAGAAAGATTTACTGCGCAGCTACGATCTCGGCGTGAATGCCTATGTCGTGAAGCCGGTAGAGTTCGACGACTTCATGGCTGCGATCAGCGATCTCGGTATGTTCTGGGCAGTCCTTAACGAACCGCCGCCTTATACCGACTGAGCGGGACCGAAGGTTCGCCAGGTGCGCCGGTCGTCCGGCGTTCGACTGAATGCACTTCGAAGATGCTAAATCGGCGCCATCATTGATAAAGCGGCAACAGGACGTGAAACGTGGCGCCCTGCCCACGCCCGGCGCTTTCGGCAAACACACTGCCGTCGTGCAGATCGACCAGATGCTTGACCAGCCACAGGCCCAGCCCTAAACCGCCCACACGCCCCGCGCCCTCTGCACCGATCTGTTCGAACCGTTCGAAGATCCGGCCTAACGCCTCAGCCTCGATCCCCGAGCCGCTATCGCGCACGCTCAGTTCCGCCTTGTCGCCGTTCACGCCGACAACCAGTTCGACGGTACCGCTCGCAGAGAATTTGACGGCGTTCGACAACAGATTCCACACCACCTGTTTCATACGGCTTTCGTCTGCCATCACCAGGCAGGAGCGTATGTCATCCGCTTTCAGACGCAGTCCCTTGGCCTCGGCCTTCATGCGAATATCTTCCGCCACATTGCCGGCTAGCGCACCGAGGTCCACGGGCTGCCGGTTGACCGATAGTTTGCCGGTGGCGATCGCGCCGCTATCGAGCAGATCGTCGACCATATGCGACAACTGGCGGGCGTTGCGTTCGATCACATCGGTTACGCGCACAACATGTGAAGCGTCGCCTGCACGCTGTAACAGCGCCGTCCACGAGAGAATCGCACCGAGCGGCGAACGCAGCTCATGACTGACCGCCGTGACAAAATGATCCATGGCGCGAGCGGCGCGATCGCTTTCTTCGCGAGCACGTTTCTCCGCTTGCGCGATGGCCTGCTGCTCGAGCTCGGCCTCTTTGCGCCGGGTGATATCGAGGGTGAAACCGAGCATTGATTTAAGCGTACCGTCCCCGAGGTAACGTCCCGCGGCGCGCACCAGAATCCAATGCACGGATTGCGCTGGCCAGACCACCCGGTATTCGACTTCGAACGGCTCGCGGTTCTCGATCGCGTGCAGCATGGTCTCGCGTACGCGCGCGCGATCGTCGGGATACACGAGTTCGGTAAAGAAGCGGTGCTCATCGAGCGCCACGTCGGAAGGCAGCCCCAGGTTGGCCTTGCACTGGGCCGTGCAATCGATGGCGCCAGTCGACGGATCGAGTTCCCAGGCGCCCACATGCGCAAACGCCAACGCCTGCTGGAATTGCTCCTGATGGTCGCGCAGCTGCGCGGTCGCCTCTTCCACCAGTACCTGGCGCAGGCGTGCCTGTGAGCGCAACTTGGCGCGCTCGCGCTGGTTGCGCTCGTTGGCCGCGATGCTTGCGGTGACATCGAGCACGCATAGCGCTATCAGTCGCCCTTGCGCCGCCCCCCCGGGCATCATGCTGGCCTTGATTTGCCAATACCGCACATCGGGACGGCTCGCTTCGAGGCCACCCGCTGCCATGTCGTAGCGCAGCAGCGGTGACAGACGCATTTCTCCGGGCACCAGATTGTCCAGCGCGTCTCCAAGCCAGGCACGGCGTTCGTTGCGTTGCTGCTCGGAACCGAACTGGTTGATGTCGTAGACCGAGCGCCCCTGTATTTCGGCCAGCGTTACGCCGAGCACGCTCAGATATCGCGCGTTGGCCAGAACCACGACCCGCTGTTCGTCAAGGATGAGGTAAGCATCGGGCAGCAAATCGAACACCGACGCCGGGTCGATGGAGGACGCTGCTGTCTGCTCTCGGGAAGGTCTATCCATAGTCCGAAACTTTACCCGAAACCAGAAAGCTTGACCGCAGGGTTTGGGCCAGCATTCCCGGCATATCTTCGGCACGAAGCCGCCAGGCACCGTGAAGCACGAACCATCAGGCGTGGTCGGTAAAAACTCCCCCGGCATGCCTGCTCGAATGCGGTAAAAGTTCAAGCAAGCTATCGAATGCGTGTCTTGCGCCCTCGCAGGCGCTCAGCACCGCAGCGTCTTCCATTACGCCCTGCTGTAAACCCTGGACGAACCGATGCCAGCGCGGCCCGACCGGTTCGCCATTGCCAGCCAGATAGCGCAGCGGGTGCGGCGCCAGTTGTGCGTGCAACCTTTTATAAAGCACCGCGCCGCCCAGTTGCGATCCTTCCACGACGTAGCACACGCCCCAACGGTAGGCGGGATTGTCGCCGTGAGCGTGCGGCAACGCTCGGGGCCTCGCGTCATTCGTCCGCTCACTCAACCCGGCAATCGCGTCGTGCGCCAGATCGCTTTCGATTAACGGCAGACGCCGCAACGGTGTCAGCGTCCGGGGATCCTGCGGACCATCCGCGAAACCCGCGAGCCAGCTTTCGATTGGACCCAGCCACGCCTTTAGCAGCAACAGATGATCGCGATAATCGGCAATGGACGGATGCGGTTTCGCCAGCGGCATCGAGGAGTCGAGTGTGGCATGTCGTTGCGCGGTGGCCGCGCGCAGCGCGGCAAGGACGTCCGGGGAATGCGGTGAAGATACGGCCACGAAGTGTTCCAAAGCGGATAACGATCCATGCATTCTATCTGGCGCGTCGCGCGGCCGAATTTCGGCCGGGCATGAAGGTACGGCACGACGCAGGGCCTCCTGAACGAGGCTCCGGGCGCCAGGCTCAAGGCGTAGCGTGAACAGCCCCCGCCCGCCGCCGCTTCACCACATAACCCACCCACATCACCAGCAACCACACCGGCACCAGCCACACCGAAACCGATAACCCCGGCGTCATCGCGAGAATCACCAGAACCATCGCCATGAACGCCAGGCAGATCCAGTTGCTGACCGGAAACCAGAACGACCTGAACACCAGCGTCTGCCCTGCCGCCACCATCGCCTTGCGAGACTTCAGATGCGTGAGGCTGATCAACGACCAGTTCAGCACCAGCGCGGCCACCTTGCCAGTGCTCCCGGCCCCGGGGGCCAGGAAAGCGGCCCCAACCCGAAAGACCGGGGAAAGCTCGGGTCGAAGCGGCTCATAGTTGGAGACACGCGCGGCCTTCCACTGGCCATCACCATCACGGGCGCTAACCGACATGACTCGATGGCATTCGAGCCCACGCTCGATGCCATTCTGGCAGTCTCGGGCCTGCGTGGACAGCCGCGCAACCGCTTGGGCAAGTTGCATGCAGAAAAGGGATATGACTTTGCCCGCTGTCGGCGTTACCTGAAGCCGCGCGGTATTACGGCACGTATCGCCCGTCGCGCCGTGGAAAGCAAGGAGCGGTTCGGGCGGCATCGCTGGGGGTCGAGCGCACGCATGCCTGGTTTGCTGGTTTCGGCAAACTGCGCATTCGTTTCGAGCAGCGTCTCGACATCCATCCCCTGCGGATTCAAATGAGGATATGGCAGACTGAATTCGCGGCCAACTGCTTGCCCGATACAGTTTGAAATAACGAGGAAGTAGATAAAAAATCTGAATGCACGCACACCAAGCCTCTTCTAAAGCCAATCCCAAAAATCCGCGCCACATTCTTGTACGCAATCTTTCGATCAGCGTATCCGTTCTCGCAGGCATTGACCGCATGAGTAACCGCACGCACGTCATCGTTGTCAGCCACGGCATTTACTGCGCGCTTATGGGGGCAGCTTTACGCAGACGCCCTAGTCGAGCCTCTTGGGGAAGTCTGAGGTGATCACTTTGCGCCAATGGAGTGATAAGTTTCCCTGGTAATGGATTGATAGGCGCTCTCATGAACGGAGGCATCATTGCCGCAAACAAGATTTGAAATCTTGTCCTGCTTTTTGTATATAACGATGCCGGCAGAAAATGTTGGCCCCTCGTCGCTTTTGATCGTCTTGTCATATAGATAATAGGTGTATTCCTGGTTTGAAAATCGAACATGAGCCTCTCCACCTCCTGAGTATGGGATATTAGAAAAATAGAAAACAGGCGCGCTTTTGTTATCGTTACTTGACAACTCGAAGCGAATCTTTCCACCGACTCCATTGCGATACGTCAAAGCACTCCTATCCGTGGATTGGCATAGCGATGAAGTTGATTTAGGCAGTTCGCAATTGAAGATCGTCAATTCTCCCAATTTACACATCCCCTCTGCATGAGCGGCTATTGCGATAGTCAAATTAACAATCAATGTGATGATGATTTTTAATTTTTTCATGAATTACTCTGCTTCCAGATTTAAAATAGGTGCAATCGTGTTGAATCGGCGCAATCGATCCGAGTATCCTGTTTGCCCTCCGTTCACAACCTGAGTCACGTCTTTGACAGTTCCGGAATCAGCAACGGAATTCAGATTGGTACGTGCCCAAAACACAAAGGCTGATTCGACGGCATATTCGGCATTTGAAAACACAAGATCAGGGTTTTCGACAAAATCCTGTCGATCGTCTGGCGATCTCCGATTATGCTCATCTTGAAATGACTGATACCCGCTCTTGCCCGTTACTTGAATAAATCCGCGTCCGCGATATTTATACCCATCACCGCTGTCTTCGGCGCCATTTTCCATTCGGTTCGCATATACATAATCAGCGAGATGCTTCGGATTATGGGCATAATATTGCGGTTGCCCCCAAAGTTTTTCTCTTAATCTTCCGTGCGTACAATCGTCGCAACGGGAATCATAATTCTTTGGGCCGCCTTTACAGCCAAAGGTTTTTCTCATATTTTGCGGGCTATAGCTTAACTCTTCCTCGGACGCGCGCAGTCGGCTTTCGTGCGCTGCTTGCGAAAGAAAGTGCGCAATTCTTTTTGGTTTATTAACCAGATAGATTGCTGCATACTTGTTCAAGTAAGGTAAAATAGTTTGATAATAATCAGTCGAATTTGATGGCTCAACCGCCACTAACATTTCTAGCGTTATTAGTTGGCTTTGATTCATAAAATTGCCCACCAGTCCGATTGGGTGAATATGCCAAACGTCCGGGCTGGCGGGAAAGCCGTTGATCGCGCTCGCCTTGTCCCACCATTTCAGCTTTTCGATACGCTCAAGCTCGGTCTGCCAGATAGGCTTGCCGTCGTCACCCATCAGCGGCGACAACGCTTCCCACTTGCTCATGTCGCCGCCCCATTCGCTTTCGTAGCTGACGATCAGGTGCGAAACCACTTCCGCCAGCCATGGCACGGTCAACGCCTTCTTCAGGTCAGCCGGAACCAGCACGTTCCCGTTGCCGCTACCCCCACGCTTCACCGCCTTCTCCAGCTTCGCGATTAACGGACTGGCGTTCGCCTTCGTAGCAACGGGGCTGAATGCCTGTTCCTCGCCGTCGAGCAACTGCTTCGTCTCAAACAGGTTGCGCCGGTACAGGTCAATTACGGGGATTCCGGTCGTATCAACCGTATCGAAATCCGGCCACGCCCACGGGCTTTGCCATAGCGTTTCGAGGTGGCCCTTCTCGCACACCCAGCCGTAGATCGCCTTGCCGTCACTGTCGCCCGCATCAATTGACCACCATTGTGTGGGCGTCCCTTGGTTCTTCCTCTCGTCCGCCGCCCTTCTGTCATCGGGAAGCTGGTCAAGCTGGGCGCGTGAAAATACCTCTTGGTAGCCGACCGCCGACCCTTGCGCATTGGCAAGCTGCAACGGGAAGTCCGTCCACGTCTGCACCGTCGCACCGGCAACCTTGCCCGCGTACTTGCGTTCAACCCATAGTGGACTGCCTACGAGCGTGCCGCTGACTTGACGGGTATGACCGTGGCCGTGCGCGCCGGATTGTGCCGCAATCCGGGTCGGCTGCACCTTGGCCCAGCATCCCTTGCCAGGATCGCCCAGCGCGAGTGCAAGCGTGAGACCCGCCAGTTGAGCGTTGCTTTGCGAATCGGAGGGTTCGACGAATTTTGTCCCCTGCCGGATCACCAGCAGGGACTTTCCGCCAGGGACCTTATCACCCAGTTTGTTCGCGCGCTCCCGGCTCTTCTGGATGAAATCGTTGATCTGCGCGCCGGTAAAGACCTCGACGTGAAGCAGCGGTCGCACCGGCGTGGGTGGGAACGCGCTCGACTGGGTGGAGTTCTGATACTCGCCCAGGTAGCCCACTAGATCGCCCGCGCGAACCTCGAACGGCGTATCAAGCACAACGACCGTATCCAGCGGTTTCGGATCGGTGACTCCGTCGAGTTCGTCAAGGTTCACCCAGCCCGTAGCGGCGCGCGGGTCGGGCGTCACGCCTGCGACGGCTGCAACCGGCACGCCCGTCGAAATGGCTGCGATCTGCGCCCATCCTTTCGCTGCATTGCCAACGATGGTGAGTTCGCCACCGCGGGGCAACAGGCCGATTACCGATCCCGATGCGCGGTCGCAAATGCGAACACCGGTCTGCGATGCATCGGTATTCTGGGCGGCGTCAACCGGACTGGCCGGCGACACAGGCAACTTGTCCTTCGCTTTCGCGCCGACCCGAAAAAGCCGGTCGCCCTGCCAGAAAGGCAACCGGCGAATCGAAGGCACAGACTGCGCGCTACTGCTGTCCGCCTGTTCGGCTGCCTGGTAACCCGCCCAGTCAAGCTGGTGCATGTAAAGGCTATAGAATTCCAACACCTCGTCGGGGGGCGGCTGATACGTCTGTGGGGCCTGCGCGCCGCTCGCGCCCGCCGGAGTCGCAGCGGGCGCCGATGCCACTGACGCACCAGCCGGTGAATCGGCGGCCTTCGGCGCGGGCGGCAACACAAGCTTGTGACGCACCAGCACAAACCCCGTCGAATACAGCGCGTAGCGGGGTGGCGTGGTCGGATAAGTCAGTTCGGGATACGCCGAATCCAGCCGGTACGCGACGACCTCGCCATCGGCAATGACTTTGACGCCATCGCCCTGCTTAAGGTCGCCGCCGGTTCCCGCATCGAAGTGGATACCGCCGTGGAACATGCCGTTTCGACCCAGCGGATAGAATCCACCGTCCGCTCCTGCGAGCGCATCGAGCCAGGTCTGGGGATCGGCTGAATCGCCGCTGGCAGGTGTGAACGGGAAGCTCCAGTTCAGCGGCTGCCATTGTGGCGGAGGAGGGGTAGGTGACACTGGCGCTGCGGGATGATGCGAATGACTGTGTGTAGCCATGTGCTTCGCGTACTCCTGTCAGTTTGCGTGTGTACTGAATCGCGAGCGCCGCGTGCCGGCTTTCAATGGGGCGGCGTGCGCGAATTGATGGACACGGCCTCGTGCAACAGAACTACAAAGGTAAGGAGGGCCGCGATGCGGGGCTAATTTCGCCCTTAAAGCCTTTTACCCTGCGAGCTATCTCGATTCAATCCAGCAAAGTCTAAAAATTTGTCATTTATTGTCGAGGCGCAATGCGGCTGGGATCGCGGCTGACTGACCAAGTACCGCTATACGTGCATCGGCGTAGGAAACGGCCATGAGGCCGTTCCCCTGCCCCCTGCATGCGGGTCCGCACGGGGCGGTTCGGAAAGTTGAGGTTATGAGAGTCGGGGTAGGCGCATCTGGTCGAAGTAACCGTGGGTCATCAGGCCGTTGAGCAGTTGAGCGCTGTTGCGCCCCTTGATCAGTAGGCCCAACCGTTATCGCAAAACGCCAACAACCGCCCCCGCCCGCCGCCGCTTCACCACATAACCCACCCACATCACCAGCAACCACACCGGCACCAGCCACACCGAAACCGACAACCCCGGCGTCATCGCGAGAATCACCAGAACCATTGCCATGAACGCCAGGCAGATCCAGTTGCTGACCGGAAACCAGAACGACCTGAACACCAGCGTCTGCCCTGCCGCCACCATCGCCTTGCGAGACTTCAGATGCGTGAGGCTGATCAACGACCAGTTCAGCACCAGCGCGGCCACCACCAGCGCCATCAACACACCGAGGGCTTCCGAAGGAATCAGGTAGTTGATGATCACGCAGGCAAATGTCGCCAGCGCGGACAGGCCAATCGCCAGATACGGCACACCACGACGGTCGACCTTCATCAGCGCGCGCGGCGCGTTGCCCTGCTCCGCGAGGCCATAGAGCATGCGGCTATTCGCATACACACCGCTGTTGTAGACAGACAGCGCGGCCGTCAACACCACGATGTTGAGAATATTCGCCGTAAGCGTGGAGCCGATCTGCGAGAAGATCATCACGAACGGGCTGCCGCCGGCCGCCACCTGATTCCACGGATACAGCGACAGCAGCACCACCAGCGAGAGGATGTAGAAAATCAGAATCCGGTAGATCACCTGATTCACCGCCTTGGGAATGCTCTTGCGCGGCTCATCCGCCTCGGCCGCCGTGATGCCGATCAGCTCCAGGCCGCCGAAGGAAAACATGATCACAGCCAGCATCATGAAGAGGCCATGAAACCCGTGCGGAAAGAAGCCACCATTGGCCCAGAGATTGGTGATCGACGCTTGCGGTCCACCATGGCCGCTAATCAGCAGATAGCCGCCGAACAGGATCATGCCGATCACCGCTACCACCTTGACGATCGCGAACCAGAACTCGGTCTCGCCGTAGGCCTTCACATTCGCCAGATTGATCGCGTTGATGCCGACGAAGCACACCAGCGCCGACGCCCAGGCCGGCACACCAGGCCACCAGAAATGCACGTACGTTCCCACAGCCGTCAACTCGGCCATGCTGACCAGCACGTAGAGGACCCAATAATTCCAGCCCGACAGAAAGCCTGGGAAATCGCCCCAGTACTTGTAGGCAAAATGGCTAAACGAACCCGCCACCGGTTCTTGCGCGACCATCTCGCCGAGCTGCCGCATGATCATGAATGCGATGATGCCGCCGATCGCATAGCCGAGAATCATCGAGGGCCCGGCCGCCTGCAACACGCTAGCCGAACCGAGGAACAGACCGGTGCCGATCGCCCCGCCCAGCGCAATGAGCTGGATGTGACGATTTTTCAGCCCGCGCTTCAGGCCCTCTTGCTGCTGTGGACTATTCAAAATTGCGCCTCAGTGTGTCTCTGTGTGTGGATATCGGTCACCAGGCCAGATTCATGGCCTCGCCTGGAAAAGCCAAAGATTTTAGCCTGTCCGATGTGACCGGGCACTGGGACCAACCCGCGACATGGGACGAACCCGCGACGCGCGACGCAGAAGCAGCAGCAGACCGTTGCCGATATTGCTAGCGCAGATTCGTATTCGCCAGTTCCACCACCTCATCGCCACGCCCGTTGAGCACCGCACGCAACATATACAGACTGAAGCCCTTGGCCTGCGCCCACTGGATCTTCGGCGGCATGGCGAGCTCGTGCTTTGCCGTGACGACGTCGATCACCGCCGGGCCGGGATGCGCGAACGCATCACGCAAGGCGTCGCCAATTGCTTCGGAATCCTCCACACGTACGCTATAGATGCCAGCACCTTTCGCAATAGCGGAGAAATCGGTGGCACTGAGGTCCGTGCCGCTATCGAGGTAACCGCCAGCCTTCATCTCCATGGCCACGAAGCCCAGCGAACTGTTGTTGTACACGACCACCTTGATCGGCAGATCGAGTTGTCGTGCCGTCAGCAGATCGCCGAGCAGCATCGAGAGGCCGCCGTCGCCCGATAGCGAGATCACCTGCCGATCCGGCTGCGCGGCTTTGGCGCCGAGCGCCTGCGGCATGGCGTTCGCCATCGAGCCGTGATTGAACGAGCCGTGCAAAGTGCGCTTGCCATTCATCGTCAGATAGCGGGCGGCCCACAGGGTCGGCGTGCCGACGTCGACGGTGAACACCGCATCCTCGTCGGCGATCTCATCGACGATGCTCGTCAGGTATTGCGGATGAATGGGCTTGCCGGGATCGGATGGCCGCGCGAGGTCGTCGAGGGTGAGCCGCGCGGCAAAGTAATGGGTGCGGGCCCGCTCGATAAAGTCGCGATCGGTCTTGCGGGTGAGCTTCGGCAACAGCGCTTGCAGGGTAGGCTTGATGTCGCCGACTAAACCCATCTTCAATGGCGTACGTTTGCCGAGCGTGCTACCCCGGCGATCGATCTGCACTACATTGCCATGCGACGGATAAAAGTTGCGATACGGAAAATCCGTGCCGAGCATGACAAGCGTATCGGACGACATCATGGCGTAGTAGCCCGAGCTAAAACCGATCAGGCCCGTCATACCGACATCGTACGGATTATCCCATTCGACGTACTGTTTGCCGCGCAACGCATGGACGGTCGGCGCGCCGAGCGCGTCGGCCAGTGCGACCACTTCGTCGTGCGCCCCTGCGCAACCGCTGCCGCACAACAGCGTGACGCCTTCGGCCTGGTTCAGCAGCTCGGCGAGTCTGTCTATATCCGCAGCGGCAGGCAACAGCGTGGCAGGCTCCAACGTGCCCGCCCATGCCGGCACTTCGTCGAGTGCTTCGCCGAGCGCCACATCGCCGGGCAAAACGATCACGGCCACGCCCTGCTGTTCGATCGCCGTGTGCATCGCGGTGGCCAGAACGCGTGGGAACTGCGACGGGTTCGTCAGGAGTTCGACGTAGTGACTGCACTCCTTGAAGAGTTCCTGCGGATGAGTCTCCTGAAAGTAACCGAGGCCAATTTCCGATGACGGAATATGCGCCGCGATGGCGAGCACAGGTTGATGGTTGCGATGGCAGTCGTACAGGCCGTTGATCAGATGCAGATTGCCGGGACCGCAACTGCCGGCGCAGACCGCGAGCTTGCCGGTAGCGGCGGCATCGGCACCTGCAGCGAAGGCGGCGACCTCTTCGTGGCGGGTGTGCATCCAGCGGATCGAACCTAGGCGGTAGAGGCTGTCGGACAGGCCATTCAGGCTGTCGCCGGTCACACCCCAGATACGTTCGACTCCAGCCGCGTGAAGCGTTTTTGCCAGGAAGTCTGCAATAGTCTGTTTGCTCATGCTCTGCTCCGCAAAAGAAGAGAGAAGTGCACGCGGATGTCATGAGTCGACGTTGCCGCTCCGTGACATCGCATGGGCTGGGTGACGCAACTGACAGGATAGCTGTCGTGGGCCGATCGTGCAGTCAATCGCCCGATTGCAGGTCACGCCGCGGCCCCGTCGGGAACCGCTTCTAGTCGCGCCGCTGGCGACCCCACTATGATCAGCGCCTGCGCCAGAAACGCAACGACTGCCATTACCAGACACGCCTCCATACCCGAATGCCCGCTGACCGCGGCACCCAGCAATGCGCCGAGCGGTCGCGCGCCATAGGTCGCCGTGCTGTTGATCGCCGAGACACGTCCCATCATTCCATCAGGCGTGATGGCCTGGCGCAAGGTCGTCGAGCCGACCACCCAGAGAATCGGCACCACGCCGAGCAGAAAGAAGCTTGGCATTGCCAACCAGAGCGACGGTACGGCCAGCGTTGCCACCATCACCAGAGAAGCGAGCAGTCCGCAAAAAGGACCAACCGTCAGCACGCGCCCGAACCCCTCACGGCGCATACGAGGACGCCATCCCACTCTCGAGCCCGTGATCGAGCGTGGTGCGAATAATCGACAACCCGCGCAGCAGCGCGTCGTGCGAAGTAGCGCCTGTCATGCAAACCCGAATTGCATGCGGCGCCGCGTTACGCCCAATCACAAAACTGTCGGCAGTCTTAACCAGCACACCCTCGTGCCGCAACGCCGCCGCAAACTCCGCGGCACGCCACGGTTCGGGCAACGGCAGCCACAGATGCGAACTCGTCGCCGCATGCCGGTAGGCGACCCCCTCGAGCACTTCGTTCGCCACCTCGTGCTGCGTTTCGATATGCGCGCGCTGCAAGCCATTCAACCGCTCCATCTCGCCGTTTTCAATCCAGCGCGACACCACTTCGGCCATCAACGGCGCGGTCATCCAGCAGTCGCTGCGAATCACCGCCGCGATCTTCGAACACCACGCAGGCGGCGCTTGCAGATAGCCCACCCGCAACCCGGGCGCCACTGACTTCGACAGGCCCGCGATCAGAAACGATTGATCTGGCAGACGCGTCGAAAGTGGTTCGGGCGGCGCCTCGAGCAACATCGCCGGCACCAGGTCTTCGATCAGCAGCACGCCGTGCCGCTGCAAGATATCGGCGACGGCATCGCGCCGCTCGCTCGACATCGTCGCGGTGGTCGGATTGTGGATGGTGGGTACGCAAAAAATCGCGCGCGGGTGCAGCGACTTGCACGCGAGTTCGAGCGCGGCGGGCACAAGACCCTCGGCGTCGATTTCGACGCCGACGAGGTGCAGCCGCAGTTGCCGCGCCAACGCAATGATCCCAGGATAGCTGACCACTTCGGCCAGCACGGTATCGCCCGGCCGGGCGACCGCGCGCAACACCGACGCCAACGCATGCTGCGCGCCCTGCGTAACCAGCACGCGCGACGCGCTCGCCGGACTGCCGGCGCGCCCCAGCCATGCCGCACCCGCCAGACGATGCCGCATCGAGCCTGCTTCGGGCGCGTATTGCAGCAGCTCGGCGGCAAGGCGTTCGTCGTTGGCAATTTCGCGCAGCGTGACGCATAGCGCTGTTGCTTCGCCCGTCGATTGCGGCACGTTCTGCCCGAGATCGATCAAGGCCGGCGCGGGTGGCATCCCAGGACGCAGCGTGCCACGCGTCGTCGTGCCCGACGACATCTCACGAGCCCGCGCCTGCGCCACATATGTGCCGTCGCCGACGCGCGCATTCGCCAGCCCCTGCCGCTCCAGCTCGGCATAGGCGCGGCTGATCGTGCCGGTGGTGACGTGCAATTCGCTGGCGAGCGAGCGGTGCGGCGGCAGCTTTTCGCCCGCTGGTAGCTGGCCGTTGAGAATGGCCTGCGCGAAAGCTCGCGCAATGACCTGATATTTTGGATCGCTGCCCGCTTCGATCCTGGGCAGCCACGCGTTCATCGCCATAGCGACGGTCTCCTTCCTGTTCCCTTCCCGCTGGCATCGAGGCCATGGGTGTCATTCGCATCATACGCATTCAATCGCACGACATTGCATGCAGTCATTTATTTTAATTGAAGCGATTGAGTTGCTCGTGCCACCTCCATAGCATGACGTCATTCCTAATCCAATCGTGCCGCCTCATGCGGCATTGCGGCATTCGTCCCAGGAACGCCCATGAGTTTTGAGACACCTCGCATTAGCCGGATTGAGATCACGCACCACCAGCTGGAGCTCGATCCGCCGTTCCCCGCTTCCTGGGATAGCCAGCCGCGGCGCAAATTTCCCGCGACCATCGTGCGCGTACATGACGACGCTGGCCACGTGGGCATCGGCTCCGGCGATGCGATGTACGGCTTCGCGGACTACCAGCACCTGTTCGTCGGTACCGATCCGCTCGCTCTCGGGCGTCATAGCGCCGTGCTGGACAACATCGGCTTTCATGCGGGACGCCCGTGGCCACTCGATATCGCGCTATGGGATCTGGCCGGCAAGATTCGCGGCGAACCCTGCTGGAAGATGATGGGCGGCCGCAGCAACCGGATCCGCGCGTACGCTTCGGGCGGCGTGCACCGGCATCCGGACGACATGGCGAAGATGGCGCTGCAGGTCGTCGAACGCGGTTTCCCGGCGCTGAAAATCCGCTTCGGCCGTCCAAGCCTCGCCGACGATTTCGAAGCGCTCGCTGCAGTACGCGATGCGGTAGGCGACCGTCTTGAACTGATGGTGGACTGCAACCAGGGCTGGCGCATGCCGTGGGACACAGCGGCACCCTGGACGGTGAACGAAGCGCTCGAAGTCGCCCGCGAGCTCGAAAAACACGGCGTCTACTGGATGGAAGAGCCGCTGCATCGCGGCGACTACGACGGCCATGTCGAACTGCGCCGCAGCACCGGCATGCGCATCGCCGGTGGCGAGATGACCCGCGAGCGCTACGAGTTCGATCAGCTGCTCGCACGCGATTGCCTCGACGTGTTTCAACCCGACGTCGCCTGTTCACTCGGCATGGAAGGCCTGCGCAAGCTCGCGCAAGCCGTCGAAGCGCGCGGCAAGGTGTTCACGCCGCATACGTGGGGCAACGGTATCGGACTCGCGGCCAATCTTCATCTGACGGCGGGCGCCGCGTCGGCGCCTTTCATCGAGTTTCCCTACGACCCGCCGGAATGGTCGATCGAGCGCCGCGATTTCATGCTGATGCAACCGATCGACGTCGACAGCGAAGGCTGGCTCACGCTTTCTGACGAACCGGGTCTCGGTCTCGCGCTCGACGAGGCCGTGCTCGCCGCAACGCAAAGTTCTCGAAGTACCTACGCCTGACGCCTCTGCCGAGGCACAAACTAAAAACCGACGCAACTACGTTGCATGGGACCGGAGTAAGCGCTGAAGCGCCAACTCCGGTCGACATTGGAGACAAACAATGCTGATGAAAACCTGGATACGCACAGCCTGCGTGGCACTCGCCGCGGGCGCCCTCTTCCCGGCCGCCGCGCACGCGGGCACCTGGTGCTCGAGTGGCAAGACCGTCCGCTTTGCGGGCGTCACCTGGGAAAGCGGTTCGTTCACCTCGGAAGTGCTGCGCTATATCGCCGAGAAAGGCTACGGCTGCAAAACGGATACCGTGCCGGGCAGCACCGCCGCGACCGAAACGGCCCTCGCGCGTAATGATCTGCAGGTCTGGGGCGAACAGTGGACGGGCCGCTCGGAGATCATCGCCAAGGGCGTCGCGGACGGTCAGGTCAAGCTGGTCGGCGATACGCTGCCGGGCGGCACCAACGAAGGCTGGTACGTGCCGGAATACGTCGTCAAGGGCGACCCGGCACGCGGCATCAAACCGGTCGCACCGAACCTGACTTCGGTCGCCGATCTGCCGAAATACAAGGATCTCTTTGAGGACGACGAAGAACCGGGCAAGGGCCGCTTCCTGAATTGTCCGGCCGGCTGGGACTGCGAACGCGTGAACACGCGTCTGCTGAAAGTGCTCAAGCTCGACGACAGCTACACGAACTTCCGCCCAGGCACCGGTGCGGCGCTCGACGCGGCCATCTCGTCCGCATATCAGCGTGGCAAGCCGATCCTGTTCTACTACTGGGAACCGGCAGCGCTGATGGCCAAATATAAGTTCGTGCAACTGAAGATGCCGCCGTTCAACGCCGATTGCTGGAAGACGCTGCGTGCCGATACCAGCACCTCGCAGTGCGCGTCGTCGTATCTGGTGTCGCATCTGAAGGTCGGTGTGTCGACGCCGTTCTATCAAGCTGAGCCTGAAATGATGGCGGCCTTTGGCAAGGTCAGCTTCTCGATGGACTTCCTGAACCAGACCATCCTCGAGATGACCAGCAAGAAGATCGACGGTCCGACGATGGCCAGGCAGTTCCTCCACGACCATCCGGAGATGTGGAAACCGTGGGTCCCGAACGACGTGGCCCAGAAAGTCCAGGCCTCGCTCACAGGCGCCTGATTCTCCGACGAAGTCACGACGCTTTGCGCTGAACGGCTGACGCACTGCGCCACCCGTTCACGCGCATCGGAGGTTTGATCATGCATTCGTTTTTTCTGCATCTGTCGATCGCCGACTGGGTGAACGATGTCGTTCAGGCGTTCGTCACCGCGCACGGTGACAGCTTCCACAACTTCAGCATCGCACTGCTGCGCTATCTGCTGGTGCCGCTCGAAGGCGCGCTGAGGGCTACGCCCGCGTGGCTGATCCTGCTCGCGGTCGGCGCGATCACGTGGAATGCGACGCGGCGTCTGCCGATTGCTGCGTTCTTCGTACTACTGCTTTATGCAATCGGCTGCTTCGGGCTGTGGGACAAGCTGATGGAGACGCTCGCGCTGATGCTGGTCGCGACCGTGCTGTCGGTCGTGCTCGGTGTGCCGCTCGGCATCTTCACGTCGCGCAGTGCGTTGCTAAGGCGGGTTCTGCTGCCGGTGCTCGACATCATGCAGACGCTGCCGAGCTTCGTGTACCTGATCCCCGTGCTGATGCTGTTCGGCCTCGGCAAGGTGCCGGCGATTCTCGCCACCATCATTTACGCGTTGCCGCCGCTGATCCGTCTGACCGATCTCGGCATCCGTCACGTGGATTCCGATGTGGTCGAGGCCGCCCGCGCCTTCGGCACCACGCGCTGGCAGTTGCTGGTCAATGTGCAGTTGCCGCTCGCGCGGCCGAGCATCATGGCCGGCATCAACCAGACGACGATGATGGCGCTGTCGATGGTGGTGATCGCCTCGATGATCGGCGCACGCGGACTCGGCGAAGACGTGCTGGCGGGCATCCAGACGCTCGATGTCGGCAAGGGCACGCAGGCGGGTATTGCGATCGTGATTCTGGCGATCGTGATCGACCGTATCAGCCAGGGTTATGGACAGGACCGCCGCACGCGTCGACTGCTGGCGCTGCGCCGCAGGGCGAGGGCGGTGTCGCGGTTGCCGTACAAGGCCGCGGCAACCGAAGCCGGTACGGACAGCGCAGATGGCCACGGCGAAGCGGCTCAGAGCGGGCTCGAAACCCGTACGGCGAAGTAGTCGTCAGGACAGCACGACGGTATGAAGGAGACAGACATGGCAGCGATAGAAGTAAAGCACGTGTACAAGCTGTTCGGCCCCGATACCAGCCACGCGCGCGTGCTCGACCTGCTCAGGAGCGGCAAGGGCAAGGCCGACGTGCTCGCGCAGACCGGCTGCAACGTCGGCCTGAACGATGTGAGCCTGAACATCGGCTCGGGCGAGATCTACGTGATCATGGGCCTCTCGGGCTCCGGCAAGTCGACGCTCGTGCGTCACTTCAACCGGCTGATCGAACCGACCGCGGGCGAGATCGTGATCGACGGCTCGGACGTCATCAAGCTCAACCCGCAGGGCTTGCGCGAGTTGCGCCGTTACAAGGTCAGCATGGTGTTCCAGAACTTCGGCCTGCTGCCGCACCAGACTGTGCTCGACAACACCGCCTACGCGCTGCGCACGCGTGGCGAGGGCAAAGCCCAGGCCAACGAGAAGGCACGCACGTGGCTCGGCAAGGTGGGCCTCGACGGCTACGGCGAGCACTATCCCGACGAACTCTCGGGCGGCATGCGTCAGCGCGTGGGGCTCGCCCGGGCGCTTGCCGCCGACACCAACGTGCTGCTGATGGACGAAGCGTTCTCCGCGCTCGATCCGCTGATCCGCACCGAAATGCAGGACCAGTTGCTGCAGTTGCAGGCGACGCTGAACAAGACCATCGTGTTCATCACGCACGATCTGGACGAGGCGCTGCGCATCGGCAACCGCATCGCGATCCTGCGTGACGGCACGCTGGTGCAGGAAGGCACGCCGGATGAGATCCTGACGCGCCCGGCCGACGACTATGTGCGGCGTTTTGTGGAGCGGCGCGCAGGCGTGCAGTGAAGATAAAGCTGTCGCTCAGGGTAGCGACGGGCGACGGGTAGAATGCACGCGAATATACGCGAGGCGGCGAACCACACGGTCTGCCGCCAGCATGTCGCCCTGCCGTTCTCTCGTCCTCATGAATCTCGAAAGCGTTCTCTTCACCCAGGGTTTCGGTTCACGACGTCAATGCCGCACGCTGATCGCCGACGGACGCGTGACGATCGACGGTGCTGTACACGCCGATCCCGATGCCGATGTCTCAACCGAGGCGCTCACCTTCAGCGTCGACGGCGTCGCCTGGCCGTATCGCGAGCATGCTTACCTGCTGCTCAACAAACCCGCCGGCTACGAATGCTCGCGCGAGCCGCAGCATCATCTGAGCGTGTTCAACCTGCTGCCGCCGCAATTCGCCGAGCGCGGCGTGCAATGCGTCGGCCGGCTCGATCAGGACACGACCGGCCTGCTGCTCCTCTCCGACGACGGCAAGTTCGTGCATGCCTTCACCTCGCCCAAACGCAAGGTACCCAAGGTCTACCTTGCGACCACGCGCCATCCGCTCGACGAGGCGCAACTCAGCGCGCTGCGCGAGGGTGTGCTGCTGCATGGAGAGCCTAAACCGATTGCCGCCGTCGCCGCGAACGCGCGCAGCGAGCACGCACTCGAACTGACCGTGCTCGAAGGCAAGTACCACCAGGTCAAGCGCATGGTCGCCGCGGCCGGCAACCGCGTCGAGGCGTTGCATCGCGAACGGATTGGCGGCCTCGGCTTGCCCGCGACGCTGGCAGCCGGCGCATGGCAATGGCTCGACGACGCCGACCTCGGATCTTTACGGAGCGGGTAAACAGGTAATCGCGAGCCAATCGCACGGTCCTGGGCCGCAAAGCCCCGTGGCATCGGGCACCCTGCGCGTGCTGGCGCACACACGGCCATCGATACCGCCCCTTTTGCGCTGCGTCGCAGCATGCCCTTCTGAAAAAGTCGCTCTATACTCGATTAAACAACGACTACAAAGGTTTCAGGGAGGTGTGCCATGGTCATCAACTCTTCATTCGAGATGCCGGCCGCGCTGTTTGGTTTGATTTGTATCGCGGCGGTCCTGGTCGCCGCTGTGCTGGTCGTGATACGCCTGCGGCACAAGTATCATCCAAGCCTGATCGGCGCTTTGATCGGCGCGGTATTGTGCTTCCTGCTGCTCGAAGCACTACCGGCTCTCACCTGAGCCGCAGAAAATCCGCGACCGTCGGATAGCGCAGTTGCACGCGCAACTCGCGCTTCATCCGCTCGTTCGCAAGACGCCGCGATTCACGCATGAACGACAGCAGCATCGGCTCGATCTCTGCTTCGGCCTGCGCACGTGTGATGCGCGGTGCGCGCTCGAGTCCGTATGCGTCGGCCACCAGATCGAAATACTCGCCCATTTTCAAGGTCGTATCGTCCGACGCGTGGATTACCCGTCCGCGCCGCCCGAGTCTCGTCATGCGTACCAGAATCGCGGCGAGATCGTCGGCGTGGATATGGTTGGTGTAGACGTCATCGGCATCCACCAGCGCGGGCGTGCGCTTTTCGAGCCGCACCAGCGGCAGTCGATCGCCCGCATAGATCCCGGGAATGCGCGCGATGCTCGCGGCGAACGTGCCGCGGGCGGTGGCTCGCCGCAATTGCCACTCAGCGGAGACGCGCCGTTTCGCACGTGCGTTGGCCGGTCGCACCGTGCGCGTTTCGTCGATCAGCGCGCCGCCACAATCACCGTACACCCCGGTCGTGCTGGCGTAAACGATACGCACGGGTGGCCGCGCAGCGGCGGAGCGCCCTACCCCGTCGGGTACAATATCGGCTGCTTCCCGCTCCATCCATGCACCGCGAAGATGGCGCAGACGCGCTACCGGCGCCACGGCACTGCGTGCGGGCCGGATGCGGCGCGCGCTCAGGGCGCCAAGCAATGCGCGCGTGCGGCGGTCGTCATCGCCGGTTTTTTGCGGCGGGGCCAGATGCAGCACGGTCGGCGCGAGGCCCGCGAGCCGCTTCAGACTGCGGCGGCTGTCGAGATCGCCGATGATTGGCGTCACGCCCGCTGCGCGCAATTCGGCGCCACGGGCCGGCTGGGTGGTCAGCGCAAACACATGCGCGCGTGGCTGCAAGAGCGCGACGCAACGCATGCCGACATCGCCGCAGCCCACAATGAGCACGCGCGGGCGGCACAAGTTTCGTGTGGCTTTCATGGTGGACGCATTGTAGCCGTCAAGGGCGGCTCGCACCGATTACCGACTCTCAGAACTCGAACACGCTATGGCATTTAATGTAACGCTCCGGCAAAGCGGCCGGCAGTTTCAGGTAGAACCCGATGAACCCGTGCTGATCGCGGCTCTGCGCCAGGGCATCGGCCTGCCGTACGGCTGCAAGAACGGCGCCTGCGGCTCCTGCAAAGGCACCGTGGTCAGCGGCGAAGTCGAACAGCGCCAGCATTCTTCGTCGGCGCTCTCGAACGACGAAAAGACCCGCGGCATGGCGCTCTTCTGCTGCGCCACACCGTGCACCGATCTCGAGATCGACATCCGCGAAGTCGCCGGTGTCGGCGACGTGCAGGTCAAGAAGCTGCCGTGCCGCGTGAACGCCATCGAGCGCAAGGCCGACGACGTCGTCGTGCTGAAGCTGCAGTTGCCGGCCAACGAGCGTCTGCAATACCTCGCCGGCCAGTACCTCGAATTCATCCTGAAAGACGGCAAGCGCCGCAGCTACTCGATGGCGAATGCGCCGCACGTGGAAGGCCCGATCGAACTGCATATCCGCCATATGCCCGGCGGCGCGTTCACCGATCACGTCTTTACCGCCATGAAAGAGCGCGACATCCTGCGCTTCGAGGCGCCGCTCGGCACCTTCTTCCTGCGTGAAGATTCGGCCAAGCCGATCGTGCTGCTCGCCTCCGGCACCGGCTTTGCACCGCTGAAGGCGATCGTCGAACACGCGGTCTTTAAGAACCTCGACCGGCCCATGACGCTGTACTGGGGCGCGCGCCGCAAGAAAGACCTGTACCTGCTGGAGCTGGCCGAGCAATGGGCGCGCGAAATCCCGAACTTCAAGTTCGTGCCCGTCCTCTCCGAGCCGGACCCGAGCGACGCGTGGACCGGCCGCACTGGCTTCGTTCATCGCAGCGTCATCGAAGACCTGCCAGACTTGTCGGGTTATCAGGTGTACGCCTGCGGCGCACCGGTGATGGTCGAGTCGGCGCAGCGCGATTTCACGCAGCACCACGGCCTGCCGGAAGACGAGTTTTATGCGGATTCCTTCACGAGCGCAGCCGACCTCGCGAACCCGGTTTAACCAGTGAACGTAGCTCGGCGAACCCTCGCCCGTAGTAACTCCGAGGCGGGTTTGCTGTCTGTGGCGGGACAAAAAAATCCGCCACAGACGAAATTCATGGTTTACACCGGCGCTCGCGTTGTCGTATTCTTTCGCGCATGAACCGCATCCAGTCCGAACTCCGACGTCGCCGCTCGCTGCTCCCTTAGGGACGCCGCCGGCTTTGTCACGGATTCGCGCCAGACAGGCGCATGTAGTTCGAATCATGAAAGCCACGGCATGCCGTGGCTTTTTGTTTTCTTCGTCCCTTTTTACTGTTCCTTCACCCCTGCAACGCCCGGAGCCTGCCGCCATGAATTTCAATGAGTATCCCGTCGAGTCGCTGATGTACATCACCAACCGGCCCGAGATCGTTTTCACGCACGGCAAGGGCTCGTGGATCTACGACAACACCGGCAAGCGATACCTCGATTTCATCCAGGGCTGGGCCGTCAACAGCCTCGGGCACTGCAACGAAGGCATGATCGAAGCGCTGAACAAGCAGGCGCAATTGCTGATCAACCCGTCGCCGGCGTTCTATAACGGCCCAATGGCCCAGCTCGCGCAACTGCTCACCGAGCATAGCTGCTTCGACAAGGTGTTCTTTACGAACAGCGGTGCGGAAGCCAATGAAGGCGCAATCAAGCTCGCCCGCAAGTGGGGCAAGAAACACAAGGACGGCGCCTTCGAGATCATCACGTTCGACCACAGCTTCCACGGCCGTACGCTCGCCACCATGTCGGCAAGCGGCAAGCCGGGCTGGGACACGATCTACGCGCCGCAGGTGCCGGGTTTCCCGAAGGCGGATCTGAACGATATCGCGTCGGTGGAGAAGCTCATCAACGGCAAGACCGTGGCGGTCATGCTCGAACCGATCCAGGGCGAAGGCGGCGTGATTCCCGCAACGCGCGAATTCATGCAGCAACTGCGCACGTTGACGCAGAAGCACAACCTCCTGCTGATCGTCGACGAAGTGCAAAGCGGCTGCGGCCGTGCCGGCACGCTGTTCGCGTATGAACTGTCGGGCATCGAGCCCGACATCATGACGCTCGGCAAGGGGATTGGCGGCGGCGTGCCGCTCGCGGCGCTGCTTTGCACGGCGGCGGTCGAAGTGTTCGAAGCGGGCGACCAGGGCGGTACCTACAACGGCAATCCGCTGATGACGGCGGTTGGCTACTCGGTGATCTCGCAACTGACGGCGCCAGGCTTCCTAGAAAGCGTGCGGGCACGCGGCGAATATCTGCGCGCCAAGCTGCTTGAACTGTCGGAAGAGCGCGGCTTTGAAGGCGAACGCGGTGAAGGGCTGCTTCGCGCGCTGCTGCTCGGCAAGGACATCGGCAACCAGATCGTCGAGAAGGCGCGCAACCTGCAACCGGACGGCCTGCTGCTGAACGCAGCGCGTCCGAACCTGCTGCGCTTCATGCCGGCCCTGAACGTGACCAACGAAGAAATCGACCAGATGATGGCAATGCTGCGGTCGATTCTCGACACCCTGTAATTCGCCCGGAGTACATATGACGGTAACCACGACCACACCGCTCGCGATCCGCTGCTTCGAAGCCGGCGATACCGATGTCGTGGTCGCGTTGTGGCAAGAAGCGTTTCCCGAGTACCGGGACGTGACGAGGCCGCAGCGCAACCCGCATCTGTCGATCGCCAACAAGATGACGACGCAGCCGGAACTGTTCTTTGTCGCCGAGATCGACGCACGTGTGGTCGGCACGGTGATGGCGGGCTATGACGGCCATCGCGGCTGGATGTATTCGCTCGCGGTGGATACGGCGTATCGACGGCATGGCATCGGCAAGCGGCTGGTCGCGCATGCGGAGGCGGCGCTAACCGCGCGTGGCTGTCCGAAGGTGAATCTGCAGGTGCTCTCGGCGAAGCAAGAGATCCGCGAGTTTTATGAGGCGCTTGGGTATCGGGCGGATGCTGTGATCAGTATGGGCAAACGGCTGGGTGAATTCGCTGACGCCGCCGCGCCGGTGTTGCCAGCGGAGACGACGTCACCATCCGCTGCTTAGTGCCGGCTGGATAACCGTCCGCGTCACACTCGTCACCCTCGTGCACTCGCCCGGCGAGGCGCGTCGGAAATAACAAAGGCCGCATGCACCAAACGATGCATGCGGCCTTTTTCTTGCGCAGGTCAGAATGGTTATTTCATCCACTCTTTCCGTTCAGCGTTTATTCACCGAGGTAAGCAGCGCGCACCTTCGGATCGTCGAGCATCTGCTTCGCGTCACCGGACATCGTCACCAGCCCCGAGTCCATCACGTAGCCACGATTCGCCGCCTGCAGTGCGAGACGTGCGTTCTGCTCGACCAGCAGCACGGTCATGCCTTCAGCCGAAATCGCCCGCACCACTTCGAAGATCTTCTCGACCATGATCGGCGAGAGACCCATCGACGGCTCGTCGAGCAACAACAGCTTAGGCTTGCTGATGATCGCGCGCGCCATGGCCAGCATCTGCTGCTCGCCGCCCGACAACGTGCCCGCGTACTGCGTGGCGCGTTCCTTCAGACGCGGGAAGAAGCCGAACATGCGGTCCACGTCTGCCTTGATGGCGTCCGTGTCGTTACGCAGATACGCACCCATCTGCATGTTTTCGATAATCGACATGCGCGCGAAGATGCCGCGGCCTTCCGGCACCATCGCCAGACCGCGCTTCAGCAGTTCATGCGCGGGCAGGCCCTTGATCGATTCGCCCATGTACTCGATATCGCCCGCACCGTACGCCTTCAGACCCGTGATCGCCTTCATCGTCGTGGTCTTGCCCGCACCGTTCGCGCCGATCAGCGTGACGAGCTCGCCCTGGGCAACTTCGAGGTCGATACCCTTGACTGCCTGAATGCCGCCGTAATTGACCTGCAGGCCCTTGATTTTCAACATTGCCGTAGCCATCAGTGGACCCCCGCACCCAGATAAGCCTCAATCACCTTCGGGTCCTTCTGCACGTCTTGCGGCAGACCCTGGGCAATCACCTTGCCGTAATCGAGCACTGTCATGTTGTTGCACAGGCCCATCACGAGCTTCACGTCGTGCTCGATCAGCAGGATCGTCTTGCCGTCCCCGCGGATCTTGTCGAGCAGCTTGGTGAGTTCGACCTTCTCCGTCGCGTTCATACCGGCGGCCGGTTCGTCGAGCGCGAGCAGCTTCGGATCGGTTGCCAATGCACGTGCAATCTCGAGACGGCGCTGGTGGCCGTACGACAGGTTGCGCGACGTGTAGTCCGCGTATTGCAGCACGCCGACATACTCCAGCAGTTCGAGCGCGCGTTCCTTGATCTCGCGCTCTTCCTTGCGTTCCGACGGCGTCTGGAACACTGCGCCAATCAGACCGTGCTTCGTGCGCACGTGACGGCCCACCATCACGTTTTCCAGTGCAGTCATACCGCCAAACAGACGAATGTTCTGGAACGTGCGGGCGATGCCGGCCTTCGCGACCTGGTACACCGCGGTCGGCGTGTAGCTTTCACCGTCCAGGCGGAAGTCGCCCGAATCCGGCGTGTACAGCCCCGTGATCACATTGAAGAACGTGGTCTTGCCAGCGCCGTTCGGACCGATCAGGCCGTAGATTTCGCCCGCCTTGATTTCAAGGCCAACGTCCGACAATGCCTGCAGGCCGCCGAAGCGCTTGTTCACGCCTTTGACGGACAGGCGGATGTTGTTGTCACTCATAGAATTCTCCGTTGTCGACCAGAGTTGGCGCTTTAGCGCTTACTCTGGTCCCATGCAGGGCACTCGCCCTGCGCAGCCTCAGGCGCGCACCGGCTTCTTGCTGTTGCGCTTCGCGATTTTCGCAATCTTGTCCTCGTGCTTCGGTGCGGGCCACAGGCCTTCCGAGCGGTACAGCATGATGAGAACCATCGCGAGACCGTACAGCAACTGACGGATCACTTCGGTATCCACAATTTCGTGGCCGAAGATGGCGTTTTGCAGCGGACCCATTGTCGAACGAAGGAATTCCGGGAACACGGCGAGCAGCACCGCACCGAGAATCACGCCCGGGATATGGCCCATGCCGCCCAGCACCACGCAGGCCAGCACCACGACCGATTCCCAGAAGGTGAACGATTCCGGCGACACGAAGCCCTGGAAGCCGCCGAACATCGCGCCCGACAGGCCGCCAAACGACGCGCCCATCGCAAACGCCAGCAGCTTCACGTTCCGGGTGTTGATGCCCATGGCCTTGGCGGCGATTTCGTCCTCGCGGATCGCGGCCCACGCACGGCCGATACGCGAGTGCTGCAGACGCGTACAGACCCAGATCACCAGCAGCGCACACAGCACGAACAGGTAGTAGTACATGTACACCGTCGTGAACTGGAAGCCGAGGAACGTGTGAGTCTGCGCGAGGCTAAAGCCGCCCACGCTCACCGGATCGATCCCCGTGATCCCCTGCGGACCGTTGGTGATGTTCACCGGACGGTCGAGGTTGTTCATGAAGATCCGCACGATTTCCCCGAAGCCCAACGTCACGATGGCGAGGTAATCGCCACGCAGACGCAGCGTCGGTGCACCGAGCAGCACGCCGAACATCGCGGCGAGTGCCATGGCGATCGGCACGATGATCCAGAACGGCGTATGCAGTCCATGCGGGAACATTGCGCCGATCCACGCGAATTGCGTGGACAGGTGCGGCGAAGACAGCAGAGCCGTGGTGTAGGCGCCGATCGCGTAGAACGCGATGTAGCCCAGGTCCAGCAGGCCGGCGAAGCCGACCACCACGTTAAGACCCAGCGCCAGCATCACGTAGAGCATGGCGAAGTCGAGCACCCGCACCCAGTAGTTGCCGCCGGCTGCACCGATAATCATCGGCGCAACGATGACCAGTACTGCGGTGATGATGCCGACCGTCAGTGTCTTCGTCTTGTTCTTCTCGGGGATGAGCGTCGTGGACGGCTCGATCGGTTGAATTGAGGTCATGTTATTTGCTCCTTATGGCCCAGGTCAGGCGCGATCTGCGACACGTTCGCCAAGCAGGCCCGACGGACGGAACACCAGCACGACGATCAGCACAATGAAGGCGAACACGTCCTGGTAGTTACTGCCGAACACGCCACCCGTGAGGTTGCCGATGTAGCCCGCACCCAGCTGCTCGATCAGGCCGAGCACAACGCCACCGACCATCGCACCGCCGAGATTGCCGATACCGCCGAGCACCGCCGCAGTAAAGGCCTTCAGACCGGGGATGAAGCCCATGTAGAAGTGAGCGTTGCCGTACTCGGAGGCGATCATGACGCCGGCCAGCGCAGCGAGTGCGGAGCCGATCATGAAGGTTGCCGAGATCACGAAGTTCGGGTTCACGCCCATCAGGCTCGCGACGTTCGGATTCTCGGCAATCGCGCGCATCGCACGGCCGAGCCTCGTCTTGTGCACGAGCAGCAGCAGCCCGCCCATCACCAGGAACGCGACCACGATGATGACGATTTCAGTCATCGAGATCACGGCGCCCGGGTTGTTCGGTCCGGCCTGGATCACGTTGATCGGATCGGTAGGCAGCAGCTGCGGGAACGGCAGCGGATTGCGCGACCAGATCATCATGGCGAGCGTCTGCAGCAGGATCGACACGCCGATGGCGGTAATCAGCGGAGCCAGACGCGGCGCGCGACGCAGCGGCCGGTAGGCCACCCGCTCGATCGTGTAGCCGACTACAGAGCACACGACAGCTGCGATGATCAACCCGATGATGAGCGTCGGCACATGGCCTAGCCCCGGAAAGTGGTTCTGCAGCACGCCTATGGCTGAAAGCGCAACCATCGCGCCCACCATCAACACATCGCCGTGCGCGAAGTTGATGATGCCCAGGATGCCGTAAACCATCGTATAGCCCAGTGCGATGATGGCGTAAACGCTGCCAAGCACCAGTCCGTTGAGGATCTGCTGGATGAAGATATCCATTTAATGCTCCTTAGCCCGTGCGACTGGATTCGTGTTCGTCATCATCGGTGGGCGGTGATGCTTCACACAAATCGCAACGGCACTGCGGGTACTGATGTAAAAGACCGGTAAGGGTTATCCGCCACCGGCTTGTCTTGCGACCGGAATACAGTCGCCGGCTCGCCGGAAACGGATGCAAAAACGACACCATGGGTGGGCCAGGGTGCCGTCAGGCTGTACGTCCCGTCATTACATCTCTACGGCGTCGAGGACCGCAGCTTCGCTGTCCTTGAAGTCGTAAAGCGTAATAGCGCCTTCTTTCAAATCACCCTTGTCGTCGAATGCGATGGGTCCGGTTACGCGGTCGTAACCGGGGGACGGCATCGCAGCCAGCACCTCGGGCGCATCGATTGAGTGGGCGCGCTTGATTGCTTCGACGTTCGCGTACAAAGCGTCATACGTGAACGGCGCGTCACTCTGCACCGGTGTGTCGGAACGGCCTTCATGCTTCTTCTCGAAGTCCGCTCCTTTGGCCATGTCCGAAGGCGCGAATGCCGCCTTCGGGCTAACCGGGTTTTGCATGGCGAATCTCGCCAGCTCCCCCACCTTGTCGGTCCACACACCGTCGCCGCCAAGGATTTTTGCCCTGATACCGGGCATGGCCGCCTGCTTCTTCAGCGGTCCGCCCGTCGCGTTCATACCGCCGGACCCGATCAGGTCCGGCTGAACGCACTTCATTCTGGTGAGAAAGGCCGGGACATCCGCGACCTGGTCATTCGCTGCTTCCCCGGCAACGACTTTTGCGCCGCTCGCGCGAGCGGTCTTCGCGAGCTCGCCCGCGAGCCATTTGCCAATGGCGGGCGCAGATGCGTCATTCATCTGCGCGATACGCTTCGCGGCCAGCTGCGGCCGGATCTTCCGGCCGTCGAGCGTCGACCCCTGCGTGGTGATGTCCTCAAGCAGCAATCGCGCCCCGTTTTCGTTGTGTTTGCCGCAACCGGCAATACGCGGTCAACTTCGCAACCTTGGCCGCGCAGGACGCGGCGTAAGCAAACTTGACTCGCATTAGATAGGTCTCCAGCGCCTTGCTAAATTCAGTGTCCGACGGCCAGAGGCCTTGAGAACGCGCGCATTGTAACTCCAATTATGCGATGGGCAATATTGTTGAAACGGCAGGGTTTTCCTGCATTGCAACCTCATTTTGCGACTAATAATCAGTAAGGGGCGCAACCCGGTTGCGACATTTTTTCGTGCATCAGTTGCACCAAGCTAGACACAGGCAGCATCAAGTGTTGCGGCAATCGCGGTCAAGCCCCGGTTTCACAGCGCTGAGCGATAAGTACGACTTTTTAATATCTCAGCCCCCATACGCACAATGCTAGTGCATCAAAATTATGAGATGTCGGATATCAATAGAAAAAGCGGGGACCGATCACGTCCAGACCAATAAAATAAAATCGCTGGGAGGCAAAAAATTTTCATTCTGCGCGTCGCAAACGGGTCTATTTATGTGATGTGACACTTATTTAAAAGGCGCGGTTCGCAGACTGCGGAAATGAAAAAGCGCGCCATGGGCGCGCTTTTCTGATGAGACGGCAGGAATGGGTCAGGCAGGCAAACCGAGGCCGCGCGGTAGCGGAAACGCGATATTTTCCTCAATACCTTCGAGCGCACGCACGTTGCGCACACCCAGTTCGCGCAAACGGGCAATGACCGCCTGCGCCAACACTTCGGGCGCCGAAGCGCCTGCCGTAACGCCAATGCGGCGCTTGCCGACGATCCAGGCCGGGTCGATCTGGTCGGGTGAATCGACCATATAGGAGGGAATACCGCGCTTCTCGGCGACTTCACGCAGGCGATTCGAGTTGGAGCTGTTCGGACTACCCACCACGATCACCACGTCGCATTGTGGCGCCATGAACTTGACCGCGTCCTGGCGGTTCTGCGTGGCATAGCAGATGTCCTGCTTTTTCGGCTCGCGAATCTGCGGATATTTCGCCTTGAGCGCAGCGATGATCTCGGCGGCATCGTCAACCGACAAGGTGGTTTGGGTGACGAAGGCAATCCGCTCGGGATCTTCGAGCGAAAGTTTCTGCACGTCGCCGATATCCTCGACAAGATACATGCCCTCGCCCGTCTGCCCCATCGTGCCCTCAACCTCCGGATGCCCCTTGTGGCCGATCATCACAATGTCGAAGCCCTCCTGACGCATCTTCGCCACCTCGATGTGCACCTTGGTGACAAGCGGACAGGTCGCGTCATACACGCGCAGGCCACGCGATTCGGCTTCGGCGCGAACCGTCTTGGAAACACCGTGCGCACTGAAAATGACGGTGTTGCCGGCCGGCACTTCCTCTAACTGCTCGATGAAGATCGCGCCCTTCTTGCGCAAATCCTCGACAACGTAAGCGTTGTGAACAATTTCGTGGCGCACGTAGATGGGCGAACCGTGCAGCTTGATCGCGCGTTCGACGATTTCGATTGCCCGATCGACACCCGCGCAGAACCCTCGCGGTTGCGCCAGCAGGATCTCGGCTTCAGTCACAGTCGTATCCGTGGTGCTCATGTTTACAGAATCCCGATGATTTTCACTTCGAACGCCAGCGCCTGGCCGGCGAGCGGGTGATTGAAATCGAACAGGGCGGACGTTTCGCCGACTTCCTTCAGCACGCCAGCGTAGCGTCCGCCACCCGGTGCGTTGAATTCGACGAGATCGCCCGGCGAAAAATCCTCACCGATCATGCTGTTTTCGCGCAGCGTGGCGAGCGAGACCCGCTGGATCAGCTCCGGATTGCGCGGACCGAAGGCCTGCCCGGCGGGTAGCTGAAAGGTCGAATGGTGGCCGACCTTCAATCCCAGCAAAATGTCTTCCAGCGGCGGCGCAAGTTGGCCTGCACCCAGCAGCAGCGTGGCTGGCTTTTCGGTAAAGGTGTTGATGACTTCAGCGCCATCGGCAAGCGAAAGCCGGTAATGGAGCGTGACGTGCGAACCGGGTTTCACTTCAGAGATGTCGATGATGCTCATGCGGTACTCGTTCAGTCGGGACGCGCTGCACGCGGGCGCCGGGGCGCCGCCTGTGCGGTTGGCAAACCGTAATGGTGCCGTGCGCAAAGGCTCTATTGTAAGCCACATATCAAGCGGCGGCTTGGGTGCATCGTAGGCACAAGCGCCATGGGCGAGGACTTTTCCCGCCCGCGAACAGGAGAACGATGAGATGAACTATTACGCTTGCGCCGAGGTGGCGGCTAGTCGTACCGCGGAGGTCGGCTTGCTGGCGCCGTTCAATGAGGATGTGGCCGCACCTCGGCCGGACGCGCCCGACGCGGGCCGGCCCAAGCCGTCCGCACCCAAACGCTCGCGTCGTAAGCGGGACATGCCGCGTGAGCGGCTGCTCGACTTCGGACCCGGCACCCTCACCGACGCCGAACTGGTGGCGCTCGTGCTGGGCTCGGGACTGCCCGGTCACAATGTGTTCGGCATCGCTGACTCGCTGTTGAAACGCTTTGGTTCGCTGCGCGCAATGCTCGACGCCACACCGGCTGACTTCAAGGGACTGCCCGGCATCGGCCCCGCCAAGACGGCGCAACTACTCGCCATCCTCGAACTGGCGCGGCGTTCGCTCGTCGAAAAAATGCGCGAGAAACCGATCATCGACTCGCCTGAGGCGGTCGAGGACTATTTACGTCTGCTGATCGGCTCCAGGCCTCATGAAGTGTTCGTCTGCCTCTTTCTGGACGCCCGGCACCGCCTGATCGTCACCGAGGAAAGCTCGCGCGGCTCGCTCACGCGGATGGCGGTTTATCCACGCGAAATTGTCCGGCGCGCGCTGACCGCGAACGCGGCAAGCATGATCGTGGCGCATAATCACCCCTCTGGCGCGGTGAAGCCCAGCGCGAGCGACCGGCATCTCACGCAGGTGCTGCGTGACACCCTCGCGCTGATCGACGTCCATCTGGTCGATCACCTTGTAATCGGCACGCACGAAACCTTCTCGTTTGCGCGCGCCGGATGGTCGTGAATTCCAGAGCCGTCAATGCCGGAATGCCCGTCTGATTGCCGTTGTTGCTGCACCTTGTCCTGCTAGCCGGATCGCAAATAAGGTTTGATTTATCGGCTTTTTTTCTGCTAGAATTCCGGTTTGCCTGTTTCCAACCCTGTTCCGAAGCCATCAAAGGCCTTTCGGGAGATAAGCGACTGAACGCAACTGAGCGATCATCGCGGCCCTTCCGGATAACTTTCGCGGCGTCCGAACTCAGAATTAGCGTATTAGGAGTGCTCTCATATGGCACGCGTATGCCAAGTAACTGGGAAAGCGCCGATGAGCGGCAACAACGTTTCCCACGCGAACAACAAAACCAAGCGCCGGTTCCTGCCGAACCTGCAAAACCGCCGCATCTGGGTGGAAAGCGAAAACCGTTGGGTGCGTCTGCGCGTTTCGAACGCCGGCCTGCGTCTGATCGACAAGAACGGCATTGACGCCGTGCTCGCAGACCTGCGCGCACGCGGTGAAGCCTAAGGAGTAAATCATGGCCAAAGGCGCACGCGACAAGATCAAGCTGGAATCGACCGCAGGTACGGGTCACTTCTACACCACGACGAAAAACAAGCGCAACATGCCGGAAAAGATGGAGATCAGCAAGTTTGATCCCGTCGTTCGCAAGCATGTGCCGTACAAGGAAACCAAGATCAAATAAGATCTTGCTTCCTGCTTGTTGACGAAGACGAAAGCCCTGCACTTGTGCGGGGCTTTTTGTTTTACGGTGCGCTAAATGATGAAGATTCCGGCGCGCGCCGTTCTGTGTACTTCCTGCGTTGCTGTTAGCTTTAACGGCCGCTCTTCCGTTCCGGCATGCGTGCATGTCACGCCTCCCATCTCCCCGCTTGCGTCATTAGCCATCCGGCCAGCTTTCCCTCATGTCGTGCGACGCGTATCCTAGCTCGTTTATCGGTGAGCGGCGACACGAGCCGCAACGGCTGATCAAGTGACGGAGACGCAGGAAATGAATTTCGATGTGGCAATTGTCGGCAGTGGTCTAGCGGGTCTGAGCGTTGCACTAAATCTGGCGGAGACGCGGCGGGTTGCAGTGATTGCCAAGGTCTCGATGACCGAAGGCGCCAGCGACTGGGCGCAAGGCGGCATCGCGGCAGTGCTGGATTCCGCGGACAGTATCGAGAACCACGTCAACGACACGCTCATCGCCGGCGGCGGCCTGTGTGACGAAGGCGCAACGCGCTTCATCGTCGAGCATGGCCGCGAGGCGATCGAATGGCTGATCGCGCAAGGCGTGCCGTTCACCAAAGACGACGCGGCCGAGCTCGGCTTTCACCTCACGCGAGAAGGTGGCCATAGTCATCGCCGCATCATTCACGCAGCGGACGCGACCGGTCATGCGGTCGTCGCCACGTTAAGCGAGCGCGTGCGTCGCCATCCGAATATCACGTTGCTTGAAAACCACTATGCGATCGACCTGATCACGTCGGACCGCCTCGGCCTGCCAGGGCGTCGCTGCCACGGCCTATATGCGCTCGATCTCGAAAGCGGCCGCACCGTCACCATCGAAGCGCCGCATACGGTGCTAGCTACAGGTGGCGCAGGCAAGGTCTATCTGTACACGACAAACCCGGACACCGCCACAGGCGATGGCATCGCCATGGCGTGGCGCGCCGGCTGCCGTGTGTCGAACATGGAGTTCATCCAGTTCCACCCGACCTGCCTGTTCCACCCCTATGCCAAGTCCTTCCTGATCTCGGAAGCGGTGCGTGGCGAAGGCGGCATTCTGAAGCTGCCGGACGGCACCCGCTTCATGCCCCAACACGATGAACGCGCGGAACTGGCACCGCGCGATATCGTCGCCCGTGCGATTGACTTTGAGATCAAGAAGCGCGGCATCGACTGCGTGTACCTCGATATCAGTCACCAGCCTGCGGCGTTCCTGCAAGAACACTTTCCCACCATCCTCGCGCGTTGTCGCGAGTTTGGGATCGACATCACGAAAGAACCGATTCCGGTCGTCCCGGCGGCTCATTACACTTGTGGCGGCGTCGTCACGGACCTCGCTGGCCGAACCGATCTCGCTGGCCTCTATGCGGTCGGCGAGACGTCCTGCACCGGTCTGCATGGCGCCAACCGCCTGGCCAGCAACTCACTGCTCGAATGCCTGGTGATAGGCCGTTCGGCGGCTGCCGCAATCGAGGGCGAGGGCTTCGGCGGCGCAGTCCACGCGCCACTGCCCGACTGGGACGAAAGCCGAGTGTCCGATCCAGACGAGGAGGTGGTCGTCGCGCACAACTGGGACGAACTGCGCCGCCTGATGTGGAACTACGTGGGCATCGTCCGAACCGACAAGCGGCTCGCGCGCGCCAAGCATCGCCTGGCGCTGCTTCGCGATGAGATCCACGAGTACTACGCGCACTTCAAGGTGAGCCGCGATCTGCTTGAACTGCGCAATCTGGTCGACGTTGCGTCCTTGATCGTCGAGAGCGCACGTTCACGACGCGAAAGCCGCGGACTGCACTTCAGCCGCGACTGGCCCGCTGCGCTGCCGAAAGCGTTGCCCACGGTTCTGTCGCCGGAGAACGTGCGCAATCGCAACGTGTGACGCGCGCGATTCTTCAGAACGCAACTTGTCGAAGAGATCAAGCTCGAGCAAAAGTAAAAAGGCCATCGCTGGAAGGCGATGGCCTTTTTGTTGCGGCGGCGCTGATGTGTACCGCTCCCTGAAATTGATGCTGAAGACTCAGACAATCACTTCAGGCAACGCTCGCGCTTCAGCAAAAAGCGGCGAGACGGCATCAACCAGATTTGCGCACCTGATGCTGCCCGGCCGCCCTCGTCAAGCAGGCCCCACATTCGAAAACAACGCCGTGTCCTTCGCCAGGTCGCCGCTCGTCTGCACGCGCTTCTTGTGGCGCGCAGCAAAATCGAGCATGCGGTCGATCGGCAGCCGCGCCCGTTCGCCCACCGTGCGATCGACGACGATCTCGTTGTGACCGCGTTCCAGCACGTCAGCCAGATTCGCCAGTCCGTTCATCGCCATCCACGGGCAATGCGCGCAACTCTTGCAAGTCGCGCTGTTGCCGGCGGTAGGCGCCTCAACGAAGGTCTTGCCAGGCGCGGCCAGGCGCATCTTGTACAGAATGCCGAGATCCGTCGCGACGATAAAGTGCTTCGCATCGAGCCGCTGCGCGGCGTCGATCAACTGTGTCGTCGAACCTACGACATCCGCCTGAGCCACCACGCTTTCCGGTGACTCTGGGTGCACGAGCACCTTCGCATCGGGATATTGCTCGCGCAACAGATCGAGTTCGATACCTTTGAATTCGTCATGCACGAGGCACGAGCCCTGCCACAGCAGCATGTCCGCGCCGGTTTTCTTCTGGATGTAGCCGCCGAGATGCCGGTCCGGTGCCCAGATGATCTTTTCGCCGCGTGCATGCAGGTCGGCAACGATCTCCAGTCCGATCGACGACGTCACCATCCAGTCCGCCCGTGCTTTCACGGCCGCACTGGTGTTCGCATAGACCACCACAGTGCGATCCGGATGCGCATCGCAGAAAGCAGAAAACTCGTCGACAGGACAGCCGAGATCGAGCGAGCAGGTCGCATCGAGATCTGGCATCAACACCCGCTTGTCGGGACTGAGAATCTTCGACGTCTCGCCCATGAAGCGCACACCGGCGACGACCAGCGTCTGTGCGTCATGATCGCGGCCGAAGCGTGCCATCTCGAGTGAGTCCGCAACGCACCCGCCCGTTTCATCGGCGAGCTCCTGCAGCTCTGCGTCGACATAGTAGTGCGCGACGAGCACCGCTTTCTCACGCACAAGCAGCTCGCGAATACGCGCCTTCAGCGCGAGCTTTTCTTCCGCCGACGGTGCATCCGGCACCTTCGCCCACGCCTGTCCGATGCCGCATGTCAGGCCCTGCGCTTGCGGCCGGTCGTATTCGACGCTCCTGATCGCCTGCTGATTCATGATCCCCTCTGCCCTGCTGATTTGCCGCTCATCGCCGCGAGTGATACACATCGTGCATAGCACGCACATGCCACACGCGATGGACATGCCGCGTGTCACGTCCGACGTTTTTGGCGGCCCCAAAAAGCAAAACCCCGCCAGCGCGGGGTTTTGTGACGTGACTAAATTTTAATTGATTTCGTGCGTACGTTCTTGCTCACGCATAGCGACGCAGGCGCATAGCAAACTCCTGTAGAGCCTTGATACCGCTTTGTTCCGCGCGGTGACACCAATCCTGCAACTGCACCAGCAACTGTTCGCGCGAAGCGTTCGAGCGCTCCCACATGGCCGCCAGTTCATTACGCAACTCGATGTAGGTACGCAGCTTCTGGCTGTTCGCAAAGATTTGCGGCAGTTGACGCTTCTGCGGTTCGTCGAGGCCAGCCTCTTCCTTGTGGAACCAGCTGCGTGCGCCGCGCATCACCTGATACTTTTCGCGCGCGCCCACTTCCTTCAGGTGCGCCAGTTCCTGGCGATAGGCGCGCTTGAGCGCCTTACCGTAGCGAGCCATCACTTCGTAGCGGTTGGCCAGCACGGCCTGCAACGTGTCCTGGTCGAGCACCAGCTTGCCGGTGGTCAGACGCGGCGTAGGCGCAATCTTCTTCACCTTGGCGAGGCGGAACGCCGACATGATGCGGATATACATCCAGCCGATATCGAACTCGTACCACTTGTTCGACAGCTTGGCCGACGTCGCATACGTGTGGTGGTTGTTGTGCAGTTCTTCGCCGCCGATGAGGATGCCCCACGGGAAGATGTTGGTGCTCGCATCCGACGAGTTGAAGTTGCGATAGCCCCAGAAGTGAGCAAGGCCATTGACCACACCCGCTGCCCAGAACGGAATCCAGATCATCTGCACAGCCCACACCGTCAGGCCGACGAGGCCGAACAGCGCAACGTTGAGCACCATCATCAGGCTCACGCCGAGAATCGGGTACTTCGTGTAGACGTTGCGTTCCATCCAGTCGTTCGGCGTGCCGTGACTGAACTTGCGCATCGTTTCTTCGTTCTTCGCTTCGACGCGGTAGAGTTCAGCGCCTTCCAGCAACACCTTCCAGATGCCGCGCGTTTGCGGGCTATGCGGATCTTCTTCGGTCTCGCACTTGGCGTGATGCTTACGATGGATCGCGGCCCATTGGCCGGTCAGCATGCCCGTGCTCATCCACAGCCAGAAGCGGAAAAAATGACTGACGGCGGGATGCAGGTCGAGGGCGCGGTGCGCCTGGCAGCGGTGCAGATACACGGTCACGCCGATGATCGTGATGTGCGTCGCCACGAGCGTGTACACCACGAGTTGCCACCACGAGAAACGCAACAGACCGTGGGCAAGGAAATCAAGCAAGGAATTCAACAAGGCAATTTACCTGTGGAACGAGAGTTACAGGACACCAGGAAGACAACGCGAACAACGTAACCAGAAGAGGGCAATCAAAGGCCAACCAAAGGGTAACCAAAAACGCGACGTCAAGAAAGTGAAAGCATACAAACAGCTTGGACGTTATTCTACGCGAACCGTTCCAAGTGTTTGTAACAATTGGGGATTTTTTGCAACCCAACAACCAGGGCAAACACGCTGATGTGTCTTTTTGGCACCCTTCTCGAGGTCCCGCCGCCCCGTCAGGCGGCGCTGCCCGGCTCGTTGGCGGCATCTCCGGTCATAGTTACCGGTCGCGACAGTATGTCGCCCGCGCCGACGATCCGCACTTCGCGCTGAGAGAGCGGGATCGAAACGCCGTTTTCGCTAAAAAGTCGCCAGAGATTGCGATTGACCGCCGAGCGCACGCCAGCGGTGCCGAGTGCCGCATCCTCGATCCAGAAGCCCAGTTCGAGGTTGATGCCATCCGGCCCGAAGCCGGCCAGGTAAGGCGTCGGGGCCGGATCCCGCAGCACGCGCTCCGCCCCGTCGGTGGCCTGCACGAGCAACTGCATCGCCCGCTCGACGTCCGACGTATAAGCCACTGTCACTGCGATCTTCGAGTAGCCGCGCGTCAGATAAGACGACTGGTTCTGTACGACATCGGTAATCAGCTTTTCGTTCGGAATCAGCGTTTCGATACCGTCGAGGCCGCGCACCACCGTGTAGCGGGTGCGGATCTGCGTGACCATGCCCTGCAGGCCGCCGGTGTTGATCGTGTCGCCGATCCGCAGCGAACGGTCGATCAGGATAATGAAGCCCGACACGTAATTGCTCGCGATCTTCTGCAAACCGAAGCCGAGTCCGACACCCAGTGCACCGCCGAACACCCCTAGCACCGTGATATCGATGCCCACCAGCGACAGGCTGATCAACACCGCCGCCAGCACGAACAACGCTCGCCCCACGCGCGCCGCCGCGACTTTCAGATTCGCATCGAGCGTGTTCGAGCGCATCAGGCGCTCTTCGAACGCGGCGCCGAGCCACATCGCGACGATCATCGTCACGCAGACCCACAGCAGCCCCGTCGACAGCGACAGCAGCGTCATGTGGGCATTGGCGACGCGAAAGTGCACGCTCGCCATCCAGTCGAGGACGTCGTCCTGAATGCCCATTACGGTGAGCACCATGCCGATCCACACGATCAGCGAGACGACTTTCTCGATCAGGAAGAGCCACTTATGGGCTTCGCCATGGCTTGCGAACACCCGACGGGCGAGGAAGAACAGGACATAGATCAGGCCGATGCCGAACAGCGGCACCAACGCGAGATCGAGCAGCGCGGTGTGCATGAACGGGGCTGCAACCGCCTGCGCGATCCAGACCAGCGCAGCGCCGATCAACGGAAAAAATGCGCGGTTCAGGCTTTCCGCACCGAAGCGCAGTGCCTGATAGCGCGTCTGGCGACGCAAATCGAGGGTCCGGCGCAGCAGCCAGGCGAGCCCCCATGCAAGCGCGAGCGTGCCGAGTAGCAAGCCCACCTGCCAGAGCATCACCGGCTGGCCGAAGTCATGGGCGACGTCGCCGAACAGGTGAAAGAAGATCCGGTTGTGCATGGTGTCGTGGGAGCGCCCGTCGCGGCATGCCTGCTGTGGTTAAGACAAACGCAGGCAGCGCGCCAGCGACCCCTCAGGCGCCCTTAAGCGCGCCGCTCCAGCACCGCGGCGAAGAAGCCGTCGGTGGCGTGGCGGTGCGGCCATAGCGACAGGTAGTCGCCCATTTCAATCTCGACGCGCTGTTCGGCGAGCACCTCACGCGCCGGCACCAGGGCAAAGCCCGGGTGATTGGCGAGGAACTGCGTGACGATCGACTCGTTCTCCGCCTCTAGAATGCTGCAGGTCGCGTAGACCAGACGCCCGCCCACCTTCACGAGGCGCGCCGCGCTCGTCAGGATGGACAACTGCTTGGGCGCAAGCTCCGCAACCGATTCCGGTGACTGACGCCACTTCAGGTCCGGATTGCGCCGCAGCGTGCCGAGTCCGCTGCACGGCGCGTCCACCAGCACACGGTCGATCTTGCCCGCCAGACGCTTGATTTTCGCGTCATACTCGTTGTCGATCAGTACCGGATTGACGTTCGACAGCCCGCTGCGCGCGAGGCGCGGCTTGAGCTTGGCGAGACGCCGCTCGGAGATATCGAAGGCGTACAGACGGCCGGTGGAGCGCATCATCGCGCCCAACGCGAGGGTCTTGCCGCCCGCGCCGGCGCAGAAGTCGACGATCATTTCGCCGCGCTTCGGCGCAACCAGCGTGCACAGCAACTGGCTGCCCTCGTCCTGCACTTCGACCCAGCCGTGCTGGAACGCATCGAGCTTGGTGAGCGGCGGCTTGCCGACCACCCGCACGCCGAACGGTGCGAACGGCGTGGAGCCCGCCTCGATACCGGCCTTGGACAACGCGTCCAGCACCTGATCGCGAGTCGCCTTGATCGGATTGGCGCGCAGATCCAACGGCGCCGGATAGTTCAGCGCGGCGGCCAGTTGCGCCAGCTCTTCAGCTTCGAAACGCTTTGACAGCGCCTGATAGATCCAGTCGGGCAGATTCATGCGAATCCGCAACGGCAGGCTTTCCGGATCGATCTTCGCGACGTGTTCGAGCCAGTTGGACTCTGAGTCGGAAATGAATGGCTTCAACGCCGAGCGCCCCGCCGTCTGCATCAGGCCCAGCAAGGCCATCCGCCGCGCCGGGCTGCCGGCGCCGCTTTCGGCCAGGTGGGCGAACTCCATCCGGCGCCGCAGCACCGCAAACACCGCCTCGGCGATCACGCCGCGCTCGCCGTGCCCGAGCTTCGGGTGGGCGCGGAAAAAGCGGCTGGTGGCTGCGTCCGCGGGGCCGGCCAGCTTCAGCACGTCCGCGAGCAGCGTTTCGGTTTGTCCAATCAGAAATCCATGTAGTCTCATACGCCCTCTCCGGCGATCTTGTTGCTATTGATGTCGGCAAAGAGCCATTGCGGCTCCGGCGGCGTGAGCGTGACGCGCAGTCCGTCGAGCGCGAGGCGCCCTTCGACGAACCAGCGCACCGCGCGTGGGTAAATGATGTGTTCGGTAGCCAGTACGCGCTCGGCGAGCGCCGCGGCGTCGTCGCCGTTCAGCACCGGCACGGCTGACTGGACCACGATCGGCCCATGATCGAGCTGCGACGTGACAAAATGGACAGACGCGCCGTGCAGCCGGACGCCGGCATCGAGCGCCTGCTGGTGTGTTTTCAGGCCGGCAAAGCTCGGCAGCAGCGACGGATGCACGTTCAGCATGCGCCCCGCGTAGCGGTCGACAAAGCCGGGGGTCAAGACACGCATGAAGCCGGCGAGCGCCACCAGGTCAGGTGCAAAAGCATCGATTTGACGCGCCAATGCTGCGTCGAACGACTCGCGATCGGGAAACTGGCGGTGGTCGACCACCGCCGTGGCAATACCATGCGACGCGGCAAACGCAAGGCCCGCAGCGTCTGGACGGCTGGCAATCACGGCGGCGACTTGCGCCGGCCACTCTTCGCGCGAACAGGCGCGAACGATGGCTTCCATGTTGCTGCCCCGCCCGGAAATCAGGATGACAAGTTTTTTCATCCGCGGATTTTATCATTCGGGGGACGCCTGAACGGCGCTGCGCCGCCGTGGCTCGCTTTGAGCGTTTATAATCGTTTGTTTTGCAACTTAAAGTCGCCCCAACCCGCTATTGTGAGAGTCTTCCGCGGTCTTCCCAATGCCGAGAGCCGTGCGCCCTGCGCCCTGACCATCGGCAACTTCGACGGTGTCCACCGCGGCCATCAGGCTCTGCTCGCCCACGTCCGGGCGGCGGCCGATGCACGCGGCCTGCCCGTCTGCGTGATGACTTTCGAACCGCACCCGCGCGAATTCTTCAATCCCGCCGGCGCGCCTCCGCGTATCGCGATGCTGCGCGACAAGCTGGAAGCGTTGCGCACCAATGGGGTCGACCGGGTCGTGGTCGAGCATTTCAATCACACCTTCGCCAGCCAGTCGCCGGATACGTTCGTTGAGCGGATCATCGTCAACGGCCTGCATGCCCGCTGGGTGATGATCGGCGACGACTTCCGCTATGGCGCGAGGCGTGCGGGCGATTTCGACTCGCTCAAGGCCGCGGGCGCACAACACGGTTTTGAAGTCGAACAGATGGCTACCGTCGCGGATCCGTCCGGTGCACGTATCTCCAGTTCGGGGGTGCGCGCGTCGCTGATAGCGGGCGACCTGGACGCCGCACGCGCCGCGCTCGGGCGCGACTACCTGATCAGCGGCCACGTCGTGCACGGCATGAAGCTCGGCCGCGACCTGGGGTTTCCCACGCTGAACCTGGCCATCGCCCACAAGCGCCCGGCGCTGGCCGGCATTTTCGTGGTGCGCGTGCATGGCATCGAAGCGGAGCCGCTACCCGGCGTCGCGAGTCTCGGCTTGCGCCCGACCGTCGACGACTCCGGCCGCGTGCTGCTCGAAGTTCACCTGCTCGACTGGCACGGCGATGCGTATGGCAAACTCGTGCGCGTCGAATTCCTGAAGAAACTGCGTGACGAGGAAAAGTACGTCGACCTCGAAACGCTGACCGCCGCCATTGCACGCGACGTCGCCAATGCGCGCGCGTGGTTTGCTGCGGTTGGCAGCGGCGCGCCGGGCAGCCGCTCGACCGGCTTCGCCACTTCAGCCACAGACCGAATTAGATAGCCGCCGCGGTACGTGCCAGCGCGCCCAGCATCAAGCGCAGCACGTGCCCTAGCCGCGCGCATCGAAGGGCATCCGTGGATCACGCGACATGCCTGCCGGGCGCGTTCAACGCCCCGCGCATCGTGCGCAAATCGCGCCCTTAACGCGCATCAAACGAATTCACTGCGACCACACCATGAGCAACAAGAAAGCCGATTCGAAACCGCCGTCACGCTACCCGGTCAACCTGCTCGACACGCCGTTCCCGATGCGTGGCGACCTGCCCAAGCGCGAGCCGCAATGGGTCAAGGAATGGCAGGAACGCAAGGTCTACGAAACGATCCGCGCGGCCTCCAAGGGTCGCAAGAAGTTCATCCTGCACGACGGGCCGCCGTATGCCAACGGCGACATCCACCTCGGGCACGCGGTGAACAAGATCCTCAAGGACATGGTGGTCAAGTCGCGCAACCTGGCGGGCTTCGATGCGGCCTACGTGCCGGGCTGGGACTGCCACGGCATGCCGATCGAAATCCAGATCGAAAAGCAGTTCGGCAAGTCGCTGCCGGCCGCTGAAGTGATGCAGAAGGCGCGCGCCTACGCGAGCGAGCAGATCGAGAAGCAGAAGGTCGGCTTCCGCCGTCTGGGTGTGCTCGGCGATTGGGACAACCCGTACAAGACCATGAACTTCACGAACGAGGCCGGTGAAATCCGCGCGCTCGCGAAGATCATGGAAAAGGGCTATGTGTTCCGCGGCCTGAAGCCGGTGAACTGGTGTTTCGACTGCGGCTCGGCGCTGGCCGAGGCGGAAGTCGAATACCACGACAAGACCGATCCGACTATCGACGTGCTGTTCGCCTTCGCCGAACCGGAGAAGACCGCGCAGGCGTTCGGCCTCCCGGCGTTGCCGCGCAACGAAGGCGGCATCGTGATCTGGACCACGACACCGTGGACAATCCCCGCCAACCAGGCGCTGAACGTCCATCCGGAGATCGTCTATGCACTCGTGGATACGCCGCGCGGCCTGCTGATCCTCGCTGAGGAGCGCGTCGAAGCGTGCCTGAAGCAATACGGCCTCGAAGGGCATGTTGTTGCGACCACCACGGGCGCCAAGCTCGCCAACCTGCGCTTTCATCATCCGCTCGCCTCGGCACATCCGAGCTACAAGCGCACGGCGCCGGTGTATCTCGGCGACTACGTGACGACGGAAACCGGTACCGGCATCGTCCACTCGTCGCCCGCCTACGGCGTGGAAGACTTCGTGTCGTGCAAGGCGCACGGCATGTCCGATTCGGACATCATCAGTCCGGTGATGGGCGACGGCCGTTATATCGAATCGCTCGCGCTGTTCGGCGGTCTGTCGATCTGGGCAGCCAATCCGAAGATCGTCGCGGCGCTCGAAGCGGCCGGCACGCTGCTGCGCACGGAAAAGTACACGCACAGCTACATGCACTGCTGGCGCCACAAGACGCCGATCATCTACCGCGCGACCTCGCAGTGGTTCGCCGGCATGGACGTGAAGCCGAACGACACCGACAAGACGCTGCGCGAAACCGCGCTCGAAGGCATCGAGAACACCGCGTTCTATCCGTCGTGGGGCAAGCAGCGTCTGTTCAGCATGATCGCCAACCGCCCGGACTGGACGCTGTCACGTCAGCGCCAGTGGGGGGTGCCGATGGCATTCTTCGTGCACAAGGAAACCGGCGAACTGCATCCGCGTACGCTGGAACTCCTCGAAGAAGTCGCGCAACGCGTCGAAAAGGCCGGCATCGAAGCGTGGCAATCGCTCGATCCGCGCGAGCTGATCGGCGACGACGCCAACCTGTACGAAAAGAACCGCGACACGCTCGACGTGTGGTTCGATTCAGGCACGACACACTGGCACGTGCTGCGCGGCTCGCACAAAGACGAACTGCAATTCCCGGCCGACCTGTATCTGGAAGGCTCGGACCAGCACCGCGGCTGGTTCCATTCGTCGCTGCTGACGGCTTCCATGCTTGACGGCCGACCGCCTTACAACGCCCTGCTGACACACGGTTTCACTGTCGACGGCGAAGGCCGCAAGATGAGCAAGTCGCTCGGCAACGGCATCGATCCGCACGAAGTGGCGAATCGCCTGGGCGCGGAAATCATCCGCCTGTGGATCGCTTCGACGGATTACTCGGGTGAACTGGCGATCTCGGAGGAAATCCTGAAGCGCGTGACGGAAGGCTATCGCCGCATCCGCAACACGCTGCGCTTCCTGCTTGCAAACCTGTCGGACTTCGACTTCGAGAAGAACGCGCGTCCGGTGGAAGACTGGCTCGAGATCGACCGCTATGCGGTCGCGCTGTCGGCCAATCTGCAGACGGACATTCTCGCGCACTACGAGAAGTACGAGTTCCACCCGGTTGTGGCGAAGCTGCAGACGTTCTGCTCGGAAGACCTCGGCGGCTTTTACCTCGACGTGCTGAAGGACCGTCTGTACACCATGGCGCCGGACTCCGTCGCGCGCCGCGCCGCTCAGACCGCGCTGTATCACATCGCTCATGGACTGCTCCGCATCATGGCGCCGTTCCTGTCGTTCACCGCAGAAGAAGCGTGGAAGGTGTTCCAGCCGAACAGCGAAACCATCTTCACGGAGACGTATCACGCTTATCCGGAAGTGGCGAATGCGGCTGCGCTGCTCGACAAATGGACGCTGTTGCGCGCGGTGCGCAGTGACGTGACCAAGGCGCTGGAAGAAGCGCGCGTTGCCAACCTGATCGGCTCATCGCTGCAGGCGGAAGTCGAAATCCGCGCGAGCGGTGCCCGTCACGACGCGCTGGCGAGCCTCGGCGCGGATCTGAAGTTCGTGCTGATCACGTCCGCCGCGACGGTTGTGAAGGTCGAAGACGAAGCAGCGGAAAGCGTCGAAGTGGTCGCATCGAAATATCTGAAGTGCGAACGCTGCTGGCACTATCGCGCAGACGTCGGCGAGAACGCCGAGCACCCGTCCCTATGCGGCCGGTGCTTCAGCAATCTGTTCGGAAGCGGCGAAACAAGGAGCGCGGCATAATGGCAACAAGAAGTCTGTCGAAACCCGCCGGCGGTTCGCTGGCACCGTGGCTTGGCGTGGCGCTGATCGTGATCCTGTTCGATCAGCTCACGAAGATTGCAGTCCAGAAGGTGTTCGCCTACGGTGTGCCGCATGCGGTGGCTCCGTTTTTCAACCTGATTCTGGTCTACAACCGCGGTGCCGCTTTCAGCTTCCTCGCCATGGCGGGCGGCTGGCAGCGCTGGGCTTTTACGGGCCTTGGCGTGGTCGCGGCGCTGGTGATCTGCTATCTGCTCAAGCGCCACGGCGCGCAAAAGCTGTTTTGCACGGCTTTGGCGCTGATTCTCGGCGGGGCGCTCGGCAATGTGATCGACCGGCTGGCGTACGGCCACGTGATCGACTTCCTCGATTTCCACGTGGGCACCTGGCACTGGCCGGCGTTCAACCTCGCCGACAGCGCGATCACGATCGGTGCGATCCTGCTCGTGCTCGACGAATTGCGGCGCGTACGCGTCTCGCGCTAACGCTGTTGCTTTGTCTCGGAGGCTTTCGTTGGCAACCGCAGAACTCGCAGGAAAACATCTCGTCCTCGGCATGAGCGGCGGGATTGCCTGCTACAAGATCGCCGAACTCACGCGCCTGCTGACCAAGGCAAGCGCGACCGTGCAGGTTGTCATGACCGAGGCGGCCACGCAGTTCATCACCCCCATCACGATGCAGGCGCTGTCAGGCCGTCCGGTCTACACGAGCCAATGGGATGCGCGCGTGCCGAACAACATGGCGCATATCGATCTGTCGCGAGAAGCGGACGCCATCGTGATCGCCCCGGCTTCGACTGACTTTCTCGCCAGGCTGGCGCATGGCATGGCCGACGATCTGCTTTCGACGCTCTGCGTGGCGCGTGATTGCCCCTTGCTAGTTGTACCGGCGATGAACCGCCAGATGTGGCAGAACCCGGCCACGCAGCGCAACGTCGCGCAACTGCGCGCGGATGGCATCGAAGTGCTCGGCCCGGATTCAGGTCCGCAGGCCTGCGGCGAAGTCGGCGATGGCCGGATGCTCGAGGCCGCCGCGACCTACGAGGCGATCGCTTCGTTTTTCCAGCCAAAGATTCTCGCCGGCCGCCGTGTGCTGCTGACCGCCGGCCCGACCTTCGAACCGCTGGACCCGGTGCGCGGCATCACCAACCGCTCGAGCGGCAAAATGGGCTTCGCGCTCGCGCGCGCGGCGCAGCAGGCCGGCGCCGACGTGCATCTGATCGCCGGACCGGTTGCGCTGGAAACACCGTGGGGCGTGATCCGCGAAGACGTGCAAACAGCACAGCAGATGCACGACGCCGTGATGCGCGCGGTGCCCGATTACGACATCTTCATCGGCGTGGCCGCGGTCGCCGACTGGCGCGTCGATCATGTCAGCGAACACAAGATCAAGAAGACGGCCGAACGTGCCATGCCCACGTTCACGTTCGTTGAAAATCCGGACATTCTGGCTGCAGTAGCAAAGCTGCCGCATCCGCCCTTCTGTGTCGGTTTTGCAGCGGAGAGCGGCGACCTCGATGTACACGGGGAGGAAAAGCGCGTGCGCAAGAATGTGCCACTTCTGATCGGCAATCTCGGTCCGCTGACCTTCGGCCTCGACGACAACGAAGTCGTCCTGTTCGAAGCCGGCGGCGCAACGAAATTGCCGCGCGCGGACAAGCAGGCGCTGGCGGGCGCACTGATCGCCGAAATCGCCAAACGCCTGCCCGATACGAGCCTGATCCGGTAACCATACGGTCCTTCTTGCCGGAACCCTGAGTCACCCTGGAGCAGCACTGTCATGACGCTACTTTCCGTGCTCGATCAAACGCCCGTGATCGACGGGCACTCGGTGGCGGACGCGATCGCCGCCACCATCGAACTCGCGCAGCTTGCCGACGACCTCGGCTACACACGCTACTGGTGCGCCGAGCACCACGGTCTGCGCGGCGTGTCGAACCCGTGCCCCGAGGTCATGCTCGCGCGCCTCGGCAGCGTGACGAAGCGCATTCGCCTCGGGTCGGGCGGTGTGATGCTGCCGTACTACAGCCCATTCAAGGTCGCCGAGCAGTTCATGATGCTCGAAGCGCTGTTCCCGAATCGCATCGACCTTGGCGTCGGCCGCGCACCGGGCGGCGACATGCGCACGGCGCAAGCCGTGGCGGCAGGTGCGTACAACCGCGGCGATATCTTTCCGCAACAGGTGGCCGATCTGGTCGGGCTGATGAACGGCACGCTGCCGGACGAGCACGTCGCGCAAGGCGTGCTGCTGCAGCCGCAGGTCGAGACACGACCGCAACTGTGGATGCTTGGATCGAGCGAGTTCGGCGGCCTGCTGGCGGCGCAACTCGGCATCCGCTTCGCGTTCGCGCATTTCATCAACGCGCACTTCGGCCACCAGGTCGCGCAAGCGTATCGCGAGCGCTTCAAGGCCGGCAACGAAGCAAAGCCATACCTGGCCGCCGCGGTGTTTGTCATCTGCGCGGATACGGACGAGGAAGCGGAGGCACTGGAAAAAGCCGTCGATCTGCGCCGCGTGCAGATGGCCTATGGCCTGAACGCTCCGATTCCGAACATCGAGCAAGGTCTCGCTCAGGAATACGGCGAACGCGAGCGACTGGTGATCGACCGCGAGAAGCCCCGCAGTATCATCGGCACACCTGAGCGTGTGACGGAACGCATGCTCGCGCTGCAGGAACAGTTCGAGGCCGACGAGCTGGTGGTATTGACTGTGGCGGGCAGTTATCGCGCGCGGCTGCGCTCGTACGAACTGCTTGCGGACGCTTTCGAGCTTGGCCGTTGAATCAAGCTGAACTGGATTGATTTGGCACTGATCTTTTACTCTCCCCCTCTCACATTCGACCTGCATGAAACTTGACCTGAAGATTCTCGACGCGCGCATGCGCGAACAACTCCCGGCCTACGCCACGACCGGCAGCGCTGGCCTCGATCTGCGCGCGTGCCTCGACGAACCGCTAACGCTGCAACCCGGCGAAACGGCGCTGGTGCCGACGGGTCTGGCGATCCATGTCGGCGATCCGGGCTATGCGGCTTTGATCTTGCCGCGCTCGGGCCTCGGACATAAGCACGGCATCGTGCTCGGCAATCTGGTGGGATTGATCGATTCGGATTATCAAGGTCAACTGATGATTTCGACGTGGAACCGCGGGCAGACCACATTCACGCTGAATCCGATGGAGCGGCTCGCGCAACTCGTCATCGTGCCTGTCGTGCAAGCTGAATTCAATATCGTCGAGGACTTCGAACAAAGCGAACGTGGTGCAAGCGGTTTCGGCAGCACCGGTAAACACTGAGGTTTCCGGTCGGGTGCTTAACAGCCCCGCACAGTTCCTGAGTCGCGGCAGTGGGATAAAAAAACGGCGTGGGTCATATAACCCACGCCGTTTTACCTTGCTTGCTGCGAGAAACTTTTGACGCTTATTCAGGCGCTTACTCGACTTCGACCGCTTCCGGATTCGGATTACGCGGCGCAGCCTGTTCGTCGAACGTCAGCTGAACCTTGTCTTCCGCGTCCACATCCACCGTCACGCGGCCACCGTTCATCAGCTTGCCGAACAGAAGCTCGTCCGCCAATGCACGACGGATCGTGTCCTGGATCAGACGCTGCATCGGACGTGCGCCCATCAGCGGATCGAAACCGTGCTTCGCCAGATGCGCGCGCAGCGCATCGGTGAAGAGCGCATCGACCTTCTTCTCATGCAACTGATCTTCCAGTTGCATCAGGAACTTGTCGACCACGCGCATGATGATTTCTTCATCGAGCGAGCGGAAGCTGATCGTCGCGTCCAGACGGTTACGGAACTCCGGCGTGAACATGCGCTTGATGTCGACCATCTCGTCGCCGGTTTCGCGGCGAGTCGTAAAGCCGATCACCGATTTGCCCATGGCTTCGGCACCCGCATTCGTCGTCATGATGATGATGACGTTACGGAAGTCCGCTTTGCGCCCATTGTTGTCCGTCAGCGTGCCGTGGTCCATCACCTGCAGCAGCACGTTGTAAATGTCCGGATGCGCTTTCTCGATTTCGTCGAGCAGCAGCACGCAATGCGGCTTCTTCGTCACAGCCTCCGTCAGCAGACCGCCCTGATCGAAACCGACATAGCCCGGCGGCGCACCGATCAAACGGCTCACAGCATGACGTTCCATGTACTCGGACATGTCGAAACGGATCAGTTCGATACCCAGCGTGAACGCCAGTTGCTTGGCCACTTCGGTCTTGCCGACACCGGTCGGGCCGGAGAACAGGAACGCACCAATCGGCTTGTCCAGCTTGCCAAGGCCTGCGCGCGCCATCTTGATCGCAGCCGACAGCGCGTCGATGGCCGGGTCTTGTCCGAACACCACGCTCTTCAGGTCGCGATCCAGCGTCTGCAGCTTGCTGCGATCGTCCACGGATACGCTCTGCGCCGGCACGCGCGCGATCTTCGAGATGATTTCCTCGATCTCGCCCTTGCCGATCGTCTTCTTCTGCTTCGACTTCGGCAGGATGCGTTGCGCCGCGCCTGCTTCATCGATCACGTCAATCGCCTTGTCCGGCAAATGACGGTCGGTGATGAAGCGCGCCGACAGTTCAGCCGCTGCCGACAGCGCACCCGACGAATACTTCACGCCGTGGTGCTCTTCGAAACGCGACTTCAGACCACGCAGGATCGCCACCGTCTGTTCAACAGTCGGTTCGGTCACATCCACTTTCTGGAAGCGGCGCGACAGAGCCGCATCTTTTTCGAAGATACCGCGGTATTCGGTGAAAGTCGTCGCGCCGATGCACTTGAGCGTGCCCGACGACAGCGCCGGCTTCAGCAGATTCGATGCATCCAGCGTGCCGCCCGACGCAGCACCTGCGCCGATCAGCGTATGAATCTCGTCGATGAACAGGATGGCGTGCGGACGTTCCTTCAGTTCCTTGAGGACCGTCTTCAGGCGTTGTTCGAAATCGCCGCGATACTTGGTGCCGGCCAGCAACGCGCCCATGTCGAGCGAATACACCTGCGCATCGGCGAGGATATCCGGGACTTCGCCGCGCGTAATGCGCCACGCGAGCCCTTCGGCGATCGCGGTCTTGCCGACCCCAGCCTCGCCGACCAGTAGCGGATTGTTCTTGCGCCGGCGGCACAGCACCTGCACCACGCGCTCGACTTCGGACTCACGCCCGATCAGCGGGTCGATGCGGCCCTCTTTCGCCATCTGGTTCAGATTCTGCGTGAACTGGGCGAGCGGCGTTTCTTTCTGCGCAGCGGCTTCGTCAGACTCGGCATTCGCATCGCTCGCCTTGGCGGCGTCGGTGCTGCTGGTCTTGGCAATGCCGTGCGAGATGAAGTTCACCACGTCGAGACGCGTGACACCCTGCTGTTGCAGGTAGTACACCGCGTGCGAATCCTTCTCGCCGAAGATCGCCACCAGCACGTTCGCGCCGGTCACTTCCTTCTTGCCGTTCGAGGTGGACTGCACATGCATGATGGCACGCTGGATCACGCGCTGGAAACCCAGCGTGGGCTGCGTGTCGACGTCGTCCGTGCCAGGCACGGTCGGCGTGTTGTCATGAATGAAGTTGCGCAGGTTTTGGCGCAGATCCTCAATGTTGGCCGCGCACGCGCGCAACACCTCTGCAGCCGTCGGATTGTCCAACAGGGCCAGTAAAAGATGTTCGACCGTAATGAACTCGTGCCGCGCCTGGCGTGCTTCCATGAACGCCATGTGCAAGCTGACTTCCAGTTCCTGGGCAATCATGCTTCCTCCATCACACACTGCAGCGGATGCCCGGCCTGCCGTGCGTGGGTAACGACTTGCTCGACTTTGGTCGACGCGATGTCCCGCGTATAGACCCCACAAACTCCCCTACCTTCGCGATGCACCTTCAGCATAATCTGCGTTGCGGTTTCACGATCTTTATTGAAATATTCCTGCACGATCATCACGACAAATTCCATTGGCGTGAAGTCGTCGTTCAACAGCACCACCTTGTACATGGCCGGCGGCTTCAGCTTTTTTTCCTGCCGCTCCAGTACGGTGCCGTCCTGCTTGTCCGGGATAATTGCCATACACCCATTCTAAACAACTCGGACAGGCCCGCAATCCTGTCAAAACCCGACCGGCTGGCCGGTGTTCCCATTCGCCTCCACATGACGGCACTGCCTGTCACGCGTGCGCCTTGCACGGAGCCGATCGCGGAGCCGGCCCTCCAAGAATGTCAATACTGTTAACGGCTGAATTGCAGTTAGATTGAGTATCGCACAACCTGCCGCAGCAAGCTGAGCGTGTGCGCGACGACTCTCTCGAAAACGAAGGACTACCCCAAATTTCCCTGCCCACCCTTCGCGCGTCTGGCGCCAGGCGACAGATTTGAGGTGCCCATTGGGCGGGCTTGTCTTGAAACGGTAATGGTTGCGGCGGTAACAGTTTCGGGACCTTCGCCCCACAGGACTGCATGTGAGTCGATTATGCGACTTTTCAAGACCGGACGCTTGCGCCACCGCACATAAGAAAAGCGGGAAAAACCCTGGAAATGGGGTGTTTGCAACGTCCGCAGACCCGTCTCAAAATTTTCTTGACACTCGAATAAAGAGCCTCAACAATCAAGCTGGCACTTTTTTCCAGCAACATATTCGAAAAAATGCCGATGGTGAGCTTGTGAGGAGGGAGCGGCTGCATGCCCGCGGCCGTTGAGCTTTTCGAGGGCTCGTGGTGGTGTCATGAGTTACAGGGGAAGTAGGTATGGCAACTGGTACGGTCAAATGGTTCAATGACGCGAAAGGTTTCGGATTCATTACGCCCGACGAAGGCGGTGAGGATCTGTTTGCACACTTTTCGGCCATCCAGATGAATGGGTTCAAAACCCTGAAGGAAGGCCAGAAGGTTAGCTTTGAGGTCGTGCAAGGCCCCAAAGGCAAGCAGGCATCGAACATCCAGGCCGCCGCCTGAGTCTGTTCGATACCCGTACCCTGGAAACCCGGCTTCGTGCCGGGTTTCTTCATTCTGGAGCGCGGAATTTGCGCGTCAGCCGCTTCCTCCTCACATGTCGTGTCGCGTTGAAGGCATCCTCCCGACGATTGGGGATGTCCGTCAGATCACGTTGAGGGTGCCCATCATGCCGAGATCTTCGTGTTCGAGGATGTGGCAGTGGAACATGCGCTCGCCCGCCTGCTGCTGAACTGTGGCAATGCGCACCTTCTCTCCGGGCTGGACGTTGACCGTGTCGCGCCACGCCAGATAAGGCTCCGGCGTCACGACGCCGCCCTGCTCCCGCTCAAGTATCTGAAACTGCGTGCCGTGAAGGTGGAATGGGTGATCCATATCCGTGCGGTTCTCGATCGACCACCGTTCGACGTCGCCGCGCCGGCTGGTCAGCGTAACGCGGCGCGGATCGAAGGTCGCACCGTTGATCATGAAGGCCATGCCAGCGGCCATTCCGTTGCGGGGCGCGCCCTTGCGGTGCATCGCGGCCATGTCCATGCGCTCCGAAAACACCACCGATTTCTGCGCGGCCGGCGCGCCGAGCGGCGAAATTGCACGCAACGACGCGGGGATCGGCTGGGCGGCCTCGTTTTGACTGGCGGTGCCCGGTTCGAACTGGACATCGGCGAGCGGGATCGCGGCGCCCAGTGGCAAGCTGCCGCCCGCCATCGCCATCTTGCGGCGATCGTAGACCGCGGAACTCAAAACTGCTCGCGTCGACGGTGAGGACTGCGCAGATTGTGCAGATTGCGCGGGCTGCCCGGATTGCGCCGTTTGCGAGGCCGAACCCGGTCCTCGACCCGCTGGGACAATCAGCTCCGCACGTTCGCCGGGCGCCAGTAACAGCGACGTCACCCCCTCGCGCGGCTCTCCGAGCAGGCCGCCATCCGTTCCGACCTGGGTAAAAGTGCGCCCGTCATCCAGCGACAATCTCAAATAGCGGGCATTGCACGCGTTCCACACGCGCCAGCGCTCGTTGGTCGCCATCAATATCAGCGGACGACGCGCGCCGTTGACCAGCACGAACTGCCCTTCGCGCCCGTTCATCCAGTCCATCATGTCGTTTGCAGGGATCGTGCCGTCGCTCGCGAGGCGCAGATCGGAGAAGAACAGATGCCGCTCGGGCCACGCGGCCAGCGGATCGACCGCGGCGCGGACCACGATCGGGCCAGCGAGTCCGCGAAATACCTGTTCGGATGACATCATGTGCGGGTGCGGGTGGTACCAGTACGTACCAGCGCTACCCGGTGGCAGCGTGAAGCGATAGACGCGCGAGGCGCCTGGCGCGACCGGATCCGACGGATTGCCGTCCTGATCCGGCGGCACCGGCAGGCCATGCCAATGGATCGTCGAAGGTTGCGACAAGTGGTTCACGAAACGGATTTCAACCGTGTCGCCTTCGTGCACGTCGATCAGCGGTCCGATAATCGGAACTTGCGGTGATGCAGATTCGGCTTCTGCACTCAGGAGGTCAGCAGAAGCGCCGTACTGCCAAAAGGTTGTCGGGTGACCGGCGATCAACGTGTGTTGAACCGGCTGTGCAACGAGCGTAGCGCGGAACACACCTGGTTCACGGCTTTCGTTCGCAAGTTTGCGCAACGGCGCCAGCGGCGCGCCAGAGGGCAGCGTCTCGGGGCCGGCCAGTTCGACGGTTTGCGACGTACCGGCGTGTGGCATATCCGGCATGTCGGACATGCCCTGCATTCCTTGCATGCCGTTCATCCCCGACATGCCTTGCATCCCATGCATCGACTGCTGTGCAAACGCACCGCGCGCAAACAGCGACGCAACGGCCGCACTCAGTGTGCGGACGAGAAATTCCCTGCGGATCATGAATACTCCCTAACGTGGACGACGCGGTAGCGCTCGCGGCTGACCGCGCGTGATCGTTCAAGTGCCCGCTCCGCGATAACCGCTGCACGGGCCCTGCTGTCTGATATGCATTGCGCAGGACTGAAAGGCGCGCGCGTGCAATGCATGCATCGAAGATCAGCCGATCGGCGGACGTACAGGAGGCGCGTGAGTCAGGCCATCGCGCCGTTGCTCGGGAAGAGGCGGAAGAAGCTTCGAACCGGGGACGCGTGGTTCGAACTGAAAAGCGATGAACAGTGCACCGCAGTGAACACCGCAAGTCGCGACACAGCAGCAGCGGCCGTGCTCGTGGCCACAGGGATGGCCTGAGGCCACAAGACCGTGGGAAAAAGCCAGGCAATGAGCAGGAGCGCCGGAAGCCGAAGGCGACACATTCACATTCGCCGCAGAAGACGTTTCCATGGCCATGCCGGACATTTGCGCCGCGTGCTCACTCGACCACTCGCTATGCGCGAACGCAACATGCGCAAATGCGCCGTGCGCTGAAAACAGCACAAGCGAAAACAGAATGAGAAGACGCTTGAGTAAGAGCATGGTCGAGCAGGGGCGCGAAACACTGTACGCGAGGATGAACATCTTGCCGAGCATCATAGCGCAGACCGTCGCGAAGTTCGTTCGTCCGCGCATGCATTCATTGTCAAGGACGACGAATAGTCCACCCACCGTCGCACAACAAAAAACCCCGGCGTCACAGAAAGCACACCGGGGTTCGCCAGATTTCTCAGGATAACGCCAAACGCAATTACAGATTCCCGATCAACACCTGCCCAAACCCCGAGCAAGAAACCTGCGTCGCGCCTTCCATCAAACGCGCAAAGTCGTACGTCACGCGCTTTTGCAGAATCGACGCTTCCATCGCGTTGATAATGGCGTCCGCCGCTTCGGTCCAGCCAAGATGGCGCAGCATCATTTCCGCCGAGAGAATTTCCGAGCCCGGATTCACGTAGTCCTTGCCCGCATATTTCGGCGCCGTTCCGTGAGTGGCTTCGAACATTGCCACGGAGTCCGACATATTCGCGCCCGGCGCAATGCCGATACCACCAACCTGTGCCGCCAGCGCGTCCGAAATATAGTCGCCGTTCAGGTTCAGCGTCGCGATCACATCGTACTCGGCCGGACGCAGCAGAATCTGCTGCAGGAACGCATCGGCAATCACGTCCTTGACGACAATGTCGCCACCTGTCTTCGGGTTCTTGAATTTCATCCACGGACCGCCGTCCACCAGCTCCGCGCCAAACTCCTTCTGCGCGAGCGCATAGCCCCAGTCGCGGAACGCACCTTCCGTGAACTTCATGATGTTGCCCTTGTGCACCAGCGTCAGCGAACGGCGATCGTTGTCGATCGCATACTGCAGCGCCTTGCGCACCAGGCGGTCCGTGCCTTCGCGCGACACCGGCTTGACACCAAGCGCCGAGGTCTCCGGAAAGCGGATCTTCTTCACACCCATTTCTTCGCGCAGAAAGTGGATGACCTTCTTCGCCTGTTCCGATCCCGCGGCCCATTCGATGCCGGCATAGATGTCTTCGGAGTTCTCACGGAAGATCACCATGTCGGTTTTCTCCGGCTCGCGCAGAGGCGAAGGCACGCCCTTGAAGTAGCGCACCGGCCGCAGGCACACATAGAGGTCGAGTTCCTGACGCAGCGCCACGTTCAGCGAACGGATGCCGCCGCCCACCGGCGTGGTCAGCGGTCCCTTGATCGAGACGACATATTCCTTCACGGCAGCGAGTGTTTCTTCCGGCAGCCACACATCCGGGCCGTAGATCCTGGTTGCCTTCTCGCCTGCAAAAACTTCCATCCAGTGGATCTGCTTCTTGCCCCCGTAGGCTTTCTCGACCGCTGCGTCCACCACCTTGATCATGACCGGCGTGATGTCGACACCCGTGCCGTCACCTTCGATATACGGAATGATCGGTTGGTCGGAGACATTGAGCGAGTAGTCTGCGTTGACGGTAATCTTGTCTCCGCCCGTCGGAACCTTAATGTGCTGATACGGCATGATCGGACTCCAGTGATGGCTTTCTGGTTGAAGCAGATGGGAACTGCGAAATCTGGCGCTCCTCGCTACGCGCAAAGCAGCACGCCTGCAAGCAACTGAGCGGCTATTCTAGCGCCCCACCGCCGGGCACGGGCATCGGCCGATCAGCCAGGTTCCGAGACGCGACACGGCAGCCGCAGAATGTGCCGGCAACGTACGCTCACTCCTATGTCTTATATAAGACATAAAATCTGCCCGCGGCTTTTATGCATTATTATCCCACCATTCGCCACAGAACCAACCCAGCCGGGCGTCGCGCGGGTGTGTGCCAGCACCGGCTTACGCATCCGTACCGGTTGATATCGCCGGACTCCGCATGCGCCTCCTCGCTCTCAACAAGCCGTTCGGCACCATTTGCCAGTTCTCGCCGCACGAAACTCGCGCATCGCTTGCCGATTGGGTCAAGGTGCCCGGCGTCTATCCGGCCGGCCGTCTCGATTCCGATAGCGAAGGCCTGCTGCTGCTCACCGACGACGGCACGCTCCAGGCACGTATTGCCGAGCCGCGTCACAAGCTCGTCAAACGCTACTGGGCGCAAGTCGAAGGCGCGCCGGACGAGACAGTCCTGACGGCACTCGCAAGCGGCGTCGATCTCGGCGACTATGTGACGCGCCCATGTCACGCACAACTGATCGATCCAGCCGCGACCGACGCTCTTTGGCCGCGCAATCCGCCGATCCGCTATCGCGCTGCCATCCCCACCACGTGGATCGAACTGTCGATAACGGAAGGTAAGAATCGCCAGGTGCGTCGCATGACGGCAGCAGTCGGCTTTCCTACCCTGCGTCTGGTGCGTGTCGGCATCGGTGCGCTCGATATTTTTTCGCTGGGTCTTGCGCCTGGCGCGTCGCTCGAACTGCCTGCGCGAGCTCCCTGGGACGGTCTCCGCTGATGCTCAAGCTTTAGGCAAAGTCCCGCTAAGCCGTTGTATCCGCAAGCGTTTTTAATGCTGATAAAAATCGCATACGGCATTGCCGCGGCATCTCCGGCAGCTCATTAAAGCCAGGAATAAACATTCCCGAAAATTTGCGGAGAATTGACGTCAACCGCGTCGCAAGCTGACGCGTTATTCGACGCAGATGCCGCCCGAAGCTATCCGGCATTCAGCCTTGAGGGCCTTTGTGCAAGCCGTTTTCGCGGTCAGTGCAGGAGTCCGAGCGCTCGCAGACGCGTCACGAAAAATTTGTTGATGCGGCTGTCAACCGAAAGGTGGATGGCACGTTTACCGACATGACTCATACATAACCGGGTCATTTGGTTAATTAACTAAAGCTGAGGATTCACAAAATGAACAAACTGATCGCCGCTCTGGTCGCTGGCCTCTTCGCAACGGCAGCATTCGCACAAGCTTCGGCTCCGGTCGCAGCTTCGGCAGCTCCGGCAGCAGCAGCTTCGTCGGCAAAGAAGACCACGAAGAAGGCAACGCACAAGAAGGCATCGAAGAAGAAGGCAGCATCGGCTGCTGCAGCTTCGGGCGCTTCGGAGTAAGTTTGTTGTAAAACGCAGTCAAGAACTAGCAGCAATTGCCGTTCTTACGGCGTTGAAAGGCAGATCCCGCAAGGCGATCTGCCTTTTTGTTTTTGACGTGCTTTGACGCGCTCGCGTAACATTCGCGGGTTAATTTCCCACCCAGGAGTCTTGCCGTGCGAATTTCCCTGCGCTCGTTGCTCGCGCGCTTTGCGTTTGCCATTGCGTTACCGTTGGCCGCCGCCTCGTTCACGCTCGCCCCCGTCCACAATGCGTACGCGCAGCAGATGCCGCCCGGTGCCAAGCAACCCGGCGATTTCCCGCGCGCCAAGCTGACTGTGGGCATGTTCGTGATCGACGCCGCTGTCGCCTCCAATGATGCGGATCGCGAACAAGGCCTGATGTACCGCTCGCAACTCGCCCCCAACGAAGGCATGCTGTTCGTATTCGGCGAGAATGCGGTGCACTGTTTCTGGATGAAAAACACGCTGATCCCACTGTCGATCGCTTTCATCCGCGCCGACGGCACGATCACCGACATCGACGAGATGGATGCCGAAACGACCAACAACCATTGCCCGCGCAACAACGGTGTGTACGCGCTGGAAATGAGCAAGAACTGGTTCGCGTCGAAGGGCATCAAGCCGGGTATGACGATTCAGGGGTTGCCGGCGGCGCAATAAGCAGCGCGACAGATCGTGCGAATCGTGCGGTAAGCCGCGCAATCGCCATTCACGGCCCGTTTCCGGAAAGCCGGTGCCTTGTTGCAAGGGCGCCGGCTTTTTTTGCGTGCACGCGAGCAGACCGGAACAGGACCGGCGGAGCGCCCCGCCGGTGGCCGCGCGGGCGAGGCTGGCAAGATTCCTGCAAAAGAGCTTACGACGCGCTATTCTAGTAGACTAACCGCAGCACGGAGTTCGTCCGGTCGGCGTCGTGCGCCGCCCGACGTCCACTACCGGCGCGCCAATTCAAGGAGGTTCACGTGCCCCGCAAGACTCCCATCGAGCGCTACCGGAATATCGGCATCAGCGCTCACATCGATGCCGGCAAAACCACAACCACCGAGCGCATCCTCTTCTACACCGGCGTGACTCACAAGATCGGTGAAGTTCACGACGGCGCGGCGACGATGGACTGGATGGAGCAGGAGCAGGAGCGCGGCATCACGATCACATCGGCTGCCACGACTGCGTTCTGGAAAGGCATGGCCGGCAACTATCCTGAACACCGGATCAACATCATCGACACCCCGGGCCACGTCGACTTCACGATTGAAGTCGAACGGTCGATGCGCGTGCTCGACGGCGCCTGCATGGTGTACGACTCGGTCGGCGGTGTGCAGCCGCAGTCCGAAACCGTGTGGCGTCAGGCGAACAAGTACAAGGTGCCGCGTATCGCGTTCGTCAACAAGATGGACCGCGTCGGCGCCGACTTCTTCCGCGTGCAGCGGCAGATCGGCGATCGCCTGAAGGGCATCGCCGTGCCGATCCAGATTCCGGTCGGTGCGGAAGATCATTTCCAGGGCGTGGTCGACCTCGTCAAGATGAAGGCGATCTACTGGGACGAAGAGAACCAGGGCATCAAGTTCGAGTACCGCGACATCCCGGCGGAACTCGCGGACACCGCGAAGGAATGGCACGACAAGATGGTCGAGGCCGCCGCTGAAGCGAGCGAGGAACTGCTCGACAAATACCTCGGCGGCGAGACCCTGACCGAAGAGGAAATCAAGCACGGCATCCGCGTGCGCTGCATCGCCAACGAAATCGTGCCGATGCTGTGCGGCAGCGCGTTCAAGAACAAGGGCGTGCAAGCCATGCTCGACGCGGTGATCGATTACCTGCCGTCGCCGATCGACGTGCCCGCCATCACGGGTCACGACGAGTACGACAAGGAAATCGAGCGCCATCCGAGCGACACCGATCCGTTCTCCGCGCTCGCCTTCAAGATCATGACCGACCCGTTCGTCGGCCAGCTGATTTTCTTCCGCGTCTATTCGGGCGTGGTGAATTCGGGCGACACGGTCTACAACGCGGTCAAGGAAAAGAAGGAGCGCCTCGGCCGGATCCTGCAGATGCATGCGAACGAGCGCAAGGAAATCAAGGAAGTCTACGCGGGCGACATCGCCGCGGCCGTCGGCCTGAAGGAAGCGACCACGGGCGACACGCTGTGCGATCCGAATCACGTGATCATCCTTGAACGGATGATCTTCCCTGAGCCGGTGATTTCGCAGGCCGTCGAGCCGAAGACCAAGGTCGACCAGGAAAAGATGGGCATTGCGCTGAACCGCCTTGCTCAGGAAGATCCGTCGTTCCGCGTGCAAACGGATGAAGAATCCGGCCAGACCATCATCTCGGGGATGGGCGAGCTGCACCTGGAAATTCTGGTCGACCGCATGAAGCGCGAGTTCGGCGTGGAAGCCACTGTCGGCAAGCCGCAGGTCGCTTACCGCGAAACGGTGCGCAACAAGGTCGAGGATGTCGAAGGCAAGTTCGTCAAGCAGTCGGGCGGCCGCGGTCAGTACGGTCATGCTGTGATCACGCTCGAGCCGGCGCCGCAAGGCAAGGGCTACGAATTCGTCGACGCGATCAAGGGCGGCGTAATTCCGCGCGAATACATCCCGGCGGTGGACAAGGGCATTATCGAAACGCTGAAGGCCGGCGTGCTGGCGGGCTATCCGGTGGTGGACGTGAAAGTGACGCTGACTTTCGGTTCGTACCACGACGTCGACTCGAACGAAAACGCGTTCCGTATGGCCGGTTCGATGGCCTTCAAGGAAGCGATGCGCAAGGCCAAGCCGGTCCTGCTCGAGCCGATGATGGCCGTCGAAGTCGAGACGCCGGAAGACTTCATGGGTAACGTGATGGGCGACCTGTCGAGCCGTCGCGGCATGGTGCAAGGCATGGAGGATATCGCCGGCGGTGGCGGCAAGCTGGTACGCGCCGAAGTGCCGCTCGCGGAGATGTTCGGCTATTCCACCTCGCTGCGTTCCGCAACGCAAGGCCGCGCGACGTACACGATGGAGTTCAAGCACTACGCTGAAACGCCGAACAACGTCGCGGAAGCGGTGATCAATGCCAAGCAGAAGTAACCAGCGCTGAAGGTTAGCGTGCACAAAGCCCGTTCAGGTTGAACGGGCTTTTTTTTGCCACGATGCACGCCGCGCGCATAAGCGGCGGACATGCAAGAATGGCGAAACTGCAACCAGACATGACCGCCCTCACCCGGCGGCTTTGCATGGGAGACACGCCATGAGTCACGACCATCCGCATGATCACGATCATGACCACCCGCATGAACCCGATAGCGCCGCGTCCAATGAAAGCGCGCCTGTCGACTGGCGCGAACACGGCGTCAAGGTGATCCGCGGCGATCAGCTCGACAGCAACACCGCACAAACGCCGGGCATGAACCGCGCCGCCGCAATCAACGCGGCGCGCGTCGGCGCGCAGAAAATCTGGGCAGGCACCGTGACGATCCATCCGAATGCCAAGACCGGCGCGCATCATCACGGCGCGCTGGAAAGCGTCATCTACGTCGTACGCGGCCAGGCGCGCATGCGCTGGGGCGAGCACCTCGAGTTCACCGCCGAAGCCGGTCCCGGCGACTTCATCTTCGTTCCGCCCTACGTGCCGCATCAGGAGATCAATGCCAGCACCGACGACCCGCTCGAATGCGTGCTCGTGCGCAGCGATAATGAGGCGGTGGTGGTGAATCTGAACATCGACGCGGTCGAAGCGCCGGAAACCGTGTTCTGGGTCGATCCGATCCACAAGCATCCGCACGAACACTAAGCCAGGCGGCGAAGAGCCGGTAAGGATGTCGCCACCACAGCGGTTCGTCTGCCAGCGCATCGGCAAGTGTTATAGGACGCCGTGCTCGCCCGCGGCGCAGGGCACCCGAGCGTTGTCACGGTGAGACAGGTTGGCCCTTTTAAGCGCGTCAACTCCAGCCTCAGCAGCCGCAGACGTTCCGAACCGCTGCCCAATCGCTTACACTGAAACCGCTTTTCGCCATCGCGATACCGTCGCCCCTGCCGTGCGCAAGCTGCGCGGCACCTATCAGAACGGACTGGACGCCCCATCGATGAAGACTCCCGCGGATCGACTCCTCGCGCTCGAAACTGCACGCCGCAGTGCCGATGACTACGGCAACCATGCGATCGACGAATTCGTCGCCGGCCGCCTGTCACGCCGCGAACTGCTGCGCTACGCCAGCGTGATTGGACTTTCGCTCGCGGGCGGTGGTCTCTTCGCTACCCCGCAGGCACGCGCACAAGGCACTCCGGGCGCTGCGAACGCGACCATTCGCGTTGCCCATCTGACTCCGACCGGTGCGATCGATCCCCTCACCGTCGGCGATGCCGGCGGTCTCGCGCTGCTGGTGCAGAGCGGCGAATTCCTGATCGACGACGATGGCGAGCACCTGGTCCTCAAGCCGGCGCTCGCGCTCTCGTGGAAGCCGAATGACAAAGGCGATGTCTGGACCTTCAAGCTGCGTCCAAACGTGAAGTTCAACGACGGCCAGCCGTTCACGGCGAAAGACGTCGTCGCCACCTTCGACCGCCTGGCCGATCCGGCGAGCGGCTCGGCAGCGCTCTCCGTGCTGAAGGGCGTGCTGTCCAAGGGCGGCGCTCAGGTCGTCGACGATCATACGGTCGCGTTCCACCTCGACGCCCCGAACGGCAACTTCCCGTACTACGTTTCCTCGGACAATTACAACGCCATCGTGCTGCCGGCCAACTACGCGGGCAACTACGAAAAGAGCTTCATCGGCACCGGTCCGTTCAAGCTTGAGAAGTACACGCCGAAGGTCGGCGCCTCATTCGTACGCAATCCCGACTATTGGGGTGAAAAGGCGTTGCCGGAACGCGTGCAGTTTTCGTTCTACGCCGACGAACAGGCGCAGATTCTCGCGCTGCAAGGACGTCAGGCGGACGTGATGGGTACGTTCACCGTGCAGGGCGGCGTGGGCCTCATGAACAACCCTGAGTTCAAGACGATCGGTGTGAAGTCGAGCGCGCATCGCCAGATCCACATGCGCAACGACGATCCGCTTTTCAAGGACAAGCGCGTGCGCCAGGCCTTGGCGCTGTCGCTCGATCGCGACGTGATCGTGCGTGGCCTGTTTCGCGGCAAGGCGCAGGTCGGCAACGACAGCCCGTTCGCGCCGGTGTTTCCGTCGTCCGATGCGGGCGTGCCGCAACGCAAGATCGACGTTGCCAAAGCGAAGCAACTGCTCGCGCAGGCGGGTGTGGCCAACGGCTTCGACGTGACGCTCACCACGGAAAAGTACATGGAGATTCCCGATCTCGCGGTCGTCGTGCAAAACGCGGCCAAGGCGATCGGCGTACGTATCAACCTGAAGGTGGAAAGCCAGTCGCTCTACTATGGCGCGGCCACACCCGGCAAATCGGACTGGCTCGACTCGCCGCTCGGCATCACCGATTACGGCCATCGCGGCGTGCCGAACGTATTCCTCAACGCACCGCTGACGAGCAACGGGACGTGGAACGCAGCGCACTTCAAGAACCCTCAGTACGACCAACTGGTCGCGCAATTTGTGGCGGCCGTCGATATCACATCGCAGCGCAAACTCTCCGGCCAGATTCAAACGCTCTTGCTCGACGAGACGCCCGTGATCATTCCGTTCTTCTACGATCAGCTGATTGCGATGCGCTCGGGCGTCAACGGAATGCGTTTTACTGCGCTCGCGCAGCTGTACTTCAACCGCGTGACGCTCAGTGCCTGAGCGCGGTGTGTGCCGCTCGTAGCTAACCATGTCGACTGCGCTCACGCCCTCCACCCCTCGCGTTAGCAAAGGCAACGCGGGACGGGTTGCGCGTTTTCTAGCGACGCGTCTGGCGCTGTCGGTGATCACGCTGTGGCTGCTCTCGGTGATCGTGTTTGCGGGCGGGCAGTTGCTGCCTGGCGACATCGGCCGCGCGATTCTCGGCCCGCTCGCCGATGCACGCGCGGTCGCCGCGCTCAATCATCAGCTCGGCTCGGACCGGCCGCTATTGACCCAATACGTCGAGTGGATCACGCATTTCTTGCGTGGCGACATGGGGCTGTCGTACGCGTATCGCGAGCCCGTTGGACCGTTCATCGCCGACGCTCTCGCGCATTCGGCGAAGCTTGGGCTGCTCGCCTTCATCGTTGTCGTGCCGTTGGGTATTGCCGGCGGCGTGTGGGCCGCGATGCACGCGGGACGCTGGATCGACCGCACAATCAGCATCGCCGGTTTGTCGGCAACGGTCGTGCCGGAATTCGTCTCGTCGATCACGTTGATCCTGATCTTCGGCGTGTGGTTACGCTGGTTGCCGATCGAAGCCTCGTATCCTCCTGGCGCAGGCGTGCTCGAACAACTGAAACATCTGATCCTGCCGGTGCTGCCGCTCGTGCTGGTGTTCTTCGGCTACATCGCGCGCATGGCGCGAGCCGGCACCGTCGAGGCACTCGACGCCGATTACACGCGCACTGCCATTCTCAAAGGCCTGCCGCAGCGTGTCGTGATCTGGCGGCACGTGTTGCGCAATGCGCTGCTGCCTACCATCACCGTGGCCGCTACACAGCTCGGCTATATGATCGGCGGCCTCGTCGTGGTGGAAACGCTGTTCCACTATCAGGGCATCGGCTCGCTGATCTACAACGCCGCCAAGGCGAAGGACTTCCCGATGCTCGAGGCCGGCGTGCTGACGATCGGCGTCGTCTATACGGTAGCGAATCTCGCGGCCGATGCCTTGCAGGTCATGCTCAATCCGCGCCTGCGCGTGAGGAGCGGCGAATGAGCACGATTGTCCCCGGCACACCGGCTACGCCTGCCGTACGCGAGCCCCGCTTCGATCAGTTGCGCGTGCTGCTGCGCTCGCCGACGTTCGTGGTCGGCGTGGTGATCGTCCTGTGGTGGGTGGTCTGCGCAATTGCGGGACGCTGGATCGCACCGCTCGACGCCTACGCCTCCGACCCGCTCAACTCGCTGATGCCGCCCGACCACGCGCACTGGTTCGGCACCGATCAGCTCGGCCGCGATGTGTTCTCGCGCGTTATCGTCGGCGCTCGCGACATCCTCACCATCGCGCCGCTCGCCACGCTGCTCGGCACCGTGGCGGGCACGGCCCTTGGCCTCGTGGTCGGCTACTTCGAAGGCTGGGTCGACAATGTAGTGGGGCGCGCGATCGACGCCGTGCTGGCGCTGCCGCTCGTGATCGTCGCACTGCTTGCGCTGGCCGCCGTGGGCGCGTCGAACCTAACGGTGATCCTCGTAATCGGCATCACGTTCACGCCGATCACGGCACGCACCGTGCGCGCTGCGGTGTTTGCCGAACGCCATCTCGACTACGTCGCGGCGGCACAACTGCGCGGCGAGCGCGCGCCCTACATCATGTTTGCGGAGATCCTGCCGAACGTGCTGCCGCCGATTATCGTCGAAGCCACCGTGCGCCTCGGCTATGCGATTTTCGCGGTGGCGACGCTGTCCTTTCTCGGCTTCGGCATCCAGCCGCCGTCTGCGGACTGGGGCCTCGCGTTGTCCGAGTCGTACACGCTGATGGCGGGCGGTGCGTGGTGGACGGTCGTGTTCGACGCCGCTGCCATCGCCTCGCTGGTGGTCGGCGTGAACCTGATCGCCGATAGCGTGCAAGGCGTGCTCGACCGATGAACGGCCCCCCTCCCGCCTCGTTTCCCGCCTTCGATGTCTCGAAGAGCGACCGCACCGACGCGCTGACGCTAGTCGGCCTCACCGTCACTTACCGGATCCGCGGACGTGATCGCGAGGTCTTGCACGACGTCTCGTTCCGCATACGGCGCGGCGAGGCATATGGCCTGGTGGGCGAATCAGGTTGCGGCAAATCGACCGTCGCAATGGCAGCGCTGCGCTATCTGCCGCGCAACGGCAAAGCGAAAGCAGGCAAGATCCTGATCGCTGGACAGGATGTGCAGACGCTCAACGCCGATGCGTTACGCACGATGCGCGCCACCGCGATCTCGATGGTCTACCAGGACCCGGGCCGCGCGCTGAATCCGTCGATGACGATTGCGCGCCAGGTCGCCGAGGCCTTCGAAGCAGCGGGCGCCAGCCGCAGCGAGGCGCTGACGCGCACGCTCGAGATGCTGCGGCGTGTGCGCATCGCGGCGCCTGAACGGGTGATGGACAGTTATCCTCATCAATTGTCGGGCGGCATGCAACAGCGCGTGGTGATCGCGATGGCGCTCGCGTCGAACCCCGCCCTGCTCATTCTCGACGAACCCACTACCGGTCTCGACGCCACCGTCGAAGCTGAGGTGCTGGATCTCGTCGCGCAACTGCGCAAGGAACTCGGCACCGCGGTCCTCTTCATCAGCCACAATCTCGCGGTCATCGGCCGCATGTGCGAACGTGTCGGCGTGCTGTATGCGGGCAGGCTCGTCGAAGAAGGCGCGACACAAGATGTGTTTGCCCGGCCTCGTCATCCGTACACGGTCGGCCTGCTACGCTGCCTGCCTACGTCGGGGCGCAGCAAGGAGCGCGAACGGCTCGACACGATCGCGGGGCAACTGCCCTCGCCCGGCTCGGTCACGCAGGGTTGCATCTACTCAGACCGCTGCCGTCTCGCGGATGACCGCTGCCGCCGCGAGGTTCCACCGCCGCATCGTGTTGCCGGTGCGCACGGCGATCAGATGTCGCGTTGCCACTATCACGAGCGGGCGATGGAATTGCCGCGCACCAGCACGGAAGCGGCCTCGCCTCAAGCCGGCGCTGGCAAAGATGCATTACCTGCCAACGCTGCCGCCCATGGCGCGCTCGTGCTGCGCGCCGAGCGGGTTTCGAAGACATTCCACGTGGGGGGCGTCGCGCTACGCGCGGTCGACGACGTCTCCCTCGACCTGGCTACCGGCGAAACCTTGGGCCTCGTCGGCGAATCGGGCAGCGGCAAGACGACGCTCGCCAAGCTGATGCTCGGCCTGCTCGCGCCCGACGCCGGCAGCGTCCTCGAACTCGACGGCAAACCGCTGCCCGCTCGCGTCACGAGCCGCAACGACGAGCAGGTCAAATCGCTACAGATCGTGTTCCAGAACCCCGACTCGGCGCTCAACCGGTCGCATTCCGTGAGACGGCTGATTGGCCGCGCGCTCTCGCGGCTCGCAGCGTTGAGCGGCCCGGCACAGGACGAGCGGCTCGCGGCGTTGACGGCAGCCGTGCGCTTGCCGGATCGCTATCTCGGCTCCCGCACGCGACAGCTGTCGGGCGGCCTCAAGCAGCGCGTTGCGATTGCCCGCGCCTTCGCGGGTGAGCCGCGCGTGGTGGTGTGCGATGAACCCACCTCCGCGCTCGATGTCTCCGTGCAGGCGTCGATCCTCAACCTGCTCGCCGATCTGCAACGCGAGCGCGGTGTGAGCTACGTGTTCATCTCGCACGATCTGCACGTGGTTCGTTACCTGTCCGATCGCATCGCAGTGCTATACGTCGGACGGCTTCTGGAGATCGGGCCTGCCGCCGCGGTCTTCGACGGACCGCATCATCCGTATACCGAGGCACTGCTGTCTTCGGCACCGGCGCTCGATGCCGTCAATCGCGGCGAGCGCATTCGCCTGTCCGGCGAGATGCCGAGCCCGGCATCACCGCCTTCGGGCTGCGTGTTCCACACACGCTGCCCGCGCAAGCTCGGCGCTATCTGCGAGCAGCAGGATCCGCCTTTCGTCGACGCCGGCAGCGGGCATCGGATCCGCTGCCACATCCCCATCGAAGAGTTGCGCGCGCTGCAAGGCGCGCAGCCCGTCGTCGTCCAGGGCACGGTCCCGGACGCGCCCCCAGGTGGAACCCCAGGCGAAGTTTAAGCCGCTCCCACTCGCGCGTTTCACGTCCGAAACGTTTTCCGTCGATTCCCGACATGGCGCCTCACGCCCATCACGAAGACGCCACATCGGACGGGCTTGAGCGGGCAGTGGCACGGATATCGCTATAAAGGGAGCGGTATCCGGCCCGCGTTGAACGATCCAGCCGCGTGCGCGATCCGTTGCGCTGACATCCATATGCATGGACGAGTCCAGCGGCATGGCGCGCGTCGTCGACATCGCGCCCGGCAAACGAGCGGGCCACCGGCGTTTGCCGCAGCGCGCGAGGGAGGGGGAATCAATCTCGCGGACCGGGGCCACGAAGGATCGGCAAAACGGTGACAGCGTTTCGCGCACATCGCGTGTGTTATGCAACGGCACGCGATGCGCAGAGCGACTCGGGGAGGCGATCAGGCTCGCAGATCGACAGGCCGCTCGCATACCACACACGCTTGAGAGACGGCGGCGACGAGGAGCTGGCGTCTCCTCGGGAGAGAAGTGATGAAGACCAGAATATTAAATCAGTACTGCTACGGGATAGCCGGCGGTATGGCGATGTTCGCCGCCGGCGCGGGGTTACTTTCAACTCAGGTCGCTTACGCCGGCTCCAGTGACGACGCTGCGAGGCTGACGGTTGCGACCGCTGCTCCGTTGCCCGCGAGCGGCGCGGCCACTACGACGCAGCTTGCGCAGAACGATCCGTCTGGAACCGGAGAAGCGGCTTATAACGCCACCGCGGCTGAGGACGTCGCTACGGTCTTCGGCGGTCTGGAATGCCGTGGCACCAACGCGGGTCACTGTGCGGCGCATGGTCGAAGCGGAGCGGCCGGTTCCAGCGGCAACGCCGGTGCGGGTAGCGGCGCAGGGGCCGCGGCCGGCGCAGGGCCGAGTGGAAATGGGGCGAGCGCCGGCAAGGGTGGTGGAAGCGGAAGCAGCGGCGGTGGTAGTAGCGGTAGTGGCCCGGGCGGCGGTGGCGGTAGTGGTCCCGGTGGTGGCGGCGGTAGTGGCCCAGGCGGCGGCGGTGGTAGTGGTCCCGGTGGCGGCGGTGGTAGTGGTCCGGGTGGTGGTGGCGGTAGTGGTCCCGGTGGCGGCGGCAGTGGCCCCGGTGGTGGCGGGAGTGGCCCCGGCGGCGGTTTCGGCGGAGGCTTTGGCGGCGGTTGCGGTTGCGGCAGCGGTCCCAGCGGTGGGTTTGGCGGCTTCGGTGGTGGCTTCGGCGGAGGCCTTGGCGGAGGTTTCGGCAATGGCGGCCACGGAGGCAAGGGTGGAAGCAGCAGTGGCGGAAGTAGCGGCGGGAAAGGACATTAGATCCAGGGAACGGCACCCCCGAGCCGTTCCTACCCCGCGGGCCGTGCTCCGTCGCGGCAGCCCTTCCCGGCGAGCGTAGGCGGTGGCGTCTCGATCCCCCGGTCGAGCGTCACCGCCACAGCCGGGATCGAGTCATCAACGATTTCGTCAGCGGCGTTGCGAGAGTCCCAATCACCCTCAGAGCATTTCAAGCGGCCGTTTGTTACGCGGCGGTTTGAAGTACGCGTCGATGGCCGCGCATTCGTCGGCGTCGAGTCGCAGTTCCAGCGCGCGCTGATTGTCGCGCACATGTTCAACGCGTCCTGCCTTCGGGATCGCGAACACGCCAGGCTGTTGCAGCACCCACGCAAGCGCCACCTGAAACACCGAGACACCACGCGCGTCGGCAATGTTGTCGAGCGCCGAGCGTTTCGGCAGGCGCGCATGATCCACCGGACTGTATGCCATCGCCGGCATGTCGTGGCCAGCAAGCCATGGGAGCAGGTCATATTCCGGGCCGCGTCGCGCGACGTTATAGAGAATCTGATTGGTCGCGCAGGCGTCACCGCCGGGTACCGTCATCAGTTCTTCCATATCGTCGGTGTCGAAATTGCTGACGCCCCAATGGCGAATCTTGCCGGCCTGCTGCAGGGCTTCGAAACCTGCCACCGTCTCTTCCAACGGCACCGAACCGCGCCAATGCAGCAGATACAGATCGAGGTGATCGGTTTTCAACCGCTTCAGGCTCTTTTCGCAGGCCGTCTGCACGCCGCGCCGGCTGGCGTTGTGCGGATAAACCTTGCTAACGAGGAACACGCGTTCGCGCAATCCGCCGAGCGCCTCGCCGAGAAGGCTTTCCGTCGCGCCGTCGCCGTACATCTCGGCGGTATCGATGAGCGTCATGCCGAGTTCGATGCCGGCGCGTATCGCCGCGATCTCCGCGGCACGCCGTGCGGGCTGCTCGCCCATCTCCCAGGTGCCCTGCCCCAGCTTCGGTATGTGCTCGCCGTCGGGCAAGCTCACAGTGGCGATATCGATCGTCATACGTTCTCCTTCGATTGCGGGCGACCGGCGGCGGGCGACCGGCGGCGGGCTGCCGGCTAATGCCTGCCGTATCAAGGACGGCCGGCTTCACACGACCGCGGACAGCGCGTTAAGGTCGCTCATTTTGGACGGCCCCGGTTCGCACAAGTTTATCCGCTTGCAGACCGTCAAATCGACCCCCCAGGCAAAAGCCCGCTATAACACAGCGCGCCAATGTCATAGAATTGCCGCTTGCCCTTCTTGCGTCTGCCACATGAACTCTGCCTCGGAAGACCGCTGGCGCGATCTGCGCCCGGACCCGGAAAACGATACGCCACTTTATCTGCAACTCGCTCGCAAGCTCGGCAACGCGATTCATGAAAACCGCTGGAACGCAGGCGAGGCGCTGCCGTCCGAGCGGGTGCTGTCCGACGCGCTCGGCGTCTCGCGGATTACCGCGCGCAAGGCAATCGCGCTGCTGGTCGAACAGGGTTTGATCCGCCGCACCCAGGGCGCGGGCAGCTTTATCACGCCGCGCTATGAAGATCCGCTCTCGCGTCTGTCGAGCTTCAGCGAGATGCTGCGGCGGCGCGGCTTTAGTCCGAGTTCAGAATGGATCTCGCGCGAGATCCTGCCCGCCAATCGCGACGAAGTCATTCAACTGGGTTTATCGCCAGCGGCGGCGGTGACGCGCCTGAGGCGCCTGCGCCTCGCGGACGGTATCGTGATGGCGGTTGAAAACTCGACGTTCCCGGCCGCGGTGATACCCGATCCGCAAGCCATCGGCGACTCGCTGTACAGCTATCTCGAGCAACGCGGTCTCGGGATCGTGCGCGCGCTGCAGCATTTTCGCGCCGTCAACGCCAGCGATGAGATTGCGCAGCAGATGAGCATTGCGCCGAATGAGGCGCTGCTGCTGATCACGCGCGTCGGCTACACGGCCGATCAACGCGCGATCGAACTGACCGACACCTATTGCCGCAACGATTACTACGATTTCGTCGCCGAGTTGCGCAAGTAGCTGCGCACGCGAGTAAATGCCGTACCGTCAGGCCAGCCAGGACGCTTCGTCGGTGCCGATCGGCACCGGCGGGCGGGCATAAAACGGTGGCGTCTCCGATAAACGCTCGGCAGGCAAAGTGCCACGCACGCGGCCGAACGGAGAATCCACAGTCTCCATGCAGTCCTGCAGATCTTCGGCGCCAACCTCAGGCGCGCGCCAGCCGTCTTCGATCTGTCCCATCGATTGCAGCCAGCGCCCAGTCTGCGCGAGCGACACGCGCACATGCCAGCTGCCGCCCTCAGTAGCCCGGCGCGCGAGCGCAACCATCGCACCAAACGCGGCCAGATAGCCGGTGGCGTGATCGAGCGCCTGACACGGCAGATGCTTCGGTTCATCAACGCCCGCCGCGCGGCTCTCGGTCCACGCAATGCCGCTCGCGGATTGCACGAGACTGTCGAAGCCGCGTCGCTGCGCCCAAGGCCCGGTGTGACCGTACGCGGAAATCGACACGTACACGATCCCGGGCCGCGCCTGCGCCAGCGCTTCGGGCGTAAAACCCAGCGCGGCGACTGCTCCTGGCCGGTAAGCCTGCTGGAACACATCGGCGTCGCGCGCCAGGGCGCGCAACTGGTCGCGCCCGGCCTCATTGCGCAGATCGACAATGGCCGAGCGCTTGCCGCGTCCATTGTCGATCACGAGCGGCGCGATATTCGGCAAGTGCGGACCGTTGACCAGCAGCACCTGCGCGCCGTGCTGCGCAAGTGCGCGTCCCGCCACCGGACCTGCAATGATCCGCGACAGGTCGAGCACGCGTGCCCCTGCCAGAGGCCGGTCGGCGCCGCCGCGGCCAGCAGGCTCCGGCGGCGCATCGCCGATGCGCGTGATCTCGAACAGCGGCAGATTGGCGATCGCCCGAGCCTGCTCGAGTGCAGCCCATTCGCGCGGCGAACGGATCAGCGCGGCACACAAACCCGCGTCGGCGAGCGTCTGATCCAGCGCTGCGCCATCCCAGCCGCGAATCGCCTCCGCTACCGCTGCGCGACTATTCGCACAACCCAGCACCTTCAGGATGCCCGCCAGATGATGCGGGAAGTTGGTGTGCAACTGAATCCAACGCCCGTCGCGCGTCGCGTAGAAACCCATCACCGGATCGCGCAAGGCAGGCGGCGGACCATCGTCGATACGCAGATACCGCTCGCTGCGAAACGCGGCCAGCGCGCGCCGCATATCGACTTCGACACGCTGCCGGCAACCGGTGCGCAGACGGAAACATTCGGCCGCGGCGAGACCCATCGCCGCGATCGTGGCCGTTGCGAGCGTGCCGACCCGGTACACGGACGGCAGACCTGGGTCCTCGCCGGTCAGCGTGACGGCGTCAAGCGCCGCGGCATCGCAACCGGCCGCGGTCCAGAGATGATCGAGTGCGAGGTGAGGTGTCATAAGCAGGGCCCCGAGCGGCGCGATGAAGTTGAAGGAGGAACTGAGCCGAGTCTAAAATTCCACCCTCTCACAATCAATCTTGATTAAGATAATCAATATATATTGATTTCTCCGGTTTCTTCACGTTCTTATGCCCATGGCCACCACACTCACCGCCACCGAAGCGGCCGCGCTGCTCGGCGTCAGCGTGCCGACGCTCTATGCGTATGTGAGCCGCGGCATGCTGCATTCGTCACCCGATGCGCACGGCAAGCACCGGTTATACGACGCGGCTGAAGTCCGGCGGCTCGCGCGCCGCAAGGCAGACGGCAAGCGTGCCGGCAAGGTCGCGCAGAAGGTGCTCGACTGGGGTGTGCCGGTGCTCGAGTCGTCAATCACGTTGATCGCGGACGGTCGCCTGCTCTATCGCGGCCATGATGCGGTCGAGCTAGCGCGCACGGCATCGCTCGAAGAAGTCGCGGCGCTGTTATGGGAGTGCAGTCCGCGGCGTCTTGCCGAAGCGCCGCCGGCGCCACTCGGCGCGGCGCAATGGGCCGCGTGGCTCAAATTGTGGGGTGACAGCACGCCGCTCGACCGCGCGCTGGTGCTGCTGCCTGCTGCCGCCGCGCAGATGCCACGGGTCTGGGCACAGGGCCGCGACGCGCAGCTCGATACCGCTTGCACCGTAATGCGTCTGCTGGCGGCGTCGATGATCTCCGCGGCGCCGTCGAATGAACCCATGCACCGGCAGCTCGCCGCCGCCTGGGGCATCCGCAACCGTCAGCAAATGGGCGTGCTGCGCGCCGCGCTGATCGCGTGCGCCGATCATGAGCTGAACGCGTCGACGTTCACGGTGCGCTGCATCACCTCGACGGGCACCCACCTGTTCGGCGCAGTGGCGGGTGGTCTTGCGGCGTTGTCGGGACCGCGTCACGGCGGCGAAACTGTGCGCGTGGCCGCGCTATTTGACGAAGCAGCCCGCGCACCGCATCTTGACCGCTTCCTGGCCACCCGCCTCGCCCGTGATGAGCACGGTGGCTACGGCGCCATCCTGTCCGGCTTCGGACACACGTTGTATCCGCACGGCGATCCGCGTGCGCGGGTGTTGCTCGAGTTATTGACGGAGTGCGCGCCGGCTCGCTCGCCGATTGCCGAGGTCCATGCGCTCGCGCGCGCGGTGCGCGAGACGAGCGGCGCCGAGCCGACGCTCGACTACGCGCTCGCATCCATTGAACGGGTATTGGGTTTGCCTGCGGGCGCCGCGTTTACGCTGTTCGCGGTTGGCCGGGTGGTGGGGTGGATTGCGCACGCGATGGAACAGACTGCGGATGGCCGCCTGATCCGGCCGCGAGCGCGATACATCGGGGACTACGAAGCGTGAGCGGTGCGCCTGCCGGATGTCGAGGCGGATGCAAGAACTGGCGGGCAAGGCGCTAGCAGGACACTGCCCGCGAGCGCCTCTGCGTTCAAACGCCCCCGCATCCTTCAGATGGTCTGCAACCAGCGCGGCACCCAACTCCAGAGGGACATCCGCGCCGTCTCCACAGCAGGCCGCACCCTTGCACCGGCCGCACCGCTCGCGAAAGCCAGCGCCAGCCGCGCGCCTCCCTGCCCCGCGCTCACCCACACGCGTGCGCCACGATTGAGCTCAAAGGTCTCGCCTGACGCAAGCCAGTAATCGCGCAGATCACCTTCCACGGTCAACCAGACCTGCCCCGCCATCACCTGCAGCGTAAGCGGCCGTGCTACACGCCAGGCGGTTGCCGGCTCACCGTGATCGAGTTCGAAAGTACGGATTTCACGCATCGCATTGCTCCTTGAACGGCTTCTCTGGTTGACACATTATTGCCGTGCGATGATGTAAACCCCATGCACAGTTCCGAACAGTTTCCGCGGAACTGTGCAGTGAAAAAACCTGACAGTTGCCCGAGTGTCATCTATCAGGCGCCGCCTTGCCGGCTTCCTATGCACGAGAGATCATGAAACTCGACATCGAACTCGACCGCGAAAACGGTGTGCCGTTGACCGACCAGATCGTCACCGGCGTCACGACATGGATCCGCTCGCGCTCCGCCCATCCGGGCGCCAAACTGCCGTCGATCCGTCAGTTCTCGACCGATCACGAGGTGAGCCGCTTCCCGGTCATCGAGGCGTACGACCGGCTGGTCTCCCTCGGCTACCTCGATTCGCGCCCGGGCTCAGGCTTCTATGTCGCCGAACGCCAGCGCAATGCGAGCGGCGCCCAAGGCAGCTCGGACCCGCGCCGCGCGGAAGACGAAGCGGTGCACATCCTGCAGCAGTTCAACCACCCGGGCGAGTCGCTCAAGCTGGGTAGCGGCTTTATCCCCGAGGCATGGCGCGATATGGACGGCTTGGGCCAGGCGATTCGTCACGTCTCGCGAGCGGATCCCACGAGCCTCGTCGACTATGCGACCCAACTCGGCAACGCGACGTTGCGCGAGCATCTGCAAAGCCGCCTCGGGCAACTCGGCATCGAAGCGGACGCCTCACAGATCCTCATTACCAACGGCGCGAGCCAGGCGCTCGACCTGCTGATGCGCTACATGCTCAAAGCCGGCGACATGATGTTTGTCGAGGACCCGGGCTACTACAACCTGTACGGTCTTCTGAAGCTGCATGGAGTGAAGCTGGTTGGCATTCCGCGCACCCGCAGCGGTCCCGATCTCGACGTCCTGCAGGCGCAACTGCGCATCCACCGGCCGAAGCTGTTCTTCGTCAACAGCCTGTTTCACAACCCCACCGGCACGACAATCGCTCCACCCGTTGCGTTCAGGCTGCTGCAACTCGCCCGCGAGCACGACTTCCGCATCATCGAAGACGACATCTACGCCGACTTCCAGACCGATGTCACCGACCGTCTCGCGACGCTCGACCAGCTCGAACACGTGATCTATGTGGGCGGGCTGTCGAAGACGCTGTCGTCGTCGCTGCGGATTGGCTACGTTGTCGCCGACAACGCGACCATCAAGGATCTCGCCGACATCAAGATGCTCACGAGTATCGGCGGTTCGCGCTTTGCCGAAGCAGTGGCCGTCGCCATGCTCGAGCGCGGCGCCTATCGCAAGTATCTGGAACGGCTGCGCCGCCGCATGCGCGACGCGCTCGGCGCCGCGGTGCAGGCACTCGAGGCGAGCGGCTGGGAGGTATTCGAGACACCGCTCGGCGGCAAGTTCGTATGGGCGCGCGTGCCGCATATCGCCGACTCCATGCGCCTCGTCGAATGCGGCGCGCCACTGGGCGTCACCGTCGCGCCAGGGAGCTACTTCCGGCCGAACGCCGAGGTTAGCCCATGGATTCGCATCAACGCGGCATACGCGAGCGATCCGCGCGCACAGGTTTTTTTCGATGCGGCGGCCCGGCTCGAACCTTGAACCGGGGTGCAGGGCAGAGGGCAAAGCGCCCTCCAAAGCTGCAAACCCTGCTGCACGGCCGCGCAGATTTCCCTAAAATGGGCACTCCTCAGCCCGTCCGGTGCGCGCGAGCAGCCGCCCTCCATGTCGAATCCGCCGAACGCCGCCCCCACACCCGCCCCCACCGCCCCCCAGCCAACCGCGCGCTCACTCACCGTGATGCTGTGGCTCGTCGCCACCGGTTTCTTCATGCAGACCCTCGACTCGACCATCGTCAACACGGCGCTGCCGGCCATGGCGACGAGTCTCGGCGAGCTGCCGCTGCGGATGCAATCGGTGGTGATCGCCTATTCGTTGACGATGGCCGTGATGATCCCGGTGTCCGGCTGGCTCGCGGACAAACTCGGCACACGCAAGGTGTTTTTCAGCGCGATTCTGGTGTTCACCATCGGCTCGCTGCTGTGCGCGAACGCGCAAACGCTCGATCAACTGGTGCTGTACCGCGTGATCCAGGGAGTGGGTGGCGCCATGTTGCTGCCCGTCGGACGCCTCGCCGTACTCCGCACGTTTCCCGCCGAACGCTATCTGGCCGCGTTGTCGTTTGTCGCGATTCCTGGGTTGATCGGGCCACTGATCGGCCCGACGCTCGGCGGCTGGCTCGTCAAGATCGCCTCGTGGCACTGGATCTTCCTCATCAATGTGCCGGTGGGCGTGATCGGCTGCATTGTGACCTTCATCTTCATGCAGGACAGCCGTAACCCCGATACCGCGAAATTCGACATCAAGGGCTATCTGTTCCTGGTGGTCGGCATGGTGGCGATCTCGTTCGCGCTCGACGGCCGTACCGAACTCGGCATCCAGCAGGCCACTGTGCTCGTGCTGCTGGTGCTGAGCCTTGCCTGCTTCGTCGCCTATGGGCTGCATGCCGTGCGCGATCCGCATCCGCTGTTCTCGCTCGATCTGTTCAAGATCCACACGTTCAGCGTCGGCCTGCTCGGCAATCTGTTTGCGCGGATCGGAGGCGGCGCCATGCCGTATCTGATTCCGCTGCTGCTGCAGGTGAGCCTCGGCTACAGCGCCTTCGAAGCGGGTCTGATGATGCTGCCGGTCGCCGCAGCCGGCATGATGTCCAAACGTCTCGTCACGACGCTGATCATGAAATACGGCTATCGGCGCGTGCTCGTCACCAATACCGTGCTGGTAGGCCTCGCCATGGCCAGCTTCGGGCTGACCACCCTCGCCCAGCCGCTGTGGCTGCGGCTCGTGCAACTTGCGTTCTTCGGTGGTGTGAACTCCATGCAGTTCACGGCGATGAACACCCTCACGCTCAAAGATCTTGGCACCGGCGGCGCCAGCAGCGGCAACAGTCTGTTTTCGCTGGTACAGATGCTGTCGATGAGTCTCGGCGTCACCGTCGCGGGCGCCTTGCTCGCAACGTTCACCGGACTGATCCACAAGGTGACCGCGGCGAATTCGCTGCCCGCCTTCCATGCGACGTTCCTGTGCGTCGGCATCATGACCGCTTGTTCGTCATGGATCTTCGCGCAACTGGCGGCCGACATCCGTCGCACAGCGAAGAAAACCGACCCGTCCGAACGGACCTGAAAACGCCCAACGCCAGCTGGCCCACATGGCCGCCTGGTAACGGCCTGCACGGCCCTGCGCTCGACCCGTGACGGGGCGCGCGGCGCACCATGTCTGTGCGCTGCATAGCCGCAACGCACCTCCCGGCGCACAATGAGTCCTCGACAACGCTGGAAGGGTAATTCCTCCGCGAGCATGGTTCTTGCTCGCCTATCCTGTAAACTGGCCGCTTAGGCGTGCCAACTGCGCCGCCATCCTTCACACGACTGACACATGATGAGCATGATCGAACTCGATCCTCCCGGCTTCCAGCCTCCGCGCCCCATGGCGGGCGATGAGGGCTCCCGGCGCACCGTCCTGTACGGCGGCTACACGGTGTTCAGCGTGTTCCAGCCGGTGTTTTCCGTATCGCACCGTCGCGCGATCGGTTATCACGCCTCGCTGCGCGCTCACGACGAACATGCCAAGCAGGTGCCGTCGCACGAAGTGTTCACCCAGGCCGCGCGGCGCGGCGATCTGCTCGAACTCGGACGGCTCGCCGAATCACTGCATCTGGGCAACTTCAACGCGTTCGAGAGCCATGACGAATGGCTCTTCCTGAGCCTGCATCCCGCCGCGCTGATGGATACCAGCTACGGCGACGCGCTGCTGGCCGGCCTCAAGGCCCTCGGCCTGCCGCCGCAACGCGTGGTGCTGGAGGTGTCGGAGCAGGCTGGCGGTGAGACTACGCGTTTCGCCGAGATCGTGGATGCGCTGCGCAAATCGGGCTTTCTGATCGCGCTGGACGGCTTCGGCGCCAAACACTCGAACATCGACCGCGTCTGGAACCTGCGGCCCGATATCGTCACGCTCGACCGCTGCATCCTCGCGCAGGCGAGCGAGCATTCGCATATCGAACGCGTGTTGCCGGGGCTTGTGTCGCTGCTGCACGAGTCGGGACAACTGGTGCTGATGGGCGGCTTGTCCACCGAGCGCGACGCGTTGATCGCACTCGAATGCAACGTGGATTTCGTGCAAGGCGCCTTTTTCGCAGGACCAAGCGTGGAGCCAGTGCAGCCGCAGGCAGCGGCTGGTTTGATGGATGCGTTGTCTGCCGCGCTGCGCGAACGGGTCGGGGCACGCGAACGCGCCCAGGCGGCACGGCTTGCGCCGTACGCGAAAGCGCTCGAAACCGCGAGCGCATTACTGGTGGCGGGTGAATCAGTGGCTCAGGCCACGGCGCCGCTGCTGGCGCTCGGTGAAACCGCGCGCTGTTTCGTGCTGGACGGCTCGGGACGGCAGATCGGCGACAACGTGTTGCCGCCGGGACGCGCGTCGCAACGGGCCAAGCGTTTCCGTCCGTTGCTGCATTCGGAAGGCGCGAGCTGGGAGCGTCGGCCGTATTTCATCGGCGCGATGCGCACGCCGGGTCAGGTGCATCTCACGCCACCGTATCTTTCGATCAACGAAGCGCACCTTTGCGTGACCGCTTCGATTGCCGCGCAGACACCGCGCGGTATGCAGGTGCTATGCGTCGATATCAACTGGGAAGTCGCCGCACACCGTAACTGACGCGCGCTGCGCTGTAAGCCATGCGCGCTCGCGGATCTCGTTGAGTATCTGCCGTACGGCCGGTAAGCCGAAATTGCGACGCGCGGTCTGAAGATGCGCGGCACGCGTGACGATGCGCAGTTTCACGATCCGGCCGGCGCTAATCGATACATCGAGTAGCGCGGTGATCTCGCCATCTAGCATGAGCGCTACTCCCGGGGCGCCGTCGATCGACAGGCACTCGGCGTGTACCATCGTTGCGGCATATCCTCTGCGCAGTTGTTGCAGCGCCCGCACCTCTCCGATCTCTTGCATTGCGCTCATCACGGCCGCTCCGGCTAGCGACGTCACCGTGTTCACCCAATCCATTGCAGCGACCACGGGCTCGTCCACGCGAACCGGCGCATCGCTGACAATCTCCGGCGCGTCACTAAACAGTTGCAGCAAGCCCGCTCGATCCTGCGCCTCCAGCGCTGTCCGCAGGCGCTCGACGAGCCGTGCATGCTGTATCGGGTCCGGGCGTCTTACGGGCGCACCGTCGCGCTGCAAACGGGCTTTCGCCCGATGCACGATCTGCCGGCAAGCCGCCGGCGTACGCTCGAGGATCCTCGCAATCTCCGCGTAGTCGCAGTCGAACGCCTCGTGCAGTACGAAGGCGGCCCGCTCATCCGGCTTAAGCCGTTCAAGCAGCAGCATCAGTCCGTACGACATCTCCGCCGAACGCAACGCCAGTTCCTCCGCGGAAGGCGCCAGTTCGTCAAGCCACGGTTCGGGCAGCCAACCTTGGGCCTGCACACTGCGCTCCAGTTGCAGATGACGCAGCCGGTCAATCGCGAGACGTGCAGTAAGCGTGGTCAGCCATGCCGCCGGCGTGCGCACTTCGCGCGTATCGGCGAGATGCCACTTCAGCCAGACGTCCTGCACCACGTCTTCCGCCTCGGCGCGGCTGCCCAGCATGCGGTACGCCAGCGCAACGAGTCGCGCGCGGGCGGCCTCGAAGGCGGATGACTTGTCGACGGTGGGTTCGGTCATGCGTGCTGCTCCCATAAACGTGAACTGTTTTTTGGCGCGTAGCTAAAGCGTGGACAAAACCGCGCAGGCTCAGACACGCCAGCAGTGCGGCAAGCGCACCGCAACCCGCACCTTTTGAATCCTGACGTTCGAGCACCGCACGATGTGACAGGTCAGCACAAAAATATTTATGTCACACCCCGGCGCGCGCCCTCGTCATGGGGACAGTCACTCACATCCGCAGCGGCGGTGCGGGACTGGCCACTCACTCAAGCTCATTCAACCTGATCCAGCTTAACCCCAAGTTAGCGAGGCGCACATGCATTCCACCTACCCGTCCCTCAACGGCCTCGGTCTCGTGCCGACCGTCATCGAACAGTCCGGACGCGGCGAGCGCGCCTATGACATTTTTTCGCGGCTGCTACGCGAACGGATTGTGTTTCTCGTCGGTCCGGTCAACGAGCAGTCCGCGAGCCTGATTGTCGCGCAGTTGCTGTTTCTCGAATCCGAGAACCCTGACAAGGATATTTCCTTTTACATCAATTCGCCGGGCGGCTCGGTCTACGACGGGTTCGCGATCTACGACACCATGCAGTTCATCAAGCCGGAAGTATCGACGCTCTGCACGGGTTTCGCGGCGAGCATGGGCACGTTTCTGCTGACCGCCGGCCAGCGCGGCAAGCGCTATGCCTTGCCGAACGCACGCATCATGATCCACCAACCCTCCGGCGGCAGCCAGGGCACCGCCGCCGACATCGAGATTCAGGCGCGCGAAGTCCTGTATCAGCGCGAACGCCTGAACGCGATCATGGCCGAACACACGGGACGCAGCATCGAAGACATCGTCAAGGATACCGATCGGGACAACTTTATGACCGCGGCGGATGCGAAGACCTATGGGCTGATCGACGACGTGCTGCAGACCCGCCAGCAGACAGAAAACTCGTAGCCGGTCGCAGGGACGCTATCATGGGCGCGATCCGTCGAGTTCGACGGTCGCCTCATTGGAGAAATACATGGCGTCATCCAACGAAACCATCAGCATGGCGCTGTTCTGCGACTTCGAAAACGTCGCCCTCGGCGTACGCGATGCGAAGTACGAGAAATTCGACATCAAGCTGGTGCTCGAACGCCTGCTGCTCAAGGGCAGCATCGTCGTCAAGAAGGCGTACTGCGACTGGGAGCGCTACAAGAGCTTCAAGGGCACGATGCACGAAGCCAACTTCGAGCTAATCGAGATTCCGCACGTGCGCCAGTCGGGCAAGAATTCGGCGGATATCCGTCTGGTCGTCGACGCGCTCGATCTCTGCTACACCAAATCGCATGTCAACACCTTCGTCATCATCAGTGGCGACTCCGATTTTTCGCCGCTGGTTTCGAAGCTGCGCGAAAACGCGAAACAGGTGATCGGCGTGGGCGTTCAGCAGTCCACGTCCGACCTGCTCATCGCGAACTGCGACGAATTCATTTTCTACGACGACCTGGTGCGCGAAAGTCAGCGAACTGTCGTCAAGCGCGAGACGGCGCGTCCGGCACAGCAGCCGACCGCTACGGCCAAGCGCACGCCGAATGAAGAGAAGCGTCCGAAGGAAGATCTCGAAACGCGCCGGACCAAAGCGGTGGAAATCGCGGTACAGACCTTCGATGCGCTCGCCTCGGAACGCGGCGACAGCGGCAAGATCTGGGCCTCGGTGCTGAAAAACGCTATCAAGCGCCGCAAGCCCGATTTCAACGAAACGTATTACGGCTTCCGTGCGTTCGGCAATCTGCTGGAAGAAGCACAGGCACGCGGTCTGCTCGAATTCGGCCGCGATGAGAAGTCGGGCGCGTACGTGTATCGCAGCAATGTCGTGACGACGCTCAGCGAAACCATTGGTGAGACGTCAGAGCAAACGCAGGAGCCGGCGGCCGCGGAACCGGCACACGCCGCGCAGCAGGGAGACGGTGGTCACAAGCAGGACGCTCGCCGCCGCGGGCGCGGCAACCGTAAGTCGCAGCGCGACGCGCCGGCAGCGGTACTCGCAGAACCGGCGGCGAGTCACGAGGACGCTGAGACGTCGCCGCACGAACCGGAAGACACTTACTTCAACCACGGCGGCAGATCGCCTTTCGCTTACGACGAGCCGGACGAGCAGCCAGCGGAACCAGCGGCCCAGCCCGGGTTGTTCACGTTCGACACAGCACCGGAACCGGAATCAGAGCCGGAAGCCGCTGTTGAAGGGCGTGAGGAAATTGCTCCGGAGACACCCCGCAAGGGACGCGGCAGCCGCAAGACTGCGGCGAGAAAAACGAAGAAGGCCGCACCGGAATCGCACGACGCTGCACCTGCAGTCGCAAGCGAAGCGCCACACGAGGAGGTACCCGCTCAGGCTGTGGTGGAGGCCCCCGCGGCCGTCAAGACCGCGCGTAAATCCACGACACGCAATCGTCGTCCGCGCAAGGCCGCGGCTACCTCATAAGTCAGCGCGAGACCGGACGCAACGCGTCCGGTTGAAGACTATCCGTCCTCAGAAGCGGTGCGTCATGCCCACGGTGGCGAGAACCTGGTTGGTACCGGGTTCGCTCACCGTGACGCCCGGCCAGCTGACGGTCGAGGTACCGTTGTTCTTCATGTAGCCCGCGCGGACATAGAAACTCGTGCGCTTCGAGATCGAATGATCGGCACCGATCTCGAAGCCCGGCGTGTTGTCATGCGCGCCGCGCACGTTGCGCTGCAAAGCCGCGATCTCGATCGTATCCGCAGCCGTAGCCTGGATCGTGGCACCCAGCTCGGCGATGCTGAGCGAATGCGCCGTGCCGAGCACCGCTGCGAGAGACCTGGGCGACGGATCTTGCGCGCGCTGATACGAGTAGTTGAACTGGAAGTTCACAATACCCACCCGATAAGCGAGCGCGCCGATGAAGTGCTCGGTGCTGAGCAGAGTGAGCGCGGTCGGCAGACCTGCGATCGTCTCCTGCCCCGGATGCTGATTGACATACGAAAGACCCGCATACAAGCCATAACCCGTATAACTCGCGCCGAGGTTGAGCATATTCCCCGTGGTCGCCGGCACCGGCTGGGTCACGGTGGCGGCAAACGCGTACATGCCGTAGAGCTGCACGCCACCGAGATTCGGCGACTGATAAAGCACGGAGTTGCTGGCACGGCCGGAGTCGTACTGCGTCGAGAGCGTTTTCTTGTCGACCGCGAGCACGTCTGCGGAGAACGGTGAGAGGATCTCGTTGACGCGAAACGGATCGGTCGGATAAACGACGCGAAAACTGGGCTCGTACTGCCGCCCGAACGTCAGCGAGCCATAGCTCGAGTGGTTCAGGCCAACCCAAGCCTGCCGATAGAACAGCGAAGTCGTATCCGCGAAAAACGTGCCGTTATTCAGGTTAAAACCGGTTTCGACATCGAATTGCGCGGACAGACCTCCGCCGAGATCCTCGTTACCTTTAAGGCCAAATTGCGAGCCCGCCGCGCCGCCACTTCGTTCGGAAAACGAATGATTGCCGCCGTTGTCGAGGTATTGGATGAACGTGTCGGCCACGCCGTACAACGTCACACTCGAGTCCGCCGCCACGGCGCTGCCTGCGGCGAGAACCAGCGTGGCCCCGCAGATACCCTGACTGATCAAACGCATGCATGTCTCCTCATTTTTGATAGCCGCTTGTTGCGGGCTTTGATTACATCTCTGCGGTACAACCCGGTCGCTGTCTCCATCCGATCTGGCCAGTCAGGTGCGCGCGATCCTTCTCTCAGGTTCCGTGTGCCCGGCTTCGCTGAGATGCCGGTCAGGTCGAAAAATAGAATGGGCGTGCTAATTTGAAGTCAATTAGACCCGCAAAGCCATTGCATTCTTTTCATGACGAGCTTGCAGAAGATGCATGCTGGCGCGGAGACGCGATGGGAGGCCGTGGCGCTCTAAACGCCTGCGTGCGAGAGGGTTAAACCGGGTTGACGTTGCAGATGTGGCCAAGGCGGCCAGCGGGAATGAAACGAGGGGGAACTGACACGCACAAAAAGCAGAAAGCCCTCGCGTTGGAGGGCTTCACTGTCACTAGCTTACTAACGGCTCGAAGTTTAATCGCGGCGTCGCGATTGCCGGACTTTGCAAACTATCCGTTTACACCGGGCGGCTACACCACACCGCCGGCATGAAACTTACGCAAAATTCTTCGCTGCAAAGTCCCAGTTCACGATGTTCCAGTATGCTTCGACGAACTTCGGACGAGCGTTGCGATAGTCGATGTAGTACGCGTGTTCCCACACGTCGATCGTCAGCAGTGCCTTCGCGTCCGTGGTCAACGGCGTGGCAGCGTTGCTGGTCGACACGAGGTCGAGCGAGCCGTCTGCTTTCTTCACGAGCCATGCCCAGCCCGAGCCGAACGTGCCGACTGCGGTCTTGGCAAACTCTTCCTTGAACTTGTCGTAGGAACCCCACTTCGCGTTGATCGCGTCGGCGAGCGCGCCCTTCGGTGCACCGCCACCTTGCGGCGACAGGCTGTTCCAGAAGAACGTGTGGTTCCACACTTGCGCGGCGTTGTTGAAGACGCCGCCCGATGCCTTCTTGACGATCTCTTCGAGCGACAGGTTCTCGAACTCCGTGCCCTTGATCAGATTGTTCAGGTTAGTCACATAGGTCTGGTGGTGCTTGCCGTAGTGATACTCGAGCGTCTCTTCCGACATGTTCGGAGCGAGTGCGTTCTTTGCAAACGGCAGCGGCGGGAGCGTATGTTCCATGGTGCTTTCCTTCTATCTGTGTGTGGGGGGTCAGTCTGAGGATAACGCTGTAGAGCACTCGATTGTAGGCGACTTGGAATAACCCCGCAAACCAACGGCCTTTATGTCGGATATGCGTTAGAAAGTCGCCAGGACAACCGTAACCAGTGCTCACGCAATGCACGTGCCACGGTCAAAAGTACGTCGGCGTAAGAGCGTCAGAAATCGTCGGACAGACGTGCTTGCACATCGGCCAGCGTGATATCCGCAGCGCCCTCTGCAAGGTGCACAGTCAGATGACGCCCCGGTTTCAGCGCGGCCGGCGCACGCAGTGCGCGACCATTCTGCGCGTCGAGCACAGCCGCGTAGCCACGCTCGAGCGTGCGTTGCGGACTCAGCACCTCGAGACGCGCGGCCAGCGTCGCCACGCGCGCTGTATGCCGTTCGTGCTGGCGCAACGCTGCGCCGTCGAGCCGCTGCGCAAGTGCGTTCAAGGTGGCACGATGCGCAACGAGATCCGGACGCCAGCGCTGCCAGCGCATCTGCAGCAGCGAAAACCGCGCTCGAGCATCGCGCACCGGACGCGCACCGGCTGATCCAAGACGCACGCTGAGTTGCTGCAAATGCGTGCGTTGTCGCGCGAGCCGCTCGGATGGCGAGACGAGCCGCCGTGCGAGCCAGTCGAGTTGTTGCGCACGCCGCTCCATCATGCGGCCAAAGCCGCGTGCGAGCGTGGCATGGCGGTGATCGAGATCGCGTAACAACAGCACGCGTTGCGGACTGACGAGCTCGGCGGCGCCGGTCGGTGTCGGCGCGCGCACGTCTGCAGCGAAATCGGCAATCGTGAAATCGGTTTCGTGACCGACGCCGCTCACCACCGGTACGCGGCTTTCGGCAATCGCTCGCGCCAGTACTTCTTCGTTGAACGCCCACAGGTCTTCAATCGAGCCGCCGCCGCGACAGACAATCAGTACATCGACCTCGCGCCGCGCGTTGGCCGTCTCGACCATCGCTGCCAATTTCGCGCTGACGCCCACGCCCTGCACCGGTGCCGGATACACGATCACCGGAATATGCGGCGCACGGCGCAACAATGTGGTCAACACGTCGCGCAACGCCGCGGCCTGCAATGAAGTGACGATGCCAATTGCCCGCGGATGCGTCGGCAACGGCCGCTTGCGCTCCGCGGCAAACAACCCCTCCGCTTCGAGTTGCGCCTTGAGCTTCAGGAACGCTTCAAAAAGCCGCCCTTGCCCGGTACGGCGCACGGCTTCGACGTTCAGTTGCAACTCGCCGCGCGGTTCGTACATCGTGACAAGCGCCCGCACTTCGATCCGGTCGCCTTCGCGCGGCGTGAACTCGGCGTGCTGCGCGCGGCCGCGGAACATCACGCAGCGCATCTGCGCCTGCGCATCCTTGATCGAGAAATACCAGTGACCGCTCGCGGCGCGCGTGAAATTCGACACTTCCCCCGCCACCCAGATGAGCGGGAAAGAGCGTTCGAGCATCGTGCTGATGGCGCGATTGAGCGCCGACACCGGCACAACGACGTCGCCACCGGGCGCGCCCGAAGACGAAAAGGGACTTTCGGAGTTCATGCGATGAATAGGGATGACAGGCCGGACAGACGATAGACCGAGCAGCCAATCACGTCCAGCACGTTGTACGAATTGTTAAAAGTGTCCACATGTCGGGAGGAGCGTGAAAGGCCTTGTAAGGATGCGTGCAGAGGCCCGTAATGCCGATTTAACCTTTTGATTTATAAAGCATTTCTATCTCATATATACCGATGCACGCCGACAGGACCCGCGCCGAATGGCCCTCCCAGCCCCGCCGGAGGCGAGTTCTCCACAAAGTTATCCACAGGCTGAGGAGACCGGTCCCGCGTCTATCGCGCGGCCGTGTGTCACGCTGGCGACTTGCGGCGCACGACGCTCGCGCGCTAGAGTGCCGGGTTTTAAGGGCATCATGAGCGACACGCCGCTTATGCAGCGCTCGCCATGCCCTGCCCTGATCGTCCCGCCCGGAGAAACGCGTTGATACCTGTCCCGTGTATCGCGTCACCTGAACCGGTGCCGCAGTTGCGATTGCTGCGCACACCGGCGTTGGCCTCATGAGCGAGGTCAAGCACCAACTTGAAACGCGTCTTGCGCGCGAGTGGCAACAGCGCGGCCCGCTCGCGTGGGCCATGCTGCCGTTTGCCGGCATCTTCGGCGCGATCGCCGCGGCACGTCGCGCGGCCTTTGCGCTCGGCTGGCTAAAGGCGATACGCGTCGGCGTGCCAGTCGTAGTGGTGGGCAATGTGACGGTCGGCGGGACCGGCAAAACGCCCACGGTGATTGCGCTCGTCGAAGCGCTGCGCGTCGCGGGCTTCCAGCCCGGCGTCGTGTCGCGCGGCTATGGCGCGCGGGTCAACCGGCCTACGCCCGTCACAGCCACTTCGGCGCCGCAGGATGCCGGCGACGAGCCTTTGCTGATCGCGCGCCGCACCGGCGCGCCGGTCTGGGTCTGTCCCGACCGGGTGGCGGCGGCGCAAGCGCTATGCAGCGCGCATCCCGAGGTCGACGTGATCGTCAGCGACGACGGTCTGCAGCACTACCGCCTCGCCCGCGACGCCGAACTCGTGGTGTTCGACCATCGCCTCGGCGGCAACGGCTTCCTGCTGCCGGCCGGGCCGTTGCGCGAGCCGCTGTCGCGCCGCCGCGACGCCACGCTGATCAACAGTCCGTACGAACGCACGCTGCCGCCCTGGCCCAACACCTTCGCGCTCTCACTCACGCCAGCTGACGCGTGGCATCTCGGCAACCCGGCGCTGCGCAGGCCGCTTGCGCAGTTCAGCGGCGATCGCGTGCTGGCCGCGGCTGGCATCGGCGCGCCGGAGCGCTTCTTCGCGACCTTGCGTGCCGCGGGCGTGAAACCCCAGACCCGTGCGTTACCGGACCACTATGCGTTCACCAGCAATCCATTTGCCGATGTCGATGCAGATGCGATCCTGATCACTGAAAAGGATGCGGTAAAATTGGGGGCCTGGCACGATGCGCGCATCTGGGTCGTCCCCGTCGAAGCTGCGCTCGATCATCGCCTCATTGAATTAGTTGTGGAGAAAGTCCGTGGACGCTCGCCTGCTTGAAATTCTCGTCTGCCCGATCTGCAAGGGCCCGCTCAGCTACGATCGTCCGGCGCAGGAGCTCATCTGCAACGCAGACAAGCTGGCGTATCCGATCCGCGACGGCATTCCCGTGATGCTGGTGGACGAAGCGCGTCAAACCGTCGAAGGCACCCCGGTCGAGCCTTTGCATCCTGCGCCTGGAGCCTGATGCCGTAGTCCTGATGGGCAGAGCCGTTCGTTCCGCTTCGTTGTTTTTTCTGCGCGCGCCGTAGCTGGGGCGCGTCCCGTTCCGCGTCCTCTTCGGCGCCTTCTTTGGCCCCCTGTTCGGCGCCTTGTTCCGGTTTTGCCGCCGCGTTTCCCATGACTCAACCCACGTCCACCGTCCCTGCCGCCCCGCCGTTCATTGCCGTCGTACCCGCGCGGCTCGCCTCGACCCGTCTGCCCAACAAGCCGCTCGCCGATATCGGCGGCAAGCCGATGGTCGTGCGCGTTGCGGAGCGGGCGCTGGCCTCGGGCGCGCAGCACGTGCTGATCGCATCGGATGCGCAGTCGGTCCTCGACGTCGCACGCGAACACGGCATCGAAGCCATGCTGACGCGTGCCGATCATCCGTCGGGCACCGACCGTCTTGCCGAAGTCGCGGCACATTACGGCTGGAGCGACGACACGATCGTCGTCAACGTGCAGGGCGACGAACCGCTGATCGATCCCGCACTGGTGTGCGGCGTTGCGTCGCACCTCGCTGCGAGCCACGGCTGTGCCATCGCAACCGCGGCACACCCGATTACCGACCCGGCCGAAATCTTCAACCCGAACGTCGTCAAGGTCGTGCTGGACGCGCGCGGCGTTGCGCTGTACTTCTCGCGCGCGCCGATTCCCTGGGCGCGCGACGCGTATCAGCCGCACTGGCCGGACGTCGCCGCGATGCCCACGCCGCCCGCGCCTGCCACGGTCTACCGGCATATCGGGTTGTATGCGTACCGTGCAAAGTTTCTGCGCTCGTACCCAACGCTCACCCTCTCGCCAATCGAACAGGCCGAGGCGCTAGAGCAACTGCGTGCCATGTGGCATGGCGAGCGGATCGCCGTGCTCGTCACCGGCGAAGCACCGCTGCCGGGTGTCGATACCCCTGCGGACCTCGCTCGCGTAAGGTCGTTATTCGGTCCGTCGGCGTAAAAACCCGTGGCATAATCAAACGGCTGTGCGCACCATCTGCAATGATCGTTGGCCAGGGTTTGCCCGGTCGTCCCGCCGTCCCCCTTGCAGCGCCGTCGTTCACGACGTGCAGCGCGAGGCGCACTGCGGTCACTTCGAAGCGGGCCCCCTGAGTCCAATGCGCGGATGCCTTAAGCGTAGCGCCACCCAAGAATTCACATAGATCTGGAGATATCACATGCGTTTGATCCTTTTGGGTGCTCCCGGAGCGGGTAAGGGCACTCAGGCAACGTTCATCAAGGAAAAATTCGGCATTCCGCAAATTTCCACCGGCGATATGTTGCGTGCGGCCGTCAAGGCTGGCTCGCCGCTCGGCATTGAAGCCAAGCGTTCTATGGATGCAGGCGAACTGGTGTCGGACGAGCTGATCATCAATCTCGTCAAAGAGCGTCTGAAGGAAGCGGATTGCGCCAACGGTTATCTGTTCGACGGTTTTCCGCGCACGCTGCCGCAAGCGGAAGCCATGAAGCAGGCCGGCGTCGCCATCGACTACGTGCTGGAAATCGACGTGCCGTTCGACGAGATCATCGTGCGGATGAGCGGCCGCCGCGTGCACGCTGCCTCGGGACGTACGTATCACGTCAAGTTCAACCCGCCGAAGGTCGACAACGTCGACGACGTCACGGGTGAACCGCTGATCCAGCGCGACGACGACAAGGAAGAAACGGTCAAGAAGCGTCTGGAAGTGTATGTTGCGCAGACCAAGCCGCTGATCGAGTACTACACCACGTGGGCCAAAAACGGTGACGCGTCGAGCAGTTTGAAGGCGCCGCAGTACCGGGCTATTTCCGGCCTGGGCACCGTCGACGAAATCCGCACGCGTGTGTTCGATGCGTTGAAGTGAATTCGATGAAGTGAGGTGGTGAGACGCGCGGGACTTTGGATTTTTTGCCCTCTCACAATACGTCAGATCCGCTTCGCTAAAACCCGCCCACATGGGCGGGTTTTTTATTCGCACTTCGCTTTACGCGTTGCATTCGCGGCGCGTGATCCGCGCAGTCAATTTGCTCAGTTATCCCGATCAAATTTCTGGCCACATTCAAGCACCACTCCGGTGCAACCACCCGCCCTTTTCTTTCCGCGCTGCAGCACAGCCGTTACAATCGACCATCGAAAAGATATTCGATCGTGACGATTACTGAACTGAAGCAAAGGAGCAGACATGGAGATTCGTGACAATGTATTCCTGATCACCGGCGGTGCATCGGGTCTCGGCGCCGCCACTGCGCGCCTGTTCGCCGCAGAGGGCGGCAAGATCGTCGTTGCCGACCTCAATCAGGATGCGGGCACGGCACTCGCGCAGGAACTGGGCGGCGTGTTCGTGAAGTGCGATGTCAGCCGCGAAGACGACGCTACGCAAGCAGTCGATGCCGCGATGAAACTCGGCACGCTGCGCGGCCTGGTCAATTGTGCGGGAGTCGCGCCGGCTATCAAGACCGTGGGCAAGGACGGCCCGCATCCGCTCGACTCGTTCACGCGAACGATCTCGATCAACCTGATCGGCACCTTCAACATGATTCGCCTTGCCGCTGCGGCGATGGCGAAGAACGAGCCGAATGCGAATGGCGAGCGCGGGGTGATCATCAACACGGCATCGGTGGCGGCGTTCGATGGCCAGATCGGCCAGGCCGCCTATGCCGCATCGAAGAGCGGAGTGGTGGGGATGACGCTGCCGATCGCACGCGATCTGTCGCGCAACGCAATCCGCGTGATGACGATTGCACCGGGCATCTTCGAAACGCCGATGCTGCTCGGCATGCCGCAGGAAGTGCAGGACGCGCTCGGCGCGATGGTGCCGTTCCCGCCGCGTCTCGGCAAGCCGGCGGAATACGCAATGCTGGCCAAACAGATCTTCGATAACCCGATGCTCAACGGCGAAGTGATCCGTCTCGATGGAGCCATCCGGATGCAGCCGAAGTAGCGGGAGCGGTTCGCCGCCCGTCATATGCCGCGACGACCGCGGCGTATGGCGTGCACGCCCCGGCGAATCTCAGTCCCGGTCGTTGTGCTGCGTACGTTGGCGCAACTCATGCAACTGCGACTCGACGACCGTCGCATCGTCCGCATCGGGGCGGTCGCCCAGGTAGCGCTCCAGATCTTCGAGCGCCGGGCGCAGATAATCGAGCCGCGCATAAGCGAAGCCGCGATCACGCACTTCCTCGATGCTCTCAGGCAGCAGAATCACCAGCCGCTGTTGCACGCCCAATAGACGCTGCCAGCGTTCCGTCTGAAGATAGGTCGACTTCAGGTTGCGCAGCATGCGTGCAATGATCTCGCGCCGGGTGGCCGGCTGCAGCAGCATGCGCAAAGCACGGCTGACCGACTCGCCCGCCGACGCCACATAGGGCTCCAGCATCTCGACCATCTCCGACTCTGAGAGCGAGTGCCCGGTGGTCGGATCGAGCATCACGTCACCATCGGGCGTGGTCACGCGCAACAGGAAATGACCGGGAAACGCCACACCGCGTACCGGAACACCAATCTGCTCGGCCATCTCCAGATACAGCACGGCAAGCGAAATCGGAATGCCGCGGCGCCGTTTCAACACCACGTTCAGATGGCTGTTGTCGGGGTCAAGGAAATCGTTGAGGTTGTTGCCGAAACCCAGCTCGCGGAAGAAAAAGCGATTCAGGATGCCGACCTTCTGCTTGATGTCAGCATCGGCTGGCATGCGGCGCTGCAGGCGCACCACCAGTTCGTCGATCTCGGCGAGTGCGCCTTGCAGATCGAGATCGGGATAAGCGTCCTGTGCAAGCGAGAGTGCTGCCTCGGTCAGGGGCAGACTGTCGTCTTCGGCGACCAGCGTGCTGAAATAGTCGAGAACCCGCGTCGTCGTGATCACTTCACTCGCCTTCTGAAATACGCGTATTTGAAGCCCATCAGCCAAAGCATACCGAAATATAGCGCAGCAAACAGAACCAGGCACGCCGCCAGCAACACGATACGGGCAAGCGGCTGGGCATGTAAGCCGATCCAGTCGAAGCTGATGGAAAACCAGTGCATGACGCCCGCGAGCACGAGGCACGCCCCGATCATCTGCACGAAGAAAACCAGCCAGCCACCCGACGGCATATAGATACCGCGCCGGCGCAAGCCGACGAACAGCAACAGCGCGTTCACGCAAGCGCCGAGCCCGACGCTAAGGGTCAAACCCGCATGAGCGAAGATCGGGACGAAGACGAAATTGCTCAACTGCGTGACGACCAGCACGCCGACCCCGATCTTCACCGGCGTCTTGATGTCCTGCTTCGCGTAGAAGCCCGGCGCGAGGATCTTGATAAGGATCAGCCCAATCAGGCCGACACCATAGGCGGCCAGCGCCCGGCCCACCATCACGACCGAGTGGGCGTCGAACTTACCGTAGTGAAACAGCGTAGCGGTGAGCGGCTCGGCAAAGAAAAACAGCGCGATCGCGCTCGGCGCGGCGAGCAGGAAGGTCACACGCAGGCCCCAGTCGAGCAGAGACGAGTACTCGTGCGGGTCGGCATCGACGTGCGCCTTGGATAGACTCGGCAGCAAGATCGTACCGAGCGCAACGCCCAGCAGCGCGGTGGGAAACTCCATCAGCCGGTCGGCGTAATTGATCCACGACACCGCTCCGGGCCCGATCCGCGACGCAATATTCGTGTTGATGATCAGGCTGATCTGCGCCACCGAGACCGCGAACATGGCCGGCACCATCTTCGAGAGCACGCGCTTGACGCCGCGATGCGCGAGCGAACGCACCGGGTTCCAGCCGATCTTCGGCACCATGTCGATCTTCTTGAGACCGGGCAACTGCACCAGAAACTGCAGCATGCCGCCGACGATCACGGCCCACGCGAGCGCGTAGACCGGCGTTTTCATATGCGGCGCGACGAACACGGCCGCGACGATGAACGCCACGTTCAGCAGCACCGGTGCAAAGGCCGGCAGCGAAAAGTTCTTGTAAGTATTCAGGACGCCCGAGGCCAGCGACGTCAACGAGATGAATACGATGTACGGAAACATGATGCGCGTCATCGTGACGGCGAGCGGATACGCCTGACCATCGTGCGCGAGGCCGGACGCCACCACGAACACCACGCCGGAGGCGCCCAGCACGCCGAGCAGCGAGAGAATCGCCAGCGCCCAGGCAAGGACGGTGGAGGTTGCGTCGACGAGCGCCTTGGTCGCGTCGTGCCCCTGCTGATTCTTGAACTCGGCGAGAATCGGCACGAACGCCTGCGAAAAGGCACCCTCGGCGGAAATCCGGCGCAGCAGGTTGGGAATGCGGAAGGCGACGTAGAACGCGTCGGTAAACTGGCTGGCGCCGAACGCGCGGGCGATCAACGTTTCGCGGGCCAGGCCGGTCACGCGCGACAGCAGCGTGAAGCCGCTGACCGTCAGCAGGGCTCGGAATAGATTCATGGGGGGCTTATTATAAGGGTGCCGCAGGTGCGGACGATGAGCCTTGACGCGAATCGGACCGATTTACGCCGCAGACGTTCGATTTCGCGCAAAGCGGGCCGGGAACCGGAGAGCGTCAGCAGGAGCGCCCGGGCGTCAGATCGCCCATTTTCGTTTGCCACGTGCCTGTTTTTGTTGCTATAATCGCCGGTTTCGACGCTCGCTCAATTTTCGGACGGCATTCAGATGCCCTCTCGATGTCTGTTGGAACGAGCCAGATTTCGCGTAGTTGAATTACCAATTTCGACATTTTTTGCGCTCTTGGGCAATCGCTTCCAAGGGTTCGAGCTAAAGCAGCGCCCGGCCACTTGAAGGTCAGGTACTGGAAACAGGAACAGGATAAGGAACCGTCATGGCTAACTCCGCACAAGCACGCAAGCGCGCCCGTCAGGCCGCGAAGGCAAACTCGCATAACTCGGCCCTGCGCTCGAAGTTCCGCACGGCAATCAAGGCTGTTCGCAAGGCGATCGACGCCGGCGACAAGGCTAAGGCCGCTGAGATCTTCCTGGCGTCGACGAAGACGATCGACATCATCGCCGACAAGAAAATCGTTCACAAGAACAAGGCAGCTCGCCATAAGAGCCGCCTCGCTGCAGCCATCAAGGGTCTGCAAGCGCCCGCAGCGCAGTAAATCCGGTCAGCCCGCTCCGGCGGGCTACCTCCTGTTTCCGCTGCGTCATGAGAGCCCGCCTAGGCGGGCTTTTTTGTTTGGTTTTAGGGTTTGTCTCGTCTGCCCGGTCTCTGCGCGCACAGTACTCATTTGACGCTACTGTTTGCTACAGGCGCAAAAAAACCCGCCTTCGCGGGTTGGGTTTCCATCGTTTCCTTTCGCCTCACTGCCCTGGCTCGATCCTCGCCTGAATGGATCAGCCGTCTTAGCCCATTCGGGCACCTACAGCCGCCTTACTTCGCCTTCAACGCCTGTTGAGTACCGTGTTCGGGCGGCAGTTCGCAGGCCTCGGTGACCAGCAGGTCATTGTCCTTCGCGAAATTCATGACGAAATCGAAGGCCATGGGTTCGATGTCGCGCAACCGCGAGTCGAGGATGACGCATTTCAGGTCGTCGATGATCGTGGGGCGGACGTACAGCGAGTACTGCATGTAGGCATTCGGCCCCCTTTTCGTGCCCGGCCCGAACATGGACATCACCCCGGCGAGCCGCTCCGACCAGTCACTCGGCCGAAACTTCTTTCCGTTCGACGTGATGCCCTGAATGAAATATTCGGTTGGAGCTTCTTCGGCCATGTAGGAATACCTGAGTGACTGCCCAGCACAATGCCAGCGAATGTGGCTGCGGCTGCATGAACACGTCGTACACGACCCCGCGAACCATGCCGCTGGGCGCCGCAGTGCCGGCCAGGGCCACCTCGGCAATCGTCATGACGGCGCACCGCGAGGAAAGCCTTCCGGGCGCGCGAGCCGTGTCCCGCAAGCATGTAGCCTGCTTGCTGGGCTTTTTGGGAAACCCCGAGATTATAGCGTAGCGGACCTTCTTCCGCACTGCACACAAGCACACCTCTTAAGACTCGCAGGCCCGCTTAGGAATGACCGCCTGGCCTTCTGGCTAGCTCGTCAAACGCGCCAGAATCCTTTATGCTGCATAGAGTTACCACAAACGACGGCGGCAGCGTCCGGCAATTTCGCCGGGTGAGACCGCCGTATTTGTTTCATGACCGCCAAGAAAATTCGCCACTACCTGCAGTTCAAGGATTTCTCGCTGGAAGACTACGAGTACGTGCTTGAACGCGCCCGCATCCTGAAGAACAAGTTCAAGAACTACGAGACCTACCACCCGCTGCACGACCGCACGCTGGCGATGATCTTCGAGAAAAACTCGACACGCACGCGCCTCTCGTTCGAAGCGGGCATCTTCCAGCTAGGCGGCCATGCGGTATTCATGAGCACGCGGGACACGCAACTGGGCCGTGGCGAGCCGATCGAAGATGCTGCGCAGGTCATCTCGCGCATGGTCGACATCATCATGATCCGCACCTTCGGCCAGGACATCCTGAAGCGCTTTGCCGACAATTCGCGTGTGCCGGTCATCAACGGCCTGACCAACGAATATCACCCGTGCCAGGTGCTGGCTGACATCTTCACGTATTTCGAACATCGCGGCCCGATTCGCGGCAAAACGGTCGCCTGGGTCGGTGATGCGAACAACATGCTGTACACCTGGATCGAGGCGGCGCAGATTCTCGGCTTCCAGCTGCGACTGTCCACGCCGCCGGGTTACAAGCTCGACCGCGCCATGGTGGCGCCTGAGAGCGCACCGTTTGTCGAAGAGTTTGACGATCCGAACGAGGCCTGCGCCGGCGCCGATCTGGTCACCACCGACGTCTGGACCAGCATGGGCTTCGAGGCGGAGAACGAAGCGCGCAAGGCTGCGTTTGCCGACTGGTGCGTGGACGCCGAGATGATGGCGCGCGCCAACGCAGATGCACTCTTCATGCACTGCCTGCCGGCCCATCGTGGCGAGGAAGTGAGCGCAGAGGTGATCGACGGACCGCAAAGCGTCGTATGGGACGAAGCGGAAAACCGTCTGCATGTCCAAAAGGCGTTGATGGAATTTTTGCTGCTCGGCAAGCTGAACCACTGAGCGGCTTCTGCGCGAAGCGCGACGGGGCCCGAATACGAGGCGGGCATCCACGTACGCGCCGTGCTTGTGCGTGTCTGCGGCGCGGCTGAACGGACCAAATCCTGCGCTAGCAGCCAGCAAAAGGTGCCCGGCTCACTCACGGTACCTTTTTTTATTGCGCGTGCAGAACTCAAAACCCCGCTGCACCGCGTCCTACAGACAAACCGGCTCGGCCTCCAGCTCCACTCCAAACCGTTCACGCACATCCCGTTGAATCGCCTGCGCCAGCGCAAGCACCTCTGCGCCGCTTGCCCCACCCCGATTCACCAGCACGAGTGCCTGACGTTCGTGCACAGCGGCCGCGCCCATCGCGCGCCCTTTCCAGCCGCACTGATCGATCAACCACCCCGCCGCAAGCTTCACCGCACCGTCCGCCTGCCGGTACGAAACCACCTCCGGCTCGCGGCGCTGCAACGCCTCGAACTGCACTGCGTCGATCACAGGATTCTTGAAGAAGCTGCCGGCATTGCCGAGTTGCGACGGGTCGGGCAATTTCGCGCGGCGCACGGCCACGACGGCGTCGAAAATTGCCTGCGCGCTCGGCGATGTGTCACCATGACCCTCGGCGGCCAGTTCGCGGGCGATGTCCGCATAGCTCGCGCGTGGCACCCACGCTTTCGGCAAGCGAAACGTAACCGACGTGATCACAAAGCGGTCACGCCCTTCTCGCTTGAAGAAACTGTCGCGATAGCCGAACCGGCAAGCCGCTGCGTCGAACTCGCGCGCTTCGCCGGTCGCCAGTTCCACGGCGCGCAGCGATGCGAAGCGCTCGCACATTTCGAGTCCATAGGCGCCGATGTTCTGGATCGGCGCGGCCCCCACCGTCCCCGGAATCAGCGCGAGGTTTTCGAGGCCGGGCTTCTCCTGTGCAAGGGTCCAGGACACGAAGTCGTGCCAGTTTTCGCCAGCAGCCGCTTCGACGTACCACGCTTCGTCGTCCTCACGCACGAGACGGCGACCGCGTAATGCCACCAGCAGCACGAGGCCCTCGAAGTCGCCGGTCAGCACGACGTTGCTGCCGCCGCCCAGCACCAGCCGAGGCAGGCCGGCTGCACGCGGGTCACGCACCGCCGCGAGCAATTGGTCCTCGCGTTCGATGCGGCACGCGAACCGCGCGCGGACATCGAAGCCAAAGGTGTTGTGGGCCTTGAGCGGATACCCGGCGAGGAAAACAGTGGAGTCGGACTGGGACATCAGGGACATCGGAATGTGAGGGCCGTGTGCCGCAAGCCAGGCGGTATTGCGCAGCGGCCTTGGGCAAAAGAGAAAGGCGTCGGTAAAATGACGTCCGGTTCGTGATTATAGCGAGTGCATCGTGCGCAGCCGTCCGGCGGCGCCGTGTATCGCAGCACTATTGGAGAGAGCAATGCCATCGTTTGACGTCGTGTGCGAAGCCAACATGATCGAAGTCAAGAACGCGATCGAGCAGTCCAACAAGGAAATTTCCACCCGCTTCGACTTCAAGGGGTCGGACGCGCGCGTCGAACACAAGGAGCACGAGTTGACGCTCTACGCCGACGACGACTTCAAGCTGGGTCAGGTCAAGGACGTGATGGTGTCGAAAATGGCCAAGCGCAACGTCGACGTGCGCTTCCTCGAGTACGGCAAGATCGAGAAAATCGGTGGCGACAAGGTCAAGCAGGTCGTCACCGTCAAGAAAGGCGTGTCGGGCGATCTGGCGAAGAAGATCGTCAGGCTTGTGAAAGACAGCAAGATCAAGGTCCAGGCAAGCATTCAGGGCGATGCGGTGCGCGTGAACGGCACCAAGCGCGACGACCTGCAGAGTGTGATTGCGCTGCTGCGCAAGGATGTCACGGACACGCCGCTCGACTTCAACAACTTCCGCGATTAAGGCGTTCAGATTGCGCGGGAGTGGCGGCGACGCCGGTGGCGATCGTGCTGCTCATGCGTGCACATGCCTGCGCATCCAGGTTGCGTGTCCGGCCTGATGTCCTGCCTGGTTTTCCCGTCACGCAACGCCTGCGAGACCGCCGTGGGCGCCGCGGCGCCACCGCTTCAGTGTCGCATCAGATCAGTGCCGCTTCGCCGCCGCCTGGGCCTCGGCCTTCTTCTTGTCGCCGATGCGGCTTTCCTGCCCCGCCATCAGCTTCGCGATATTGCCGCGATGACGCCAGATGAGCAGCGAGCTCATCACGACGATGGACAGCGCAATGATGTTCGCGCCGAACAGGAAGCCGTCGAAAAGCGGTGCGAACACCGCGGCCGCGAGCGCCGCTAGTGACGAATAGCGCGTAAAGAAGGCGACGATCAGCCAGGTCAGTAGGGTGGCGATGCCTAGCACGGGGTTGATAGCCAGCAGAACGCCCGCGGCTGTCGCGACGCCCTTGCCGCCCTTGAAGCGAAAAAACACCGGATACAGGTGGCCGAGGAAAACGGCGATCGCGGCAAGCGCAATCGCCGTATCGTCAAGTCCGTAGCGCGCGCCGAAGTGGCTGACGAGCCAGACGGCGAGCCAGCCCTTGAACGCATCGCCAATCAGCGTCAGGATCGCGGCCGTCTTGTTGCCGCTTCTCAGAACGTTGGTGGCGCCGGGATTCTTCGAGCCGTACGAGCGCGGGTCGGCCAGTCCCATCACGGAACTCACGATCACGGCAAACGACACCGAACCGATCAGATAAGCGACGACAGCGACGATCAGGTTTTGCATCTGGGGACTCTTATAGTTATCGGAAAGCGCAACAGGGGCGACAGGTAGAACACGCATCCCGCGGCACGAACGAAACGGCGAACATTCTACCGAACCGGGCCATCGCGGCCAGCCACTTTTGCAGAGGGTATTCCCGAAACCGTCGGCGCAACCCGAGCCTGCTTCGGGGCATCAGTCGATGCCCCGAAGCAGGCAGCGACAGCGTTGGCAGCATTCAATCCACGCTCGCGCATTGCACCGGCTTCGCCTTCAGCAACTGCGTGAGCACAGAGGGCGCGATACTCACCAGAAACCCGCGCCGGCCGCCGTTCAGCCAGATCTTCTCGAGTTCGAGAATACTCGACTCCACATAGACGGGCATCGCCTTGCGCGTACCGAACGGCGACGTACCACCGATCAGATAGCCGGAATGTCGGTTCGCCACTTCCGGCTTGCACGGTTCCACGCGCTTCGCACCGATCTGCCGTGCGAGGTTTTTGGTGGAGACGGTACGGTCGCCGTGCATCAGCACGATCAAAGGCTTGGCGTGCTCGTCTTCCATTACCAGCGTCTTCACGACCTGATGTTCGTCCACGCCTAGCTGGCGCGCCGATTCCGCTGTGCCGCCGTGCTCGACATAATCGTAAGGGTGCTCTCCGAATTCGACGCCGTGACGGCGCAGAAACTGCGTCGCGGGCGTTTCGGAGACGTGTCTGGATTTGCTCATCGGCGCATTGTAATGGCGGCCTTGAGCGACCGCCATTGGCCGAACGGCCAATTGTGCGCCGTTGGCGACTGTGGCACGATCGTTCGGAAATCACCCGGCGCAACGCCTGCCGGGGCCCTATCGTTTCAAGGAGACCGCGTTGATCTTCGACTCACCTGCACGTAGCACCATCCACGTGCCCGACTTGCTCGCCGCCTTGCCGCAGCGCATTGCGCAAATTCCGGCGCTAGCTGCCGCACGCGATCCGCAGCATGTCGCGCTGATCGAAGACGCGCGAAGTCTGACGAACATGCAACTGCTGGAAGCCGTGAACGCTACCGCGGCGCTGCTGCGCGAATGGGGCGTACGCGGCGGCGACCGGGTAATGATTGTCGCGGAAAACAGCATCGCGCAGGTGGTGCTGCTGTTCGCTACCGCCCAGCTCGACGCGTGGGCGCTCGTGTCGAATGCGCGCCTATCCGCCGCCGAACTCGACGCAATCCGCGCGCACGCCCAGCCGCGGCTCGTGGCCTATGCTGTCGAAAGCTCGCCCGACGCGTCACAGCATGCGCAACGTCACGGCGCCGCGACGGCGCCCGCGCTCGCGCCCGCTATCGGCGCATGGGCCTTTGCGCTCGACAACGCCGTCACGGCAGAGCCGGTGGAACGCGCCAGCGAGCGCCAATGCGCCGCCTTGATCTACACCACAGGCACCACCGGCGCGCCCAAAGGCGTGATGCTATCGCACCGCAATCTGCTGTTTATCGCGGCCATGTCGAGCGGCCTGCGCCGCGTCGGCCCCGACGATGTGGTGTACGCCGTCCTACCGATCTCGCATGTCTACGGTTTCGCTTCGGTGTGCCTCGGCAGCCTGTATGCCGGCGCCACCCTGCGGCTTGTGCCGCGTTTCGCGCCCGAAGCGGTGCGCCGGGCACTCGCCGAAGAAGGTGTGTCGATCTTCCAGGGTGTCCCCGCGATGCATGCCAAGCTGCTGGAACATCTGCAGAGGCACGGCCATGCGTGGTCCGCGCCGCGTCTGCGCTTCGCTTATTCGGGCGGCTCACCGCTCGACGCGTCGCTCAAGGCACACGTTGAAAGCGTGTATGGCATCACGTTGCACAACGGTTATGGCATGACGGAGAGCAGCCCCACCGTCGCGCAGACCACGCTCGACGCACCGCGCAGCGATTGCTCGGTAGGACCCGCAATTCCCGGCATCGAGGTGCGCTTCGTCTCGCTCGATGGCGAGGAGCTCGTGCAAGGAGAGGTCGGCGAATTGTGGGTGCGCGGGCCAAACGTCATGCTTGGCTATTACCGCAGTCCCGAACAGACCGCCGCCACAATCACCGCGGAGGGTTGGCTCAAGACTGGCGATCTCGCGCGCCAGGATGTCGACGGTGCGCTGCATATCGTGGGACGCAGCAAGGAGTTGATTATCCGTTCGGGCTTCAACGTATATCCGGCTGAAGTTGAGCACGTGCTGAACGCGCACCCGGAGGTCATGCAATCGGCGGTGGTAGGACGCGCGGTAGAAGGCAACGAAGAGGTGGTCGCCTTTGTCGAACTGAAGGCCGGCGCGAAGGTAACGCCGGAAGAGTTGGTCGCATGGTGCGGCGAGCGGCTCGCCCCGTACAAACGTCCCGCCGAAGTACGTCCGCTCGCTGCGCTGCCGGCCGCGTCAACCGGCAAGATCCTGAAGCACCGCCTGCGCGATCTGGTTTAAACGCCAGCGCGCACGCGCAAGTCACACGGGCTCATCCACCCTCATCCCCGTGGATGATGCGCCGCATGCAGCGACTTCAGGCGCTCACGCGCCACATGCGTGTAAATCTGCGTGGTCGAGATATCGGTATGTCCAAGCAGCAGTTGCACGACACGCAGATCGGCGCCGTGATTTAACAAATGCGTCGCGAACGCATGCCGCAAGGTGTGCGGCGAGAGCGGCGCATGCACCTCGGCTGCCGCCGCATGACGCTTGATGATGTTCCAGAACTGCTGGCGCGTCATGCCTTCGGCCCGGCTGGTCACGAACAGCGCATCTGTCGCACGCGCGCCCAGCAACGCCGGCCGCGCCTCGCGCAGATAGCGCTCGATCCACGCATGCGCCTCCTCGCCGAACGGAATGAGGCGTTCTTTCGAACCCTTACCCATCACCCGCACGACGCCTTCGTTGAGCCCCACTTCCACTGTTTTCAGCGTAACGAGTTCGGTGACGCGCAAGCCGCTTGCGTACATCAGTTCGAGCATCGTGCGATCGCGCAGGCCGAGCGGCGTGGCGATATCCGGCGCGCCGAGCAGCGCTTCGACCTGAGCCTCGCTCAGCGTCGCGGGAAAACGCGCCGGCTGTTTGGCCGAGCGGATGCGCAGCGTCGGGTCGACCTTTGCGCGATGCTCGCGCACAGCCCATGCGTAGTAGCGCCGGAACACCGACAGTCGCCGGTTCGACGAAGTGGACTTGTCCTTCTGCCGCACGACGCTATAGGCGGTGAGGTCCGCTTCGCTGGCCGTATCGAGCGAAGCATTGCGGCTCTGCGCAAGCCATTCGCAGAAGAGGCGCAGATCGCGCCGGTAGGCGTCGAGCGTGTTGCGCGACAGGCCATGTTCGAGCCATAGCGCGTCGCAGAAGGCGTCAATCGAGGCATTGCTCGTCACGAACAACGGTGACGGAGCGGGCGTGTCGGGAGCGTCGGCAATAATCGGTTCACTCATGCGTAGGACACACCTTCATGCGCCAGCAGCCAGCGCTTGACCTTGCGAAAAAAGTCATCGTCCGCGTGATGCGCAAAGCCGCCGATTCCGCTCGACGCCACCACGCGGTGACACGGAATCACCAGTGGAAAATAGTTCGAGCCGCATGCCTGACCGACCGCGCGCGGCACGCTGCCCACCTCTTTGGCAAGTTGCCCATAGGTCAGCACCACGCCCGGCGGAATCGCGTTGATCCCCGCCCACACGCGTCGCTGAAAGTCGGTGCCGATTGCAGCCAGCGGCAGGTCAAAGGCCGCCGCAGGGTTCTCCAGATAGCGCTCGATCTGCCGCACAACTTCTTCGGCGAGCGGTGTATCAGGCGCGACGTTCTGCACCGGATCCGGCAAATAGGCGATCTCGCGCACCGAGTCGGCTTCGGCGTCGAGACGAATGCCGACTTTGCCGAACGGCGCGTCGATCACTGCGTTGAACATGATGTATTGGCCTGAAATTTCCTGAACCACTCTGGACGCGGCCCGCTGCCGCGCCGGATTTCCGTTACTGTACGCCGCCAGCTCAGGCGGCTTCAAGCGCCCATTCGACATGCTCGCGCACCAGCGCCGAAGGATCATCCATACGCTGACGCAAGGCATCCACGATCGCCGCCCGCGCGTCGACTGCCAGGCTCGCCGGATCGGCGCGCAACGCATTACCCATACCGACCGCCAGATTGCGCAGCCACGCCTCGTAGCCGATGCGACGAATCGCGCTGCCCTGCATGCGCGTATCGAAGTCGTCGGTGCTCCACGCGAACAGTTCGACCAGCGTCGCACGATCGAGGCCGTGCCGCACATCGAAATCGGCAACCGGCGCCGCCTGGGCAAACTTGTTCCACGGACAGACGAGCTGGCAATCGTCACAGCCGTACACCCGATTGCCGATCAACGGCCGCAGTTCCCGTGGAATACTGCCTTTCAGTTCGATGGTCAGATAGGAGATGCAAAGCCGCGCATCGACCTTGTAAGGCGCCACAATCGCACCGGTTGGGCACGCGTCGATACAGCGCGTACAAGTGCCGCAATGCGCACCCGGCGTTTCGGGGGCGCTCTCGGGTGTCGACTGCGCATCGGTCGGCAGCGGCACATCCACGTAGATTTCGCCGAGGAAAAACAGCGATCCGGCGTCGCGCTGCAGCAACAGCGTGTGCTTGCCGCGCCAGCCAATGCCCGCTTTCTGCGCGAGTTCGATCTCGAGAACCGGGGCGGAATCGGTAAACACCCGGTAACCGTAGGCACCGATTTCGGCTTCGATCCTCTCGGCAAGCCGCTGCAGCCGGTTGCGCATAACCTTGTGATAATCACGGCCCCGCGCGTAGATCGACACTACCGCGGCGGACGGGTCGTTTATCCGCGCAAACTCGTCAGCACGCCAGTTACGCGCTTCAGTGAGTTCGGTGGGTGCGCTTTCGGCGAGCTTTCCAACCTCGGACTGATCAGGCGAATGAGGACGCTCTCGAGACAGCGAATCCCCCGGCAAATAAGCCATCCGCGCGCTGATCACGCGTCGCGTATGGGCCACAAGCTCTGCGGGCCGCGCGCGTTTCATCCCATGTTTAGCCATATAATCCATCTCGCCGTGGCAGCCCTCTTCAAGCCATGCGGCAAGACCCGCCTCGGCAGCGGAGAGATCGGTGTCGCTGATACCGATCGCCCCGAAACCTAGTTCGCGGCCCCACGCCTTGATGCGCAGGGCAAGCGCCGCCAGCGCCGCTTCATCCAGCTGACGCGTGGCGCGCGCATCGTCATCGGACGCAGGCGTGCAGGAAACGGGGGACTCCGGACTTCGGTTCATCACGCCATTTTACGAGAATGCCCGACAACGCCGATCTCGCGATCCAACCACCCGCTGCAGTCCTGCTCGAGCGCCACTTCGCGCTCGCGGACGAAGCAGCCACCAGCGCGTTCGGCGTGCGCTTCGCGGAGGCGATCGAGAGCGTGCGCGGCGCCGCGCAGAAAGCGCATGACAGCAACGCGAGCGTCGACGGATTCCAGGGCCTGCAGGTGCAATTGACCGGCGACCTCGGCGTCGGTAAAACCACGCTCGTGCGGGCTACTTTGCGCGGCCTCGGTCACACCGGGCGCGTGCGCAGTCCCACCTATACGCTTGTCGAACCGTACGCAGTTCAAAGACCCGATGGGGAACTTGAGCTCTATCACTTCGATCTGTATCGATTCACCGATCCGGCTGAATGGGCCGACGCCGGCTTTCGCGAGTACTTCGACAGCGGTGCGGTTTGCCTCGTCGAATGGCCGCAACGCGCGGGCGGCCTGCTAGGCGTGCCGGATCTTGTTTTCTCGCTCGATGTCGACGGCGACGGCCGGCTGCTGGTTGCCCGGGCGTACAGCGAATCAGGAAAAGCATGTCTAGAAAGATGTTAATCAAGCCATTTCGCTCGATCGAATCCGCCGCCACCGCCTCGCATAACTGGCGGCGCCGGCAGATTCTGCGCGCCGGCGCCTCGACGCTCGTGCTCGGTCTCGTCGCGCCACGCCTCGCGTGGGCGAGTTCGGTGCTCGGCGTGCGGGTCTGGCCGGCCCGCGACTACACGCGCGTGACGATCGAATCCGATCAGCCGCTGCAGAACACCCAGCAATTGCTGCAGACCCCGGACCGGCTGGTGGTGGATCTGAACGGCCTCGATCTCGACCAGGAGCTCAAGGATCTGGTTTCGAAGATCACACCGAACGATCCGCAGATTCAGGCTGTGCGCGTCGGGCAATATCTGCCACATGTGGTGCGGATGGTGTTCGATCTGAAGGGTTCGGTGAAGCCGCAGGTGTTCACGTTGCCGCCGGTCGGCTCGTACAAGTACCGGCTGGTGTTTGACCTGTATCCGGCCGTCGCGCCGGATCCGATGATGGACCTGCTCGCGCAAAGCGAGCGCAAGCAGCAACGCCTCGATGAAAATGCCGCGCCGCCGACCACCTTGAGCGGCCCCGGCACGACGCCGCCCACCGCGGACAACAGCGAGGCGTTCTTCGACCGCTACGCGCAGAACGACGACCACGCGCCGGATGTGCCTCATCCGCTGGCTCACACGACGCCAGCTCCCGTTCCGGTGCCCGCACCGCACACCCTGGCGCAAGCGCCGTTGCCCGGCAAGCCGCTCACGCCACCTGGCGCGCTTGCCAGCAACAACAGCGGCAACAGCCCCGACGACACCTACGCCTTCACCACGCCGAAGTCAGGCAAGAACAACACGGTGCGTCTGTTGACCGTGGCGATCGACCCGGGACATGGCGGTGAAGATCCGGGCGCGATCGGCAGCGCGGGCACATATGAAAAGCACATCGCACTCGACGTCGCGAAGAAACTACGCGCGAAGATCGATGCCCAGCCGAACATGCGCTCGATGATGACCCGCGACGACGACTTCTTCGTGCCGCTCAACGTGCGCGTGCAGAAAGCGCGGCGCGTCGGTGCGGATCTGTTCGTGTCGATTCACGCAGACGCGTTCACCACGCCGGAAGCACGCGGCTCGTCGGTGTTCGCGCTATCGGAGCACGGTGCCTCGAGCGCCGCGGCGCGCTGGATGGCGGACAAGGAAAACTCGTCGGACCAGATCGGCGGGATCAACATCAAATCGGATGACGCGGCAGTCAATCGCGCGTTGTTCGATATGTCGACCACGGCGCAGATCCGCGATTCGATGCGCTATGGCAACTTCGTGCTGAACGAGATCGGCGATATCAACAAGCTGCACAAGGGTTCCGTCGAACAGGCCGGGTTTGCCGTGCTGAAGGCACCGGACATTCCGTCGATCCTCGTCGAGACCGCGTTCATCAGCAACCCGGACGAAGAGAAGCGCCTGAACGACGACGCCTATCGCGATCAGATGGCTACGGCCATCATGAAGGGCATCAAGCGCTATTTCGCGGCGAATCCTCCGCTGGCGAAAAACCGCATGACTTGAGGCGCTTGAGGCGGTCTGCCATCGCGGTTTTTCGCCGCGCGAACTAACGTGCCGGCGCGAAGCGCCGCACGAACCAGCCGCCGAACACATTCACCGCAAGACCCACCATCACGAGAGCGGCGCCGGCAATCTGCGGCGTCGTCAAATGCTCGTCCAGAAACACCGAGGCGGATGCCAGACCCACAATCGGCACCAGCAGCGAAAACGGCGCCACCTGGCTCGCTGGATAGCGTGAGAGCAGGCGGCTCCACAAACCGTATCCCAACAGCGTCGCAATAAAGGCGAGATACACCACGGCAAAGATCGAGGTCGCGCCGATACCCGACAGCGCAGCGGCGATCCGCTGCGGACCTTCGAAGGCGTAGGAAAGCGCGAGAAACGGCAGCGGCGGAATCAGGCTGCCCCAGACCACCAGCCCCACGAGGTCGACCTTGCCGACCTTCTTGGTGACGATGTTGCCCAGCGCCCACGACCCGGCCGCACACAACGTGAGCACGAAGCCGGCGAGCGTCATAGCGTGACCGCCCTGCATGCCGATCACAGCAAGTCCGCCGGAAGCGATCGCCAGCCCGATGACGTTCGGCACGCGAAAGCGCTCATGCAGAAACAGCCCGGCGAAGATCAGCGTGAAGAAGGCCTGCGCCTGAAGCACCAACGACGCCAGCCCGGCGGGCATGCCGACGTACATGGCGGAAAAGAGAAACGCAAACTGGCCGAACGAGATGGTCGCGCCGTAGGCAAGCAACCAGCGCCACGGCATCTGCGGGCGCCTGACGAAAAATACGGCGGGAACCGCGGCGAGCGTGAAGCGCAGCGCGCCGAGCAACATCGGCGGCACGCCGTGCAGGCCCACTTTGATCACGACAAAATTAATGCCCCACGCGATCACCACCACTAGCGCCAGCAACAAATCCTTCGGCGCCATGGCCGTCTCCTTTGGTTTTGTCGGAAGAGAGAGTTTAGCGGAGCAACCTCGCTTCGTCGAAAGCCGCCAAACAACATCCTCCCCCGCACACCAGTAGAATGACCCCAATCCTCCCCAACGAGCGTGACCATGTCCTCCTCGATCAAAGCAGTCCTCAAGCCCCATCTGCGAGACGTAGGCAGCCTGAGCGTGCGTCGCGTGCTGCCGGCGCTGGCCGCGCGCCTGATCGGGCCGTTCATCTTCTTCGATCACATGGGTCCCGCCGTGCTCGAACCCGGCGTCGGCCTCGACGTGCGGCCGCATCCGCATATCGGCCTCGCCACGGTCACGTATCTGTTCGAAGGCGCGATCATGCATCGCGACAGCATCGGCTCGGAGCAGAAAATCGTCCCTGGCGACGTCAACTGGATGACCGCCGGCCGCGGCATCGTCCATTCGGAACGCACACCCAACGAAGACCGCGCGAGTGGCCTCGCCATGCACGGCATCCAGACCTGGGTCGCGCTGCCACTGGATCACGAAGATACCGAGCCGTCCTTCGAGCATCACGCCGCTGCCACGCTGCCCGAGATCGAACGCAACGGCGTCACGCTGCGCGTGATCGCCGGCACGGCGTTCGGCCAGACCGCGCCGGTCACGACCTTCTCGGGCACGCTTTACGTGGCCGCGCATTTCACGCCCGGCAGCGCGTTCGCGCTGGAACCGGAACATGAGGAACGCGGCGTCTATCTGGTGGAAGGCGATCTGGAGATCGACGGGACGCCGCTCGAAGTCGGCACGATGGCAGTGCTGGCGCTCGATGAAACGGTCACGCTCGCCAGTAGCAACGGCGCCACCGTGATGGTACTCGGCGGCGACAAGCTGGACGGGGAACGTTTCATCGAATGGAATTTCGTCGCCAGTTCGCGCGAGAAAATCGAGCAGGCCAAGCTCGCGTGGACGAATCAGGAAATGGGCAAGGTGCCCGGCGAAACGGAGTGGATTCCGCTGCCCGAGCGGAAAGCGCACTGAGTGCTTCGGGCGGTGCAGCCGCGTAGCGGTGTGGCAACGCGCGGGTGTCCACGGAGACACCCAATTCCGCCCGCGCCGTGAACCCAGCCCCTGCGCGCATTGAACCCACCGCATTCGCCCCCATCTAGCGGGACGAACCGTTATACCGACGAGGATGCAATGGAAACAAGTCTGGCCACTTTCGAAAAAGACGTTATCGCCGCCTCGACGCTCGCCCCCGTGCTGGTCGACTTCTGGGCGCCGTGGTGCGGCCCGTGCAAGACGCTCGGGCCGATGCTGGAAAAGCTCGAAACCGAGTATGCCGGCAAATGGCGCCTGGTGAAGGTGAACGTCGACGAGAATCAGGAACTGGCAGCGCACTTCCAGGTGCGCAGCATCCCGCACGTGATGGCGTTTGCTGACGGCCGTCCCGTCGACCAGTTCGTCGGCGTGCTGCCGGAAGGTCAGTTGCGCGAGTTTCTCGACCGGCTGGTGCCGCAGGGCGCCGACGCCGCACGCGCCGAAGCGCAGACCGCTCTCGCCGAAGGCCATCGCGAAGATGCATACGACGCACTCAAGGAAGCGCTTGCCTACGATCCGGGCTATGACGACGCCCGCCTCGATCTGATCGAGCTGCTGCTGGAAGACAACCGCATCGACGAGGCGCGCAACGAGGTCAATCTGCTGTCGCCAAAGACCACCCAGGGTATCGATGCGCGCTTCAATGCAATCAAGACGCGCCTCGACGCCGTCGATGCCGCGGCCGACCTGCCGCCCACGGACGCGCTGGAAGCGCGTGTGGCCGCCGAGCCTGGCGATCTCGAAGCACGCTTCGACCTCGCTAGCGCGCTGATTGCGCGGCGTAACTATGCTGGCGCGCTCGAGCATCTGCTCGCTATCGTGCAGCGCGACCGCACGTTCCGTGACGATATTGGCCGCAAGACCATGCTGTCGGTGTTCGATCTGGCCGCACACCAGCCGGAAATCGTCTCGCAGTGGCGGCGCAAGTTGAGCGCGGCGTTGTTCTGAGGAGCGGAGAACCCTTGAGCCGCGAGGCAACCTATAGGCGCTAAGCCGCCGCCGCCCGCTGCCCTAACGCGCGCAGCACATGGGCTGCGGCGGCGAAACCGAAGCTCGCCGTCACACACACGCTCGAACCAAACCCCGCACAGTTCAACCCGACCGGCCCGGCATACCCCGGCGAAGTGGTGACGTGCTCGGCGACCTCATCGATATCGCAAACCGCCGCTTCCGGGTAGATCAGCGGCTCGTCCGAATACACCGCGCTCACCTTGAACTTCGCCTTCGGCCCGCGCGGGAACCCATGCTGTTTGCGTAATTGCGCGCGGACCTTCGAGAGCAGCGGGTCCTGAATTGTCAGCGCCAGATCGTCGATGCGGATACGCGTCGGATCGAGCTGGCCGCCGGCGCCGCCCACCGTGATCAGCGGCTGCCCCTGTTCGACGCACCATGCGATCAACGCGGTTTTGGTACGCACGCTGTCGATTGCATCGATCACGTAATCGAAACCGCCGCCCAGCAGCGCCGCAAAATTATCCGGCTCGATGAAGTCCTCAACGAGACGCACGTCGCATAGCGGATTGATCTGCGCAATCCGCTCAGCCATGGCGTCGACTTTCGGCTTGCCGTAGTTGCCGTCGAGCGCGTGAATCTGCCGGTTGGTGTTGCTCTCCGCCACGTTATCCAGATCGATCAGCGTCAGCGAGCCCACCGCGCTGCGCGCCAGCGCCTCGGCCACCCACGAGCCGACGCCGCCAATCCCGATCACCGCGACGCTCGCACGCTCGAACGCCGCCAGTGCCGGCGCGCCGTACAGCCGGGCGATGCCGCCAAAACGCCGCGCGTGGTCGGCGGCTTCAAAGCCGCCGGGGCTGGTAGTAAGATCGGAAGGCGCGGCAGTGCCAGGCGTGGACATGGTCGGGGGCTCGTCGAAAACGGACATGGAGGCGGACAAAGAAGCGGGGAAACACAGAAGCGAATCGCGCGCATGTGCCAATCCGCTATTTTGCCTGATCACGTGGCCATGAACGCTGCAGCCCTGCGCTAACCGTGGCTTTAGCGCCTGCACAGGTTGTCACCGCGCACGCAGAAAAGTTGTTCCCTGGCTATACTGGATGAACTGTAGCGTTCGCATAAGAACATGACCTCACTCGCCGAACTTCGGAAAAATTATTCGCTAGGTTCAATGGACGTCGGCGATGTCGACCACAACCCGTTTCGCCAGTTCGAAGCATGGTTCGCACAGGCGCTCGATGCCCAGTTGCCCGAACCCAATACGATGACGCTCGCCACGGTCGATTCGCGCGGCCGGCCTTCGGCCCGAATTGTGCTGATCAAGGGCGTCGATGAGCGCGGCTTTGTGTTCTTCACCAACTACGACAGCCGTAAAGGCCGCGAAATCGCGGACAATCCGCATGCGAGCCTGCTGTTCTACTGGATCGAACTCGAGCGCCAGGTGCGCATCGAGGGCAACGTCGTAAAGACAAGTCCCGCCGAAAGCGATCAGTACTTCCAATCGCGCCCGCTCGGTTCGCGGATTGGCGCATGGGCATCGGATCAAAGTCAGGTAATTGAAAGCCGCGCGGTGCTCGAAGCGCGTGAGAAAGAAATTAGCGCGAAGTACGGCGATCAACCGCCGCGGCCACCTCACTGGGGCGGCTACCGGCTGGTTCCGGATGCCATAGAATTCTGGCAGGGCAGGCCGTCGCGTTTGCACGACCGGCTGCTCTACACACGTGCGGTGCAAGACGGCGACTGGCAAATCGCCCGGCTATCGCCCTGAACCTATAACAACGCCGGCGCGCTAGCCTTGCAAGCTGCGCGTGCACCGGCAGGATCGCGCGGCCATTCGGTGTGGGAGTGACGCCAAGGCACGCAGCGACCTGAAAAGCTTTGCTTTGTATTTCATCGGACACGGAGAAATCACATGTTCTGGGAGAAGAAGCTGGCGCAGTGGGTTGAAGACGTAAAAACCAGGGCGAACCTGCCAGCACGCCTTGTTCTGTGGGACGGCCAGCAACACGACTTCGGGCAGTTTGCCGCGCCCCAGGTCACCTTGCACGTGAAGAGCGCAACGGCGTTGCCCTACCTGCTCGAACCGAGCCTCGACAATCTGGGCGAGGCGTACGTGAAGGGCAAGATCGACATCGAAGGCAAGCTGTCGGACATCATCAACATCGGCTACTCGCTGGCACGCAACACCGTGACCAGTGCGAGCAAGCTGGCGCGGGTGCGACGCTACTTCAATCACTCGAAATCGTCGGACAAGAAAGCCATTCAGTACCACTACGATGTCTCGAACGAGTTCTACAAGCTGTGGCTCGACGAGAACATGGTGTACTCGTGTGCGTACTTCGAAGAGGGCGATGAAGATCTCGCCGCTGCGCAGATCAAGAAGATCGACCACATCCTTACCAAGATCCAGTTGCAGCCAGGGCAGCGTCTGCTCGACATCGGCTGCGGCTGGGGTGCGCTCGTGCTGCGGGCCGCCTCGAAGTTCGGAGCGAAGTGCGTGGGCGTGACGCTGTCGCAGAACCAGTTCGATCTGGCTACTGCACGCGTGAAAGCCGCCGGGCTTGAAGACCGGATCGAGATCCGCCTGCAGGACTACCGCGACGTGGAAGGCCAGTTCGACCGCATCACGAGTGTGGGCATGTTCGAACACGTCGGCCGCAAAAATCTGCCGGGCTACTTTCAGAAGATCCACGATCTGCTGGTGGACGACGGCATTGCAATGAACCACGGCATCACGTCGAGCGATTCGGACAGCGGCGAAACGGCGCTTGGCGGCGGTGAGTTCATCGATCGCTACGTGTTTCCCGACGGCGAACTGCCGCACATCAGCCTCGCGCTCGAATCGATGCAGCGCGGCGGGCTCGAGGCAGTTGACGTCGAAAGCCTGCGCCGTCACTATGCGCACACGCTCGATATCTGGGCGGAGAATTTCGAAACCCACGCGGAAGAAGCACGCAAGCTCGTCGACGACGAAAAATTCCGCATCTGGCGTGTGTATCTGGCCGGCTGCGCGTATGCGTTCGAAAACGACGACGTGTCGATCTACCAGGTGGTGTGCCGCAAGGCTGGCCGCAGCGCGAAGACCTTGCCGTGGTCGCGCCGGTACATGTACGAGAGGCAGGACAAACCGCTGTGATGCGGTTGCGCCGGAGCTAGCACTATCAGCCGCGCGATCGTTCCGGCGCAACCCTTGACAGTGAGAAGATCAGGAATCGATGGACGAAGGCGGAGCGAGCGAATTTGCGTCGGTGACGCAGGTGAAGGCGGGGACGGACGCGGTCAGTGAGGGCGCCGCCACGCCGGACGCGGATGCCGGGCAACTGGATCTGTTTGGCATGCCGGTGGGTATGCCCGCTTCTTCGTCTGCTGCTCCCCAAGCTGCGCCGGGCGGCATTTCCGGCACGACCCGGCAGCGGCAAGCGCGAACCTCTTTGGCCGCTTCGTTATGGGAAGACGAGACGGAAGCCGATGAGGCTGATGCCGAATCCGGGGCTGAAACGGAACCCCACACGGACGAGGCGCCCTCGTCTGACGCCACTGCACCCAAAAAACGCCGCTCGCGCGACGTGATCGCCGCCGAACCCTCTTCCGATGTCCTCGAAATCGCCGCCGGGCTACCCCCGCAGATCCGGCTCGGTACATCCACGTGGTCGTTTCCTGGCTGGAAAGGCATCGTCTACGGCGACGACTACAGCAACAGCAAACTCTCTCGCGACGGTCTGACCGCATACGGCCTGCATCCGCTGCTGCGCACGGTGAGCATCGACCGCTCGTTTTACGCGCCGCTTACCGTCACTGACTATCTGCGCTACGCGCAGCAGGTGCCGGAGCATTTCCGCTTCATCGTCAAGGCGCCCGCGCTCGTCACCGATGCCACCGTGCGCGCCGAGCGCGGCGAACCGGTCTCGCTCAATCCGTGCTTTCTGAACGCGCAACTGGCCATCGACGAGTTCGTGCGGCCCTGCCTCGAGGGACTGGGTGCGAAGGCCGGCGCACTTGTGTTCCAGTTCTCGCCATTACCCGATCAGATGCTGGCGAACCCCGCCGGCTTCATCGAGCAGCTCGCCGGGTTTCTCTCAGCATTGCCGGTTCTACCCGAAGGCACGCGCTACGCGGTCGAGATTCGCGACGCATGCCTGCTGACGCCGCGCTTCATCCGCACGCTGAAAGCGACCGGGGTGCGATATTGCGTAGGGATTCATGCGCGCATGCCCGACCCGCTGCGCCAGGCAGCGGCGCTTGCGTTGCTCGACGGCGAGCCGGCCGGCCCGCTGATCGTGCGCTGGAGTCTGCACGGCGGCTTCAAATACGAACAGGCGAAGGCAAAGTACGATCCGTTCGACCGTCTGGTCGACGAAGATCCGGCCACCCGCACAGCACTGGCCGAACTGGCCGCCCGCTACGCGATTGCCGGGCAGCCGGTGCTGATCGCCGTGAACAACAAGGCGGAAGGCTCGGCGCCGCTGACCTGCGTGAAACTCGCGCGGGCGATTGTCGAGGCGTACTCACGATTGCTGGACGAAGCGGCAATCCGCGAACCGGCACCGGCAGCCCCTGAGAGCATCTGACATCCCGCACCTGGCACCTGGGCCCAACCAACGCGCGCTCAAACCGGAACGAGCCGAACTCCATCGCCGGTCACCCAGCGCTCAACCCGCCTTGACCCGATGCGCGAACTTCTGACGAAACTTCGCGACCTTCGGCGCCACGACGAACGAGCAATAGCCCTGATCCGGATGCTGCGCGAAATAGTTCTGATGATAGGCTTCGGCCGGCCAGTAGTTGCCGTCGAGCGGCAGCACCTGGGTAACGATCTGTCCGTCGTAGATGCCTTCGGCGGCAATCTCGCGAATCGCCTGCAACGCCGTTTCGCGTTGCGCTTCCGAATGAGTGAAGATCACCGAACGGTATTGCGTGCCGACGTCGTTGCCCTGCCGGTTAAGCTGGGTCGGATCGTGGATCGCGAAGAAAATATCCAGAATCTCGCGGTAGCTGATGCGTGCCGGGTCGAAATCGACCTTCACGACTTCAGCATGCCCGGTGACACCGTCGCACACCTGCTCGTAAGTCGGGCGCTCCGTCTGACCGCCCGCGTAGCCGGACTCCACGACATTGACGCCGTCGACGCCGAGAAAAACCGCCTCGAGGCACCAAAAACATCCGCCTCCAAGGGTGGCGGTTTCGACTGTTTCACTCATGTTGCCTGCTCCTCGTTGGTTGCCACCCGCGGATACGGCGGCCTCGCCGCGCCGCCGCCCTTTTTCACGCCTGTCGTGCCAGACCGCCGGCGGACATTTACCGCTACCCGCATGAAGCGGGCCACGCCTGCGGCGGCGGTTCATGGCAGCTCAAGCGCTCGAAGGCAACTGGAAAGAATTGAGGTCGCCTGATGGCGACATCGGCCAAGGTTCGCGGCCAGTTCGCCCGCGATTCCGTTAAAATTGGGACAAATCGCCGATTTTCTACATGACTTTCGATTCAATTTATACCCTTCGCGCGCCATATGCGGCCGCCTGGCCGGCCCTGCGGATCTGCTTCCGATGAAGCGCGCCAGTCCGCCCAATTTCGACCAGCTCGCCTTCAAAAAGGCGCTGGGCCAGTTCGCCACCGGCGTTACCGTCATTACGACACGTGCGGCGTCGGGGCGGTTGATCGGCATCACGGCGAGCTCATTTAATTCGGTGTCGCTCGCCCCGCCACTCGTGCTGTGGAGCCTCGCGACGCGTTCGGCGTCGATGCCGGCATTCCAGACGAATAGCCACTATGTCGTCAACGTGCTGGCCGCGTCGCAGCTCGATCTGTGCAAGCGCTTTGCGACCGTGAAGGGTGACCGCTTTGAGGGTGTCTCACACGCGGCGGGCGATTCCGGGATGCCGGTGCTCGACGGTGCGCTAGCGTGGTTTGAATGCCACAACCGCAGCCGCTACGAGGAAGGCGACCACGTTATTTTCGTTGGAGAAGTGGAACGCTGCGGGATCCGTGAGGATGCCGGGGAGATTGCACCGCTGGTGTTCCAGAACGGCGAATTCCACGGACTAAAGCCGCTCTAGGCGGCTCATGTTGCGTCCGGGCCGCGAGTATTTGCTCGCGGAGTCGGCCCACGGCATGCTGCCCGCGCCGTTTCTCCGGACTTCCTCCGCACTTTCATTCAGTCGCCTGCAACCACGCTGGTTCTGGCCATCGCTCCTGGCACCAGTTCCACCGGCACGCCCGAATCCTCCTTGAGCGTCTGCAGAACGATGTTCGAGCGGATATCCATCACGCCGGGCGCCTTATACAGCCGCTGCAGCACGAAATCCGAGTAGTGCTTGAGGTTGTGCGCGAGCACCCGCAGCAGATAATGAGTCTCGCCCGTCACGACGAACGCTCCCACCACCTCCGGCCAGTCCCTTAACGCCTCGGCGAAACGCTCGTGCCAGTTTTGCTGGTCGTTGCGCATCGATACCTGCACGAACGCCTCCAGTTCGAAACCCAGCACCTCGCGGTTCAGGCACGCCCGGTAACGTTCGATCACTCCCTGCTCTTCCAGCAAGCGCAACCTCCGCAGACACGCGGAGGGCGAGAGCGAGATCCGCTCTGCCAGGTCGAGATTGCTGATCCTTCCCTCTTGCTGAAGCACCGTCAAGATACGGCAATCGGTGGCGTCGAGCGAGATCGCGTTCATATTCGGTCTCCCTTTCCTGTTTGCATCAAATTATGTTCCAAGGGAGACCAAAAAACGAGATTTTTTCGCAAGCACATTTCATCTCGCCCCGCCTATCATTCGAGAGATACACAGAAAGGCGCATCGGAGACATGACTACACTCTGGGACATCACCCCCGCCGTCGACACCGCAACGCCCGTCTGGCCGGGCGATACGCCGGTTGGCATCGAGCGCGTCTGGCGCATGGAGGCGGGCTCGCCCGTCAACGTCGGACGGCTCACGCTCTCGCCACATACCGGCGCGCATACCGACGCGCCGCTTCACTACGACGCCGAGGGCGCCGCCATTGGCGCAGTGCCGCTCGACGCATATCTGGGCCGCTGCCGCGTGATCCATTGCATTGGCGCAACACCGGTCGTCACGCCCGAGCATGTGGCCGGCTCGCTGGACGGTGTGCCGCCGCGCGTCCTGCTGCGCACCTACCAGCAAGCGCCGACCACGACGTGGGACAGTGCGTTCTGCGCAGTCGCGCCGGAGACGATCGATCTGCTGGCGTCGCACGGCGTCAAGCTGATCGGCATCGACACCCCGTCGCTCGACCCGCAGGAATCGAAGACGATGGACGCGCATCACCGCATCCGCGCGCACCGGATGGCGATTCTCGAAGGAATCGTGCTGGATGCCGTCGCGCCCGGCGACTACGAACTGATCGCGCTGCCTCTCAAATTCGCCACGCTCGATGCGAGCCCGGTGCGCGCCGTTCTGCGCGCGCTGCCCGCCGCCGAACTCGGCTGACCCATTCTGATTTTTTGACTCTGGACCATCATGAAAAACCGTGACGAAGCCGTAGCGCTCGACCGCGCCGACCCGCTTGGCGCCCTGCGCGACCAGTTCGCGCTGCCCTCGACCACCATCTACCTGGACGGCAACTCGCTTGGCGTGCCGCCGGCCGCCGCCGCGCAGCGCGCGCAAACCGTGATCGCCGCCGAATGGGGCGAAGGACTGATCCGCAGCTGGAACAGCGCGGGATGGTTCGCATTGCCGCGGCGCCTGGGCAACAAGCTCGCACCGCTGATCGGCGCAGCGCACAACGAAGTCGTCGTCACCGATACGATTTCGATCAACCTGTTCAAGCTGCTTTCAGCCGCCGTGCGTCTTGCGAACGAGCGTGACCCGAAGCGGCGCGTGATCGTCTCGGAACGCTCGAACTTCCCGTCGGACCTGTATATCGCGCAGGGGCTGATCGAGCAGCTCGATCGGGGCTACGAACTGCGCCTCGTCGACGATCCGTCCGAACTGCCTGCAGCGATCGGCGACGACACCGCTATCGCGATGATCACGCACGTGAACTACCGCACTGGCTATATGCACGACATGGCGGCGCTCACGAAACTGATTCACGACAAGGGCGCGCTGGCACTGTGGGACCTCGCGCATTCGGCGGGCGCGGTGCCGGTGGATCTGAATGGTGTCGGCGCGGATTACGCGGTGGGCTGCACGTATAAGTATCTGAATGGCGGCCCCGGCTCGCCGGCGTTTGTGTGGGTGCCGCATCGTCATCAGAATGCGTTCGCGCAACCGCTGTCGGGCTGGTGGGGTCATCGTGCGCCGTTCGAGATGAACCCGGTCTACAAGCCCGATGACGGCGTGGGACGCTTCCTGTGCGGCACGCAGCCGATGGTGTCGATGGCGCTCGTGGAATGCGGGCTCGACGTGTTCCTGCAAACCGATATGCAGGCGGTTCGCCAGAAGTCGCTGGCGCTGACCGATCTGTTCATCGAACTGGTCGAATCGCGCTGCGCCGAGTTTCCGCTTACGCTCGTCACGCCGCGCGATCATGCGCAACGCGGCTCGCATGCGAGCTTCGAACATCCGCACGGTTATGAAGTGATGCAGGCGCTGATTGCGCGCGGCGTGATTGGCGACTATCGCGAACCACGTGTGTTGCGCTTCGGCTTCACGCCGCTGTACACGCGCTTTGTCGACGTGTGGGATGCCGTCGAAACGCTGCATGAGGTGCTGGTCAAAGAGACCTGGCGTGCACCGGAATTTGCCGCTCGCGGCGCGGTGACCTGAGGAGCGCGCGATGACCGATCATATGCAAACGCCGGGGCTGCCTGGTTCACCTGATGAGTCTGCTGCTGCGCCGGTGCAGGGCGGCTGTCCGTTTGGTCACGGCAGCGGTAGCACTGCTGCAGTTCACGCTGCCTCAGCGCCACATGTCCCGGCGGCGGACGACGAAAACGAAAGCGCGGGCGAGATCGATAACGGCTGGCACAACGCCCAACTCGATTTCTCGAAGTCGATGAGCTACGGAGATTACCTCTCGCTCGGCTCCATCCTGTCTGCGCAACATCCGCTTTCGCCGGATCACAACGAGATGCTGTTCATCATCCAGCATCAGACGAGTGAACTGTGGATGAAGCTTGCGTTGTACGAGCTGCGCGCTGCACTCGAAGCGGTGCATCGCGATGAGTTGCCGCCCGCGTTCAAGATGCTGGCGCGCGTGTCGCGCATCATGGAGCAGTTAGTACAGGCGTGGAGCGTGCTGTCGACGATGACACCGTCCGAATATACGGCGATGCGCCCTTACCTGGGTAGCTCGTCCGGATTTCAGTCGCATCAATACCGGCAGATCGAGTTCCTGCTCGGCAACAAGAATGAACTGATGCTGAAGCCGCATGCGCATCGGCCTGACGTGCTCGCCGAAGTGCAGGCCACGCTCGAAGCGCCTTCCTTCTATGACGAAGTGATCCGTCTGCTCGCGCGGCGCGGATTTGCGATTGCATCCGGGAGGCTGGAGCGCGACTGGACCCAGCCGACCACGCACGATGCGTCAGTGGAAGCAGCATGGCTCGAGGTTTATCGCAATCCGTCGCAACATTGGGAACTGTACGAGATGGCCGAGGAGCTGGTCGATCTGGAAGACGCGTTTCGGCAGTGGCGCTTTCGTCATGTGACGACGGTTGAGCGGATCATCGGCTTCAAGCAAGGCACGGGGGGTACCAGCGGCGCGCTGTATCTGCGCAAGATGCTGGACGTGGTGCTGTTTCCAGAGTTGTGGCATGTGAGGACGATGCTTTAGTCCGCAGACGCTCGCTCCACCACCACGGGACGAGCGACGTACCTCGAACCTGCTACGTCGCCCGATAAGCGCCAGCCGATATCCGCGCACGCCCCCGCTTCTGCACCGCCGGCACAATCGCCGGAGCATCAGCAACACCATCACCACGAGCCGCGGCTTCATCGGAAGCATCGCGGCTCGCGTCGTTCAGATGCTGGTAACGGCGAAACTTCGAAGGTGACATTCCCTTCGCAAGCAGGAACTGCCGGTTGAAATTGGACAGATTGTTGAAGCCGACCTTGTAGCAGATATCGGTCACGCTCAACTCATCGTCCATCAACATCTGGCAGGCGAGATTGATACGCATGCGGTTGACGTACTGCACGAACGGCATGCCGGTATGACGGCGAAAATAACGTGAGAAAGCGCTTACGCTTTGCCCCGCCAGTTGCGCGAGATCTGACTCACGCAAGTCCGAGGACAGATTCTTGCCAATATAGGACAGCGCATGATTGATGCGCGTGGCAGCGAAACTGGTCGGATCCGTCTGATAAGCAGGGCTCGCCAGCAGTTCGGTATCCTGAGCACTCACCAGCACTTCGAACATCGACATGAACAGCACGATGCGGCGCAAGCCACGCGCGTTCAACAGCTCCATAAAGAGCGGCTGGATCGCCGCGCTGGTTTGCGCGCCGAACGACACTCCACGCCGCGAAGCGGCCAGCAACGCCTCCACCTGACGCCACTCCGGAAAGCTCTCCATACAGTGCGCGACGAACTCCTGTCCGAACTGCACGACCAGATTGCGCCGTTCAACGGTTTCGCCTTCCGGCACGTCGCTCACCCAGTTGTGCGGCAGGTTCGGCCCCACCATCACCAGATTGCCAGGCACAAAGTTGCTGATGTGATCGCCGACGAACACCTTGCCGGTCGTCGCCACGATCAGATGGATTTCGTATTCGGGGTGGAAATGCCAGCGCACCGTGCGGTACGGATACCCGTGGGACCACACCTTGAACGATTCGTCGCGGCGCACGGCCACGAGCTCGAGATCGGGTTGCACGTGTCTTCCTCCATTGAAGCGGCTTGCTGCAGCGCTGATTTCTGGCGCGCGCCGCCGGTCTTCGGTTTGTATAACGGAAATTAGCCCTCAAACGCGCTGCGCACCACTAAAAATGAGACTGCAGACTGATACTTTTTTGCATCGGGGTTACTCCTGACGCTTTGAATGTCAAATTTGATGCATTGCAACAGCGCTGCAAACGGGCACCAGACAACGCTGCCCACTCTCCGCACACCTCGCAGAAGCCCCGCCACGCGGCGCTGCGCCACAGATTGAGGCGTTTGCCGCCTTGACTTTCGATTCGCCGGATACGATCATTCGTTCACATGCAGAGCAAATGCTCCACTCAGAAAACGCACGCGTAGACCGTGCGTGAAAAACTTTCGCAAGGGATCGACACGAGCGCTCAAGCGCTAACTCCGGTCCACAAAGGAGACACCTATGAACAGCGGCCAAAGCGGCGTCGCGAACGCCCACGTGATCTTGCACATTGGCGCAGGATCGTTTCACCGCGCCCATCAGGCGTGGTATCTGCACCGCCTCAACGAGCTACGCAAGGAAGGCGAACCGCGCTGGTCGCTCACGGTCGGCAATATTCGCGGCGACATGAACGCTGTGCTCGAAGGACTCGCGGCGCAAGACGGTGTCTATACGCTCGAAACCGTCACGCCCGCAGGTGAGCGCGAGTATGAGACGGTGCGTTCGATTGAGCGCGTGGTGCCGTGGTCGGAGACCCTCGACGGACTGATCGAAGCGGGTGCCGATCCGGCCTGCAAGATCATCGCGTTCACGGTCACCGAAGGCGGCTATTACCTCGACGAGCACGACCGCCTCGACACAGCCCTTGCCGACCTCGCCGCCGACCTCAAAGGCGCCCGCACGACCATCTACGGCGCATTGGCGGCGATTCTCGAAGCGCGCATGCAGCGCAACGCCGGGCCGGTGACGCTGCAAAGCTGCGACAACCTGCGCAGCAATGGCGAGCGTTTCCACGCCGGAATGAGCGAGTTCCTCGAGCGCAGCGGCGCGGCGGCGCTCGCGGCCTGGTTCGACGCCAATACAAGCTCGCCGAGCTCCATGGTCGACCGCATCACGCCACGACCCACCCCCGATGTGCGCGAACGCGTGCTGGCGGCCACCGGTTTCGACGATGCCGTGCCGGTGATGGGCGAAGCGTTTATCCAGTGGGTCATCGAAGACCGCTTTTGCGCCGGACGGCCGGCGTGGGAGCGGGTCGGCGCGGAGCTGGTCGAATCGGTGGTGCCGTATGAAGAGGCCAAGATCCGCATCCTCAATGCCACCCATAGCTGCATTGCCTGGGCCGGAACGCTGGTCGGGCTGAACTACATCCACGAAGGCACGCAAGACGCTGAGATCCGCCAGTTCGCCTTCGATTACGTCACACAGGATGTGATCCCCTGTCTCACGCCGAGTCCGCTCGATCTGGCGCGCTATCGCGACGTCGTGCTCGACCGCTTCAGCAATCCGCATATCCAGGATACCAATCAGCGGGTCGCGGCCGACGGCTTTTCGAAGATCCCGGGCTTCATTGCCCCGACCCTCGCCGAGTGCTTCGAACGCGGTGTCGAGCCGGCGGCCACTGCCATGCTGCCCGCGCTGTTCTTCCGCTTTCTCGACCGCTGGCAGGCCGGCAAGCTGCCGTACAAGTATCAGGACGGTGTGATGGACGAACGCGTTGCGCGCGCATTCTTTGCCGCGCCCGACCCGTTGCAGGCGTTCTGCGCCGATCGGCTTCTGTGGGGCAGCCTCGCGCAAACGCCCCATCTGGAGAAGGCGCTGCGCGGTGCGCTAGCCCGCGTGGATGCGTGGCTAGCCACGCGCGCCTAAGGCTCGGGGGCGCGCCCACCGCGCCCCCGCCTCCTTGACGACACACTGCCGCGGCCACCACGAACCACCGCACGCCGTCCCGGGTCAGGTCTAACGCCCATGGCATCGACCGCCGTGTGCGGCTACAGTAGCGCATCCCCAACGACGAAGGTTCCGCGCCCATGTATCTCGGCATCGACCTCGGCACGTCCGAAGTGAAAGTCCTGCTGCTCGCGTCAAACGGACGCGTGATCGGTACGGCAGGCTCTCCGTTTACCGTTTCGCGCCCGCATCAGCGCTGGGCCGAACAGAATCCCTCCGACTGGTGGGAAGGCACGCGCGCCGCCCTCTTTGCGCTGCGCGCGAAGCACCCCGACGAATTCGCCCAGATCCGCGGCATTGGCCTCTCGGGGCAGATGCACGGCGCCGTGCTGCTCGATGCGCAGGACCGTGTACTGCGCCCGGCGATCCTGTGGAACGACATGCGCAGTGTCGAGGAATGCGCCGAGCTGACCGAGCGTGCGCCGGAGTTGCACCAGATAGCCGGCAATCTCGCGATGCCCGGTTTCACCGCGCCCAAACTGCTGTGGGTCGCACGTCATGAGCCGGAGATTTTCCGGCAGACAGCGTATGTGCTGCTGCCGAAGGATTATCTGCGGCTGCAGCTGACCGGCGACAAGGTGTCCGATCCTTCGGATGCCGCGGGCACGTTGTGGCTCGATGTGGCGAAGCGCGACTGGTCCGACACGCTGCTCTCCGCCTGCGACATGAGCCGCTCGCAGATGCCGCGTCTGTGCGAAGGCAGCGAATCGTCCGGCATCTTGCGCGCCGACGTGGCCCATGAGTTTGGCCTCGGCGACGGTGTCGTCGTCGCGGCAGGCGGTGGTGACAACGCGACGAGCGCGATCGGCATCGGTGCGACGCAACCGGGCGACGGCTTTGTCTCACTGGGCACCTCGGGCGTGCTGTGTGTGGTCGGCGACAGCTTCCGGCCGAACCCGTCATCCGCCGTGCACGCGTTTTGCCACGCGATTCCGGACCGCTGGCATCAGATGAGCGTGGTGCTCTCGGCAGCGAGTTGCCTGCGCTGGGTCTGCAAGCTTACCTCCACCGACGAACCCACGCTGCTCGCCGAAGTCGAAGCGCTGACGCCCGAAGCTTTGGCGAGCGCGCCATTTTTCCTGCCGTATCTATCCGGCGAGCGCACGCCGCACAACGATCCGTATGCGCAGGGCGTGTTCTTCGGCATGAATCACGCCACCGATCGCGCGTTGCTCGGTTACGCGGTGCTCGAAGGCGTAACCTTCGCGCTCACTGACGGGCTCGATGCACTGCGCGCTGCCGGCACCGAGGCGAGCGGACTGTCACTGCTTGGCGGCGGCGCGCGCAGCAACTACTGGGCGCAACTACTGGCGGACGCGCTAAACACCACCACCCGCAAGCACGGCGGCGGCGAAACCGGCGCCGCGCTCGGCGCGGCCCGCCTCGGCTGGCTGGCGGCAGGTGGCGATCCGGCGCAGGTGCTCACCAAACCCCCGGTCGAAATGGAATTCACCCCGGACCCGGCGCGACACGCGGCCTTGCGCGCGCGGCTGGATGGCTTCCGGACGTTGTACCGGCATGTACGGCCGCTGTTCGACCCGTCGCGCGAGCGGCTGGCTTAGCGATGACGTCCCCCATGCCGGAATCAGCAGACTGAGAGACTGCTATCCTCGGCGCAAACCACAAGAAGCCCACCGTGCCCAAGTCCAACGAAAAACTCGACCTCGCCACACGCGCCGCGTGGCTCTACTACGTCGCAGGCAACACCCAGAACGAGATCGCCGAGAAGCTGCAGGTGTCGCGCCCGGTGGCACAGCGGCTGGTCGCATTCGCGGTCGAGAAAAACCTGATCCGCGTGCGGGTCGATCATCAGCTCGCCGATTGCCTCGCGCTCGCCGAGCAGTTATCGAAGCGCTATGGCCTCGCGATGTGCGAAGTCGTGCCGGTCGACAACGACACCGCCGAGGAAGTCGACCGCAAGCTCGCCGTCGCCGGCGCGCAGGTGATGGAACGCTATCTGAACGAAGAAAAGCCAATGGTAGTCGCGGTGGGCAGCGGCCGGACGCTCAAAGCCGCGGTCGACCAGATCGCCCAACTGGAGCGTCCGCAACACCGGTTGGTATCGATGGTCGGGGCGATCGCCCAGGACGGCTCCTCGAACCGCTACGACGTCGCGCTGCACATTTCGGAGAAGACCGGCGGCAAGCATTTTCTGCTGCCCGCGCCGCTGCTCGCCGATAGCGAGGCCGAGCGCGCGCAGTGGTGCAATCACCGTCTGTACCGGATCGTCGAATCGCTGACAGGCGAGGCCGATGTGGCGTTTGTCGGGATTGGCAACATCGGACCGCACTGTCCGCTATACGAGGATGGGTTTATTACGTCAAGCGAAGTGAAGGAGCTCGTGCAAAACAAGGCGGTAGCCGAGATCCTCGGTCTGCCGATAGACGCGGCGGGTGGGCACGTCGAATCGTCGACGGGGCAGCGCGTCACCAGCGTGGCGCTGGATTCGCCGCCGCGGCGGCCCACGATTGGCTTCGCCGGCGGCGAGCGCAAGCGCGAGGCGGTGATTGCAGTGCTCAAAGGCGGATGGCTGTCGGGGCTGGTGACCGACGAACTGTGCGCACGAGCGGCGCTGGAGGCGTGAACGCTACAGGCAAGATGCGCCGGCTATACGCGGCGCACCTTGCCTTCTTCGCGGTCTTCGCGGTCTTCGCTTAAGCAGCCAGTACCTCGACAATCTTGCGCTGGAACGCTTTCCCTTGGGCGTCGAACAGATGGCAATGCTCGGGCGTCGCGCCGAGCTTCTGCGTCTCGCCCTTCGTATGCCGTTCGAGCGGCGGAATACGCGCAATCAGACCTTCCGGCGACACACTCGATTCCGCGTACAGATAAGCCGCATCCCCAAGCGATTCAATCGCCATCGTGCGTGCCGAAACGCCGTCATCGGTCGTGCCGACGTGCAGATGCTCGGGGCGAATCCCAACCGTCACCTTGTCGCCCTGCTTCACCGTGCCCGGCTCCACTGCAACGCGCTGGGTCTCGCCGGTTTCGTAGCGCACCGTGACGCCGTCGTGCGTAACCGACTGCACCACGCCCTCCATGAAGTTCATTTTCGGCGAGCCGATAAAGCCTGCCACGAAGCGGTTGGCCGGCGCGTGATACAGCATCGTCGGGCTGCCGACCTGCTCGACATTGCCCGCCGATAGCACCACGATCTTGTCCGCCAGCGTCATGGCCTCGACCTGATCGTGCGTCACGTAGATCATCGTGGTCTTCAGCTCGTCGTGCAGACGGGCGAACTCCAGGCGCATCTTCACGCGCAGCGCGGCATCGAGGTTCGACAGCGGTTCGTCGAAGAGGAACACCTTCGGCTTGCGCGTAATCGCACGGCCGATGGCCACGCGTTGCCGCTGGCCGCCCGACAACTGCTTGGGCTTGCGGTCGAGCAGGTGGTCGATGTGCAGAATCTTCGCTGCATTGCGCACCGCCGCGTCGATCTCCGGCTTCTTGGTGCCGGCAAGCTTCAGCCCGAACGCCATGTTGTCGTACAGCGTCATGTGCGGATAAAGCGCGTATGACTGGAACACCATCGCAATGCCGCGCTTGGCCGGCGGCACGTCGTTCACGCGCGTGCCGTCGATATTCAGATCGCCGCTCGTGATGTCCTCGAGGCCGGCGATCATGCGCATCAGCGTCGATTTCCCGCAGCCGCTCGGGCCCACGAACACAACGAACTCACCGTCCGCGATGTCGAGATTGACGTCGCGCATCACTTCATTGTCGTCGTAGGCTTTTCTGATGTTGCGCAGAGTTAAGCTTGCCATGATGTGTCTCCGTATGTTTCTCGTACTACGTTAATCCAGTTTGACAGCGTCCGCTAGCGGCGTGTGCCTGTCTCTTTCCGCACCCGGCTCGCAAACCCTCTCGATACCTTCTCAATGCAATGCCGCCGTCACGCGCTGGGTCCATTGCGCCACCAGCTCGGGCAGTTGCGTCATATCGTCGAATACGTGGGAAGCACCCGCCGCATGCAACGCGCCGATCTGCGCCTCGCTCGCGTGACCGCCTCCGATAAATCCCAGCACCGTCATTCCTGCCGCGCTCGCCGCCGTCACGCCGGTTACGCTGTCTTCCACGACCAGACAGGCGCTGCTCGCCAGACCGAAACCCTTTGCCGCCGCCAGATACACGTCCGGAGCGGGTTTCGGCATGGCGACGGCATCGGCACAGTACAGCCGGCCATCGAAGAACTTCTCGAGGCCCGTGCGCGCCAGCACCGTTTGCACATACGCCTTGAAGCTGTTGCTCGCGCATGCCTTGATAAGCGGAATCTGCGCGAGCGCCTCGGCAATGCCGGCGACTGCAGGTGCCTGCATCGCCGCAGCTTCGACGGCGTGGCGTATCGAGGCCATGTCTTCCGCGCTCAGGCTGCGGCCAAGTTGCGCGGCAGCGTTTTCGAGCACCCGTTCGATGCGCAACCCAAGCAGTGGCAGCACCACCGGTTCGACGTCGGTATCCGGCCAGCGCGCCTCCAGCTCATGCACCAGCATGCGCGCCGCCACCGCTTCGCTGTCGATCAGGACACCGTCGCAATCGCAGATCAACGCCAGCCGGTTACCAGTCACGGTGTTACCGGTCATTTAACCGCCCCGAACGTCAGCCCACGCACCAGTTGCTTCTGCGACAGCCAGCCGACGATCAGGATCGGCGCCACCGCCAGCAGCGAAGCGGCCGAAAGCTTGGCCCAGAACAACCCTTCAGGACTCGAGTACGACGCGATAAACACCGTCAGCGGCGCCGCGTTCGAACTGGACAGGTTGATACTCCAGAACGCCTCGTTCCACGACAGGATTACCAGCAGCAGCGCCGTGGAAGCCAGACCCGGCAGCGACATCGGCATCAGCAGGAAGACGATTTCCTGCCAGGTCGCCGCGCCATCCATGCGGCCTGCTTCAAGAATATCGCGCGGAATCTCGGCGAAGTACGTGAAGGTCATCCACACCGCAATCGGCAGATTGATCAGCGTGTAGACGATCACGAGCCCCGACACCGTATCGAGCAGCCCGGAGTTCTTCCACAGCAGATAGATCGGCACTAGCACGCCCACCGACGGCATCATCTTCGTCGACAGCATCCACAACAGCAGCTTCTGCGTGCGGCGGGTCGGAAAGAACGCCATCGCGTAAGCACACGGCACGGCGAGCAACAGACACAGCACCGTGACGCCCGCCGAAATCAGCACCGAATTCCACGCGAACGAGAAATAGTTGCTGCGTGCGAACACCTCACGGAAGCTGTCCAGCGTCGGGATGAAAAACAACGACGACGCATAAGCCTGCTGCTCGGTCTTGAACGCGGTGATCGTCATCCAGAAGATCGGGAAGAACAGCAACAACGCGATCAGCCATGCGAACACACCAGGAATCGCGCGCTTGAAGACGGCCCACGGCGCGTTCTTCGACGAGGTGGCCGACGACGAAACAGGTGAAGCGGCAACGTGGCTCATTTTTCGTACTCCCCTTTCAGGTTCTTCGCGAGCATGCGGACAAGGAAGAACGACACGATGTTCGCCAGCACCACCGCGAGAATCCCGCCGGCCGAGGCGAGGCCCACGTCGAACTGTTGCAGGCCGAGCGAATAGATCAGGTAAGACAGATTGGTGGTCGCCGTGCCTGGGCCGCCGCCTGTCGTCGTATAGATTTCAGCGAAGATCGACAGCAGGAAAATGGTCTCCATCATCACCACCACTGCAATCGCCCGTTTCAGGTGAGGCAGTGTGATGTAGAAGAACATCGAGAAGGCACCCGCGCCGTCGATCTTGGCCGCTTCCTTCTGCTCCTGGTCGAGCGACTGGATGGCCGTGAACAAAATCAGGAACGCGAACGGTAACCACTGCCACGAGACGATCATGATGATCGCGGTGAGCGGATAGTCGGCGAACCAGTCGATCGGCTGCATGCCTATGGCGCGCATACCCTGCGCGATCAGGCCGTACACCGGATGCAGGATCATGTTCTTCCAGATCAGCGCGCTGACCGTCGGCATCACGAAGAACGGCGCAATCGCCAGCAGCCGTGCGACACCCTGGCCGTAGAACTTACGGTCGAACAGCACCGACATCAGCACGCCGCCCACTACCGTAATCACCAGCGTGGCGATAATCAGTTCGAGCGTGTGTCCGATCGACGGTCCAAACGACGGGTCTGTAGCGAGGTACTTGTAGTTGTCGATCCCCGCAAAACCCTTTTCATCAGGGTTGAGCAGGTTGTAGTGCGAGAACGAAAACCAGATCGTCATCGCCAACGGAATCGCCATCCACAGTACCAGTACAGCAGTGGACGGCGCCGCTAACCAGCGCGCGGAATTGGCTTTGCGCGTTTCGCGCTCTTTTTCGGTCTGGGGAGTGGCATGCATGAGAGGAAGGCGCAGAGGACGCATGATGTGACCACCTGTTCGGTAAAGCGCGGTAAACGCGCGGCTGAAAGTTCAGCCCGAGGTGCTGCCGGTCGCGGCGAAGCGGGTGCGACCGGGACGTGGCTCAGGCGTAACGGCTCAGCCGCGACGGCCCGCTGTGCTGCAAGGGCCGGCTGACTGGCGTCAGCCGGCGTGTTTCACGTCACTTCAGATAACCGGCCTGACGCACAGCACGTTCGGCGGTAGCCTGTCCGGCTGCCAGTGCCTGGTCGACGGTCATCTGTCCGGCGAGGGCACCCGAGATGCTTTGGCCCACTACCGTACCAAACGACTGAAACTCAGGAATGCCGACGAACTGCACACCGGTGTACGGCACCGGTTTGAGCGTCGGATGATTCGGATCAGCCGTTTCGATCGCCTTCAGCACGAAGTCGGCAAACGGTGCGGCCGCCTTGTACTCAGGACGAGCATAGGTCGACTGACGGGTTCCCGGAGGCGCCGAGGCCCAGCCTTCATCCTTCGCGACCATCTCGATGTATTCCTTCGAGGTGGCCCACGCGATGAACTTCTTCGCAGCATCAGCCTGCTTGGACGACTTCGGAATTGCCAGCGCCCAGGCCCACAGCCAGTGTGCGCCGTTCGGCGTCACTTCGGTCGGAGCGGCAGCAAAACCCACCTTGTCGGCGATCTGCGATTGCTGCTTGTTGTACAGCATGCCGGCCGCCACCGTCGCATCGATCCACATCGCGCACTTGCCCGATGACATCAGCGTCAGGTTTTCGTTGAAGCCGTTCGAGCTTGCGCCCGGAGGGCCGTCTTTTTGCAGCAGGTTGACGTAGAAGCCGATAGCCTTCTTCCATTCCGGCGACGTGAGCTGCGGTTCCCACTTCTCATTGAACCAGCGGCCGCCGAAGGTGTTCACGACCGTGGTCGCGTACGCCATGTTTTCGCCCCAGCCGGCCTTGCCGCGCAGGCAGATACCGTAGATGCCGTTGGCCTTGTCGGTGAGCTTGTCGGCGAATTGCTGGATCTGGTCATAAGTCGGCTGATCCGGCATCGTCAGACCCTTCGCTGCGAACAGGTCCTTGCGGTAATACGTCATCGAGCTTTCGACGTAGAACGGCAGCGCGTACAGCGAGCCGTTGTACGAGAGCCCCTCGCGCGCCGTCTTCACGACGTCGTTCAGATCATAGGCGGCGGGCAGGTTCGTGATCGGGGTGAGCCAGCCGCGCTTGCCCCATTGCGGCGTCTCGTACGCACCGATCGTCATCACGTCGAACTGGCCGCTGCCGGTCGTGATGTCGGTGGTGGCGCGCTGACGCAGCACGTTTTCTTCCAGGATCACCCAGTTCAGCTTGATGTCCGGATTGGCCTGCTCGAACGCCGGCGACAGCTTCTTCAGCTCGATCATGTCCGGGTTGTTCAACGTCGCGATCGTCACCGTCCCGGCCGTGGCGTTCAACGCTGCGCACGCAACGGCGGCGGCACCGACGGCCTTGAGCGCGGGTTTCATGGCTGCTTTCATCACTTGTCTCCTTTCTAGTACGTTATGTTTTACTGCGTTGTTGTGCAAACGGGCGTTAAGCAGGTAAGGGCCCACGGGTTAGCTCATCCAGTTGCCGCCATCGACGTTCAGCGTCTGTGCGGTGATGTAATCCGCATCAGCGGAAGCAAGGAACAACGCTGCGCCGGTCAGGTCGTCGGGAACACCCATACGGCCGAGCGGCACCGCCTCGCCGACCAGACGCTTCTTTTCGCCGGGCTGACGGTTCTCATATTTCGCGAAGAGCGCGTCGACCTGATCCCACATCGGCGTATCCACGACCCCGGGTGCGATCCCGTTGACGTTGATCCTGTGCGGCGCCAGCGCCAGTGCAGCGGACTGCGTATAGCTTAGTACGGCGGCTTTGGTTGCGCAGTAGTGTGAAACGAGTGCCTCGCCGCGCCGGCCGGCCTGCGATGACATGTTGATGATCTTGCCGCCGTGGCCCTGCTCGACCATGCGCTGGGCGACGGCCTGCATCAGGAAGAACATGCCTTTGACGTTGACGGCGAAGAGGCGGTCGAAGACGTCCCAGGATTCGTCGAGAATCGGACGCATGTCGAACAGCGCGGCGTTGTTGAAGAGAATATCGATCTGGCCGAAGCGTTCGACCGTGCTTGCGACAATGCGCTGGATGTCCTCGCGGCGCGTGACGTCGGCGCTGATGGTTAGCACCCGGTCGCCGTCCGCGTTGCGCAGCGCCGCTCCGAAGCCGTCAGCCGGCTTGACGTCGACCAGCACGCAACGCGCACCTTCGTCCAGATACCGGCGGGCAACGGCTTCGCCGATTCCGCTCGCTGCACCTGTGAGGATCGCCACTTTCCCTTGCAATCGCGTTGCCACTGCGTGTCTCCGGTTCGTTTCGAGTTTTGTCGCGCGGTGAGCGAACGCTCGTTGCGCGAACAATTGCTCTGTTGGTGATCGAATGATCGGATACGCGTCCGGTCATGTCAAGGCGGTTAACGAGATTTCGATGGTGCAGCGCGGCAGTGCTGGGGGGAGTCAGTTCGTCGTGCTCTGTCGAGGCCGCGGCACGCACCTGTGGCGGCAATACGCCGGCAGCGGACTGCCCTCAGCCGCTGACAAACTTATTAGATACGTTATATCATTGCATCCCCGCTTAACCGCGAAGCTCTCCCGGATCGGCCGGCACCCTTCGCATTCAACTCTTTAGCAGCAGGGATACCGATGAACAAACTCAGCTTGAAGTGGCACGATGCGCGCCGTGCGCTCAGCCTGTCGAAGTATCTGGTGGCCGGCGCCGCCGTGCTGGCGCTCGGCCAAGGCGCCTTCGCGCAGGATGCGAAGATCCAGGTGGTGGCCGCGGAGAACTTCTACGGTGACGTGGTGCATCAGCTGGGCGGCGACCATGTGGACGTCACCAGCATCCTGAGCAACCCGGACGAAGACCCGCATCTGTTCGAAGCGAGTCCGAAGACCGCCCGCGCGTTGCAGCACGCGAACCTTGTGGTCTACAACGGCGCCGATTACGATCCGTGGATGGCGAAGCTGCTGAACGCATCGAAGAACAATGCAAAGCGCACGATCATCGTCGCCGCCGATCTGATCGGCAAGAAAAGCGGCGACAATCCGCACCTCTGGTATAACCCGGCAACCATGCCCGCAGTAGCCCGTGCAGTCACCACGGCACTCGAAACGGCTGACCCGGCGAACAAGTCGGCGTACGATGCGAACCTCGCGAAGTTTCTCGATTCGCTCAAGCCGATCGACGCCAAGGTGGCCGATCTGCACGGCCGCTATGCCGGCGTACCGGTGACGGCGACGGAACCGGTGTTCGGCTACATGTCGGACGCCATCGGCCTGACGATGCGCAATATGCGCTTCCAGCTGGCGACGATGAACGACACGGAAGCGAGCGCATCGGATATCGCTACGTTCGAACGCGACCTGCGCGAAAAGCGCGTGCGGGTCCTGATCTATAACAGCCAGGCAACCGAGGCCCTGACCAAACGCATGTTGAAACTCGCGCAGCAATCGCACGTGCCGACCATGAGCGTCACGGAAACGGAACCGGCCGGCAAAAACTACCAGGTGTGGATGCTCTCGCAACTGGACGCGCTCTCCGCGGCGCTGGCGGCGGGTGATACCGGTGCGCCGGCAGCGGCGTCAGCGGCAGCCAAATAAGGCAGTAACCATCGGAACCACGTAATGACTCTGACTGGCCGCACATCGTCCAATGCCGCGCCCGTTCTCGAACTCGAGAACGTGACGCTGGAACTGGGCGGCCGTGCCATCCTGCGCGACACCAGTCTGCAGGTGAATCAAGGTGAATTCATCGGCGTGCTCGGGCCGAACGGCGCGGGTAAAACCACGCTGATGCGTGCCGTGCTCGGCCTCGTGCCGGCGGCGAGCGGCACGATCCGCGTCCTCGGTCAGCCGGTAGTGCGCGGCAACGCGTCGATTGGATATATGCCGCAGACGCGCGCCGCGCTCGCCGGCCGCCGCGTGCGCGGCCGCGATTTTGTCGCGATGGCGGCCGATGGTCATCGCTGGGGTCTGCCGCACGCCGACGCGAAAACGCGCGCAGATGTGGAACGCGTGCTGGATCTGGTGGGCGGTCGAGCGCTGGCGGCGCGGCCTTTGTCCGAGCTGTCGGGCGGCGAGCGTCAGCGTCTATTGCTCGCGCAGTGCCTGCTCGGCAATCCCAAACTGCTGCTGCTCGATGAGCCGCTGATCAGTCTGGATCCGCATCATCAAAAGAGCGTGGTCGAACTGGTGCGCAACGTGCAGCAGGAACTCGGCATCGCGGTGCTGTTCTCTGCGCACGAACTCAACCCGCTGCTACATGCGCTCGACCGGGTGCTGTACCTGGGCAGCGGAGTCGCAGCACTCGGCACGGTTGATGAAGTTATCACGAAGCCGGTGCTGTCGCGGCTCTACGGCTCGGCCATCGACGTGATGCGCGTGAATGGCCGCATCTTCGTGATGTCAGGCGACGTCGAAGTCGAAAAGCACGATCACGAACACGAAGACGACGCCCATGATCACGATCATGGCGGCGCGTCGGGCCACGGGCATAAGCACGGCCATGGCCACTCACACGGCCATCACCACGCCTCACGCGACGGACACACGAACGATGTTTGAATACGATTTCATGGTGAACGCATTCGCGGCGTCGGGGATCGTCGCGGTGCTGGCAGGGATTGTTGGCTATTTTCTGGTGATGCGCGGACAGACGTTTGCAGGCCACGCGCTCTCGCACGTCGGCTTCACCGGTGCGACCGGCGCGGTGCTGCTTGGCATCTCGCCGATCTGGGGGATGATTGGTTTCACGTTGGCAGCAGGTGTCGGCATGGGCGCGCTCGGCGAGAAACTCGCGGGGCGCGATGTGGCGATCGGCGTGATCCTCTCGCTCGCGCTCGGCTTCGGACTGCTGTTTCTGCACTTCTTTACCGCTTACGCGACTCAGGTCACTGCACTGCTGTTCGGCAATGTGCTCGGCGTGAACGCGTCCACGCTGGGCGTGCTCGCGGGACTCGGTCTGCTCAGCCTGCTTGCGCTCGCCGCGATCATGCGGCCGTTGCTGTTCGCTTCGCTTCAACCGGAACTGGCCGAGGCCAAGGGCGTGTCGCTGCGGCTCGTGTCGGTGCTGTTTCTGGCGATTGCGGCGCTGGCAGTGGCGGCATGCACGCAGATCGTCGGCGTGTTGCTGGTGTTCACGCTGATGGTAGGGCCGGCGGCCGCGGCGCAGAACCTCACCACGAGGCTCTCCACCGGGCTCGTGCTCGCGGCGCTGCTCGCGCTGGTGCAAGCGTGGCTGGGACTCACGCTCGCGTTTTATACGGATTGGCCGACGAGCTTCTGGATCACCGCGCTAGCCGCCTTGGTATATGGCGGGAGTTTGCTAGGCCGGCGGTGAGAGATCGCGCATCAGGCGAGCAAAACCTTCGCGTGATGCGCAATATGATCCTCGATGAACGTCGAGATGAAAAAGTACCCGTGGTCGTAACCCACGTGACGCCGCAGCATCAACGGCTGTCCTGCGGCATGGCACGCCGCTTCGAACACATCGGGGTATAACTGCTCGGAAAGAAACTGGTCCGACAGACCCTGATCGATCAGAATCCCCTCCGCGAACTTGTGCGAGGTGTTCGCCACCAGTTCGCTCGCGTCGTACGCCTTCCACGCTTCCCGATCTCGGCCCAGATAGCCGCCGAACGCCTTCTCGCCCCACGGAGCGATCGAGGGCGCCGCAATCGGCGCGAACGCCGACACCGACCGGTAAATCTGTGGATTGCGTAGCGCCAGCATCAGCGCGCCGTGGCCACCCATCGAGTGACCGAAGATGCCGAGCCGCTCGCCGTCCACCGGCAGATTCGCCAGCACCGTTTCTCGCAGTTCGTCGCGCACGTACGAGTACATCCGGAAGTGCTTCGACCAGGGTTCCTCAGTCGCATCGACATAAAATCCCGCACCCACGCCGAAGTCCCATGCCGCGCTTTCGCCCGGGATACCCGCACCGCGCGGACTGGTGTCCGGTGCGATCAGCGCAATCCCGTGCTGCGCGGCGAAGCGCTGCGCGCCTGCCTTGATCGGGAAGGTTTCCTCGGTACAGGTGAGACCCGCGAGGTAGAACAGCGCCGGCACCTTCACCTCCGCGGCATCGGCTCCCTGCGTGGCTTGCGGCGGTAGATACACCGCAAAACGCATAGGCAGCCCGATCACCTTCGACTCATGCTTGTAGATACGCTGCGCGCCGCCGTAGCAGGTGTGATTGGCTAGCAGTTCGAGCATCGCGCCCTCCCTTGAATGCAAGGTGAATCCGGCATCAGTACAGCACGACCGAGCGGATCGACTCGCCCTTCTTCATCAGGTCGAAGCCTTCGTTGATGCGATCGAGCGGCAGACGGTGCGTGATCAGATCGTCGATGTTGATCTTGCCTTCCATATACCAGTCGACGATCTTCGGCACATCGGTGCGGCCACGTGCGCCGCCGAACGCAGAACCCTTCCATTGACGACCCGTCACGAGCTGGAACGGACGGGTGCTGATTTCTTCACCTGCTGCCGCCACGCCGATGATGAACGACTGTCCCCAGCCCTTGTGCGTGCACTCGAGCGCCTGGCGCATCACCTTCGTGTTGCCGATGCATTCGAACGAGTAGTCGGCGCCGCCGTCGGTCAGTTGAACGATATGATCGACGACGTTCTCGACTTCAGTCGGGTTGATGAAGTGCGTCATACCGAATTTCTTCGCGAGCTCGACCCGCCCCGGGTTCAGATCGACGCCGATGATCTTGTCCGCGCCCACCATCTTCGCGCCCTGGATCACGTTCAACCCGATCCCGCCGAGACCGAACACCACCACGTTCGCACCCGCCTCGACCTTGGCCGAGTACACCACTGCGCCGACGCCAGTCGTCACACCGCAGCCGATGTAGCAGATCTTGTCGAACGGCGCGTCTTCACGCACCTTCGCCACCGCAATCTCCGGCACCACGATGTAGTTCGAGAACGTCGACGTCCCCATGTAATGGAACAACGGCTTGCCGTCCAGAGAGAAGCGCGAAGTAGCATCGGGCATGAGCCCTTTGCCCTGCGTCGAACGAATCGCCTGACACAGATTGGTCTTGCGCGACAGACAGAACTTGCACTGACGGCACTCCGGCGTGTAGAGCGGAATCACGTGATCGCCCTTCTTCAGGGTGCCGACGCCCGGCCCGACGTCGACGATTACGCCCGCGCCTTCATGGCCAAGAATCGCTGGGAAGATGCCTTCCGGGTCCGCGCCCGACAACGTGTAGTAGTCGGTGTGGCAAATACCGGTGGCTTTCACTTCGATCAGCACTTCGCCGGCACGCGGCCCTTCCAGATCGACTTCCTCGATCGTCAGCGGTGCGCCGGCCTTCCATGCGATGGCTGCTTTCGTCTTCATGGTGAATGCTCCTGTAGTTCTTGAATCAATCTCGTGATGCGCGGCTTGAACCTTCAACACGACCGGCGCCTATGATCGCTGAAAACTGCGGCGCGCGTATTCCAGCGTTCACCACCGCCAGTTCAAGGCATGTGTCAGCGACGATTGCATGTTTGAGAGAGCGGGGGCTCCGGGAAACGCCAATTGCGGGTTTACCCCGCCACTCCGGAAGCGGCGCCAAAACGGCACTATGCGTCGCCTCGAATACACCTCATGGATTCTCACACATATCGCTTTACATCAGCCCCGTGCTGCGGTCCGACCTTCGCACCGCAGCGCGGGGCTCACAGGCTGTTTGCGCGGCCCACGCATTTCGATCGGCTTTCAAATTGCCCCCACCCATATGATCGTCGCGAAGCCCGGAATAGGCCCCAGTGGTCTTGTTGTGCTTTTTCTCTCCGCATACCTTGGAGTCATCCCAAAACGAGATGGTGGAGAGAGACAAAATGCAATCGAACACGGTTCACCCGTGCGACGAGCGACTGCCCGCAGGCCAGTTGCTCACGCTCGGCATTCAGCACGTCCTCGTCATGTATGCCGGCGCAGTGGCGGTGCCGCTGATCGTCGGCAGCGCGCTCAAACTGCCGAAGGATCAGATTGCGTTCCTGATCAGCGCCGATCTCTTCTCCTGCGGCATCGCCACGCTGATCCAGACGCTCGGCCTGTGGATCTTCGGCATTCGCCTGCCCGTCATCATGGGCTGCACGTTTGCGGCCGTCGGCCCGATGGTGGCGATCGGCACCAACCCGAGTCTGGGCATTCTCGATATCTTCGGTTCGACGATCGCGGCCGGCGTGGTGGGCATATTACTGGCCCCTGCTGTAGGCAAGCTGTTGCGGTTCTTCCCGCCCGTGGTGATCGGCGTGGTGATCTCGGTGATCGGCTTGTCGCTGATGGAGGTTGGTATCAACTGGGCGGCCGGCGGTGTCGGCAATCCTGATTACGGCAATCCGGTGTATCTGGGCCTGTCGCTCGTCGTGCTCACGCTGATCCTGCTGATCAACAAGTTCGGCAAAGGCTTCGTGGCCAATATCTCTGTGTTGCTCGGTATCGTCGCTGGCTTTGTGATCGCCGCGCTGCTCGGCCGCGTCAACATGGCAGGTGTGACGGCCGCGCCGTGGGTGGGCATCGTGATGCCGTTCCACTTCGGCCTGCCGCACTTCGATCCGCTCGCCATCGCGACGATGGTCACCGTGATGTTCGTCACGTTCATCGAATCGACCGGCATGTTCCTCGCGGTCGGCGATATGGTGGACCGCCCCGTGGATCAGAAGACGCTCGTGCGTGGCCTGCGTGTGGATGGCCTGGGTACGTTGATCGGCGGCATCTTCAACTCGTTCCCGCACACATCGTTCTCGCAGAACGTGGGGCTGATCGGCGTGACGGGTGTGAAGAGCCGCTTCGTCTGCGCGACGGGCGGTGTGATCCTCGTGCTGCTTGGTCTGTTTCCGAAGATGGCTCAGGTGGTCGCGTCGGTGCCGGCGTTCGTGCTCGGCGGTGCAGGCATCGTGATGTTCGGGATGGTGGCCGCGAACGGCATCAAGGTGCTGTCGAAGGTCGATTTCGTGAAGAACCACCACAACCTGTTCATCGTCGCGGTGAGCATCGGTCTCGGTCTCGTGCCGGTGGTGTCGCCGCAGTTTTTCTCCAGACTGCCGCCGGCGCTTTCACCGCTGTTGCATAGCGGGATTCTGTTGGCATCGGTGTCTGCGGTCGTGCTGAATCTCGTGTTTAACGGCGTCAAAGGAGAGCGTACCGCGAGGCGCGAAATCCGCCGCGCCGGACATGATTTCGATGGACGTGGTGGCAATGAAGAAGCCGCTCCGGGCGATGAAATGCTGAGGGCTGCGGATCTGCACTGAGTTGGAATGAGGGGAAAAGCTGGTGGGTGCGAGGTGGCACTCATGCGATGCCCGCAAGCCCGAGCGCACAGGCCACGCGGAAAAGGTCGTGCGATAGACGCGGCAGCGCTGAAACAGAAACGCCACGGCATGCCGTGGCGTTTCTGTTTGCTACGTAAGCAGCAGGCCTAGAACAACAGCCCGCCGCCTGCCATTGGAGCTATCGCGCCCTGTGCTTAATTCACCGCAGGCGCAGAAGCCGCCGCCGTTGCACCCGGCGCCGCGCTGTAGTCCACCGGTGCATCGGCCGGACGCGGTTGATCGCCGCTGTGTTCGAGCCACCCGCCACCAAGCGATTGATACAGATCGACCAGGTTCGTCAGCCGCGCGACCCGCGCCGAAATCAACGCCTGCTGCGCCGAATACAGATCGGTCTGCGCAGTCAGCACCGACAGATAGCTGTCCACACCATTGCGATAGCGCAGATCCGACAGATCCAGGCGCCGCTGTTCCGCGAAGGTATCGCGTTCGAGCGCCGCAATCTGCTCGTCGTACGTGCCGCGTGCAGCCAATCCGTCCGCCACCTCGCGGAAGGCCGTCTGGATCGCCTTTTCGTACGTCGCGACCTGGATGTTCTTCTGCACGTGAGCGAGGTCGAGGTTGGCCTTGTTCTCACCGCCAGCGAAAATCGGCAAGGTGATCGTCGGTGTGAAACCCCACGCCGCAGAACCCGGCTTGAACAGCGTACCCAACGTCGGACTCAGCGTGCCGAAGTTGCCCGTCAACGAAATCTTCGGGAAGAACGCTGCGCGGGCCGCACCGATATTCGCGTTGGCGGCCAGCAGGTTCTCCTCGGCTTCCATGATGTCCGGACGCCGCGTCAGCAGATCCGACGGCAAGCCAGCCGGAATATCCGTGAGGAGATTCTGGTTGTCGAGCGTCAGACCCGGCGGCAGATCGTCAGGCAACGGTTCGCCAACCAGCAACACCAGCGCGTTGACCGCCTGGGCACGCAAACGCGCCTCGGCCTGGTAGTTCGCGTTGGCCTGCTCGACCACCGTTTGCGCCTGGCGCAGATCGAGCTCGGAACCTGTGCCGTTGTCGAACTGCAGCTTGTTGATCCGATACGATTCCTGCGCGGTCTTCAGCGTGCCTTCGGTTACCTTCAGCAGATCGTCATACGACAGCACCGTCAGATACTGATCCGCCACCTGCGACACCAGCGAGATCTCCGCCGCCTTACGCGCCTGCGCCGTGGCGAGGTATTGATCCAACGCCTGATCCTTCAGGCTGCGAATCCGGCCGAAGAAGTCGAGTTCCCACGAGGCATTCAGCCCGACGGAATACTCAGTGCTGAGCTCCTCGCCCGGCAGCGCGAGATCCGCCGGAGTACGCGTGCGCGTCTCCGAACCCGCCGCGCTGACGGACGGCAGAAGCCCCGCGCGCACCACCCGGTACTGCGCCTGCGATTGCTGGATATTCAGCACCGACACGCGCAGATCGCGGTTGTTCTTCAGCGCAATCTCAATCAACCGTTGCAGGCGCGGATCGACGAAGAAGTCGCGCCAGCCGATATCGGACGCGGCCTGGGCGTTCGCGCTACGCGCGCCGCCGTTCGCCGGGCCCGGCTGCGTCGCGTAGACGCCGTCCGTCGGAAACGTTCCCGACACCGGTGCGGCCGGCCGGTCGTACTTCGGCTCCATCGTGCAAGCTGCAGCGAGGAACGCGACCGCCACTGCTATCAAAGAGTGTTTTTGCATCTCAATGTCCTTCCTTGCCCGAGCCGCTTCCATCATGACCGTCGCCCTGCGGATCATGAGGATGGTGCTGGTTATAGTGTTCGAGCGCCGCATCCGGATCTTCCTTCTCGCCGCCGAACTTCGCACGAACCACGACGAAGAACATCGGAATCATGAAAATCGCGAGGAAGGTCGCCGTCAGCATCCCGCCGATCACGCCGGTACCAATCGCGTGCTGGCTCGCAGACCCAGCACCGTTACTGATAGCCAGCGGCATCACACCGAGAATGAACGCGAGCGAGGTCATCAGGATTGGCCGCAACCGCAGACGCGCGGCTTCCAGCGCAGCCTCGACCGGCCCCATGCCTTCGCCCTGCTGCAGTTCGCGGGCGAATTCCACGATCAGAATCGCGTTCTTCGCCGACAACCCCACGGTGGTCAACAGACCCACCTGGAAGAACACGTCGTTCTCGAGGCCACGCAGCGTAGCGGCCAGCAGTGCGCCCAACACGCCGAGCGGCACCACCATGATCACCGAGAACGGGATCGACCAGCTTTCATACAGCGCCGCGAGACACAGGAACACCACGAGGATCGAGATACCGTAGAGGATAGGCGCTTGCGAACCAGACTGGATTTCCTGGAACGACAAACCTGTCCACTCGTAACCAATACCCGCCGGCAGCTTGGCCGCAATCGCCTCGATTGCCGCGTTCGCCTGACCCGTACTCTTGCCAGGCGCAGCCGCACCCTGGATTTCCACCGCGGAAATACCGTTGTAGCGCTCGAGCTTCGGCGAACCGTAGGCCCACGTGCCGGTCGTGAACGCCGAGAACGGGACCATCGTGCCGGCGCCGTTGCGCACGTACCAGTCGTTCAGATCTTCCGGGTTCATCCGGAACGGTGCGTCAGCCTGCAGGTACACCTTCTTGATCCGGCTGTCGGTATCGAGGAAGTTGTTCACATAGGCCGATGCCCAGGCGATCGAGAACGTCTGGTCGATCGTGGCGAGCGACACGCCGAGCGCGGCAGCCTTCTCATGGTCGATCGTCACGTTGAACTGCGGCGTGTCGTTCAGCCCGTTCGGACGTACCTGCGCCAACACCGGATCCTTCGCGGCCATGCCGAGCAGCATGTTGCGCGCTTCCATCAGCTTCTCGTGGCCAAGCCCTGCACGGTCTTCCAGTTCAAAGTCGAAGCCCGATGCCGTACCCAGTTCTGGAATCGACGGCGGGTTGACCGGATACACCAGCGCATTCTTATAGCCCGCGAAGTGCATGAACAACCGGCCCACCAGTGCCTGAACCTTCTCGTCGGCGTGTTGCCGCTGCGAGTAGTCCTTCATCCGCACGAACACGAGACCCGCGTTCTGGCCGCGACCGGCAAAGCTGAAACCGTTCACCGTGAAGACGGATTCCACGATGCCCTTCTCTTTGTCGAGCAGGTAGTCGGAAATGTCCTTCAGCGCATGCGCGGTGGTCTCCTGGGTCGAGCCCGACGGCGTCTGCACCAGCACGAACATCGTGCCCTGGTCTTCATCCGGCAGGAACGACTTCGGCAGACGCACGAACAGCATGCCCACCGCCACGATCACCACCAGATAGATGATGAGCCAGCGGCCCGAGCGCTTGATCACGTGGTGCACACCACTGTGGTACTTGTCGCGGCTCTTCTCGAAGGTCCGGTTGAACCAGCCGAAGAAACCCTTCTTCTCTTCGTGATGACCCTGCGGAATCGGTTTGAGAATCGTCGCGCAGAGTGCCGGCGTCAACACCAATGCGACCAGCACGGACAGCACCATCGCCGACACGATCGTCAGCGAGAACTGCCGGTAAATGGCGCCCACCGAGCCGCCCGAGAACGCCACCGGCACAAACACCGCCGACAGCACGAGCGCCACACCGACCAGCGCACCGGTAATCTGGTCCATGGCCTTGCGGGTCGCATCGCGTGGCGATAGTCCCTCTTCAGCCATCACCCGCTCGACGTTCTCCACCACCACGATCGCATCGTCCACCAGCAGACCAATGGCAAGCACCAGCCCGAACATGGACAGCACGTTGATCGAGAAGCCCACCGCGCTCATGATCGCGAACGTACCGAGCAGCACCACCGGCACCGCGATCGTCGGAATCAACGTCGCGCGCAGGTTTTGCAGGAACAGGTACATGACCAGGAACACCAGCACGATCCCTTCGAGCAGCGTCTTGACCACTTCTTCGATCGACAGGCGCACGAACGGTGTCGTGTCATACGGATACTTCACGACAAGACCGTGCGGGAAGTACTTCGACAACTGGTCGACCTTCGCGCGCACCGCCTTGGCCGTAGCCAGCGCGTTGGCACCCGTTGCGAGCTGAATGCCGAAGCCGGCCGTCGGCACACCGTTGTACTTGGTGTCGAAGTTGTAGTTTTCGCCGCCCAGATCGATGCGCGCCACGTCCTTCAGCAGCACGCGCGAGCCGTCCTGATTCACCTTCAGCAGAATGTTGCCGAACTGCTCCGGCGTCTGCAGCAGTGTTGCTTCGCTGATCGTGGCCTGCAGCGCCTGACCCGGTACCGCCGGCGTGCCGCCAAGCGAGCCGCCCGCGACCTGCACGTTCTGCGCGGTCAACGCGGTCTGCACATCGACCGGCGTGAGACCGAAGTTGGTGAGCTTGTTCGCATCGAGCCAGATCCGCATGGCGTACTGCGAGCCGAACAGCGTGACCGTACCCACACCGTCGATCCGGCTGACCGGGTCTTCGATGTTCGACGCGACGTAGTTCGCCAGGTCGTACTTGTTCATGCTGCCGTCTTCGGAGTTGAAGGCCATCACGAGCAGGAAGCTGCTGCTCGACTTGGTGACCTTGGTACCGAGCTGCTGCACGGCCTGCGGAAGCAGCGGCGTAGCCAACTGCAGCTTGTTCTGCACCTGCACCTGTGCGATGTCAGGATTAGTGCCGGCGGCGAACGTCAGCGTGATGGTGGCCGTACCCGAGTCATCGGAAGTGGACGAGATATACAACAAGTGGTCGAGACCGCTCATCTGCTGCTCGATCACCTGCGTGACGGTGTTTTCCACCGTCTTCGCCGATGCGCCCGGGTACGTTGCGCTGATCTGCACGGCCGGCGGCGCGATGGTCGGGTATTGCGCGATCGGTAGCGTAAAGATCGACGCGAGGCCCGCGAGCATCAAAATGATGGCGATCACCCATGCAAAAATCGGGCGATCGATAAAAAACTTTGCCATGAAACAGGCTCCCTGTTATTGCGCGCCCGATGCTGCAGAAGCAGCCTGAGCCGTCTGGGCACCGCTGGCGGCCGGCGCAGCTGCAGCAGCCGCGTCGGAGGAAGCAGGCAGTTGCGCCGCGACAGTCTTGACGTCCATGCCGGGGCGAACCTTGTCGGTGCCCTGCACGATCACGCGGTCACCCGGATTCAGGCCGCTGTCGACCACCCAGTTCGAGCCATACGTGCGCGAGGTGACGAGCTGACGCAACGCGACCTTGTTGTCTGCACCGACGACGAGCGCGGTGGGCGTGCCCTTCTGGTCATGCGTCACGCCGATCTGCGGTACGAGGATCGCCTGATCGTTCACGCCTTCTTCGATGCGTGCACGCACGAACATGCCCGGCAGCAGCACACGGTCCTTGTTCTGGAACAGCGCGCGCACGGTGACGGAACCGGTGCTCTGATCGACCGTGACGTCGCTGAACTGCAGCTTGCCCTTCTCGGAGTAGGTGCGGCCGTCTTCGAGAATCAGCGTGACCTTCGCCGCATCCGGACCGCTCGTCTTCAGACGACCTTCCTGCACATCGCGACGCAGCTTGAGGCCGTCGAGACTCGATTGCGTGAGGTCGACGTACATCGGATCCAGTTCCTGGACCGTCGACATCAACGTAGCCGCGCTCGCCTGCACATACGCGCCCGGCGTCACCTGCGAAATGCCGACCTGGCCGCTCACCGGCGAGACGACGTCCGTGTAGCCAAGATTGATCTGCGCGGTATCCACAGCGGCCTTGCCCGAAGCGACGTCCGCCGCCGCCTGGCCTTCCGAAGCGACTGCGTTGTCGTAGTCCTGCTTGCTGACTGCGTTGGCCGCGACCAGCACCTTGTAGCGGCTGGCCTGCGCCGTGACGGACACGAGGTTCGCCTGAGCCTTGGCAAGCGTCGCCTTGGCGCTGTTCAGTTGCGCGATGTAAGGCGCCGGATCGATCTTGTAAAGACGCTGACCGGCCTTCACTTCGCTGCCTTCGGTGAACTCACGGCGCAGCACGATGCCGTCCACCCGCGCGCGCACTTGCGCCACGAGGAAAGCATTGGTGCGGCCCGGCAATTCGGTGACGACCGGCACGGCCGACGGCTGGACGGTGACGATGCCGACTTCGGGTGTTTGTTGTGGCGGGGCCGATTGTTTTGGTCCGCACGCTGCCAGCAATACGGCAGCCGTCGCGGCACTGATTAAGCGAAATGGAACCCGTTCGACGCGCATGGAGCGACCTCTGTCAAGGCTGAGAGAATGAAAAGTGCGCGCATCCCTACCCCGGGGACGACAGCGCACGCATGCGTCTTACGACGCGTAACCGGAAGCCCAGTAGTGCGGACCCGCTCTGCACCCCGGGCGATATGCGCCAAACCGGGAAATGCCGCACGCCGTCGACCCTTTTGGGACGGCGCATAAGCTTTCTGAAAGGCAACAGTGACGGATATTAACCGGTCGTCACGGCTTGGGCTATCCGATCGATGGGGTGCTATTATATATACATTCGCGAATGCATGTAAAAGTGTCTTTCGCTATCCTTTCAGGCAGTCCAAGGCAATACCTGCTCGCTAAAGACGAAACGCGCGGGCGGATTGTGACGGGCCACGTTTAAAAGTGTCCGGGTAATCCCACCAATACGCAGGTCAGACGAAATGGTCAGAAGGACCAAGGAAGAGGCGTTGGAGACGCGCGCCGGCATTCTCGATGCCGCCGAGAAGGTCTTTTTCGAGAAAGGCGTGTCGCGCACGTCGCTGGCTGACATCGCCCAGGCCGCGGGCGTCACCCGCGGGGCGATCTACTGGCACTTCGCCAACAAAGGTGACCTCTTCACCGAGATGTTCGACCGCGTGCTGCTGCCGCTCGACGAACTGAAGGCCGCGTCGATCAACCCGGAAGAGGTCGATCCGCTCGGACGGCTGATCGAAATCTGCACGCTTTGTCTGCGCGACACCGCGGCCGATCCGCGGCGGCGACGCGTATTCGACATTCTGTTTCTGAAATGCGAGTTCGTAGAAGATATGGGCCCGGTGATGGTCCGCTATCAGACCAACATGCGTGAGGGGCTCGGCAAGATCGAGATCGGCCTGCGCAACGCAATCTCCAAAGGCCAGATGCCGCCCGATCTCGACACGAAACTGGCAGCCACGATGCTGCATGCGTTCGTTGGCGGTTCGCTGAGGGACATGCTGATTCTGCCCGACTCCACCGATTTCGCCGAGCACGCGCAGCAGATGGTGGAAGCCATGTTCGACGCGCTGCGGCTCAGTCCGGCGTTACGCACCGGCGCGAATGGCGAGGCGAAGAAAGCCTGAGGTCCGCTCAGCTCTGGGTACTGAACCAGTGCGCGGCATAAAGCAGCAATGCGACAACGAAGATCATCGCGGCCCACGCCCAGTTCGGCATGGCATGCGGCGTCGGCTCGCGATGCGACACGCTATGCGAGCGTGCCCCGAACAGCGTGCTGGTGGCACGCCCGGAGAGCGAGCCTCCGTGATCGTGCGGCCTGACCCGGCGCGCTACGCTGCCAAGATTGATCGGCCGCAGGAACACATGCTGCCGCCGACTGTGGGTGCCGCGCGCGCGGTTTGGACCTTGCCCATGCTTGGCCTGCACGACCGCGCAGAACTCCGTGAAGAAATCGTCGGCTAGCTCGTGCAGCGCATTCTCGATCTGGCGCGTCGGCAATTCGGCGAGGGGCCCCGTCAAGGTGGCCCACACCGAATAATCGATCCGCGTGCTCGGCGCCTTGTTCGACCCTGAATCGTCCGCGCGCAGCGTCACATCGATCTGTCCACGCAGCGATCCGACACCTTCGGCGCGCGCCTTGAAGTTGAGCGCACGATGCGGCTCGTCGAGCTGTACCGGGTTCTTGTTGGCGACATGGGCGCGCACTTCGTAGTGGGCGCGCAACGGTCCGAGCGGCACCGTCAGCGTCAACGCATACTCGCCGCCCGCAAGGCGGCTGAACGACTCGCAGTTGTCGAGACTCGCGCGCAACAACGCGATGTCTTGCAGCGCGTCCCAGACATCGGCCGGTGCAAGCGCAATCCGTAACGCGTTGTTCAGCTCCATGACCCACTCCCCGAGAAACGCGCCGTCTACACAATCAGGATGTCTGATAGATGCGGTCGACACGCGAAGCATAAAACGCCAGATAGCCCTTGATCTGCTGGACCCCGTCGAGCGGGTTTTCGTAACACCAGGCGGCATTCTCAACCAGGCCGTCTTCGGTGCGCAGATGGAAATAAGACGCCTCGCCCTTGAACGGGCAACGCGACGTATGGTTCGAGCTTTCGAGCCGCGCCATATTGACATCGCCGCGCGGAAAATAAAATACCTCGGGCAGGCCGCTCTCCGTGAGCGTGAGCGCGCCCTGCGTGTCGGCCATCGTGACGCCCTGATGGATCACCCGCACCCGGTGATGGTTGACGCTAATCTCGATGCGATGAGCGCCAGTAGCCGCACCGGAACCCGAAGCGCCGTGGGAGGTCCCTGGGGGACTCCCTGCGGGCGGCGTGGGATCGCTCATGTCAGGACTCCGTATGCGATAAAACGGCGGTTCAGGCAGCGGCCAAAAAGTGATCAGGCAACCATCCACACGAAGCGTCCCAGGAATGGCTCGGACTTCAACGCCCGGCGGCGGCTTTCAGAATGAAAAAAGCCACGGGGAGCACCCGTGGCTTCATTATCGGCCAATCTTCGGCCAATTGCGCAACCTTCGCGCGGCCGGCGAATTCGGCCCGTGTTACTGCGTATTCCAGTAGAAGGCCGACTTGGTGCCGCCCTGGGCGGGCACCGTCACTGCCTTTTGCTGATCGTCGCTCTTGTAGCGCGCGTGCACCGTATAACGGCCCGGACGCAACCTCACGAGCATATAGGGACCGCGCGAATCGGCCTGCAGCACATCCGCGCCGTGTGCGTCGACGATCTGCACGTGCACGTCGGCGAGGAAGTCGGAGCCCGGGCCGGTAAAGCGCAGCGCCAGCGGCCAGTGGCTTTCGGCACCCTGGAGCGCCTTCGACTCGTCGCTGCCGACGCCGCCCGATACGTAGGCCACGCCGCCCTGATGCTGGATCTGCGGCATGCCGCCGCCGTTGACGTTGCCAGCGCTATCGCTCTCGCTGGTGGTGCCGCCGGTCGTGTCGTTCGACTGCTGCGCCCAGGCGCCACCCGCGAGACCTAGCGTCAGCGCCGCGGTTAGCGCCACCGCCACGAGACGTCGCTGATTGCCTTGAAATTTCATTGCATCGCTCCTTGTTAGAGTCCTGGTGGGTCTACCCCCGACAGACAACTGCAACTGCCGTGCCCGCCTGAGTCCCAGACCACTTTTCCCACCAACATCCAACCTGCTGGCCCGCGTTGAGACTACTGTCGCGGCAAAAGGCGGGCGCGCTGCCCGTACAAGGCGCCGGTCCGTGGGCAGTTTATGCAAACGGACCGGCAAGTTTTACGTCAACCGAGGTCCACCGGCACAAAAATCTGCGCGTTATCACGCTGGATCAGGAGGGCGATGCTGTTGCCCGCCTGCGAGATCATCTGCTTCAACTGGTCGACGCTCGTCACCGGACGGCCGTTCACCGCCAGAATCACGTCGCCCGGCTGGATCCCGGCGTTCTCGGCCGCGCCGCCCGACTGCTGCACCAGCAAGCCGTGCGACACCGAAGCGTTACTCTTTTCGTCCGGCGTAAGCGGCCGCACCGCGACCCCGAGACGGCCCTGAACCTGCTCAGGCGCATTGTCGTTCTTCGCGACCTTGGTATCCGACATCGAACCGAGCGTCACCTTGATGTCCTTGCTCGTCTTGTCGCGCCACACCGTGATGGTCGCCGAACTGCCCGGTGCGAGGCTTGCCACCTGCGAGGGCAAATCGGTCGAATCGGCCACCGGCGAACCGTTCACCGCCGTGATCACGTCGCCGGGTTGCAAGCCGGCTTTGGCGGCCGGGCCGCCCGGGTCCACCGAGCTCACGAGCGCGCCGTTCGGCTTGGTCAAGCCGAACGAGTTGGCCAGCGTCTGGTTCATGCCTTGCACGGCAACACCGAGGCGCCCACGGCTTACGTGACCCGTCTTGACGAGATCGTCCTTGACCTTGATCGCTTCGTTGATCGGAATCGCGAATGACAGTCCCTGGAAGCCGCCCGTTTGCGAGTAGATCATCGAATTGATACCGATGACCTCGCCTTGCAGGTTGAACAGCGGGCCACCCGAGTTGCCGGGGTTCACCGGCACGTCGGTCTGGATGAACGGAGTGTAGTTTTCGTTCGGCAGCGAGCGCGACTTCGCGCTGATGATGCCCGAGGTCACCGTGTTGTCGAAGCCATAGGGCGAGCCGATTGCCACCACCCACTGGCCGACCTTGCTCTGGCTCGGGTCGCCGATCTTCACGATCGGCAGATTGCTCGCATCGATCTTCAGCACGGCCACGTCGGATTGCTTGTCGGCACCCACCACCTTGGCGCGGAACTCGCGCTTGTCGGTCAGCTTCACGGTCACGACGTTCGCGCCATCGACCACGTGCGCATTGGTCAGGATGTAGCCGTCGCTGCTGACGATAAATCCTGAACCGAGACTCGCACTCGGCTGGTCGCCTTGATCGCCGCCGCCGTCTCCGCCCTGCATGCCAGGCATGCCGCCAAAGAAGCGTTTGTAGAACTGGTAGAACGGATCGCTAGGATCGATCGGCAGTTGCTGGGCGTTGCCGCCGTTTTCGCCATTGTCGCCGCCGCTGCGCAGAGCGGTCTGCTTGACGACATGCTTCGCGCTGATGTTGACGACAGCGGGACCATAGGTCTCGACGAGGCCGGAGAAATCGGGGATGCCGGTTTTTGCCGCAGCTTCGGCAGGCATCATCGCGGCGGCCTGCGCCGGCGCGATAACCTGCGGCGCGGGCAGATCGCGGTGGCCAGCCACATAACCGGCGGACAGCGCGACGACAACGGCCACGGCAACAGCACTGCGGGACAGGGTTTTCGCATTCATCGTGAGCTCCTGACAGGGAGGAAGGCTTTGGGAATGGGATGAAGCGTACGTGCTATCGCTTAAAAGAGTCTTAAGCAGGGGAACTTCGGCAAAACAGCCAGCTTTCCACCACGCGACGCACTTTCCCCGTCAGAACCGCACGCTCACTTCGAGGCCACCGGCCGGTGCTTCGCCCAGGGTCACGCTCGCGTCATGCTGAAGCGCGATGCGCCGCACGATCGCCAGCCCCAGTCCACTACCGGAGACATCCGTGCGGGCGCGATCGGCGCTCGCCCCGGCACGATAGAAGCGGTCGAACACACGCTCGCGCTCGGCGGGCGGAATGCCCGGTCCGCTGTCGCCAATGCGCACGACCGGATGCCCCGCCTCAATGGTCAGGCTCACATCCACCCTGCCGCCGCGCGGTGTGTATTTGGTTGCGTTGTCCACCAGGTTATTGAACATCACCCGCAGCGCGTCCGCATTGCCAGTCACGCTAGCAGCCTCGCTCGACTCAATGCCGAGATCGACACCACGTTGCTGCGCGAGCGGCGCGTAGGCCATCACGCAGTCTTCGAGCAACGCGTGCAGATCGATCGCCTGGGTCTGGGTGTGCCCGTCCGGTTCCGAACGCGCCAACGCCAGCAACTGTTCGGCGAGACGCGTCGCTCGCGTGACGCCTGCCTGCAGATCGGCGAGCGCTTCACTGCGCGTGGCGTCGTCGGTCGCGCGCGCAACGAGTTGTGTCTGGATCTGCACCGCGGCGAGCGGTGTGCGCAGTTCGTGCGCGGCATCGGCAACGAACGCCTTCTGTGTGTCGAGCGCTGTGGCGAGACGCTGCAGCAGGCCATTGAGCGCGCGCACCAGCGGCTGCACTTCGAGCGGCAGGCGGCTGTCGGGCAGCGGATCGAGCGCTTCCGGATGGCGTGTGTCGAGCGCCCCGGTTACCCGGCGCAGCGGCCTGAGTCCGCGCCCGACCACCATCCACACCGCCAACCCCAGCAACGGCAGCAGTACGATCAACGGCCATAGCGTGCGTAACGCCACGTTCGCAGCAAGGCGGTTGCGCACCGACACCGGCTGGGCCAGTTGCACGACGTTATCGCCGACGATCGCGCCGTACACGCGCCAGTCGCCGCGGTCGGTGCGCTCGGTTGAAAAGCCGAGTTCGGCGCGCGGCGCGAGCGGCGCGCGCGGCCGCGAGTAGTACATCAACGCCCCGTTGCGATTCCAGATCTGCAGCACGATGCCTTCGTCGCCGGTATCGCGCGAGCCGAGCACCTGCGAGAAGGGCTCGGACGGCAGCGCTTCGGCAATCTCCTGCAACTGGTAATCGAACAGTTCGTTGGCTTCGGCGAGCGCCTGACGGTAGATCAGCCAGCCGGCGATGCCGACGCCGAGCAACACGATGGCAAGCAGCCAGAACAGCAATTGACGACGAATGGAACGCATCGGCTCAGGCGTCCTTCGCGATCATGTAGCCGAGGCCTCGCACGTTGCGGATCAGGTCGGCGCCGAGCTTCTTGCGCAGCGCGTGGATGTACACCTCGACGGTATTGCTGCCGATTTCCTCACCCCAGCCATACATTTTTTCTTCGAGCTGGCTCTTCGAGAGCACCGCGCCGGGCCGCGCAATCAGCGCTTCGAGCAGCGCAAATTCGCGCGCGGAAAGCGCGACCGGCGTGCCGGCCAGCGTTACCTGGTGCGAAGCGGGATCGAGCGTGAGCGTGCCGTGGCGGATGGTCGAATCGCTGCGGCCCGACTGACGCCGAATCAGCGCGCGCATGCGGGCGCCGAGTTCGTCGAGATCGAAAGGTTTGACGAGGTAATCGTCGGCACCCGCGTCGAGTCCTTTGACGCGATCGGCCACGGCGTCACGCGCCGTCACGATCAGCACCGGCAGCGTATGACCGCGTGCGCGCAATGCACGCAGCACGTCGAGGCCGTCGCGCTTGGGCAGCCCGAGATCGAGCAGCACCAGATCGTAAGGTTCACCGCCGGCCGCGCTGAGCGCCGCCTCGCCGTCTTCCACCCAGTCGACAGCAAAGCCTTCGCCACGTAACGCTTTGCGCACGCCCTCGGCAATCATCCGGTCGTCTTCGACTAGCAATATGCGCATGACTCTACGATTCCGAAACACTCATGATGCCGCATTCTAGCGCCCGTCCCGGCCTCGTGCGCCTCGCCCCCGCGGATTGCTGCAGGTATGGCGCAATTTCACCTCACCAGCGCGGCATGTCTCTACAATGAGCGCTTTTGCGCAGCGCGCCATCGGGCCCTGAAAACAAGGGGCCACATGGCGACTCGCACAAGGGAAAACAAACGCGCGCATGACGATGAAGTTTTGCTGCGCGCGGCCGTTAGACCCCTTGTATGCCCTACATGAGTACAGCGCGCCGAGCGCCGTGCTTCAGCACGTGACTCTTTGGTTTTTCGCCCGTTCATGACGCACGCCTTTCTGTCTTTTCTCGTCCGCCGCCTCGCGCCATGCGCTGCTTCGTCGGTCTCATTCGTTACTGCTGCACCGTCCACATGCTCTGACGCGATCCCACACGGTACCGTTACCGCGCAAGGTGTCGCCCCAACGCGAGCAGCACGGCGCAACCCGGCGCGGCGTGCCCCAATGGGCGCGGTCGCCCTGCTGATGGCGTGTGCGGCGCTTGCCTGCGCCGCGCCGGCGCAAGCCCGCATCAAAGCCAAGCACCCTACTGTCAGCGTCAGTACGGTGCTGCCGCCCGTCGTCATGACTGACCTCGCACGCGCCCACGTGCCGTTGTCCAATATCAGCGTGGTGGTCGAGAAAGTCGGCGATCGCACGCCCATCGTCGCGCTCAACGCGGGCAAGCCGATGATGCCCGCCTCGACGATGAAGCTCGTCACGACCTACTCCGGCCTGTCGATCCTGGGCCCCGATTACCGCTGGCGCACCAGCGCCTACGCAGACGGCACGCTCGACGCCAACGGCATCCTGCACGGCAATCTCTACATCCAGGGCACCGGCGACCCGAAGCTCGTGCCGGAAGAACTGATCGACCTCGTGCAGAAAATCCGCAAGGCCGGCATCAACGGGATCGACGGCGCGCTGGTGCTCGACAAGCGTTTTTTCGACGCTTCGACGCGCGACCTGCCACCGTTCGACGACGATGTCACGGCTCCGTACAACGTCGGCCCCGATCCTCTGCTGTACGCTTTCAAGTCGCTGTCGTTCACGCTGACGCCGTCGCCTGATGGCAGCGTGGCCATCGACGTCATACCCGCGCTCGCGCAACTTCAGATCGACAACCAGTTGCACGCCACCGGCGGCCCGTGCCGCGGCGAACTGCCCACGCCCGAGGTGACGCCGCAGCCGAACGGCACGGTGAGCGCATCGTTCATCGGCGAATACCCCGTGCGCTGCGGCCCACGCACACTGAACGTGGCGATGCTCGACCACTCGGCGTTCTTCGCCGGCGGTTTCCTCGCGCTATGGGAGCAGAACGGCGGCACCTTCACCGGCGCGACGCGCGAAGGCCCTGTACCGGTCGAAGCACGCCTGATCGCCACTCACGAGGGGCCGATGCTGTCGGACATCGTTCACGACATCAACAAGTTCAGCAACAACACGATGGCGCGCAACCTGTTCCTGACGATCGGCGCGGTCACCAGCAAACCGCCGGCGACGCCGGAAAAATCCGCGCGTGCAATCGAAGCGTTCCTGCAGAAAAACGGCCTCGACATGGAGTACCTCTCGCTCGACAACGGCTCGGGCCTGTCGCGCGACGAGCACATCACGGCGCTCTCGCTGGCGGATCTGTTGCAGGCGGCCAACGCGAGCCCGGTCGCCCAGGTGTTCGTCGATTCGCTGCCGGTGGCCGGCGTCGACGGCACGATGCGCAACCGCCTCACCTCGCAACCGGTCGGCGGCAACGCGCACATCAAGACCGGCACGTTGCGCGACGTGCGCGCCATCGCGGGCTACGTGGCCTCCGCCGACGGTGTCAGTTATATCGTCGTCAGCATCATCAACGACCCACACTCGGAAGCTGCGCGAGCCGCGCACGATGCCCTGCTCGAATGGGTCTACCAGGGACCGTCGCAACCGATGCAGGAAGTCGCGGAAGAACCGCGCAGCAAGCCCAGGAAAAACCCGCACAAGGGCAACCAGCATTGAGGATTCCTTCTAGCGAAGCCATGCGCGGCAGGCCCCAGAGCGTGTACGCTTGCGGGCAGTGTTTGAAGCGCGCGTGACATCCATACAGGCGCGCGCCAACCGCGCGCCACCCAGGGCGGCGTTGCGGAATCAGACGATAACGACAACGCCTGCTGCGGCATTCGCAGCGGCCAGGGACCCAGGAGGAAGACGCCCATGCAATTCGATGCCGAATTGCTGCTGCTCGCCATGGCGCCCGTCTTCCTTGCATGCATCGGCTGGGAGGCGTGGCACCTGCATCGCACGCGCCCCGCAGCACGCCTCTATAGCTGGCGCGACACGCTTTGCAACGCCGCACTTGCGTTGCTGCAGCAGGCCGCCGACAAGCTCGCGTGGCTCGCGATCATCCCCATTTATGCGTATTGCTTCGACCATTTTCGCGTCTACACATGGCGCGCGGGATGGCTATCGTTCGTCGTCCTGTTCGTTGCACAGGACCTGCTCTACTACGTGTTTCACCGCTGCAGCCACCGGGTGCGCTGGCTGTGGGCCGCACATGTCGTGCATCACTCGTCGGAGCGAATGAATTTTTCCACTGCCTTCCGCCAGAGCCTGATGTACCCCATCGCCGGCATGTGGGTGTTCTGGATTCCGCTCGCAGTACTGGGCTTTCCGCCGAAGCAGATCGTCGCCATCGTCCTGATCAATCTCGGCTTTCAGTTTTTCGTGCACACCCAGGCGATCGGCAAACTCGGCTGGCTCGAATACGTGTTGAACACGCCGTCGATTCATCGCGTACACCACGCGCGCAACGACCGCTACATCGATCGCAATTACGCCGGCGTGCTCGTCATCTGGGACCGGCTGTTCGGCAGCTATGTGGAAGAAGATGCCCACGATGCACCGGTCTACGGCATCGTCGAGCCGCTTCACACCTATAACCCGCTAAAGGCGACGTTTCACGAATGGGCGTCGATGGGTGCCGATTTCCTGCAGGTGCAGGGCTGGCGCAACAAGCTGAGCGCGCTGTTCGCGCCGCCCGCGTGGGCTGCCGCGTATCACGCGTCGCGCGACTCGCAGACCGCTGGGCGCCATCCGGACGAATGCGTCAATGCATCGGCAAACAACCCGGCGGCGTTTCAAACGCCACGCAGACCGGGAAAGATTCTGTAAGCTGTCGCCACGCCGCCGACGCGGTGGGCGCCGCCTGCATCACATGGCAAAAAAGGCCACACACATACGAGGAGATGAAATCAACATGAAACAACAGGGAACCAAACATCGCGGTCTGTTGCGCCTGTCGCAAGTCGCGATCGCCAGCGCAGCCTTCGTCATGCTGGCAGCCTGCGGCGGCGGCAGTAGCAGCAGTCCGAGCAGCAGCACGCCGGCAGGCGGCGTCAAATTGCAGGTCGTGTCGTTCGGCGACAGCCTGTCGGACGTGGGCACGTACGCGCCGGTCATCGCAGCAGACTTTGGCGGCGGCCGCTTCACGACCAATCCGGGTCAGGTGTGGACGCAACTGATCGCCCAATACTATGGCGGCACGCTGACCGCGGCTTACCTGGGCGGCTTCGGCCAGCCGCTGGTGGCAGCCGGCGGCTATGGCTATGCGCAGGGCGGGTCGGACGTCGTCATCGCCGAAGGCGAAGGCTGGGCGCCGGACAACCTGGCCGCGACGACCGTGCCGGTCACGACTCAGGTGTCGCAATACCTGAGCGCACATACGAGCTTCAATTCGAGCCAGCTCGTGCTGGTGGACGGCGGCGCGAACGACATCTTCCAGTTCGCGACCACGGCCAATCTGACGGCGCTCGGCACCGCGCTGCAGACGCAGTACCCGGCTGCCGTCGCGGCCGGCCTGCTGCCGAACACGCAGGCGGGTCAGGTGGAGTTCATCGCCAGCTACCTGCAGACGAACAGCACCCAGGTCGCAGCGGCCGCCGTCGCGCTCGCGACGCAGATCCAGACCATCATCGCTAACGGCGCGACACACGTCGTGCTGATGACCGTGCCCGACATCGGCCAGACGCCTCTCGGCGTCGCAGCGAACGCCCAGGCAGCGGGCTCGGCCGCGTTGCTGACCGGCATCAGCGCCGCCTTTAACGGCATCGTCGAGCAGGCGCTCGCGACGCAGATCGCAGCGCACACGGTCATCGTCGCCGATGCGTTCACGTGGCTCGATACCGTCCTGCTGCCGAACGCCCAGTCGCTGGGCTTCACCACGACCAATACCGGCACGGCGTGTAACCTGACGGCGATGGCGGCCAACGCCACCAAGTACGCCACGGCGAATCCGGCTGTCCTGAACGGTCTGACTCCGGCCGAGTATGGCTCGCAGTTCGCCTCGTCGCTGTTCTGCTCGCCGGCGACCTACACGGTAGCGGGGGCCGACCAGACTTATGTCTTCGCCGATACGGTCCACCCGAGCACGCACTCGCACGCACTGTTCGCGCAGTTCGTCGAGCAGCAGATTGCGGCAACGGGATTGGGTAAGTAAGGCGGGACGGGTGACGGTGGATCGAGGTGATCTGATCCGCCGTTTTACCTGTTTGATGGTGGAAGGCCCGGCTGGGTTAAGCCGGGCCTTTTTATTCTTTGAGCGCGTCTGGATCCTGGCGCGTGGCCTGAAAGCGAAACGCCGTGGCGTCGTGGCGTTGCCGGCGCTCATCCGGCCAGTCTTGGCGTGTCGTCCGGAACGATCCTGATGGTGGGCGAATCGAGGATTGCGCGGACCACCGTATCGTCCCGCGACAGTACAGCCCATTCGGCCGGATGGTGCAGGTTGGCATGCACCGAACGCCCGAGTTGCGCATCGAGCGGCGCCAGATGATCGAGCAGATCGTCCAGACTCACTCGCCCGACCACCATCAGATCGATAACGCTCCCCGCCGTATCCGTCCCCCGTGCCACCGCTCCGAACACGAAGGCTTCGTCGATCTCCTCCGTGAGCGGCGCCAGGGCCTCACGCAGCATGCCGGCCAGACCGAACGACTTAGCGCAGATGCTGCGCAACTCCGGGTAAAGCGGAAACTCCGTGTTCGCCTGGAACAGACGCTGGTTGCCCAGTCGCGATTCGCGCAGCACGCCCGCCTCCCAGAGACGGCGCACCGTATGTTGACCGGCGCCGCTGCCGGCGCCTGAACGGGACATCAGTTCCGCGAGATTAAAGGTCCGCTCGGGGGCCGAAAGGACCAACGACAGTACTCGCTGCTCGCGCGGCGTGAACATGAAATCGGCGATGCTCATGCGTCTCCCTTGGTGTGGTCAATACCAATTCTTGGCATGAGTATGCCAGCATCTGGCATCTGACCGCATCTTCACTGCGGAGACTTCTGGGCGGTACGACTCCCAGTTCCTACTCCTGTTGTGTCGCTTATCCCTGCGCTTCGAACGCCGCAGCGGCTCGGCCGAGCCGGTCGTTCACCGCGATCCATTCGATCGTATCGGGGAGCTTTTCGATCAGGATGCGCGTGACGTTCGCGCGATCGAGTGCACGCAACAAGCCGTAGAGTTCACGCGCGTACACGTGGGGATCCTCGGGCGCCGCGATGAAGTGGACGCCTTCAGCCTCGGCCCAGCGGCTGGCGCGCGACACGCGAGCCACGAGCGCCACGCGTTCGTTCGCCTCACGTGCGGCCAGCAGAGGTTCCAGCGCTTCGAACGGCAGCAGCGCAAGCGGTGTGCGCGGCGCGTAATGCGCCTTGAGCGTGCCTGAGGCACGCGGCGCCGTCGCATCCGAGCCATCGGGCAGACGCGGCGCTTCGCCGAGCACTTCGGCGATATCCTGCGGCGTCACGCGTCCCGGGCGCAGCAGTGCGGGGAACCCACGCGACAAATCGAGAATGGTCGACTCGATGCCGACATCCGACGAGCCTCCATCTAGCACATGAATGCTGCCGCCAAACTCGTCGCGCACGTGCTGCGCGGTAGTCGGGCTCACATGACCGAAGCGGTTAGCCGACGGCGCAGCCACGCCGCCGTGACCGCCACGTAGCGCGCTGAACGCTTCGAGAAGCGCCTGCGCCACCGGATGCGAGGGACAACGCAAACCCACCGAGTCCTGTCCGCCGCTCACGGCAGCGGGGATATGCGCGGCGCGCTTGAGAATCAGGGTGAGCGGGCCGGGCCAGAAAGCGTCGATGAGGCGCAGCGCTTCCGGCGGCAGTTGCTCGACCCAATATCCCGGGTCACCATGCGGCGCGAGATGCACGATCACCGGATGATTCGCCGGCCGCCCTTTCGCCGCGTAGATGCGCGCAACGGCGTCAGAACTCTGGGCGTCGCCGCCGAGGCCATAAACGGTCTCAGTGGGAAACGCGACGAGCTCGCCTGCGTCAAGCAGCGCCGCAGCGTGTGTGATTTCCGCGGGACTCACAACCGGGCCAGTCGGGGTACCGCCAGCTGGCTGAACAGCTTCAGCGCCTTCGACAGCGCCCGCAGCACTTGCCGCTTCAGCGGCTTTCGCCGCCGCGCCAGTCCTGCCAGCAGCAGCCTTGGCAGCACCCTCAGCAGGTTTATCTTGATCCGGCATGATCCGAGCGCGTCAGCCCTTCAGGATGTGCAGCAGCCGCGCGCAATCGCGCGCCGCTGTGCGGGCTTCGTCGAGCGTCGCGGCGGTGAAGTTCACGTGACCCATCTTGCGGCCAGGACGCGCCTCCTCCTTGCCGTACAGATGCAGACGCGCGGCCGGCATCGCAGCCACTTCGTGCCACGGCGGCGTGACGGCAGCACGCTTGCCGCCGTCCGGAAACCAGATATCGCCGAGGATATTCAGCATCACCGCCGGCGAGTGCTGGCGCGTGTCGCCGAGCGGCATGCCGGTCATGGCGCGCACCTGCTGTTCGAACTGGCTGGTCGCGCAGGCATCGACGGTGTAGTGGCCGGAATTGTGCGGACGCGGCGCCATTTCGTTGGCCACCATCGAGCCGTCTTCCAGAATGAAGAACTCGACACACAGCACGCCGATATATCCAAGCCTGTCGGCAATCTGCAGCGCGGCCTGTTGTGCCTGGCTGACGAGCGCCGAACTGGCATCCGGCGCGGGCACGACGGTGTGCGACAGCACGCCGTCGCGGTGGGTGTTCTGTGCGAGCGGATAAACCACCGAGGTGCCCTGGGCGCCGCGCGCAATCAGCGCCGACACTTCGAACTTCAACGGCAGGCGCTTCTCCAGCACACACGGAACGCCGCCGAGCGACGCATGCGCCTCGCGCACTTCCTCGGCGTTGCGCACACTCACCTGCCCCTTGCCGTCATAGCCGAGGCGGGCAGTTTTCAGAATGCCGGGCAGCACCGCATCGAGCGCGGCGTCCTTGAGCGCGGCGAGCGCCTGCGACGATTCGATCACCACGTGCGGCGCCACAGCAACGCCCGACTCGGCAATAAAGCGCTTCTCGGCGATACGGTCCTGCGCCACTGCTACACATCGGCCAGCCGGGCTGACAAAGGTGGTGCGCGCGAGAAAATCGAGGCTCGCTGAAGGCACGTTCTCGAACTCCGTCGAAACCGCTGCGCACAGGCGCGCGAGTTCGGTGAGCGAGGCTTCGTCGTCGTAGGCGGCACGCAGATGGCGGTCCGCCACAGCGCCTGCCGGACTTGCTTCGTCCGGATCGAGCACGGCGACGCGATAGCCCATCGCCTGGGCGGCAAAGCAGAACATGCGGCCGAGCTGGCCGCCACCTACCATGCCAAGCCAGGCGCCGGGCATGATCGGTGAAACCGGTGTGTTGTCTGGATTCATCTCAGTGGTCGGTCACGGCCGGCGCACATGAATGTGCGCCACACCGGGGGTCAGGCAATGGACATCAGGCCGATCGGATCAGTCGAATCAATCGGGCCAGCTCATTGTGCAAACTTAACAGGCGGACTTAGCGGACAAACTTCGGCGCATCAAACCGCGCTTACAGCGCGGGCAACACCATCGCGTGCGCGGCTTCGTTCTGGCGCACACGGAACGCGGCCAGCGCGTTCGCGTATTCAGTCGACGTGACGCTCAGAATCGACACCGCGAACAACGCAGCATTCGCCGCGCCTGCTTCGCCAATCGCAAACGTCGCAACCGGCACGCCCTTAGGCATCTGCACGATCGAATGCAGCGAATCGACGCCCTTCAGATACTTGCTCGCCACCGGCACGCCAAGCACCGGCACCGTCGTCTTGGCGGCCAGCATGCCGGGCAGATGCGCGGCGCCGCCGGCACCCGCAATGATTGCGCGCAGGCCGCGCTCGCGCGCCTTTTCTGCATACTCGAACATCTCGTCGGGCATGCGGTGCGCGGACACGACCTTTGCTTCGTACGGTACGCCGAATTCCTGCAGGATCGCAACGGCGTGCTTCATGATTTCCCAGTCGGAACTGGACCCCATCAGCACGCCGACGAGCGGCGCAGCATGCGTATGGGCAGTTTGTGCTGCCTGGGCAGTCTGGACTTGGCTCATCTGTAAAACTTCCTCATCTTCCTTGGCTGCAGGCGCGGCGTTAAGCGAGCGTCTGCCCGGTCAGGCGCTCGAGCGCTTCCTGGTACTTCGCGGCGGTCTTCGCGACGACCTCGTCCGGCAGCTTCGGCGCCGGCGGCTCTTTCTTCCACGACTGCGTTTCCAGCCAGTCGCGCACGAACTGCTTGTCGAACGACGGCGGATTGGTGCCCACCTGGTATTCGTCCGCCGGCCAGAAGCGCGACGAATCGGCGGTCAGCGCTTCGTCCATCAGATACAGCTTGCCGTGATTATCCAGACCGAATTCGAACTTCGTGTCGGCAATGATGATGCCGCGGGTCGCCGCGTAATCCGCCGCTTCCTTATATAGCTTGATCGAGATGTCGCGGATCGTGGCCGACAGTTCGGTGCCGATGCGGCGTTCCATCTCGTTGTACGTGATGTTCTCGTCGTGGTGGCCCATTTCGGCCTTGGCTGCCGGCGTGAAGATCGGCTCAGGCAGCTTTTCCGCATTTTGCAGACCCGGCGGCAGTTCGACGCCGCATACCGCACCCGTGGCCTGGTAGTCCTTCCAGCCGCTGCCAGCCAGGTAACCGCGTACCACTGCTTCGACGAGGATCGGCTCGAGGCGCTTCACTACCACGGCGCGGCCCTTCACCTGTTCGGCTTCGTCCGCCGCGACCACAGACTCCGGCGCGACGCCGCTGAGGTGATTCGGCACGATGTGCTTGAGCTTGTCGAACCAGAAGTTGGCCATCTGGTTCAGCACGCGACCCTTGTTCGGAATCGGCTCGCCCATGATGACGTCAAACGCCGACAGACGGTCGGTAGTCACGATCAGCAACTGGTCGTTGCCCACCGCATAGTTGTCGCGGACCTTGCCTCGGCCGAGCAGCGGCAGCGAGCGGAGCGTGGATTCGTAGAGGGTAGACATCGTCGTAGTTCGCTAAAAGTGAGGCAAAAATGAGACCGGAACAAAAGGGAAACGCCGTTCCCCCTATGATGCGGGAACGGCGAGGCGGACCGCAACCTGGCCGGATGGCCAGGCCCATGCTGTACTGCCAGCTTAGTGGCCGACCTGTGCGAGGCCGCCCGACTTGTACTTCTCCGCAATTTTATCAAGCGAAACCGGCTTGATCTTGCCAGCCTGCCCTTCGGCGCCAAAGGCGACGAAACGCTCCAGGCAAACCTTCTTGGCCGCTTCGCGCGCCGGCTTCAGGTAATCGCGCGGGTCGAACTTGCCCGGATTCTCCGCCATGTAGCGACGGATCGCACCGGTGATTGCCAGACGCAGGTCAGTATCGATATTAACCTTGCGCACGCCGTGCTTGATACCTTCCTGAATTTCTTCGACCGGCACGCCGTACGTTTCCTTCATGTCACCGCCGAATTCGCGGATTTCCGCGAGCAGTTCCTGCGGCACCGATGACGAACCATGCATCACCAGGTGGGTGTTCGGAACACGCCGGTGAATTTCCTTGATGCGTTGAATGGACAGGATGTCGCCCGAGGGCTTCTTGCTGAACTTGTACGCACCGTGCGATGTGCCGATGGCGATTGCCAGCGCGTCGCATTGCGTGAGTTTGACGAAGTCGGCGGCCTGCTCCGGGTCCGTCAGCAGTTGCTCGCGCGTCATCGTGCCTTCCGCGCCGTGGCCGTCTTCCTTGTCGCCCTTCATGGTTTCCAGCGAACCGAGCACGCCGAGCTCCGCTTCCACCGTCACGCCAATCGAATGCGCCGCTTCCACCACCTTGCGCGACACGTCCACGTTGTACTCATACGAAGCGACCGTTTTACCGTCCGCTTCGAGCGAGCCGTCCATCATCACGCTGGTAAAGCCGCTGCGAATTGCCGCCATGCACACTGCCGGCGACTGCCCGTGATCCTGGTGCATCACGACCGGAATATGCGGATACGACTCGATGGCCGCTTCGATCAGATGGCGCAGGAACGGTTCGCCCGCATATTTCCGCGCGCCGGCCGAGGCCTGCATGATCACCGGGGCGTTGATCTGATCCGCCGCCGCCATGATGGCCTGCACCTGCTCCAGATTGTTTACGTTGAATGCCGGAAGTCCATAGCCGTTTTCGGCGGCATGGTCCAGCAGTTGACGCATTGATACGAGAGGCATGCACTACTCCTAAGTTGAAACGAATCCTGTGCCGTCGGCATCTAATTTTTACCAATTTTATCGCGAAGCAAATCGCCTACCCTTGCGCAGCAAGGCTCGGGGCTCGCCCAAAGGGCTTGCCCCAAAAACCTGCGCGCCGCCTCTAGCGGGTACTGCGACTGCTTCGCCGTGCCGATTCGAGCAGTTTGAAGCCGATCAGATCAGTACGGTTCGCCCACCCGCACGATCTTCAGTGTGTTCGTTCCGCCGGCCTGACCCATCGGCTCGCCCACCGTCAGTACGACCATGTCGCCGCGCGATGCGTAGCCCTTGCTTACCACCGTCTCCAGCGCCTGCTGCAGCGCGGTGTCGCGATCGCTGCTGGTGTCGAGATGCAGCGAGGTGACGTTGCGGTAGATCGCCATGGCGCGCTCGCTGCCCACTCGCGGCGTCAGCGCGAAAATCGGCACGTGGGTCCAGTGACGCGACATCCACAGTGCGGTCGAGCCCGACTCCGTCAACGCGACAATCGCCTTGGCGCCCAGGTGGAACGCCGTGAACAGCGCGCCCATGGCGATGGACTGGTCGATGCGGGTGAACGTGCGGTCGAGGAAATCCTTGTCCAGCTCGGACTGCTCCGACTTCTCCGCTTCGACGCAGATCGCGGCCATCGTTTCGATGGTCTGCACCGGGTACTTGCCGGCAGCGGATTCGGCGGAGAGCATCACCGCGTCGGTGCCGTCCAGCACTGCATTGGCGACGTCCGATACTTCGGCGCGGGTCGGCACCGGCGCGTAGATCATCGACTCCATCATCTGCGTGGCGGTGATCACGAACTTGTTCGATTCGCGCGCCATGCGGATCATGCGCTTTTGCAGCGCCGGGACCGCGGCATTGCCCACTTCCACGGCGAGGTCGCCACGCGCGACCATGATGCCATCGGAGGCGTCGAGGATGCCTTGCAGTGCCGGAATCGCTTCCGCGCGCTCGATCTTGGCGATCATCTTCGGCTTGATGCCGTAGGGCGCGCCCGCGATGTTCGCGAGCTGGCGGGCCATTTCCATGTCGGTAGCGTTCTTCGGGAACGAGACCGCGACGTAATCCACGCCGAGCGACATCGCCGTGCGGATGTCTTCCATGTCTTTGGCCGTCAAGGCGGGCGCCGTGAGGCCGCCGCCCTGGCGATTGATACCCTTGTTGTTCGACAGCTCACCGCCGATCTTCACGGTAGTGTGGATCTCGCTGCCGAGCACGCGCACGACGTCGAGCACGATCAGGCCGTCGTTGAGCAACAGCACGTCGCCCGGTTTCAGGTCGCGCGGCAGGTCTTTGTAGTCGAGGCCGACGCGGTCGTCGTTACCGAGTTCGCATTCGGAATCGAGAACAAAAGCGTTGCCGGGAACGAGCGTGGTCTTGCCGTTTTCGAACCTGCCGACCCGGATCTTCGGGCCTTGCAGGTCGGCCATGATGGCAACTTCGCGGCCCGCCTGACGGGCCGCTTCGCGCACGTATTCGGCGCGCTGGCGGTGGTCGTCGGCCGTGCCGTGCGAGAAGTTGAGGCGTACCACATCGAGCCCTGCCTTAATCATTTGCGACAGGATTTCGGGCGTACTGGAAGCCGGGCCGATGGTGGCGACAATCTTGGTGGCGCGATGCATGAGTCTCCTCGTCTGGATGGGATCGCTGGAAAGAGCGCTGCGAGTTGGGTGCGGAGGCTGCGCACCGATGGAAGCTGCCTGGGGCTGCGCGCCGGTTGAAACCGGCGTCGCTTTCTTGTGGAATGAAGCGGTGTTCGAGACCAGCGTGCGGGACGCCAGCGGTACGGCGGATACTGCGCCGCCGGCATGACCGGCGGGTGAAACTGTGGAAACAGTGTGCTGCGGTGTAGCGGTGGAACCTGGAGCACGCTCCCCTGCTGCGACTGACTGCGTGGCCCCCGCGCCCTGTGTGGCTGCTGGTTTCGTTGCCGCCTTCACCTTGGCGGAGGCCACGGAGCCTGCGTTCTTGCTGGCCGACGACTTCACACGCGTCTTTGCAGTTTTCGCCGATGGGGAACGTGTCGTCACGTTGATTAAGCCCGCGATTCCAGGACTTCGACCGCCGGCAGCTTCTTGCCCTCGAGGAATTCGAGGAACGCGCCGCCGCCCGTCGAGATATAACTGACCTTGTCGTGGATGCCGTACTTGGCGATGGCCGCGAGCGTGTCGCCGCCGCCGGCAATCGAGAACGCCGGCGACTTGGCAATCGCATCCGCCAGCGTCTTCGTGCCGTTGCCGAACTGGTCGAATTCGAACACGCCGACCGGGCCGTTCCAAACTATCGTGCCGGCCTTTTCAAGTTGTGCGGCAAGTGCCTTGGCGGTTTCCGGTCCGATGTCGAGAATCAGGTCGTCGTCCTGCACGTCGGCTACAGCCTTCACCTCCGCCTTGGCGGTCGGCGAGAACTCCTTGGCCGTGACGACGTCAGTCGGGATCGGCACCGAGGCCCCGCGTGCTTTCGCAGCGTCGATGATGGCCTTGGCTTCGTTCACCAGATCCGCTTCGGCGAGCGATTTGCCGATCTTCAGGCCGGCGGCCAGCATGAACGTATTGGCGATGCCGCCGCCCACGATCAACTGATCGACCTTCTCGGCCAGTGACTTCAGAATGGTCAGCTTGGTGGACACCTTCGAGCCGGCGACGATTGCCACCAACGGACGCTTCGGGGCGCCGAGCGCCTTGCCGAGTGCTTCGAGTTCAGCCGCGAGCAGCGGACCTGCGCAAGCCACAGGCGCGTACTTCGCGATGCCGTGCGTAGTCGCTTCGGCGCGGTGCGCAGTGCCGAACGCGTCGTTGACGTAGATGTCGCAGAGCTTCGCCATCTTTTGCGCGAGTTCGTCGGAATCCTTCTTTTCGCCCTTGTTGACGCGGCAGTTTTCCAGCAGCACGACCTGGCCCGGCGCGACGTTCACGCCGTTTTCGACCCAGTTCGCCACCACCGGCACATCGCGGCCGAGCAATTCGGCCAGACGCTTCGCGACCGGCGCGAGCGAATCTTCCGGCTTGAAATCGCCCTCGGTGGGACGGCCCAGATGCGAGGTCACCATCACGGCGGCGCCGGCGTCGAGCGCGGCCTTGATGGCCGGCGCGGAGGCGCGGATGCGGGTGTCTTCGGTGATGTTGCCTTGATCGTCCTGCGGAACGTTCAGATCGGCACGGATAAACACGCGTTTGCCGGACAGCTTGCCTTCGGAGATCAGATCGGAGAGACGCAGTACCTGGTTCATGAGCGTTGGATTGCGAGTTGATTGGAAGGCGGAGACGGACAGCGCGCGAACAGCCTCCGCTCACGAGCCCCGCAGGGGTGGCTCTGCGAACAGGCACTGGCGGCATCTGCCGCAGCGTCGCGCGGTGATCCGGGAGTCGACCATTTTAACCGATCCCCACCCCGCGATGCCCCGCGCCGAAGCGAATGTCCCGTATTTGGGAGATAGGCTCGCATGCTGCGACGCAACAACAAGACCAAGGTCAGTGAAATACAAGACGGAGGATCGTGAAAGTCAGCATGCCGACGACAATCGTGCCGAGCATCGTGCGCCGCCACAGGAACCAGCCGAGCCCGGCGAGCGTCGCGTAAAACTCGTGGTTGGAGAGCCCGAATGACAGTCCGTCAGGAGTGACCAGCACGTCGGGAAGCACAACCGCAGCGAGCGCCGCAGCCGGCGCGTAGCGCAACATACGCCGCAGGCGCTCCGGCAAAACCGTGCGCTCGCCGCCGATCAGGAACAGCGCGCGCGTCAATGTCGTGACGAACATCATGCCGAAGATGGCGATCCAGATTTGCGTGCTGGTCATGGCGAACCCTCCGGGGAATCCCCGGCGCGGTTGCGGATGCGGCGCAGGTCGGCGCGCTCGACCATCAGATCCGCCGCGCTGCCGGCGACAATCGCCGCGATCACCGCAAGCGGCAAGGCCAGCCGGTAAGGCAGATCGAAGCCCAGCAGCGCCACGACGCCGGCCACGCTCACGGCAACCAGCGTTGCACGGCTGTTGATAGCCGACACCATCACGGGAATCAGTGCCAGCGTGCCCGCGAGCGCGAGCCCCCAGTTATCCGGAATCAGGCTGGCGAGCAGAATGCCGATGATCGACGAGACCTGCCAGGACAACCAGCTCGCGCTCGCCATGCCCCAGTAGTACGGCTCCTTGCCCGGCACGTAACCGGTCTGAAAGCTTTTCTTCTGGAACAGCAGATAGATGACGTCGCCGTTGAAATAACCGAGGACGATCCGGCGCCACATGGGCAGATAGGAGAAATGCGGTGCGAGTCCTGCGCTGAAAATCACAAAACGCGTGTTCACCATGGCGGCAGTCAGCAGCACGGTCCAGACCGGCAATTTGGCGGCGAGCAGCGGCAGCACGGCCAGTTGCGAGGAACCGGCATAGCAGAGCAGCGACATGGTGAGCGATTGGGGCAGCGTGAGTGCCGATTTGCTCATCGCGATGCCCGTGACGAGCCCCCAGGAGAAGATTGCCATCAGCGTGGGCGAGTAATCTCGCACGCCTTCGCGAAAGCTACGACGCTGGAAATCGGTCAGGCTGGCGAGCATCGGACGGGGCGCCTCGGCGCGGGACGACGCCGCGGCGGCATGGAGTCGGCGCCGGGCCGACCAGCACCCGCTGGCGCAATCGGATTTGTAATATGTGAGGCCGGATTATAGCGTCCTGGGTGCGGCCAAATGCCCGTTCCGTGTGCAAAAGACGTTAAAATGACGGTCTTCGCCGCTTGCCGAACCGCTGTACGGCCTGGCGCGCCCCTCACAACGCACTGCTGGAGAATCGTATGTCAATGGCCGACCGCGACGGCAAGATCTGGATGGATGGCAAACTCATCGACTGGCGCGACGCCAAGATCCACGTCCTCACCCATACACTGCACTACGGCATGGGGGTTTTCGAAGGCGTGCGCGCCTACAAGACCGCTAACGGCACCGCGATTTTCCGTCTCCAGGAACACACCAAGCGTCTGCTGAATTCGGCCAAGATCTTCCAGATGGACGTGCCGTTCGACCACGAAACGCTCGCCGCAGCGCAACGCGAAGTGGTGCGCGAGAACAAGCTCGAATCCTGCTATCTGCGCCCGATCATCTGGGTCGGCTCGGAAAAGCTAGGTGTGTCGGCCAAGGGCAACACGATCCACGTGGCCATCGCCGCCTGGCCGTGGGGAGCCTATCTCGGCGAAGACGGCCTGGCGAAGGGCATCCGCGTGAAGACTTCGTCGTTCACGCGTCACCATGTGAACGTTTCCATGGTCCGCGCCAAGGCCTCGGGGTGGTATGTGAACTCGATCCTCGCCAACCAGGAAGCCACTGCCGACGGCTATGACGAAGCGCTCCTGCTCGACGTGGACGGCTACGTGTCGGAAGGCTCCGGCGAAAACTTCTTCCTCGTGAACAACGGCAAGCTGTACACGCCGGACCTCTCGTCGTGCCTCGACGGCATCACGCGCGACACGGTCATCACGCTGGCGAAAGATGCCGGCATCGAAGTGATCGAAAAGCGCATCACGCGTGACGAGGTGTACACCTGCGACGAAGCGTTCTTCACCGGCACCGCCGCTGAAGTCACGCCGATCCGCGAACTCGACAACCGCACGATCGGCTCCGGCGCACGCGGCCCGATCACGGAAAAGCTGCAAAGCGGCTTCTTCGACATTGTCAACGGCAAGAGCGAGAAGTACGCGCACTGGCTGAGCAAGGTCTAAGTCCGAATGAAATTAACGCAGGCCGCCATTGCGGCGCGCCTGCGCCCTGTCTCTATCGAGAAAGCCCTCATGAGCGAAATCAAGGAAATGCCGCTGGTCGAACTGACGGCAAAAGACCTGCCCGCCTACTGTCCGAACCCGTCGATGGCACGTTGGAGCGCCCATCCGCGCGTGTTTATCGACGTGACGCACGGCGAAGCGCGCTGCCCATACTGCGGCACGCGCTACAAGCTGCGTGACGGCGAAGTGGTCAAAGGCCACTGAAAGCCGCTCACCGGCTGGGCGCGCCCACCACACTCAGGCCGCATGCTGCGCGCGGAGCCACTTATCCTGGCGCCGCGCGCAGGCATGCGGCCGCCTCCCTGCTAAAACCAGAACGCTGCGCGCCGATGCGTGCGGCGCGTTCTTTCGACACCGGAAACTCACCCTGATGCGTCGCGCGTTGGTTATCGCACCGAACTGGATCGGTGACGCATTGATGGCGCAGCCGTTGTTCTCGCGCCTCATGAAGCTGCATCCCCGCCTCGCGATCGACGCGGTTGCGCCCTCGTGGGTGGCGCCCGTGCTCGAACGCATGCCGGAGATCCGCGATGTCCATGCGACCGATCTCGCGCACGGCAAGCTGCAGATGTTGCGGCGCTGGCAACTGTCCAGCGATCTGCGCGATGTCGGCTATGACGCGGCTTACGTGCTGCCGAATTCGCTCAAATCGGCGCTGATTCCGTGGATGGCGGGTATTCCGCTGCGCATTGGCTATACCGGCGAGAGCCGCTACGGCCTGCTCAACGTGCGCCATTCGAATCCGCGCAAGGACGCGCGTCCGCCGATGGTCGGCCACTACGCGGCGTTAGCCTATAAGCCGGACGCCAAAGTGCCGGACGACCTGCCGATGCCGCGGCTCGACGCCGATCTGAACGAGGCGTCACGCGTATCGGCCCGCTTCAATCTGGATACGCGGGTGCCGCTGCTGGTGTTTTGCCCTGGCGCGGAATACGGTCCGGCCAAGCGCTGGCCGCCGGAACACTTCGCGGCACTGGCGCAAATCGTCGGCCAGTCTTTTCCGTACACGCAAATCATCGCGCTCGGTTCGCCGAAAGACGCGCCGCTCGCCCAGGCGATCGCGGAACGCTCGCCCAACGTGCGCAACCTGTGCGGACAAACCGCGCTGGGCGAAGCGTGCGCGCTGATCTCACGCGCCAACGCTGTGGTCACCAACGATTCCGGTTTGATGCACGTGGCAGCGGCGCTGCGACGGCCGCTTGTGGCTGTCTACGGCTCGACCGATCCGCGCCACACGCCGCCATTGTCCGAGCTTGCGAAGGTACAATGGCTGCATCTCGAATGCAGTCCCTGTTTTGAGCGCGAGTGTCCGCTCGGTCATCTGAACTGCCTGCGGCAACTGAGCGCCGAACAGGTATTCGGCGACCTGCGCGGCATGCTCCTCGCGCAACGCTGAACCGTCCGGCAGCCGTACGCCGCGTTGCAAGCACGCCACGCGGCGTCATCCCTGCGCCCTGGAGCGCGGGCATCCTCGCGGTTGTCCCGCCGGGTTGTTCCTGGTTGTCCTGTTTTTACTGCTGCCCGCAACCGCGCGCGCCGCGCACAAGAGACTGACGAGCCATGCCACGTTTTGCCCACATCTTCGAAGCCGCTGCGGATACTCTCAACGCCTATTACCAGGCGGTAGCAGAGGTCAATCTCGAGAGTTTGATGGGCCTGTGGATCGACGAGGAGTTTGCCAGCTACATCAGCGCCGATGGCTCGCACCTGCACGGTCTGGACACCATCCGCGCCGGCCTCGCCGTCCAGCTCGAACTCAATCCCGTGTCGATCGAACCGGTGGATATCCGCGTGTACGACAGCCTCGGCACCGTCGTGTATGCCATTGCGGAAGCGCACCGCCCGGCGGATCCGAAGGTCGCGCCCACCATGGTCTTCAGCACCTACGTAATGGTCCACGAGCGCGGCGAATGGAAGATCGCACATATCCACGCGAGTGCGATGCCGAACGAAGCGGCGAATCAGTTTGCTGCGAAAATGCGTCATGGTCAGGGGTCTTTGCACTGACGACTCACGTTTTCTGTTTTTTCCGGTCGCTGGCATGAGTACGACGCACAACAAGACCGTTTCTCCCGCAACCGCTCGCGCAGCGGCCGTCGAGACGAGCGTCGTCGAAATGTTCTACCGCGCGCCGCTCTGGCTGCCGAACAGCCACGTTCAGACCATTGTCCCGGCCCTCTTTGCACGACTTCCCGCGGTGACCTATCGGCGCGAACGCTGGGACACGCCGGATGGCGATTTCATCGAACTCGACTGGCTGGTGCATGAGGCAGATGCCTCGGGCGCCTGGGACAACGAAGAAGCCTCGTCCGACGTCCCGCTCTTCGTGCTGTTTCACGGCCTAGAGGGCAGTTCGAACTCCCACTATGCCCGCGCGTTGATGGCCGCGGCGCGTGAACGCGGATGGCACGGGGTTGTGCCGCACTTTCGCAGCTGCAGCGGACCGCTGAACCTGTTGCCGCGCTTTTATCACCTCGCCGATAGCGCCGAAGTGGACTGGGTCCTGCGGCGCCTTCGGGACGTGCATCGCGGGCCGATCGTCGCGGCAGGTGTTTCGCTGGGCGGCAATGTGTTGCTACGCTGGCTAGGCGAACGGCGCGAAGATGCCTCGTTTCTCACTGCCGCCGCGGCAATCTCCGCGCCGCTCGATGTGCATGCCGGTGGTCAGGCGCTATCGCAGGGTTTCGGCAAGGTGTACACGCGCAACTTTCTGAAAACGTTGAAAGTGAAGGCGCTGCAGAAGCTCGAACAGTATCCGGGCCTGTACGACGCCAACGCGATGCTCGCAAGCCGCAACATGTACGAATTCGACAACATCGTCACGGCCCCGCTGCACGGCTTTCGCAATACCGACGACTATTGGACTCAAGCGACCACACGGCCATTGCTGCCGCAGATCACGGTGCCTACGCTCGTGCTCAACGCGCGGAACGATCCGTTCCTGCCCGGCGCCGTGTTGCCGGGACGGCATGAAGTGTCGGCTGCGATCGAACTGGACCAGCCTCGGCACGGCGGCCACGTCGGCTTCATGACGGGTCCGTTTCCGGGGCGCAGCGACTGGCTGTCACGGCGCGTTTTCAACTACCTCGCCCCATTCGTCGACCATGGATGACATCGTTCGCCAGGCGCTCGCCAAATGGCCCAACGTGCCGCATTGCACTGGCTGGCTGCTGCTTGACCGGCGCGGCAACTGGCGCATGCGTGACGATGAGGCTCAGGCGCGCGGCGCGCCGGGAGAACCGATACGGCATGCGGCGTTGCTTGCCTTTATCAACCGGAACTACGAAGCGGACGCGGGTGGGCAGTGGTTCTTTCAGAACGGGCCACAGCGGGTGTATGTGGAACTGGGTTATACGCCGTGGGTGGTGCGGCTTGGCCTCGATGATGGGGATGGCGCCAAGGCGACATTGACGCTGACGGATCAGGCCGGGAATGCGTTTGAGCCTGCCGCGGCTTATCTGGATGACGAGGGCGGGGTGCTGTTCACGGACGCGTCAACGCCGCCGCGAATCGCCGTTTTGCATGACCACGATCTCGATCTGTTTTCCGAGCACGCCGAACTGGCCGCGAATGGCGACGCTGGGCGGTTCCATTGGCGTGACGGGATGACACTACCGTTGCAGCCGGTCGCACGCGCGGAGGTAGCCGAACAGTTTGGGTTTGTTGCAAGTCCCGCTCAGGCTGCGGCTCCGAAAAACGCGGCGTCATAGTCGACGCTCCGCCCGGGTTGCCATCCGCATCACGCTGGTATGATTGGCGCTCTCAGAAGGAGCCCCACCATGCCTGAACTCACCCACTTCGACGCCGCCGGCCAGGCGCACATGGTGGATGTCGGCGCCAAGCAGGAAACCAAACGCATCGCTATCGCGCGCGGCTCGATCCGTATGCTGCCGGAGACATTTGCGCTCATCCGCGACGGCAACGCCAGGAAAGGCGATGTGATCGGCATCGCGCGCATCGCTGCGATTCAAGGAGCCAAGCGCACCGCCGATCTGATTCCGCTGTGTCATCCGCTAGCCCTTACCCGCGTCAAAGTGGACTTCGAACTCGACGAGACCCTGCCCGGCGTGCATTGCACGGTGCAGGTGGAAACGTTGGGGCGCACAGGCGTTGAGATGGAAGCACTGACCGCTGTACAGGTGGGACTGCTGACGGTCTACGACATGTGCAAGGCGGTGGATCGCGGCATGACGATCACCGATGTGAAAGTGCTCGAGAAGCACGGCGGGAAGTCTGGGGACTGGGTGGCAGCGGCTGAGTAAACGCTGCTTCTGCGCTTACCCGCCCTTCCGCTGCATTTCCGTTCATCCCGCGTCGCGCTCACGCACGACGCTCGGACTCAATCGTCGCTATCGTCGTCATCCTGATTGACGTCTTTCGGCGGCATACCGTACAGCTTGATCAGTTCCGCCTTGAAGCCAGCGAGACTCTTCTGCTCATCGCACAGCTGATACAGATAGGCCTGTTGCGACGGCCAATCCTTCAATTCTTCCGCGAAGATCTTCAACCGCACGACGGTGTCGAAAGCGCCGTTCGTGTCACCGCTCAGCGCCTGCAGCACCGCATAACGCCGCAACACCGTTTCGCCCGGCAGCAGTGCGAGCGCCTGCCTGTGCATGGCGAGCTTGTGAGCGAGATCCTGGGCGTTCATCGGCAGCAGCGTCGCCATCCCGTACTCGCCCCACGCACCGAACAGGAACGATGGATCGCTGGCGTATTGCTGCGCCGGACTCGAGCCGTAGTACAACACCTCCGAGCGGTTGTAGTCGCGATAGACCGGATACAGCGCGGCCAATCCAACGAGCACGACCACCGCGTAGACGCCGAACGACACGCGGCTCGGCACCAGCCGCAACGAGCGCGTCTCCAGCAGGCCAAACACGAACATCGCCGGCAGCAGGAAGAACATGTACTGCTGCGGATACTCGACCAGCGCGTGCATCACCAGCACGCCGATCAGCGCTACGCCGAACACCCGAGCGGCCGTGTGCGGAGCACGCACCACGCGCACGAGCCACGCCAGCAGGCCGAGCAGCACGATCGCAAGGCCGATCAGGCCGGTTTTACCTAGCAGATCGAGGAAGATGTCGTGCGAGTTGTTAGCAATCTCGACGGCGCCCAGCGACCGTACATAGTCGAACTGGTAACGCGGAAACTCGCCCCAGCCGACGCCGAGCAACGGATGCGCCTTGAACATCGTCCAACCGTATTTCCATAGGGCAAGGCGTGGCGCGATCTGACCGGCATCCTTGAAACGATCGGCAGCGGATTCGGCCAGACCGAGCTGATAGTGCACATTAGCCCAACGAACCAGCGCGTTCACGACGAAGAACAACACGCCGAGCGCTACTGGCGTCAACCATTCGCGGTTACTGCGCCGCAGAACCGGATTGCGCCGGACTTCGGCAAAGGCCATCCAGAACCCAGCCACGACGATCACGCCCATCTGCAACCACGGCCCACGTGAGACGGTCAACGCAAGGCCGCCCGCAAAAATCACCGACAGCAGCGCCCACAGGATGAGCGGAAGCCGCCGCGTCTGTACCAGGAACAAGGCGCCGGTCATCGCGAAGGCGATGTAGGTGGCGAGGTGGTTGGCCTGCGCCATGTTGCCGAACGGCCGGCGATCGACCGTGATGTTGTACGCAACCACGAGCGGCGTGACCTTGGTCTCCAGATGGAACACCTGGATCACCTGGCAAAACACTGCAAACAGTCCACCGATAATCAACGCGTAGGCGGCCCAGCGCAGCGCCTCCTCGCTCATCCTGACCCGGCTGAAGGTGTAGCCGGTGTGGGTCGCCATGAAGGCCGCCAGCAGATAACCGGCACCGAGCCAGTTCATCGACGGCTGCTCGACCTGCAGCACAAACGTCTGCACCACCAGCAACAGGCCGAACAGCAGTGGCACAAGCGCGACCGTGGGCGATTCAAACTCGAAGCGGCGACGCTCCGTCCAGGCCAGCAGCACCACGGCCGCGCTGGTCAACACATACAGCGTCAGCGCGGTAAATTCCGCGTAAAAGGTCGGAATCGGATAGGTATGGTTGACCACTGCGTAAGGCAGAATCAACGCACAAGCCAGTATGGCCAGAGATAAAAAGCGCGCAAATGGGGTGGGCATGAGGAACCGGGGGCGTCAGCAACCGGCGCACTATACAAAAAAATCCTCCCCCTGTGCGCCGGACGGCCTCAAATATCCCGAAATCGGCAGGTCCGTATCCTTACCGAACCATCAACTGCGGCATTCGGGCGGCGCCAGATTGGACGGCAACGTCGGCGGATCCGCTGGGCTCGGGCCTGCGCCCGGCGCGGGCAGTGACGAAGCCAACTTGCCACCCGCAAAGCACTCCCATGTCAGCGTCCCCGGTTGGGCCGAGCCTTTGACTAGCGCGATCCGGGCGGTCGGCGTATCGGCGTTGTCGGGCACCGACGGCACCAGCACCAGCGTATTGCTGCCGGACGGCGCGACGCGCGTGGTGAAGACCACGGTGATCTGACCTGTGTCGTCATCCACATGGACTGATTCCACATTCTTCGTGGCGGTTGGCGGCGCATAACCGCCCCCGAACGCCGCGCCGCTGGCGGCGTTTTCCGCCACCGCGAGCCGCGCCGACGTGGCGAGCGACAGGCCCTCGCCTACCCGGCTGCGCGCCAGATAGTCCTGATACGCGGGGATGGCATAGGCGGCAATCACCCCAACAATGGCGAGCACGATCATCAGTTCGATCAACGTGAAGCCGAGCTTGCGGCTGACCCGTGCGATCCGCGTGGGCCATTGCACGCCAGGGTCGGAGATCGGTGCGCCTGCAGCAGGGTCGTCGCGCCGCAAGAGCACGCAACGGAATGAAGAGTTGGGGAGAGAAACGGTCATCGGCAGGCTCCAGAAACGAAAAACGCCTGCCCCGTGAATCGGAACAGGCGCATTGATCGTAGCCAGCCACGGTGATTCTAAACAGTCAGCCAGATGGCTAACGTTGGACCTGATGATGGGCCTGTGAAAGCGTGAGGGGGTGCCCTGTTGTCAATGCGAACCCGGAGGCGCATTAGGCGGCAATTGAGCCGCAGCCCGCTCGGCATTACGCCGTTTAAGCACGTAACCAAGGATCACTACGAACAGCGCTCCCGCGATGCTCATACCGTACTCGGCCACGGGCGAGTCGAGAATCGGCCAGCGGTCGCCGGCCGGATCGTTGATGATCAGGCCGCCCGCAATCCAGCCAAGCAGTGCGGCACCGAGCGTAATTACGATCGGGAAGCGGTCCAGCAACTTCAGCACGAGCTGGCTGCCCCATACGATCAGCGGAATGCTGACCAACAGCCCGAAGATCACCAGCGCCAGCCGATGCTCCGGGTCCGCCGCTTCCGCCGCGCCGGCAATCGCGATCACGTTGTCGAGGCTCATGACCGCGTCGGCGATGATGATGGTCTTGACGGCAGTCATTAGCTTGTCAGCGGGCTTCACGTGCTCGTGAGCGTCGTGTGCGGGCGCCATGAGGCGGACGCCGATCCACAGCAACAACAGGCCTCCAGCAAACTTCAGCAGCGGCACGTCGAGCAGCACCACCGCAAACGCAATCAGCGCGACGCGCAGCAGGATTGCCCCCGCCGTCCCCCACAACACGCCCTTGACGCGCTGCGCCGGCGGCAGATTGCGGCAGGCGAGCGCGATCACCACCGCGTTATCGCCACCCAGCAGGATGTCGATCACGATGATCTGGATAACGGCCCCCCAGTGGAGCGTAGCGAAGAATGCGAGCATTGAAAGCAGGATAGACGGCGATTGGAACCGGGCAAAGCGCGATGAAACTGCATGGGACCGGAGCAAGCGCTAAAGCGCGAACGCCGGTCGACATAAAAAAGCGAGGGAGCAATTGCTCGCTCCCTCGCTTTTAGGACTTCGTTCTTACGAAAGGACTTCGTAAGAGTATCAAAAAACGGGCCGGACTGGCTGGCCTATTTCGATTTACAGCATCGCCTTCAGAAGACGCGCCATTTCCGACGGGTTCTTCGTGACCTTGATACCGCATGCGTCCATGATTTCCAGCTTGGCTTCAGCCGTATCGGCACCGCCCGAGATCAGCGCGCCTGCGTGACCCATGCGCTTGCCGGCCGGAGCCGTAACGCCCGCGATGAAGCCAACAACCGGCTTCTTCATGTTGCCCTTGATCCACTCAGCCGCATTCGCTTCGTCCGGACCACCGATTTCGCCGATCATGATGACGGCGTCCGTTTCCGGATCGTCGTTGAACATCTTCATGACGTCGATGTGCTTCAGACCGTTGATCGGGTCGCCGCCAATACCGACTGCCGACGATTGGCCGAGGCCGATCGCCGTCAACTGGCCGACTGCTTCATACGTCAGCGTGCCCGAACGCGACACGACGCCGATGCGGCCCTTGCGGTGGATGTGACCCGGCATGATGCCGATCTTCAGTTCGTCCGGCGTGATCGTGCCCGGGCAGTTCGGTCCGAGCAGCAGCGTCTTGCTGTTCTTTGCGCGCATGCGTGCCTTGAGCTCGATCATGTCACGGACAGGAATGCCTTCCGTGATACAGATTGCGAGATCCAGATCCGCCTCGACGGCTTCCCAGATCGCTGCCGCTGCGCCTGCGGGCGGAACGTAGATGACCGAGACGGTTGCGCCCGTTTCAGCCTTCGCTTCCTTCACGCTTGCGTAGATAGGAATGCCTTCGAAATCTTCGCCGGCCTTCTTCGGGTTCACGCCCGCGACATACGCTTCGCGGCCGTTTGCATATTCACGGCAGGCACGCGTGTGGAACTGACCGGTCTTGCCGGTGATGCCCTGCGTGATGACCTTCGTGTCTTTATTGATCAGAATCGACATGTATTGACCTCTGTTCGTTTGGCGGGCGCTCTGGCCGACTGCGCGGCGGAATGTTCTCCGCCCGCGTCGCCGTGCGCGCCGCCATTCGTAATCTGGCTAATCCTGGTAAACGCCCGGCAGGCTTACGCCTTGCCCGCAGCGGCCGCGACGACCTTCTGAGCCGCTTCTTCCATGCTGTCTGCCGCAATGATCGGCAGGCCGGATTCAGCCAGCATCTTCTTGCCCAGGTCTTCGTTCGTGCCCTTCATGCGGACCACGAGCGGCACCTTCAGCGAGACAGCCTTCGAAGCTGCAATCACGCCTTCCGCGATCACGTCGCAGCGCATGATGCCACCGAAAATATTGACCAGAATGGCCGTCAGATTCGGGTTCTTCAGCATGATCTTGAACGCTTCCGTGACCTTCTCGGTCGTGGCGCCACCGCCCACGTCGAGGAAGTTCGCCGGTTCGCCGCCGAACAGCTTGATGGTGTCCATCGTTGCCATTGCGAGGCCAGCGCCGTTCACGAGGCAGCCGATGTTGCCGTCGAGCGAGATGTACGCGAGATCGAACTTCGAGGCTTCGACTTCAGCCGGATCTTCTTCGTCCAGGTCGCGGTAAGCGACGATTTCCGGATGACGGAACAGGGCGTTCGAATCGAAGTTGAACTTGGCGTCCAACGCGATGACCTTGCCGTCGCCGGTCAGGATCAGCGGGTTGATTTCTGCGAGCGACGCGTCCGTTTCCCAGAATGCCTTGTACAGGCCTTGCAGGATTGCACGAGCTTGCGGCAGCGAAGCGGCGGGAACGCCGATCTTCGTTGCCAGTTCATCCGCTTCCGCATCCTTCAGACCGGTCGACGGGTCGACAGCGATCTTGTGGATCAGCTCAGGCGTCTTTTCCGCGACTTCTTCGACGTCCATGCCGCCTTCGCTCGAAGCCATCACGACGACCTTCTGCGAGACGCGATCGATCACGAGGCCGACATACAGTTCCTTCTTGATGTCAGCGCCTTCTTCGATCAGCAGGCGGTTCACCTTCTGGCCTTCCGGGCCAGTCTGGTGCGTGACGAGTTGCATGCCGAGGATCTGGTTCGAGTACTCGCGAACCTGCTCCAGCGACTTTGCGACCTTCACGCCGCCACCCTTGCCACGGCCACCCGCGTGGATCTGAGCCTTCACGACCCATACCGGGCCGCCGAGCTCTTCAGCGGCCTTGACCGCGTCATCCACCGAGAAGACCGGCTTGCCGCGCGGTACCGCGACGCCGAATTTCCGCAGGATTTCCTTACCCTGGTACTCGTGAATCTTCATGCGTGATTCCCTTCAGTCTGAGAGTTGGATTGAACTTCGTTTCCGCTGCTGTCGTTCAAACGGGACGTGCCGCTGCCGTTGCCGGCGGACTGGCTTTGCTCGCTTGCTGCATCCGCGCGTTCCGCTGAGCGCGGCGCACGACCATACCAGCGCGGATAAAACTGTCGCACCGCCTCACCATCGAATCGCAGCGCGTGGCAGCGACCCAGCTGGAATGGCGGCTTGTCGTTTGAGTGCTCGTCTGAGGCTTGAGGTGAAGCGTCCCCTGAATCCGCTTCGTGTGGCGGCTTGCCATCATTGGTATTCCACACGTCGCCGGCGAACGCCTGAATGGCGGCCGTAGGAAGGAAAGCGCACAACTCGGTGAGATGCGTGCAACCTGCAGTGCCACCGAGCAAACGGGCGGCTTCGCGACGGAAATTGTGGAACAGATTGAGCCCGATGAGGGCACGATAGGCGGGATTGGTGGCTTCGCACAGACCGGGATAGGGCACCCAGTCGGACGACGCTTGCGCGTCGACAACGTTGAGCTTGCGATCGATCGTAATGCGGAGCCAGAGTTCATGGATCGGCTGACCGTTGGGCCGGACGCCCGACGCAAGCGCCACGTCACGTGGCTTTTGGTCGGTTAGGCACGCCTCTATGTCCCACAGGCCGTCCTCGCGCTCGTAAGCTTCCGCACGAATTGCGCGGCGATGGCGCAACTGACGGGAGACGGGCGGGGAAAGCGACATGCGGAAGGAAAAGGCCGAATTGGAAAACCACCTGATTTTAGCATACCGGGTATTTGAGACAGGTTGGATTGTGCACAGCACCAATCCGGGGGCAGGGCTAATCGCCTGACCACTCGTCGTCGAGACCCTTGAGAATCTTGCCGATCGTCGCGCCGGAAAACCCCCGTGCGGCGAGGAAACGCGCTTGCCGCGCGCGTTCCGCGGGCGTTTCCGGAAGCTGACCGTATTTTTTGCTCCAGACGGCCTGGGCACGTGTGAGCTCGGTTTCGCGCAGCTGTGCGCTGGCTTCCTCGATGAGTGTCTGGCCAACCGCATGGCGCTTCAATTCACCGACGATCCGGCTGGCGCCAAGACGCGATGCGCGGCGATGGATCAGGCTTTCGGCAAAGCGCGAATCGGACAGCCAGCCCTCTTTCTCGAGTGAATCGAGCAAGGTATCGAGAGAATCGGCCTCTTCGACGAAGGGCATCAACTTGCGCGAGAGTTCGGCACGGCTGTATTCGCGGCGAGATAGATAGCCGAGTGCGCGACCCTTCAGGGAGCGGCCAGGGCCTTTTGATTTGGCGGCGCGGTCTTGATCGGAACCGGACTTATCCTGGGCTCCGCCTCGAGCCTCGCCCGGTGTGCGGCGTGAGCGGGTGTAGGTGGTTTCTGCGGGCGAACTGGCGGTGTCAGTGTTGCCGCTTGGCCCCGCCAGTGCTGAACCCCGCCGCGCGGAGGATGCGCGGCCAGAAGCTTGATCGTGCGCGTCGAAAGACTCGAACGGATCGAATGACGATTCGGGTGAACCCAGTGACCCGGTCAAGTCACTTGGGTCACCGTCGCGCGGGCCGTCCGCATCACGCCCTGCATTGGATACAGGTCGGCCCTTGCGTATCACGCGGCGATCACTCCTCTTCGCCTGCGAGTTCAGCGCCTGCGCCGGCAGCAACATCCGCCATCGCATTCACGCCCAGCGATTCACGGATGCGGTTCTCGATTTCGCGTGCGATCTCGGGATTTTCGCGCAGGAATTCGCGTGCATTGTCTTTACCCTGACCAATACGCTCGCCGTTGTAGCTATACCAGGCACCGGCCTTGTCGACGATCTTCGCGGACACACCCAGGTCGATCACTTCACCCTGACGCGAAATGCCTTCGCCGTACAGGATGTCGAAAATCGCTTCGCGGAACGGCGGCGCCACCTTGTTCTTGACGACCTTCACGCGCGTTTCGTTGCCGATCACTTCGTCGTTCTTCTTGATCGAGCCGATACGACGGATGTCCAGACGCACGGATGCATAGAACTTGAGCGCGTTACCGCCCGTGGTGGTTTCCGGATTGCCGAACATCACGCCGATCTTCATACGGATCTGGTTAATGAAGATGACGAGGCAGTTCGTGCGCTTGATCGTGCCGGTGAGCTTACGCAGCGCCTGCGACATCAGACGCGCCTGCAGACCCGGCAGCGAGTCGCCCATTTCGCCTTCGATTTCGGCCTTCGGCACGAGTGCCGCGACCGAGTCGATCACGATCATGTCGATCGAACCCGAGCGCACCAGTGCGTCCGCGATTTCCAGCGCCTGTTCGCCCGTATCCGGTTGCGAGACCAGCAGATCGTTCACGTTCACGCCGAGCTTGCCCGCGTACTGGATGTCCAGCGCGTGTTCCGCGTCGATAAATGCTGCCGTGCCGCCGAGCTTCTGCATTTCAGCGACCACTTGCAGCGTCAGCGTGGTTTTACCCGACGATTCCGGCCCGTAGATTTCGACCACCCGGCCACGCGGCAAACCGCCGACGCCCAATGCGATGTCGAGCCCGAGCGATCCCGTTGAGACCACCTGGATATCTTCGACTGCCTCGCCTGCGCCGAGCCGCATGACCGACCCTTTGCCGAACTGCTTTTCGATCTGCGCGAGCGCGGCAGCCAATGCCTTGCTCTTTTCAGCAGTCAGTCCAGCCGGGCCTTTCTTGCTTTCTTCCATGAATCGTCCTTTGCTATGATGAACGGCGTCTGAGGCAGGTGTGCGGCCCATTCATCACAGACAGCACACTAAACGCAGACACTGTATAAAAAAACAGTAGTTTTGGCAAGCACGATTCGCACATCGATGCATTTATGTGTGGTCAAACTGCACCAAACTACCCACAAAATCTTTGGAGACCGCTGTGCGCCGGGATTTCTACGGTGCCGGCAAGGCCAGGCTGGCGCATCATGCGAATTCTCATTGCCGAAGATGACAGCATACTCGCGGACGGTCTGATTCGATCACTCCGCCAATCGGCATACGCCGTTGATCATGTGAAGAACGGCGTCGAAGCGGATACCGCCTTGTCGATGCAAACTTTCGACCTCCTGATACTCGATCTGGGCCTGCCACGCATGTCCGGACTCGAAGTGCTGCGCCGTCTGCGGGCGCGCAATTCGAACCTGCCGGTGCTGATTTTGACCGCCGCCGACAGCGTCGACGAACGCGTCAAAGGCCTCGACCTCGGCGCCGACGACTACATGGCCAAACCGTTCGCCCTCAATGAACTCGAGGCCCGCGTGCGCGCACTGACGCGCCGCGGTGCAGGGGGTGGGCCGACGGTGGTACGGCACGGTTCGCTGTCGTTCGACCAGGTCGGGCGTATCGCCTATATCAACGAGCAGATCATCGAGCTGTCGGCACGCGAACTGGGCCTGCTCGAAGTGTTGCTGCAGCGGATCGGCCGGCTGGTATCGAAGGAGCAACTGGTCGATCATCTGTGCGAATGGGGCGAAGAGGTCAGCAATAACGCGATCGAAGTCTACGTGCACCGGCTGCGCAAAAAAATAGAGCCAAGCGGCGTGCGCATCCTCACCGTGCGCGGCCTTGGCTACTGCCTGGAGAAGGCCACCGCGGCAGTGGGGACAACAGGAACTCCCGAATCCAATACGCCCTCCTCGCCTGCATCCACCCAGATGCCCGCGAGCCACCCCTTCAAATAGAGAGCGCTCATGTCCGCACGCGCAGAGCGCGCCGCGGCGCCAGCGGTGGACCTCGACGACGAGGCGCGCGACGCCCGCTACGCGAACCCGTTCGCGCCACCCGACGAAACCGAAGCCGCCGCCGGGGCACGCCCGCGCTCGCTGTTCGGCGAGATCCTCGACTGGATGCTGGCGCCGTTGCTGCTGTTGTGGCCGATGAGCATTGCGGTCACTTACCTGGTCGCCAAATCGATCGCCAACGGCCCGTTCGACCGCGCGCTCGAAACCGATGCGTACGTGCTGGCCCGCCAGATTCATCCGGTGAACGGCGTGGCGGAGCTGTCCCTGCCCGCTGCGACGCGCGACTTCTTGAGCGCAGACAACGTCGATAAGGTCTTCTATCAGGTGCTGGGCACGCGCGGCGAGCTGGTGAGCGGCGATCGTGATATGCCGCTGCCGCACGAGGAAGACCGGCCGCCGCCGGGCCTCGTTGAATTCCGCGACGACGTGCTGCACGGCAACGACATCCGCGTCGCTTACACGACGGTCGAGTTCCCGCACACGCCGGGTGCGTTGCCGGTGCTCGTACAGGTGGGCGAGACGCTTGACAAACGCAGTCAGCTCGCCAACGACATCATCAAAGGCGTGATCCTGCCGCAGTTCGTGATCCTGCCGCTCGCGATCGTGCTCGTGTGGTTCGGACTCTCGCGCGGGCTCGCTCCGTTGCATGCGCTGCAGGCGCATATCCGCGCGCGGCGTCCCGACGACCTGTCGCCGCTCGAAGCGCGCCGCGCTCCGCCGGAGATCGAACCGCTGGTAACGTCGTTCAATGATCTGCTAACGCGCCTCGAACAGAATATGGAGCTGCAAAAGCGTTTTATCGCCGACGCCGCCCATCAGATGAAAACGCCGCTCGCCGGTCTACGCACTCAGGCCGAACTGGCGCTGCGCCAGGACGTGTCTGCGGAAGTCCACCGTTCCCTCGAGCAGATCGCTACCAGTTCCGAGCAGGCCGCGCGGCTCGTCACGCAATTGCTGGCGCTCGCGCGCGCGGAAAACCGGCTGTCGGGACAGATTTTTGCGCCGGTCGAGATCACCGAAGTCGCGCGCAATGCGGTGCGCGACTGGGTGCAGGCGGCACTCGCCAAACAGATGGATCTGGGCTACGAGGGACCGGACGAAGCCGTTGAAATAGACGGCAGCCTGCTGATGCTGCGCGAGATGCTGTCGAACCTGATCGACAACGCGATCCGTTACACGCCAGCCGGCGGCCGGATCACAGTGCGGGTGCGTCCAGACCCGGCATCCAGCCAGGTACACCTTGAGGTAGAGGACACCGGGCTTGGCATTCCAGCTGCCGAACGGGCGCGGGTGGTCGAACGCTTCTACCGGATCCTGGGCCGCGAGGGCGACGGCAGCGGACTCGGGCTGGCGATCGTGCGCGAGATCGTCACCATGCACGGCGGCACGCTAACGATCGACGATAACGTTTATCAAAGCACGCCGCGTCTCGCCGGAACACTTGTACGCGTCAGCTTGAGGGCGCGAGAAACGGCCCGGGACTTACCCTAACGGGGGCCAGACTAAACCGCCGAAAATTTGCAACATAGCGCCGTTTTAATCAACGATGACTGATAATTAGCTTTAATTTAACGACAGATACCAACATCCAACGCCATTCCTCCTCTAACACGATTTTGAGATGCCACGTCAGTAGGCCGTAAGTTTCCACTCCAATAATCCGAGACACGGGTACGCCTCGCGGGCGGACCGAGTACACATATCAATATTGGAGACGACATATGGCTACCGTTGGCGGGCAAATCTCCCACGTGCCGATGACGCACGAAGAGAAGCGGGTGATCTTCGCATCGTCGCTAGGCACTGTTTTCGAGTGGTACGACTTCTACCTTGCCGGTTCGCTGGCAGTCTTCATCAGCAAGAGCTTTTTCTCCGGGGTCAATCCCACAGCCGGCTTCATCTTCACGCTGCTTAGCTTCGCGGCAGGCTTCGCCGTGCGGCCGTTCGGTGCAATCGTGTTCGGCAGACTGGGCGACCTGGTCGGACGTAAATACACTTTCCTGATCACGATCGTGATCATGGGTCTGTCGACCTTCCTCGTTGGTCTGCTGCCGGGATATGCGGCGATCGGCATGGCTTCACCGGTGATTTTTATCGCTATGCGGTTGCTGCAAGGGTTGGCGCTCGGTGGCGAGTACGGCGGTGCTGCGACCTATGTCGCGGAACATGCTCCGGCCGGCCGTCGCGGCTTCTACACCGCATGGATCCAGACGACAGCCACGTTGGGCCTGTTCCTCTCTCTGCTCGTGATTCTCGGCGTGCGCACCTCGATCGGCGAAGACTCGTTCGGCGTCTGGGGATGGCGCGTGCCGTTCATCGCGTCGATCATCCTGCTGGGCGTGTCGGTGTGGATCCGGTTGCAACTGCACGAATCGCCGGTGTTCGCGCGCATCAAGGCCGAAGGCAAGACGTCCAAGGCGCCGCTGACCGAAGCGTTCGGCCAATGGAAGAACCTGAAGATCGTGATTCTCGCGCTCATCGGGCTGACCGCCGGCCAGGCCGTTGTCTGGTACACCGGACAGTTCTACACGCTGTTCTTCCTGACGCAGACGCTCAAGGTTGCCGGTCCGACCGCCAACATCCTGATCGCGCTGGCATTGCTGATCGGCACGCCGTTCTTCCTGTTCTTCGGCTCGCTGTCGGATAGGATTGGGCGCAAGCCGATCATCATGGCCGGCCTGCTGATCGCCGCGCTGACCTACTTCCCGCTGTTCAAGGCGTTGACGCACTTCACCAATCCGGCGCTCGAAGCCGCCACGCAGAAGTCGCCGATTGTGGTGATCGCCAACCCGGATGAGTGCTCGTTCCAGTTCAATCCGGTGGGCACGTCGAAGTTCACGTCCTCATGCGACATCGCGAAGAGCGCGCTGTCGAAGGCCGGCCTGAACTACGAGAACGTTGCGGCACCGGCGGGCACCGTCGCGCAGATCAAGGTGGGCGACACGGTGGTCAATACGTTCGACGGCAAAGCGCCGGATGCGAAGGAGCAAGGCAAAGCGTTCGACGAGACGCTCGGCTCGACGCTGAAGGCCGCCGGCTATCCGGCCAAGGCTGATCCTTCACAGATCAACTGGCCGATGAGCGTGGTGATCCTGACGATCATGATGATCTACGTGACGATGGTGTACGGGCCGATTGCGGCGATGCTGGTGGAGATGTTCCCCACGCGCATTCGTTACACGTCGATGTCGCTGCCGTATCACATCGGTAATGGCTGGTTCGGTGGCTTCCTGCCGGCTACGGCGTTTGCGATCGTCGCGGCGAAGGGAAATATTTACTCCGGGCTGTGGTATCCGATCGTGATCGCGCTCATTACCCTGGTGATCGGTCTGCTGTTCGTCAAGGAGACCAAGGACTCGGATATTTACGCGCAGGATTGAGGCTGGGGTTTCTGGGGCTGGGCCAGCCTTATTCAGGCTGGTTCGGGCCGGGTCGCGGGGTTTGACGCCGTGCCGCGGTGGGGGTTGACAGTCGCCGCGACCATCTTCATAATCTCGCTTCTTCTTTGGCGAATTAGCTCAGCCGGTTAGAGCGACGGAATCATAATCCGCAGGTCCGGGGTTCGAATCCCTGATTCGCCACCAGTTTTACTAAAGCCCCGACTCGTCGGGGCTTTTCGTTTTCCGCGTGGCGAAGCAACTCGAAAGCTCGAATTCTCATCAAGCTTTCGCCATGGCAATCACCCATCTCCGTTATCCTGCCTTCATCGCAGCCGGACACCAGCCCTGCGTACCGAATATCGGTAACATCGTACCGGCTTCCAGTACCCCCTCATCGAGCACAAACCTCCATAGCCTGCACCATCGCATCCTGCTCCATCGGATTCTGAAAAAACGCCTCGAGACTCACATGCTCCTCGTTGGAGACTTGCTGCAGGCATCGCGTATTGTTTGACCTAGCGCTCGACGGCGCCTTAACGACCGCCAACACGAACAACGCAAGTATCAACAGCATGTTGGCGATCCCCACCATCCATTGCCACCCCACCTCGGAAATGAGCCGCGCCCTCAGGGGCGCAGCCTGATCCATCACTTGTTCCTGAACGCTCTTATTCATTTCGCATTCCTATATAGTACGTCGCGACCGCTTTCACAATTTGACGTCAGTACCCCTACTTGGCCAGCGGCAACAAAATATCCAAAAGCCGCCGCAACCACCGCAAAGGTCTTCGCGTTAACAATCGCTTTCGCTCGACATACTCGCTCGTCAAAGTGACTTCCACCGGCCGGTCACCATCGGCGCTCAGCCAGATGCGCTCCCCGCGCGCGATCCGAATCACGTCGCCAACCTGCATCCAATAGTCGTGCGGGGAAAATATGCGCGTGAGCCATACACGCGAGCCGTATGCGCGGACCTCGCAGTCCGCGACGACCCGCCATGACACGGTCTGCCGTGGCACGAGACTCAGGTGAATCACCATCCGCGGCGCGTACGTCTCACGCACGGCATCATGATCGCCAGATAACTGGGAGCAATCGAACTGCGGGCTGGCGTGTTGCATGGTCATCTCCGTCGATTGAGCCGATTGACGGAGAAGCCACCAAAAGAAAAAGGCCCCATCCGTTTCCGGCGAGGCCTTGTGACTTGCGTTACTGCTTACTGGCTAACGCGCACACGCCCCCGATGATCTACCCCATACGGTGATCATTCGGTGTTTAATCGCGATGGCGATAAGGGCTGGCGTGTTCATGTCATGAAGTTTCTATTGCATGGAATAGCTTGTCAATCAAAAATTTTGACAATGTTGACATTAGCGCGACACGTCTTCCTGCCGTTTAAGCGAAGCGCATCGTCAGTCTAATGAGCGGTATCCGCACGCACCGTATCGACAACCGACAGCACCGCATTGATCACCAGATCAGGCCTGTGAAACTGGATGTAGTGGCTGGAGTCGTAGACCAGTTGATGCTGGCTTCTGGACGCCACGTCGCTTCATCATCCTGCATCTGCTTCCAGATCGCCCTGTCCTTGGCACCCTGCGCCGCACTTATCTTCATCTGCTGAAGTTCTTCTTCGGAGAACGGCTGCATGGCGGAGGAAACTCCTGGCGAGCTTGATGTCGCCGCAGAAACTCATAGGCGCTCCCCGTCACAACGATGAATGCGATCAGCACGGCAAACGCCGATGCAATACGGATAACCCATCGCTTCACAGTTGTCCCTTGTCGAACCCTGACGAGGGAGCAGCATGTTCCACGAAAATAGCGACGTCACGACGGCTTAGCTCACCACCTCGAGTTCAAATGGAAAGCGGATCTCAAACGTCGTCCCGCGCCCTTCGCGCGACTCGAAATGGATTTGTCCGTGCAACACGCGGCAAAGCTCCTTGACGATTGCGAGTCCCAGTCCTGTGCCAGGAATATCGTCACCGGCGGCGCGCTCAAATTCATCGAACACCCGGTCCGCATCCGAAGGCGCAATCCCGATACCCGTATCGGAGACACGAATGGACCAATGCCCGTCTCCCACGCGGGTCATGGCGAGTTCTATCTCACCGGCCGCCGTGTACTTGGTCGCATTCGACAGCAGGTTGAGTGCAACCTGTTTCAGCTTCAGGCGATTCGAAATCACCGGCGCCAGCGACGCGTCGAACGCGGTAAGCAGACGCAGGCGCTTTGCCTCGATAGCGGGTCTCGACGATATCACCAGTTCATCGAACAGCCCTCTCAAGTCGAATGGCTCGACGGCGAGCGGACTGCTATCCCCCAATACGACCGAGTACTCCACCATCTGGTCGACCAGTTGCTTCATATCCGCCGCCTGGCGATTGGCCAACGTCAACGCAGCTTCCGCCTTCGCAGGTGCCCGTTCGATCAGCGCCAGAGCAACCGAAAACGCGTTCAGAAAATTACGCAGGTCGTGCACAACGCTGCGGGTAATTTGCATCCGCGATTCATGCAGATCACTAACCAGCCGCTGATTGAACTTCAATTCGTGATTCGCGCGTTCAAGCTTGCCGGTGTATTCGTCGATTTTCCGGTCGCGTTCGTTGACCACCTCGCGTATCGACATCAAGGTGACGAGACTCAATGCCTCTGCAATCAGGCGACCCGCTCGTTTCTCATGGCGGCGCGTGAAGGCGCTTTCGGTCTCCGCGAACGCATCGAGAGCGTCGATCAGCGTCTGGTGAAACAGGTCGAGTTCGCGCACCAGTTCTTCGATCCGGTATCCCTGGCGCCAGCGCACCATGCCGTGCATTCGCGCGTCACGCTCGATTGCCGGCTCCACTTTCTCGAGATCTTCGGCTTCGAGGGCTAGACATAGCGCGTCGAGAATTTCCGGAAGGTGGTCGGCAAGCTGTTCATACGTCAGCTTGTCGGCTTCGACCAGATCGGCGTCGCCGAAGACCGCCTTCATCCATTGGTTGGTCAGGCGAAGCCGCTCGCGGCGAAGATAATTTGCGAACCCGCGCAGGGGCCCGGTAGGTGTATCGGTCATAACGGCCACTCAGTGAAGATCGTTTCTACAACAGGAATCTGCTTCTACCGGGTCAAACAGTTAAGGCGGTAAGCGCTGTGGCTCATCCGTACGACTTCCGCGCGGCTTTCGCGCCCGTGGCCGTCATCGCGCAACCGGTTACGGCGCGGGCGTTGACCGTCGACCTCGCAGCCTTGCGCCAACTGATCGCTCGCCCATTATGACGCACCGCAAACGATGGAACGACTTTTGCATGCGCTAATACGGCCCAACCCATGCTCACGAACCGGCAGTCGCGAATGCACTCAATCTTGCTTGTGGATGACGACCCGGACATGCTCGCCGCATGGCAGGCTATTCTGGTCCACGAAGGATACGCGGTATGTTGTGCGCGCAACGGTCTGGAAGCCCTCGATCACCTGAAAGTCAGCATCCCCGATCTCGTGATCACTGACTGGATGATGCCGCTGATGGGCGGTGCGGAGTTGTGCCGTCAATTAAAAGCCCACCCTGAGCTGGGGCATCTGCCTATTCTCGTCCATTCGGCCGCGCCGCCGCGTGCCGAAGAAGTACAGACCTGGAATGCCTGCCTGCAAAAGCCCGCTCCTATGCAAATGTTTCTGACTACTGTCGAGGGGCTATGTAAGGGTGACCGATCTTGATGTGGCATGCGGCTTGCTGCTCGTCGACAGTCAACGTTTTAAAGGCGGTCGAAATTGTCCCAACTCCACTCTCCGTGCCAAACCTGGAGCGCTCGCAAGCTTCGTCTCCTGAACGCCGTACCACGTGTGCTGGTGGTCGACGATAACCCTGAAGCGGCCGAGGCCCTCGCCGTCTATCTGTCGTACGAAGGTGTGGAAACACGTACTGCCAATGGTTGTGGAGAAGCGTTGCGCTGCGTAAAGGACTGGGTTCCCGACGTAGTCGTGCTCGACATCATGATGCCGGAGCGCGACGGTTTTGAAACCGCCGAGGCGTTACGCACGTATCTGCCGACGACCAACCTCGGGATCGTGGCTTTTACCTCGCTTGACGACGACCATGTCCGCGAAACGGGAAAAGCGCGCCACAACTTCGATGGCTACTGCCGCAAAGGTACGGCCCCGGTGGCGCTGCTCGCATTGATGCAAAAGCTTTGGCGCTAAGCCATTTCATGAGAACCAGACCTTAATACATGGCGCAAGCAAAACAGATCCTTCTCGTTGACGACCAGGCAGACGCAATCGACGCCCTGGCCATGCTGCTCGAGCTGGACGGGCACGGCGTCCGCACTGCGTACAGCGGCGCGGACGCATTGGCCGTGGTTGAAACGTTTATCCCCGACGTGGCTTTGATCGACGTCTCCATGCCGGACATGAGCGGCATGCATCTCGTGCAGCTGCTGCGCAGCAACCCGGCGTTAGCGAACACGCGGCTGATCGCGCTCACCGGATACGCCGGCGACGCGGACAAGAAAAAAGCCGCCGAAGCGGGCTTTGACGCACACGTGACCAAGCCCGTGTCGATGGACCAGCTGACGCGCCTCGTCGCAGAAGCAGGCGGGGATCGCCCGGCAACCTAGGCGCCGCCCGGGCGGCATGGTTGTTGCGGAAAAGCAGAAGACTCCTGACTTTTTCGACCTATGTCTACCATCCTCCTCGTCGACGATGACGTCGATTCGCTCTGGCTGCTTCAACTGGCGCTCGAGGGACACGGCCACCACGTGATCCTCGCGGAGGACGGCAAAGCGGCGCTGGACAAGGCGAGCCGATGCCTCCCCGATTTGATCGTGACAGACTGGAACATGCCGGGCACGGATGGCGTCGAACTGTGCCGACGGCTAAAGTTTTATCCGGCGCTCGCCCAGATTCCGGTTGTGATGTCGTCGGGGCAGACTCCACCCGCGGAAAAATCGGCGTTATGGACTGTGTTTCTTCCAAAGCCAGTTGAACTGAATACGCTTGAGTCGACCATCGATACGTTATTGGCGAAGCGTCTTGCGAGCCCTCACCACGCCACGACTATCGCAGCGCCGGCACCTTCGCGCTGGCAGCCGGCACCAAGGAAACTCTGGAATTGACGTGGCGACTCCGGTCTGGATCCGGATCGCGAGCGCCTGATGGATGGGATCAGGAGCGTCTTTCGATGCTCGCCTACCGGTCCACGATCCGGCTGAGATTGCCACGCACCCGCTGCAGCAGCGCAATGAACTGTCTGGCCTCCTCATCGCTGAAGCCGCTCAGGCCCTCCGCCGCCACTTCGTCGCCCACCTTGCGGGCCTTGCCGAGCGCCCGCTCCGCCTTGGGCGTCATCCGTACCTGACGCTCGCGGCGATCCTCGGGATTGCTCCAGCGCTCGATCCAGCCACCCTCTTCCATGCGGTCCAGCAGGCGTCCGGCTGAGATCGGCGCGACTTCGAGCAGATCCGCAAGGCGCGCCTGGTTGACGTCGCCATAGTGCGCGAGATACGCGAGGGCGCGGGCTTGCGCGCGGGTCAGATCGACAGTCGACTTGGCGAGGTCGTCGAAGCGCTTGCCGCACAGGCGGCCAACGTCCGAAATCAAGAAGCCGAAACGCTCTTCGAATTGGGCTTTTTCCATCGCGCGATTATACGAAAGCAGGAGCTAAACGGGCGGCGAACAGCAGTCCGGTACCGGGCTATAGACGGCCGTCCTCGTACTGTTCCTGGTAGTCGCGTAGTGTGTGCTCCATTATACTAAGCATGCTTACTATCTTTCTCCGCATAGCCCAATCGTCCGTCCATGTCTGCAGAAACCTCGTCAGGGAGCAGTACCGCCGCGCTTAACCGGCCCATGATCACCGTCTCGATCATGCTCGCCACCCTGATGCAGACGCTCGACAGCACCATTGCCAACGTGGCGCTGCCGCACATGCAGGGCACGCTGTCCGCCTCGCAGGACGAAATCACGTGGGTGCTGACCTCGTACATCGTCGCCGCCGCCATTGCCACGCCGCTGACCGGCTGGCTGTCCGACCGGTTCAGCGTCAAACGGCTACTGGCCTTTTCCATCGCGGGCTTCACGATCGCCTCGGCGTTGTGCGGCATGTCGGAAACGCTGACCGAGATCGTCGCCTCGCGCCTGCTACAAGGCATTTTCGGGGCGTCGCTGGTGCCGCTGTCGCAGTCGATCCTGCTCGACATCAATCCGCGCGAGAAGCAAGGTCAGGCGATGGCGGTGTGGGGCATGGGCGTGATGGTCGGTCCGATTCTCGGGCCGACGCTCGGCGGTTGGCTGACCGACAGCTATAACTGGCGCTGGGTTTTCTTCATCAACCTGCCGATCGGCGCTTTCGCGCTGTTCGGCGTCCTGACGTTTCTGCCGAGCAAGGAACCCCGCCACGACGTGAAGTTCGACGCCTTCGGCTTCGCGACACTCGCGCTTGCGATCGGTGCACTGCAGGCGATGCTCGATCGGGGCGAGCAACTCGACTGGTTCGGCTCGAATGAAATCGTCACTGAGGCGTTGCTTGCGTCCATCAGTTTTGCGTTCTTTCTGGTGCACACGACGACAGTCGGCAAGACATCGTTCTTCAAGTCCGAGTTGCTGAAAGACCCCAATTTCGCCACCGGCACGTTCTTTATCTTCGTGATCGGCGCGGTGATGTATGCCACGCGCGCGCTGCTGCCGCCGATGTTGCAGACGCTCATGAACTATCCGGTCGCGACGACCGGCCTGGTCACGGCGCCGAGCGGCGCTGGCACGATGATCGCCATGCTGTTTGCGGGGCGTCTGCTCAAACGGATCGACGCGCGCCTGCTGCTGCTCTCAGGATTCCTCATTTCTGCGTTCGCGCTGTGGCAGATGATGCACTACACGATCGTGCTCTCCGCGTCGGATATCGTATGGCCGGGCGTCATTCAGGGATTCGGGCTCGGTCTCGTTTTCGTGCCGCTGAGCGCGCTGACGTTTTCCACTCTCACGCCACAACTGCGCGCAGATGGCACAGCCACGTATAGCCTGATGCGCAATATCGGCAGCAGTATCGGCATTTCGATCGTGCAGACGTTAATGACGCGCGGTACGCAAGTCGCGCATTCGGATCTCGCCGCGAACGTCAACCTCTTCAATCCACTCATGCGACCGATGCTCGAAAGCGGATCGGCGTACGACCTCGCGGCGATGAACGTTTCAATCACGCAGCAAGCGGCGATGATCGCGTATCTGAACGATTTCAAGCTGATGTTCGTGGCGACGCTGCTGGTCGTTCCACTGTTGCTGCTGATTCGGCCGGCGCGCAAGGTGCCGGATGCGACGGTGGCGCACGCGGCGATGGATTGACGCGAGCCCGCGGTTTCGGAGGGTCGGCCCCGCGCTGATCGACGCGCGCCCGCAGCCACGAAGGATCAGCGACTCGCCGCTCAGCCTTCGATCCGCCGCCGCGTCACGCCGAGCAAACCCGCCATGGCCAGCTGCGCTGCTATGGCATCACGCGCGCGGATCGCTTCGAACACGGCAGTATGTTCAGCCAACGAGGCGTTATAGACCTCCGCCCGCTTCGCATTCAGTCGCAACTGCGCTTCCAGCGTGCGCTCGATCAGCGTGCCCAGCGGAATCAGCAATTCGTTGCTGCACGCGGCCAGCACGCTGATATGAAAGCGCAGATCGGCCCGCACCCATTCGTCGACGTTACGCGCGGCCACCATCGCCGCGTGCGCCGTTTCGAGTGCATCGAAAGTCTCCGGACTGTGCGAAGCGGCAGCTAACGCTGCGGCATAAGGCTCGATCATCTCGCGCATTTCCTGCAACTTGAGCGCGAACGTCATCGGCTCCGCGACGCGCGAATACCAGTCGAGCACGTCGACATCCAGCAAATTCCACGCATGCCGCGGCCGCACCCGTGTGCCGACCCGCGGACGCGACTCGATCAGCCCTTTGGACGTCAGCGTGCGCAGCGCTTCGCGCAGCACCGTGCGGCTCACGCCGAATGTCTCCATCAACTCGGCTTCGCGCGGCAGGATGGTTTCCGGCGCGTAGTCGCCGCGCAGAATGGCGGTGGCCAGTTGTTGGGCGACACGCCCGTGCAGATCGTGTTGGATAGGTGCTCTCCCCGCCGTCTTCCGGCGCTCTTTATGTTTGGAACGAACGCGATTATCCGGCATCCCAACGGTAAATCCAGCGCGCCCGGCGACCGTATGCTTGGCGTCAATAGTACTATTAATAGTACTTAAAGGCGATTTTGTTGTAGGATGTGACTCCTCAGATATCGCGCCGATGGACGCGTGCGCCTCAGCAAGCAGCGCCCACCGGTATTCGCCAGCCCATGACGGGCCTGGTTTGCAGACAACCCGTGCAGCCAGGCCGCCACCAGGAGACGCTCACCATGAAAATTACCAAGCTCGAAACCTTCATCGTCCCGCCGCGCTGGTGCTTCCTCAAGATCGAAACGGATGAGGGCATCGTCGGCTGGGGCGAACCGGTCGTCGAAGGCCGCGCGCATACCGTCGCGGCTGCGGTCGAAGAACTGTCGGACTATCTGATCGGCAAAGACCCGCTGCTGATCGAAGACCACTGGCAAGTGATGTACCGCGCGGGCTTCTACCGCGGCGGCCCGATCACGATGAGCGCGATCGCCGGCGTCGACCAGGCGCTGTGGGACATCAAGGGCAAGCACCACGGCGTACCGGTTCATGCGCTGCTCGGCGGCCAGGTGCGCGACAGGATCAAGGTGTACTCGTGGATCGGCGGCGACCGTCCGAGCGACGTCGCAAACAACGCGCGTGCCGTAGTCGAACGCGGCTTCAAGGCCGTGAAGATGAACGGTTCGGAAGAGCTGCAGATCATCGACACCTTCGACAAGGTGCAGGGCGTCATCAACAACGTCGCAGCCGTGCGCGAGGCGGTGGGGCCGAACATCGGCATCGGCGTGGACTTCCATGGCCGGGTGCATAAGCCAATGGCGAAGGTGCTCGCCAAGGAGCTCGACCCGTACAAGCTGCTGTTCATCGAAGAGCCGGTGCTCTCGGAGAATGCCGAGGCATTGCGCGACATCGTCAACCAGACCAACACGCCCATCGCACTCGGCGAGCGTCTCTACTCGCGTTGGGATTTCAAGCACATTCTGGCGGGCGGCTACGTCGACATCATCCAGCCGGACGCCTCGCACGCGGGCGGCATTACCGAGTGCCGCAAGATTGCGTCGATGGCCGAAGCGTATGACGTCGCGCTCGCGCTGCACTGCCCGCTTGGCCCGATCGCCCTTGCCACCTGCCTGCAGATCGACGCGGTCAGCTATAACGCGTTCATCCAGGAACAGAGCCTGGGCATCCACTACAACCAGGGCAACGACCTGCTCGACTACATCAAGAATCCCGAGGTCTTCAAATACGAAGACGGCTTCGTGTCGATTCCGCAAGGCCCGGGACTCGGTATCGAGGTCAATGAGGAGAAGGTCCGCGAGATGGCGAAGGTCGGTCACCGCTGGCGCAATCCGGTGTGGCGTCATACGGACGGCAGCGTCGCCGAATGGTAAGCCGCTGATCTGATGAAACGCCGCCTGCGGGCGGCGTTTTTGCTTCAGGCGAGATCTGAAGCACAAGCCATAAACAGGCCACTGTAAAAAGGAGTCGTGGTGGAGACATCCACATTCGAAACCCAGGCGACCGGCAAACGCCACCGCCTGCTGGTCATGCTGTTCATCACCGTCGTCATTACCTATCTGGACCGCAGCAACCTGTCGATCGCGGCCACCGCCATCGCGCAGGACCTGCAACTCGATCCGGCCCACATGGGGCTGGTGTTCTCGGCCTTCGGCTGGTCGTACGCCTTGCTGCAGATTCCCGGCGGCATGCTGGTGGACCGCTCGAGGCCCCGGCTGATGATGGCGCTGATCATCGGACTGTGGTCGATCGCCACCGTCCTGCAGGGCTTTGCCAGCGCCTTTGCGCTGCTACTGTCGCTGCGCGTGCTGCTCGGCGTGCTCGAGGCGCCGGCCTATCCGACGCTCAACCGCATCGTCACCACCTGGTTCCCCGACAGCGAGCGGGCCCGCGCCATTGCCGTCTACACCTCCGGCCAGTACGTCGGCCTTGCCTTCCTGACGCCCGCGCTCGTCCTCACCCAGCAGCACTTCGGCTGGCACGGCGTGTTCATCCTGACGGGACTCATCGGCGTGGCGTGGGCGCTCATCTGGTACGCGCTGTATCGCGAGCCGTCCGAAGCAGCCGGGATCAACGAGGCGGAACTCGACACGATCCGTCGCGGCGGCGGCCTCGTCGAACTCAGCAGCGCCCGCGTGTCTCGTGCACGATACAACTCGGCCGACTGGCGTGCCGTGCTCGGTAACCGCAAACTCTGGGGCATCTATATCGGCCAGATCGCCGTGACTTCGACGCTGTGGTTCTTCCTGACGTGGTTTCCTACCTACCTCGTCAAATACCGCCACATGGACTTTCTCAAGGCCGGCTTCATGGCCGCCGTGCCGTTTCTCGCCGCCTTCGTCGGCATTCTGGCTTCCGGCCTGATCTCCGACGCCATGATCCGCCGCGGCGTCTCGGCTACGGTCGCGCGCAAGGTGCCCATCGTCATGGGCTTGCTGCTGTCCACGGCGATTGTCGGCGCGAACTTTGTCGACAGTCCCTCGATGGTCATCCTCTTCATGGCCATCGCTTTTTTCGGCAGCGGCTTTTCGTCGATCACCTGGGTGCTTGTCTCATCCATGGCGAAAAAAGAACTGCTCGGACTCACCGGCGGCATGTTCAACCTGATGGGCAACCTGTCGTCGATCTGCGTGCCGATCGTGATCGGCCTGCTCGTCAAGGGCAACGACTTCGCGCCGGCGCTCGTTTTCATGAGCGCGGTCGGCGTGGTGGGCGCGCTGTCGTATCTGTTTCTGGTCGGCCGCATCGAACGGATCCGCTAGGCGGATGAGACACCTCCGGCGACGTTACGTGCGCTAGCGAACGCACGAGTCTCAGTTACGTAACATCCCGGACCGAATCGCTTTAAAAGCGCCTTCCACGCACCTCCGCGCATCCCACCGACTCGCCTGAAAGCCTTTCTGGTAAAGGCTTTCAGCTCTCCCGCCACAACCGCATTTCCCGCTTGGCCCGCTCCTTGCTTTTTAGCAGTCAAAGACGATGCGAGAGGGCAATCATGGGCGAATTTCTTCCTGACTATTTGATCCGCGAACAAGCAGCTGTGGGCGCGCTGGTGGTGTTCGGCGTACTGCGGGTAATCGGTGCGGTCATGGCATTCCAACGCGGCTGGCGCATCTCGACGGTGGAGAAGTGTTTCATCGCTGCAGCGCTCATTTACTGCGCGCCGCAACTGTTCGATTTGCTGACCCAACTCTATGGCTCGCATGCCGCCGGCGCCGAACTCGAAGGCAAGGCGAGCGGCTGCGCGATCGCGCTGTTCTGCGCGCCGATCCTCGGTCACAAGCTGGGCTACGAATAAGTCGCGCCGATTCAAAAATGAAACGGGCCAAATCCGCGGACGACTAAACGCCCGCACCGCCCGAAGCAGCCGACGCAACGAACTGATTGGAAGACCGAAGTGATGAAAGCGATGTTTCTACCAAAACGAACGACGTACCGCGGCGGCGATGTGCTGACGCTCAAATCGGGGGGCCGTCCGATGACCGCCACGTGGGTCGGGCCGGTCGTATTTGCACCGGGTACGTGGCTGATCTGCCAGTGGTTCGACGAGGACGGCGAACTGCGTCAGGAGATGTTCCCTGAAACCATGCTGGAGCGAGTGCCGAAAGCGCTCGCCGCTTAACGGGCAGTACCGGGGCAACCGGCTCCTGCCGGGCGACCGCGTGTGTTCACGCCGCACAGGCTTGCTGTGCGGCGTTTTTTTACGTGGCGCCCACCGCGGACGGGTGCTTCGCACCCTCCCAGCGACCGCTCAGCCGAGCGGGACGAAGGCCGGCACGCTGTTCGACAACGCAGCGGCCGCAATGAACACGCCGATCATTGCCAGCGCTTCGAGGTAAAGCACGTTGATGAAGGTGTGAGCGTCCATCGTCGACGCGGTGCGGCGCAGCCGCGGCAGGGCCAGGAAGCGGTTCAGGCCGCCGAGCACGAGCGCCAGAGCAACCAGCGCCAGCTTGAGCGTCAGTACGTGTCCCCATGTGCTGATCTCGATTGCCTCGAATGATCCGCCCGAGCCCCGCACGGTATTGAAGATTCCAGTCAGCAGCACAAACGCGACCGCAACCAGCGACACGTTCGAGATCTGCATAGCGGTACGGATCAACATACCGCGCGCGGTCGAAGTGCCCAACGCCGGCAACACCGCGAGGCCAGCCGTCACGACCAGTCCGCCCCATACGCTGGTGGCAAGCACATGCAACGTATGCACGCCGATGGCCGCGGACGCCGGACCGGCATCGGCCGCATGCCCGAGCGACGCCTTGCCGGCGGCGATCGCAATCACCGCGAGCCACAGCAGCGCATTACGCAGCGTGCTCGCGTGCGACGACATCGCGGTCAGCAGCAGCACCAGCGCGCCGATAAACGCAACGCTCCACGCATAGCCGATGTGCGTCTGCGAAAGCACGGTTGGGATGACGCTGAAGGCCTGCGGCAACGCACTGCCGCTCATCGCCGCGGACTGGTACAACAACCAGCCGAGGTCGGCGAGGACCAGCACGACGCACGCCGTCAGCATCGAGCGCTGCGCACGCAACCAGGCCGGCCGCGCCGGCGAAACTTTGGCCTGGGCATCCTTCGCAAGCCACGCGCCGAGCAACGCTGAACCGACTGCAAATGCAAACGCGACGTTCATGAGCGCGGCCATGGCGACCTGCCCGATCCACAATCCGTCTACTCTCATTTGGCCGTAAACGCGTCAGTGTCGTGGGTGGGGAGGCCGTCGAGGGCAGGGCGGGAGAAATCGGATAGCTTCATGAAAGGCGAATGGCTTGTGGAAAATACAGAGGGAAGGGTTGCACGCGCCGCAGCAAGACACCGGCGCCCCGGGAGTGTACGCTTCGATGGTCTGCATGCGTGTGGGTTCAACCTGGTTACACGCTCGCGCAGCGAAAGCATCAGTGAAGGACGCGGCAACCGATCCAGAAAAGCAGGTTAGATATAGCCAAAACGCACACTATGTCAAACTGTCTTAACGGCTTTTACGAGGAGGAACGGGGCTCGCCCGTGCCAAATAGTCACCATTACCCATCGATGATAGAATGCTGCGTCGCCGCAGCCCCACTGCCCCCAAGCCGAGCCGTCCGAAGCCCGGTCGGGTCCCCGAATCTGATGGAGTTACGCGTGTCTTCAAGACGCATTTTCCGCCCGCTGCTTGCCCTTCTGCTGATCGGCGCTGCAGGCGTCTATAGCGCTGCGAAAGCGCAGACTCAACCGACGACCCCGGACACGATGGAAGCGCGCGTGCAGGCCTGCGCGGCATGCCACGGCACACACGGTCAGGGCACGGACAACGACTACTTCCCACGCCTCGCGGGCAAGCCGGCTGACTATCTGTTCAACCAGCTGCAGAATTTCCGCGAAGGGCGCCGCAAGTATCCGCCCATGAACTACCTCGTCACGTACCTCTCGGACGACTACCTTCATCAGATCGCGACGTACTTCTCGCAGCAACGGCCGCCGTACCCGCCGCCGGGCAAGCCCACGGTGTCGTCGGATACGCTGGCGCGCGGCCAGGACATCGTGCTGCACGGCGACGCATCGCGGCAGATTCCGGCTTGCGCCGCCTGTCATGGCAAGGCGCTGACCGGTATGCAGCCGGCTATCCCGGGTCTGGTCGGCCTGCATGCTGATTACATCAGCGCGCAGCTGGGCGGCTGGCGTTCCGGTTCGCGTCATGCCATTGCGCCTGACTGCATGCACGAGATCGCTACCCGCTTGACCGATGATGACGTGAATGCCGTCGCTTCATGGTTGTCCACGCAGACGGCTCCGCAAAACCCCGTGCCGGCTCCGGCCCGCTCGATGAAGACTCCGCTTGCCTGCGGCAGCGAACCGCAATAAGGCACCGGGAGAGACAATCAAATGAAACGCAAGTCTTTGTTCGCCCTTTCGGCAGTTGTCGTGGCTGCGGCCGCTGCCCTCGTTCCCGTCCTGTGGTCGGGCGGCGACAACCTGCACAACGGCACCGCTATGGCCGCCACACCGGCCGACCAGGCGGAACTGATCAAGAAGGGCGAGTACCTCGCCCGCGCCGGCGACTGTATTGCCTGCCACACGGTGCGCGGCGGCAAGGAATTCGCCGGTGGCCTGCCCATGGCCACGCCGTTCGGCACGATGTTCACGCCGAACATCACGCCTGACGACCAGTACGGCATCGGCAAGTGGAGCCAGGACGACTTCTACCGCGCCATGCACACGGGCCGTTCGAAGGACGGCAGCCTGCTGTACCCGGGCTTCCCGTTCACGAGCTACACGAAGGTGTCGCGCGCGGACTCGGATGCGATCTACGCGTTCCTGCGCTCGGTTCCGCCGGTCAACGTGCCGAGCCGTCCGCACGAACTGAAATTCCCGTTCAATAACCGCAACCTGCTGATTGGCTGGCGCACGCTGTTCTTCCGCGAAGGCGAGTACAAGCCGGATCCGACCAAGTCGGTCGAATGGAACCGCGGCGCTTACCTGATCGAAGGCCTCGGCCACTGTGGCATGTGCCACACCTCGATCAACGCCATGGGCGGCCCGGTCAATTCGGCAGCCTTTGCGGGCGGCCTGATTCCGCTGCAGAACTGGTACGCACCGTCGCTGACGTCGAACAAGGAAGCGGGTCTGGGCGACTGGGACATCAAGGACATCCAGGCGCTGCTGAAGAACGGCGTGTCGCAACGCGGCGCGGTGTTCGGCCCGATGGCTGAAGTGGTTCACAACAGCTTGCAATACATGTCGGACGAAGACATCCAGGCGATGTCGACGTATCTGAAGACCATCCCGCAGAAGAGCGAAGCGCCGGAAAACCTGCAGCTGGAAACTTCGGCTCAGTTCGGCACGCAACTGCTGCAGCAAGGTCAGAAGGTATATACCGACAACTGCGCGAAGTGCCACGAGGCAAACGGTCTCGGCCAACCGCCGAATTTCCCGCCGCTTGCCAACAACCAGTCAATCCAGATGCCGTCGGCTGTGAACCCGATCCGCATGGTGCTGAACGGCGGTTTCCCGCCGAGCACGGAGGGCAATCCGAAGCCGTATGGCATGCCGCCGTTCGCGCAGTCGCTGTCGAATCAGGAGGTCGCTGCTGTGGTCACCTATATCCGTATGTCGTGGGGTAACCACGGTACGGCGGTGTCGCCGCAACAGGTGTCGGATCTGCGCTCAGCGCCGCTCGACTAGGCGGCGCACGAGACAAGGAGGGCGCGGCTGGCGGGAAACCGCGGCCGCGCCCTTCGTTTTTTAGGACCAGGGTTAGCCAGTACGTGCACAATGGCGTATTGAACCCAGCAGGAGAAGATGTCGTGCATGTCGGTGAGCGTTTCAACAGCATTACCCACCTCGTCGGCGCTGTATTGTCGGTGGCGGGACTGGCTACGCTCGTCACGATGGGCGCGCTGCAGGGCGACGCGTACAAGGTCGTCAGCTTCAGCGTTTATGGCGCCATGCTGCTGGTGCTGTATGCTATCTCCACCCTGTACCACAGCGTGCGCAATCCGCGCTTCAAGGCGGTCCTGCAGAAATGCGATCATTCGGCGATCTACCTGCTGATCGCCGGCAGCTACACGCCGTTCACGCTGGTTACGCTGCGTGGACCGTGGGGCTGGTCCCTGTTCGGGGTGAGCTGGGGCCTTGCGGCCCTCGGTATCGTGCAGGAACTCACGCTCGGGCGACGCACCCGTAGCGTATCGATGGTGCTGTATGTCTTGATGGGATGGCTCGCGCTCGTTGCCATTCGTCCGCTGGTCGAAGCATTACCGGCTGCGGGCACCGCATGGCTCGTGGCCGGCGGGATCATCTACAGCGTCGGCATCTACTTCTTCATCAACGACGAGCGCATCCGGCACGGACATGGTATCTGGCACCTGTTCGTACTGGCGGGCAGTCTGTGTCAATTCGTCAGTGTTGCGCGCTACGTCGCGTGACACCCCACGGCGGCGAAGTGCAACTTAAAGCCAGTCAACGTGTCTTGATAGCGCGTTGAAGCATTCGGCACACGCTGGCGTGTGCCGCCGATTTCCCTGCGACCGGATCTGGGCTTTGGCCTCGAAGCGCGCCTTTTGGCCGCGCATTCGCCGTTCGCGATACTGCATTGCAAAGAGCTTTTATGTCTTTTGATTCCCTCGGCTTGTCCGAACCGCTGGTCCGTGCTGTTCACGAACTCGGCTACACCATTCCTACTCCGATCCAGTTGCAGGCCATCCCGGCCGTGCTCAACGGCGGCGACCTGCTTGCCGGCGCGCAGACCGGCACCGGCAAGACGGCCGGCTTCACGCTGCCGATCCTGCAACGTCTGAACACCATGCCGCCGGTCACCACGGCTGTAGGCAAGCGCGTGATTCGTGCGCTGATCCTCACGCCGACGCGTGAACTCGCCGCGCAGGTCGAAGAAAGCGTGCGTGCGTATGGCAAGTACCTGAAGCTGAAGTCGACGGTGATGTTCGGCGGCGTCGGCATCAATCCGCAGATCGACGCGTTGCGTCGCGGTATCGATATCGTGGTGGCCACGCCCGGGCGTCTGCTCGATCATATGCAGCAGAAGACCATCGATCTGTCGCATCTCGAGATCCTCGTCCTTGACGAAGCCGACCGCATGCTCGACATGGGCTTCATCCACGACATCAAGCGTGTGCTCGCCAAGCTGCCGCCGAAGCGCCAGAACCTGCTGTTCTCCGCGACCTTTTCGGACGAGATCAAGACGCTCGCCGACAACCTGCTGAATTCGCCGGCACTGATCGAAGTCGCACGCCGCAACACGACGGCTGAGCTCGTGGCGCAGAAGATTCACCCGGTGGATCGCGACAAGAAGCGCGAGCTGCTCACGCACCTGATCAAGGAACACAACTGGTTTCAGGTGCTGGTGTTCACACGTACCAAGCACGGCGCCAATCGTCTGGCTGAGCAGTTGACCAAGGACGGTATCAGCGCGCTTGCGATTCACGGCAACAAGAGCCAGTCGGCTCGTACCCGCGCGCTTGCCGAGTTCAAGACCAACACGCTGCAGGTGCTGGTGGCGACCGATATCGCCGCACGAGGCATCGACATCGACCAGCTGCCGCACGTGGTCAACTACGATCTGCCGAACGTGCCGGAAGACTATGTGCACCGCATCGGCCGTACGGGCCGGGCCGGGGCATCGGGCGAAGCGGTGTCGCTGGTGTGCGTCGATGAACTGCAACTGCTCAAGGACATCGAGAAGCTGATCAAGCGCGCCGTGCCGCAAGAAGTGATCGCCGGGTTCGAGCCGGATCCGACGGCAAAGCCGGAGCCGATCCTGCGTCGTGGTCAGGGCGGCGGCGGCGGTGGCCGTCAACCGCGTCAGGGCCAGGGCGCGCCTCGCGGCGACGGCGCCCGGCGCGATGGCGGCGCGGCCAAGCCGGCGTCGCAACGTTCGGGACAGCGCGCGGCCGGTGGACAGCAACAGGCGAAGCCGCAGGGAGCGAAACCGCAAGCCGCCAAGCCGGCTGGCTCGCCCACGCAACCGCAGGTGCGCAAGGACAACCCGCGCCACGAAACCACGCGTCATCACGGTAAGCCGGCAGCTGCTACGCATGACGGCGCCGGTGCGACACATGCGCCGCGCAGCAAGCCGCAGGCGCAAGCCAAGCCGCAAGGTGGCAATCCTGGCGCATTGCTGGGCGGCGCCAAGCCGCGCGGCAGCGCGCCGCGCAGTGGCTCGCAACCGCCGCGTAACGGCGGCCAGCGCGGGCGTTAAGCCGCTCTGACGCTGTTCAAGGCCCGCGCACCGCGGCAGCCTGCTTCAGGTGCTCGATCTGCTGTTCCCAGCGATCGAGCACCGCCGTTCCCCCCTCTTCCAGTTCGAACGTAATGCCGCCCGTCAGGCGTGCATACGGCACCCGTTGCGCTTCACCGGTATCGATCGAGCCGATGAAGCACGCGAGGCCGCTCGCATCGCCAGCTACCGGCTGCAATGCCTCGAACCGCAACTGCACCTGATAAAACACCGCCTCGTAGACAAACGTCAGCGCCGCACGGCCGCCGCGTGCCAGCACGCCCGCGGCCCGCGATTGCGGCCATAACGCGAGGCACAAGGTACGGGCGTCGGGTGCGTACAACTCGCCCACACCCAGCAGCGAGGTCCGTACGTGGCCATTCGCGTCTGCGGTCAACAACGACGCTGTAAAACCAATCTTGCTCGCGAGCGACGTGCCATCGAACAACGCCCGCACCGCCGCCGGCCATTCGTCGAACGCGGTTTGTTCGAGCGGGTGTCTGGATACAGAATCGGTCATCGCCGAACTCCGGTTGATCATTCGTCGTGAATCGAAATGGCCGCCCTGCAAAGACGAATGGCCCGCGCAGGCGGGCCATTTCGTTCTACTCTCGTTTATAACTTCAGATAGTTACGCAGGCCTCGACGAGCGAGCCGCGCCACCTTCCCAGCCTCGATCCTCAACGGAAGAATACATGCTGGGTGATCTTCGCGAGCGGATAGTGAACGCCGGGTTGAATCCGCGCGGGCAGATCGAGCGGCTTCAGCAGCATCTTCACGCACATGTCGGCCGACAGATTGCGGCGCACCAGCGCATTGATGCGTGCCGCACGTTCGCGGTTATAGCCCGAATCGTTCACGCGCTCCGGATAGCGGACCGCAAACACGTGGCGTAGCGCGATCTCCGAGTCTTCGTTCTTGATCTCCAGCACACGGCGCATCAGCGCACCGAGCACAGCGAGACGACCGTTGCCTTCGATCTTGTTGTACTTCTTGAAGAACTTGAAGAAGTGCTTGTAGTGACGGACTTCGTCAGTACGAATAAGGTCGGTGATCTCCTTGAGCACTGGTTCATCCGAGCATTCGCCAATCGCGCGATACAGCGTCGCCGTACCGGTTTCAACCACGCAGCGTGCAACCATTTCGAGCGCGCGCGTCTTCTCGAAGTCTTCGACGGAACAGGTTTTCGAGTACTCCTCGAAGAAATTACGGAAGGCCGTGTCCCAGTCGAATTCCGGCCACACGTATGCGATATAGGTCTTCAGTGCGCGGCCGTGCTGCATTTCTTCCGGCTCCCACTCGTTATTGAGCCACGCCGACACTTCAGGATCGCCGTTGAAGAAGGTACTCAGGTTACTTGTATAGAGATCTGTACCACTTTCGATAAACGAAGACGCGCACAACAGAAGCAGCAGATCTTCGTTGGCCACGGCCCGCTGCCGGTCAATCCGGCTGAGGTCGATGTCCTCAATCCGCCAAGGCATCACGTGGTTAAGCTCAGTGTGCATTTGTTCCTTACTCCGAAAGCTGTATCGACTTCGGGAGCGTGCCTGGAAGCACTCGCGTTTGCCAGGCCGCTCTCGTTCCGATACAGCGCCTTGAATTAGAGTTAACCCCTTATGTCTTGCATCTTAGCTGGTGTTCCGCAACTCTGCAGACAACACAGCACAGACCATGCCCATGTCCAGCAGTTCCGGAGGCACGATAGGCGAATTGTTCCAAAGCAAAACAAGGTGGGCGCAGCGCACAAAAAAGGCAGCCCACTGAGGGCTGCCTGAGCTTGAATCAACGGCCGGTAAGCGGGGGGTGGCAATGCCTCAGAGCACGCGGAGGCACCGCCCGACAGGCCTTAGGAGGAATACAGCAGGGCTTTGTCGCGCCCGGCATGGCGCCTGCGCCACGCGACGATCACCAGCGACAACCCGGAAAGCAGCGCCGCAATCAGCACGTAATAACTTGGCGCGAGCTTGTCGCCGGTCAAATGAATGAAGGTTTCGACGATCGTCGGTGAGAAGCCGCCGAAGACGGTCACGCCGATGCTGTAAGCGATCGAAAGGCCGGTCGAGCGCACATGGGTTGGGAAGATCTCGGACATCAGAGCCGGCATCGGACCGGAGTAAGCCGCCTTGAGGATGCCGGATGTGCCCTGCAGCAGCAACAGCCAGCCGACCGTGGGGTAGCTCTGAAGCAGTGCGAACATTGGATAGATCAGCAGGCCCATCAGGATCGATGTGCCCAGCATGATGCGGATCCGGCCGATGCGATCGGACCACGCGCCCATCACCGGCGAAAGGATCAGCTGCAGCCCGCCATTGAGCACTACAGCGCCGAACGATACGGCCGCCGGCATGTGCAACTGTTTCACGGCGTACATGGGCATGTAGAGCTGCAGCACGTACACACCTACCGTCGATTGAGCGACGATGCCGATCGCGAGAAGCAGGTTCACCCATTGGCTGCCGAACGACGCGGTTGGGTCAGCTGCTGCGGCGGCGGCCGTATCGCGCTGCCGGCGCATCGCCAGAAACTCGGGCGTCTCATCCAGATGCGAGCGGATGTAATAGCCAATCGGCCCAATTAGCACACCGAACAGGAACGGAATACGCCAACCCCAGTTGCCCAGATGCTCGGGCGACATCCACGCGGTAAGCATCGAGCCGAACGCGGCCGCGAGAATCGCCGCAAGCCCCTGACTCGCGAACTGCCAGCTCGCGTAGTAGCCGCGCTTCGTGGGGCTATGCTCGACCATGAAGGCCGTAGCGCTGCCGAACTCGCCGCCCACGGCAAAACCTTGCACGAGCCGCGCGACCAGGATCAACACCGGCGCCGCAAGCCCGATCATGGCGTACGGCGGCATCACGGCCATCGTCAGGGTGCCGACCATCATCAGCGTAATGGCCAGTGTCAGCGCCGCCTTGCGGCCTTTGCGGTCCCCGTAGATGCCGAGCACCACCGCGCCGATCGGGCGCATCAAAAAAGAGATGCCGAACGTGGCGATGGCGAGAAGCGTCGACAGCCACTCGTCGTGCATTGGAAAGAACTGCTTCGCGATGATGCCGGCGAAGTAGCCATAGACCGAAAAGTCAAACCATTCGAGCGCATTGCCGACCGACGACGAAAAGATAATGCGCCTGATCATCCCTTTCGACATCGGCGGGGCAGCGGAGTCCGGGGAAACCGCCGCGGCGTCAACGGGCGAAGCGATATCGTTCATGATCGGCTCTACAGGAAGCGCGAGGCCGCCCAGGCTGGATCGTTACCCAAGGCACCTCGCGTGCAACGACACGCTTGAAGACTGACGAAGCTACGCTCAGAAGCCGGCTGCGAGGCCATCGCGACGGCTGTCGCTCGCCGCCACATAGCCGCGGTCCGGATCGTTGCGATCGAGTTTCCAGATGTACTGGCCGGAGCCGAAGTCCATGTACGGATCATCGACCGACTTGATCGTATGGCCGAGGTTTTCGAGTGCGCGCGCGGTGTTCGCGTCGAGCGTCGCTTCGATGTCGATGGTGAAGTCGCGGTTCACCTTCCAGCGCGGCGCATCGCAGGCCGCCTGCGGTTGCTGGCCGTAGTCGAGCATCCGTACGATGGATTGCAGATGGCCCTGCGGCTGCATATCGCCGCCCATCACGCCGAAGCTCATCACCGCTTCCTGCTTGCCGTCGACCTGTTGCGTGAGGAAGGCCGGGATGATCGTATGGAACGGCCGCTTGCCGCCTTCGACGACGTTCGGCGACTTCGGATCCATCGAAAAACCGCAGCCGCGGTTCTGCATCGAAATGCCGCTATCCGGCACGACGATGCCCGAGCCGAAGCCCATGTAGTTCGACTGGATGAAGCTCACCATCATGCCGTTCTCGTCAGCGGCGGACATGTAGATCGTGCCGCCCGCTTTCGGCATGCCGAAGTCGAACTGCGTGGCGCGCTTCGGATCGATCAGCCTCGCCCGCTCGGTGAGATACGCGTCGTCGAGCATCTGCTCGGGCGTCACGTCCATGGAACGCGGGTCCGCAACATAGCGGTAGACGTCAGCAAACGCCAGCTTCATTGCTTCGATCTGCAGGTGCTGCGATTCGACGTTGTCGAGCGCGAGCGAAGCCACATCGAACTTCTCGAGGATGCCGAGCGCGATCAGCGCAGCGATGCCCTGGCCGTTCGGCGGAATCTCATGCACCGTGTAGCCGCGATAGTCCTTGCCGATCGGCTCGACCCAATCCGCGCGGTAATTGCGCAGGTCGTTCGCGGTCATGGCGCCGCCGCACTCGCGCGAGAACGCGGCGATTCGCTCGGCGATTTCGCCTTCGTAGTAGGCGCGCGGACCCTGTTCGGCCAGCTTGCGCAACGTCTTCGCATGGCCGGGGAAGCGCATCAGCTCGCTCACTTCCGGCGCCCGGCCGCGCGGCATGAAGGTCTGCGCAAAGCCCGGCAGATCCTTCAGCTCCGGGATAGCCGCGGCCCACTTGTAGGCCACGATGCTCGCCACCGCATGGCCGCGCTCGGCGATCTCAATGGCGGGTTCCATCAGATCGGCGAACGGCAGCGTGCCGAATTTCTCGTGCAAGGCTTCCCAGCCGGCAATCACCCCCGGTACCGTCACCGCATCCCAGCCGCGCTTGGGCTGCTTCGCGAGACCGTTTTCTTCACCGTACTTGCGCTTGAAGTAGTCCACGTTCCACGCCGCCGGCGACACGCCCGACGCGTTCAGCCCGTGCAGCTTCGCGCCATCCCACACCAGCGCGAACGCGTCGCTGCCCAGGCCGCAGGAGACGGGCTCCACGACCGTGATGGCCGCCGCAGCCGCGATCGCCGCGTCGACGGCATTGCCGCCCTTCCACAACATGCGCAGTCCGGCTTGGGCTGCGAGCGGATGCGAAGTCGAAACGATGTTGCGCGCGAACACGGGCAGACGCGGCGTCGGATAGGGGTTTTGCCAGTTGAAGCGGGTCATGTAGGAGACTCTCGGAAAGCGCGGCCCAGCGCAGAAGATCCGCCGGAGCCACTAGAAACGCGTCACAAAGGAATCGTCGATTGCAGCGCGAACCGGCAGAAAAAACAAATTCATTTATCAAATGAATAAATGCAGAAATATGCTGAATATGTCGGCCGCGATCTTATGCATGTTGCGTAGGTTGGCGGACAACCCGACACTTGGTCTTACAATAGCTCACCGTTTCCACCATTGCTCGCTCCAGGCGCTGGCTGCCTCACCCGGCGCCAACGCCAACACTTGACCCGAGACACATGACCCGAGACCCCCGCCTGACCCTCAACGCACGTCAACAGGAACTGCTCGAGTGGGTGCAACGCGACGGCTTCGTGACCGTGGATGACCTGGCTGCCCATTTCGACGTCACTCCGCAAACCATCCGGCGCGACGTGAACTGGCTGGCCGATATGAACCTGCTGCGTCGCTACCACGGCGGTGCGAGCCTGCCGACCAGTTCCGAAAACGTCTCGTACACCGCGCGGCAACGGATGTTCCACGACGAGAAGCGGCGCATCGCAGCGCTCGTCGCCACGCATATTCCCGATCAGGCATCCCTCTTTATCAACCTCGGCACGACCACGGAAGAGGTGGCGCGGGCGCTGAACCGCCATCGCGGGCTGCGCGTGATCACCAACAACCTCAACGTTGCCAGCATGATGAGCGGCTATCCGGAATCCGAGGTGCTGGTGACCGGCGGCATTGTGCGACCTTGGGACAAGGGGATCGTCGGCGAACTGGCGATCGACTTCATTCGCCAGTTCAAGGTAGATTTCGCGATCATCGGCACCTCGAGCATTGAAAGCGACGGCACGCTGCGCGATTTCGATACGCGTGAAGTGCGGGTGGCCGAGGCGATCATCGAGCACGCGCGCACGGTGTTTCTCGCCTCCGACCACTCCAAGTTCGGCCGCCCGGCGCTGGTCCGCCAGGGTCATCTGAACCAGATCGACGCTCTGTTCACCGACAAGGCGCCGCCGGCCGACATGGCGGAGACGCTGGCCAACGCGGGCACTCAGGTCTATATCGCGGAGTGACGCGCTGAGGACGGCAATCCTCCGAACGCCGTATGGCCGAATCCGCTAGGCGCGCGACGCCACGGCGTTTTGCTGCAGCGCACGCAAAACCTCGCGTGAAATCAAGGATTTGCCCGCCGATCCAGACCGCTTCTTCGGTCTCGAATTGTCAAATGGAAAATTTTCAGGGGACGATTTGGCGTTCAGCGTGCGGTTGACTACACTCCAGTTCCCCGACGCTATTTTCGTGCCGCGTCGGCGGTGAAACGCTGTTACTCCCGCCCGATCCTGTAGCGGATCGCGCTGCGCCCCGCCGCCCCGGCCGGCCAGCCAGTCGCCTCAAAGGCAGTCCGCATTACGCTTGACATGGAGAGAACGATGCTGAGTCCGCATGAATTCGCCACGTTGTTGCTCGTCAAGGATGCTCCCCACCAGGTTGACATGGATCGGGAGGAGCTGGATGCGCTGTTCGAACGACAGCTCGTGCAACTCGAGAAGCTCGCCTCCGGCCTCAAGCAATGGCGCGTCACCGACATCGGCGACACGGCAATCCGGGCCATCAAGCGTCTGTCCTAATGCCCCACCATGGCCATGCGCCGGTTTGCCCCGGCGCGTGATCTCCCAGCAAGGTGAATCCGACGGATATCGTCTGATGTTCGTATTCGAGCATTCGAATCATCATGCGCGTCTCACCACCTCGCCTCATACGGCTGCGAAGTGACCACTCACAGTGTGTGTCCCACCTTGGAGATAGAGGCTGAGGCGCGTCTGATTGAGCGCCTCCAGGCTTAGCCGCGCACAAACTCCCTTCAACCGCTGCGCAGCGTAGGGTCGACCGCCGCGCGCCAGCTAACCGCCTTCGCGCGCTGGTCCAGAAAGAACGCCACCCACTGATTGCGCGCTTGCGGGTCGCTGCTCGAGCCGAGCGTCGAGTAGTTCTGCGCGATCGCGGTCTGGAACGAGCAGTAATCCGCCGTCGACACTTTGCCGCGCCGGTTGGCAACATACGCATCATAGAAAGTCGTATAAACCGACTGCGCGTCATTGCCGTAGTTGACCGGCGCCGCATTGCACATCTGCTGCAGCGCCGCGAACGACGGCGCGCCCATGCTGCCACTCAGGCTCGGCGTACCCACACATCCGGCCAGCAACGCCGCCGCTCCCGCTCCCCAAAGTCTCCGCATGTCTCACCTCGATATGGCTATTGCTATGAGTATCGTCGGTGCCGTCGCGTTACGCTACTACCCAAGAAACCGGATCACGAAACTCGAACTTTACTTTTTCGATTTTGTTCATTAAAGTTCGAAAACGAACACTATCGGTTCGATAGCATTTCATCCATGACGCAGGGGACACAGCAGGTGACGCAAGGCTCTAGATACGATTTGCTCGTGGTGGGCGGCGGGATCAACGGCGCCGGCATCGCACGCGACGCCGCGGGGCGCGGCCTGTCTGTCTTGCTCTGCGAACAGGACGATCTGGCGGCGCATACGTCGTCGGCGAGTACCAAACTGATCCATGGCGGTCTGCGCTATCTCGAGTACCGCGAATTCGGCCTCGTGCGCAAGGCGCTGCAGGAACGCGAGACCCTGTTGCGCGCCGCACCGCACATCATGTGGCCGCTGCGCTTCGTGATGCCGCACATGCCGAACCTGCGGCCGGCATGGATGATCCGCGCGGGCCTGTTCCTTTACGATCATCTCGCCCGGCGCGAACTGCTGCCGCCCTCGCGCGGCATCGACATGCGCCGCCATCCGGCCGGCGCACCGCTGATCGAATCGATCAAGCGCGGTTTCGTGTACTCGGACGGCTGGGTCAACGATGCGCGCCTCGTCGTGCTGAACGCGCTCGACGCGCAGGAACACGGCGCCACCATCCTCACGCGCACCAAGCTCATCAACGCCGTGCGCGCTGGCGGCGAATGGCACGCGCAACTGCGTCGCGACGACGGCACGCAACTGGAAGTGCGCGCCTGTGCAATTGCAAATGCCGCCGGCCCGTGGGTAGGCGAACTGCTGCACGGCGCGCTCGGCCGCGAAGCGAACCATAGCGTGCGCCTCGTCAAGGGCAGCCACATCGTCACGCCGCGCCTGTTCGAACACGATCACGCGTACATCTTCCAGAACCCGGACAAGCGGATCATCTTCGCGATTCCGTACGAGCACGACTACACGCTGATCGGCACCACGGACATCGAATACCACGACGACCCGGCGAAGGTAGCGATCAACGCCGACGAGACGCAGTATCTGTGCGACTCGATCAACCGCTATTTCAAACAGCAGATTTCGCCGAAGGACGTGCGCTGGACCTACTCGGGCGTGCGTCCGCTGCTCGAGGAAGAAGGTGCGGACAATCCGTCCGCCGTCACGCGCGACTACCGGCTCGAACTCGATGCACCCGCAGGTGAAGCGCCGCTGCTGTCGGTGTTCGGCGGCAAGATCACGACGTTCCGCAAGCTCGCGGAAGAAGCCGTCGACGAACTCGGTCGCGCGCTGCGGAATCCGGCTCCGGCCTGGACGGCCGGCGCAGCGCTGCCGGGCGGCGATATCCAGCAAGCGAATTTCGGGCGCTTCGTCACGCAGTTCAAGCAGCAGAACGCCTGGCTGCCCGCCGACCTCGCGTACCGCTACGGCCGCGCATACGGCACGCGCGCGAGGCACGTGATCGGTCAGGCACGCTCGCTTGAAGACCTCGGCCGCGCCTTCGCTCCAGGTCTGTACGAAGCCGAGCTGCGCTATCTGCGCGACGTCGAATGGGCTCGCAGCGCGCAAGACGTGTTGTGGCGCCGCTCGAAGCTCGGCCTGCATGTCGAGCCGGGCACACTGGAAAGCGTCACAAAGGACATCGACGGCTGGTTTGCCAGCGCTCCCGCGCCGCTCGAACCCGCGGCACTCGGGCAAGCTCCGGCGAGTCAGCACGCATAGACAGACACAGACAGGCATGGTCAAGCGCGTCAGCGCGCACCAGAACCAGTAAGCACAACCAGGCACCGACAAGCGCATCACGCCCAACGCAGGCGTGATCAGTACAAGCCACCGATAACACCGTATTCCGGCATGCAGATCGAGATCGGCACACCGGAATGCACGAAGCCACGGCAGTTGCAGCAGCCCAGAACAACAAGCCGTTCCCATCGCCGGATGACCGTTCCGGCGACTCATAACATGGAGAAGAGACAATGCAGGATCAGTACATACTTGCGCTCGACCAGGGCACAACCAGCTCGCGCGCGATGCTTTTCGACCGTCAGGGCAACGTCGTCTCGACGGCTCAGAAGGAATTCCAGCAGATCTATCCGCGTCCGGGCTGGGTCGAACATGACCCGCAGGAAATCTGGTCAACCCAGGCAGGCGTCGCGGCCGAGGCTGTCACGCGTGCGGGGATGAACGGCACGTCGATCGCCGCCATCGGCATCACCAACCAGCGCGAGACGACGATTGTCTGGGACCGCGAAACCGGCCATCCGATCTACAACGCGATCGTCTGGCAAGACCGCCGCACCGCCGACTTCTGCGACGAACTGAAAGCGCAGGGGCTCGAAGAGAAAGTCCGTGCGAAGACTGGTCTGCCGATCGACTCGTATTTCTCGGCGACGAAAATCCGCTGGATTCTCGACAACGTCGAAGGTGCTCGCGAAAAAGCCAAGCAAGGGCGTCTCGCATTCGGCACCGTCGACAGTTGGCTGGTGTGGAATTTCACCAAGCACGGCCTGCACGTCACCGACGTCACTAACGCATCGCGCACGATGCTCTTCAACATCCACACGCTGCAATGGGACGACGAGCTGCTTCAGGCGCTCGATATTCCGCGCAGCATGCTGCCGGAAGTGCGTGCGTCATCGGAAGTGTACGGTCCGACCAAGACCACGGTGTTCGCCTCGAAGATCCCGCTCGCCGGCATTGCGGGCGACCAGCACGCCGCGCTGTTCGGCCAGATGTGCACGCGCTCGGGCATGGTGAAAAACACCTACGGCACAGGCTGCTTCCTCGTGATGAACACCGGCGACAAGCCGATCGAATCGAAGAACAACCTGGTCACGACGATTGCCTGGCAGATCGGCGATCAGGTCAACTACGCGCTCGAAGGCAGCATCTTTATCGCGGGCGCGGTGGTGCAGTGGCTGCGTGACGGGCTCGGCATCATCAGGAGTGCCGCAGATATCGAAACGCTCGCCCGCACGGTGCCGCATGGCGACGGTGTGTATCTCGTACCGGCCTTCGCGGGCCTCGGCGCTCCGCACTGGAACGCACGCGCACGCGGCACGCTGTTCGGCGTGACGCGCGGCACGACTTCGGCGCATATCGCGCGCGCTGCGCTCGATTCGATCGCCTATCAATCGCTCGACGTGCTGAAGGCAATGGAAGCCGATTCGGGCATCCGCATCGACGAACTGCGCGTCGACGGCGGCGCCTGCGCGAACAATCTGCTGATGCAGTTTCAGGCAGACATTCTCGGCGTCGACACCGTACGCCCGAAGGTCAGCGAGACCACGGCGCTGGGCGCAGCGTATCTGGCGGGTCTCGCGGTTGGCTACTGGAAGGACGTGAACGAGCTGCAGAGCCAGTGGGCACTGGATCGCCGTTTCACGCCGGATATGGAGCCGCGCGAGGTCAAGGACAATCTGGCCGGCTGGCAACGCGCGGTGCGCGCCGCCAAAGCGTGGGCCGATACGCCTTGATTCATTAGCGCTACGAGGCCATATCCGAGGCGGCCTCGGCAACTAACAAATATATTATGGAGAACATATCATGTCACCTTACATTGCCGAATTTATCGGCACAGCGATGCTCGTCCTGCTTGGCAACGGGGCGGTCGCGAACGTGTTGCTGGCACGCACCAAGGGCAAGGGCGCGGACCTGATCGTCATCGTTATGGGCTGGGCGATGGCGGTCTTCATCGCCGTCTTCATGACAGCATCGTTCAGCGGCGCCCACCTGAATCCGGTCGTGACGATCAGCCTCGCGCTGGCCGGCAAGTTCGCCTGGAGCAAGGTAGCCGGTTATATCGCCGCACAGATGCTGGGCGGGATGGCAGGTGCGGGACTCGTGTGGATGGCCTACCGGCAGCACTTCGAAAAGGAAGAGGATGCCGACATCAAGCTGGGTGTGTTCTGCACGGCGCCGGCTATCCGCAGCGCCCCGCATAACTTCCTGACCGAAATGATCTGCACGTTTGTGCTGATTCTTGGCGTGCTGTACCTGGCGTCGCCGCAAGTGGGCCTCGGTGCGCTGGATGCGTTGCCGGTCGGCCTGCTGGTTCTCGGTATCGGCATTTCGCTCGGCGGCCCGACCGGGTATGCGATGAGCCCGGCGCGCGATCTGTCGCCGCGCCTGATGCACGCATTGCTGCCGATCCCTAACAAGCGCGATAGCGACTGGCGCTATGCATGGGTGCCAGTGCTAGGCCCGCTCGCGGGCGGTGCGGCTGCCGCCTGGATCTACCTGCACGTGCATTGATCTCCGTACCGGACAGAAGCGGCCGGGGCGCGCAGACGGCGCCAAAGCACGTATCATGATGCTTTCGGTTTGCGCACGGCCCGAAACGTCCACGCGCCCCTCGCTCCCTGTTCCGGCATGCTCGATCATCTTATTTGCGATTGCGACGGCGTTCTCGTCGACAGCGAAGTTATCGCTGACCACGTCATCCTCGAAACGCTGTCCGCCACTTTCCCCGGCCTCGACTTCGCCAGCGTCATGCAAACGGCGTTCGGCCAGCAGACCTCGCGCTTTCTCCAAGGCATCGAGGCGTCGTTCGGCATCACCATGCCGAACGATTTTCTCGAGACGATCGACCATAACGTCGAGCTGGCGTTGAGCTCAAAGCTCACTGCCGTGGGCGGCGTGCGCGATGCGCTACAACGCGTGACGCTGCCGGCGGCGGTCGTATCGAATAGCCGCATGAAGCGGGTACAGGCTTCGGTGAAGCGCGCCGGGTTGCAGCAGGTGTTCGGCGAGCGTGTTTTCAGCGCCGAACAGGTGGCGAGACCCAAGCCCTACCCCGATGTGTATCTGTTCGCGGCGCAGCAGTTGGGCGTGGAGCCGGCGAGGTGCCTGGTGGTCGAAGACAGCGTCGCCGGGTTGAATGCAGCGCGCGCAGCGGGCATGAAAACGATCGCCTTCGTCGGCGCGAGTCATATTCCCGATGGCTACGCCGATGCGCTACGCAAGATGGGCATCACGCGCATCATGGAGCATATGGATGAACTGCCAGCGCTCGTTGAAGCAGGCGTGCGCGGCGAGTTTGGCGACGTGCAGTCGTAAGAACAATGCGGGTAGTGAAGCGGGCGGCTGATCAACTATCTGTGCCGGACCCGCGCTCAACACACGCACGCCCGGCACGTCCCGCTCATCCTTCAATTACGCCGAACTCACACCTCGTCCGCGCAGCACTCACGCGCCGCAGCCAGCGCTTCACGGAATTCCACCAGTTCGGCAATCGTCAGCAACGGCAGATTGTGTCGCGCCGCGAAGCGCTCCACCTCCGCGCCGCGCGTCATCGTGCCGTCGGCGTTCATCAATTCGCACAGCACGCCGGCAGGCTTGAGGCCGGCGAGAATGGCCAGATCCACCGTGCCTTCCGTATGACCGCGCCGCGCGAGCACGCCGCCGGGCGTCGCGCGCAGCGGAAACACATGGCCGGGGCGGACAATGTCGGCCGGCTTCGCCGTATCGGCAATCGCCGCACGAATCGTCGTGACGCGATCGGCGGCGGAGACGCCCGTCGTCACGCCTTCGCGCGCTTCGATCGATACCGTAAACGCAGTGCCGTGACGGCTCTCGTTGTTCACAGCCATGGGCGGCAGCTCAAGTGCACGGATCTTGTCGTCGGGCAGGCACAGGCAGACGATTCCGCTGCACTCGCGGATCAGCAACGCCATCGTTTCGTTGGTGAGACGCTCGGCGGAGACGATCAGGTCGGCTTCGTTCTCGCGGTCGTGGTCATCCTGCAGGACAACGGCACGGCCATCGCGCATGGCTTGCAACGCAGCGGCGATGCGCGGCGGAACCGGTTCGGTGGCAAGCAGGGGGAGATCGGCGAACGCATCTTCCGCGAACGTCGAAGGGGCAGGAAAAGTAGTCAAGGACATTTGAAACGCTCTCGCAAAAGTTGGGCGAAAAACGTTTCAGGGCATTGCAAACAGGCAGCACTCGCCCCGCCGGACGTTCGCACAGAACGCCCACACCCTGCCCAGACCATCGGGCAGCGCAACGGGAACTGACATGACTATCTGCACATCTTCTTCCATCCGGACTATGACCGTCGGCTCTGGCATCGCACCAGATCTGCTGACCCCACTGTACCTGTCGATTCTCCCGAAAGGTCACTAGCGGGCGCTCGCGGGCTCGCTGGAAGCGCGATTGCGCTGCCTGCATACCGCCGGTGGGGAATTTCACCCCGCCCTGAAGACGCACTGATTGCCGGAAAATCCGGCAGATGAAGCATACAACAGCCGCACGCGATCTGCAGCGCAGCGGCTATGAGCCAGAACGACGCCGCGAGGTGTCACTCAATCAAACCGGTGCCGCATGCCGCGCCGCATCGTGCGGCACGTCCCAGCGCGGCGGCGTTTCCGCATTCAACGTGACGCGAAATGCGCGCGCCTCGGTGTCGCCGGGGTTGCGCAGCGTGTGCGGCTGATCGGCGTCGAAGACGATCGCGTCGCCGGTAGCGAGCAACTGCCGCTGATCGTGAACGCTCACCTCCAGCGTGCCCTCGCTCACTACCAGATTGACCGTCGTCCCGGGCGCGCGACGCACACCCGGTTCGGTATGCAGCGGCGCGATACGCAATTCGTGGAATTCGGCGGTGGCCGGTTCCGCATCGGGATACAGCGGCCGCGCGGAATAGCGCCCGTTCGAGCTGACGAGGCGGGTCGCCTTGTCAGCCGGCAGATGCTCGAAGCCGTTGGTCGCATGGCGCCGCAAGAATGCGGCGACCGAGACTTTCAGTGCTGCCGCGACCTTGCACAGCACTTTAATCGACGGCACGCTGCGGGCCGACTCGATCTGCGCCAGCATGGCGCGCGATACCCCCGAAGCACGGGCCAGCGCGTCGAGCGACAGTTGCCGCTCGGCCCGCAAACGGGCCAGATTGACACCGACCAGATGTTCCAGCGCATCCAACGGCTCCGCGGCGCGCGGCCCATCGTGTGCATCGAGCGCGTCATCGCGAACCAGCGCAAGCGGTGAATTCATGAGTGCCTCCAGTAGCGCCGCCAGATGGCGGAGCAAAGGGTTAGTGGAGGCAAGATAGCATTGCGATTCGCTGCGCCCAACGAAGTTATCTTCACACTGAAAGAAGCTCTGTTCTCATAGACTATCCGACGTTCTCACGGATAGCTTATAAATCAAAGAGTTAGCGGTGCGATCTCTCCCTGTCCTTCCTACCTTCTCAGGCCGATTGTTGGCAAATGGTTGGCAAATCCGGGCTACGATGACCCTCGATCAGGAATCGCAATGAACGCACCTTCTGCCTCCTCTGCTGCCACCGAACCCACTTCCCTGCACTCTGGAACGCCCTTAAAAAGGGCAAGGCAAGGCTTTCCCATCACCGACCACTAGAAGAGAAACCGGCCCAGTCAAGATTGGGAACCGCGAAGGCCTTGTATTTGCACGTCGCGGTGTCAGGAAGCAAGGTCTCGCTTCTTGCCTATCGTATGGACGACGAACAACGGACTTACAAGATTGGACCTTAGCCGACAATAGACCTGGAGCTTGGATGAAGCTCGAGAAATCGCATTCGCGAAACGCAAGCTCGTCACTGCCGGGATTGCCCCCCCCCCGGATGTACGACGAACAGCAGAAGCCGGAAAATCAAGCGGCGCAAGACAGCACCATATGGTTGGTCTGTGAAGCGTGGCTTGAACACCGTAAGGCTTCCTAGGCACCCCGTCCTACGAACGTGCAGAGAGTTTCCTTAAAAGGTATATCGAAACTGGACTTGGCAGGATGCCCGTTGCCGAAGTTGACGCCGCGATGATTCACATCCTGCTGACCCGCATCGCCAAAGGCAAAACCGGCAAGGAACGTCGTGCTACTGGTGCGCCAACCACCGCTCTGGCGATTCGCCAGGTGCTGGGCGAAGTGTTCGCATACGCCATTGGCACAGGCAAGGCAACGGTCAACCCGGTAACGATGATGCGAGCGGGCCTTGCCGTACAGAAATCCAAGGTCAGGCATAACAAGGCGCTGGATGCGGGTCAGTTCAAGCGGCTGTTGCTCGCACTCGAAAATGCGTCGTTGGTACCGGTTACTCGTGCAGCGCTGCGGTTGATCTTTCTGACGGCGGCTCCGGTAGGTGAACTGACCGGCGCTGCGTGGACTGAGTTTGACCTTGATACAGCACTCCGGACAATACCCGCCACACGGATGAAAGGGCGAGAGCTTCACCTTGTGCCACTCAGTACCTAGGCGGTGGCGACGCTGCGATATCTGCATACACTCCGGAGCCGGGGAGTATGCATTCCCGAACTACCGCGACGACACCCGCCATATGGCGAAGACCTCGCTTACCAATGTGTTCGTGCGTCTGGGGTTCGACGGCGATGCGTGGTTTCGCTCACATGGTATACGGGGGACGTTCAGTACATGGGCGAACGAATCCGACTTTAACGCCGACCACATCGAGAAGTCGCTGGCTTCCGAAGAGACGGGTACTGATACAGGCATGGGCGAACCCTCTTGACGAACTGGTGGGCGCTCAAGCCAATGCTCAAGCACCAACGGAAACCGTGCAAACCTCTGCATGAGAGCGTGCGTTACGCTTTACGACGATTTGCGTCAGGCGTAACGTGATATCCAGTATCTCCCGCAAGCCTTGCACCTGTAGTCAGGTCTAGCCCTCGATGGCGAGTCTTGCCTAACCCACTTGGGAAAGGCTCGCCATGTCGTCCAACTTCATCGAATCCCCCGAACTGTCTTTTGTCCCGCCGCCAGCCGTTGCTGCGGCACCCTCTGCATCAACACCCACATCTACAGCATCGAAGCCCTAACCCGGACGTGGTAATCACACGTGGCCGGTTGTGCCACCTGCGGGCTTGATGGACATCCCCGATGCGTACTACGGAAATGCCGCGTACTGGCGCCCGCTGGCGGTACCTCCGAAAGCGGCTTCAGAAAAGTCTCCGGATTGATGGTAGTACGCGCCTACGCAAACTAGCCCAACGATCACCAGCAACGGAATTTGCCAACGGTCGAATTTCATGTAGCGCCCGGGTTTTTGGCGTCGATCTATCACGCGCACCGCGTAGGCACGAACAGCACCAGCACCCCTGCTATGATCGCCTGAACCGACAAAAGCATCCGGGGGCCACGATGAACAAAATGCTACTGCTGCTAACGCTGCTGTTGGCCGGGTGTGCCAGCACCGCCGCCATCGATACCAGCAAGGTTGACCCGGATTGTGCGCATTCATGCAGCGCGAACTACTCCGAGTGCCTGGGCAAATTCACGTTGTTCCCGCTCATGGCGCAGCATCAGTGCACGGATGCCATAAAGCTATGCGTTCAGGCATGCCCAGCCAGAGGAGCCGCCGCTCCCGTCCCCGATTCGAGCCAACGTTTGGTGGCTCTGGACGACCTGTATAAGCGCGGTCTGATTACGAAAGACGAGTACGACGCCAAGCGCGCCGAAATCCTGAAAGGCCTATAGCAACGGCGCGTAGTATTCGGCGGGTGCGGCAGCGTGCAAGTAGCCTTCTGCCAAACCAGTCGCTACACTCGGACCACTCTATGCGATGGACAGAAACCCATATGCGTACTAAATTCGCGGTTCTTTGCGTCGCCACGCTCGTCCTCGCTGGTTGCACCGATACCGGCCCGATAAAAATAGGTCCGGACACCTACACTATTTCTACTAGAGTTGCATTAGGTGGTCCGGCATCAGCGAAGGGCGAGGCCTTGCAAGAGGCGAACACCTTTTGCTCATCCAAAGGCCGGGAGATACTGCTCAACCATGTCCAGTCGAGTGAATGTGCGTTTCACGGAGGATGCGGCGAGGCCGAAATTATTTTCTATTGCCTGGCAGCCGACGATCCACAGCTAAAGCGCCCGCAGTTCAATGCCGACCCTACCCAAAAAATCGAAATCGACCAAAAATAGGCCGACATAGAGCGACGGAATGCACGCACGTAAAATAATCCGATGATCGATGCCATTTGCTGCCACGAATTTCCGTTCCCGACCAAACTGCTGGCAAATGCCTAGCTTAGGTCCGACTCGTACCAACAATTATCCCGACCACGATGCAGCTCCCCTTTAAGAAAGATCGTGCGCTATCGCCGTACCTGAGTGATCCGCACAGGCTGGCCGACGTTATTGCCGCCATTCAGGCGATGGCGACCTACGGCTACTACAAGCTGACCTTTGAAGGCTGGGCGGATCGTATATCCGCAGACGTGAGTCAGGCCGCAAAATGGCAAAAGGTATTTTTGGATCACCCGGAGTTCTTCAGATTGGACTCTGCTCGTGAAAGAGCGTCGCTGGTCTGGCGGCGTCAATTCCCGAAGCGATACGATACTCGCGCTGGCAGAGAAGTATCCAGAGAGGATTTTGACGCAATGGACGCCGCCCAAAGGGAGCGTGTCTCGCGCGTACCGCTGGAGGCATCCGACATCAAAATGCTAGTGGACACCGCCGTAAATCTGCACTCACGCGCTCTTGAGCATCAGAAGGACAAGCGGTGGTGGATTCCTCTCGCCAGCGCGGCAGGGGGACTTATCGGGTCAATAATCGGAGCAGTTGTCCGTCACCTTTTCTCCTAGGGATGCCGCATGAAGGACAGAAGCCCGCGCATCCGCACGGCACGCGGTGGGCGGTGGAGCCTGATGCAGGTGCAGCGCGTACTGGGCCGCCTGCCTGAGTAAGCCGTGCCGTCGAATTAACGTCCCCTCGAGGAACCATGGGCACGCTGTTCGTATATAGAATGACTAGCACAACATTCCCTGTCGACCATGACGACCACCCCCAACGATATGAGCCAGTTTGCCGCGAATATGCCCGAGCCGTGGACGGAGGATGACCCGCTTTTTGACAAGACATACTGGAACAGGCCAGAGTCGTCACCTGACGACCGGGGCGACGACACAATAGGTCCCATATACACCGCAGTTGGTTTCGCCCTTTCTCAGTGGGAAACAGCGGAGGTTATGCTGGCGGATTTGTTCCTCACGGTGTGTGAATGCGAAAACAGTAGCTCATACAATCCAGTCCGGCGCGCATTCGGATCGTTTGAAAGCAGTGGGGGACGACGCAAGGCACTCGAAGAAGCCGCTGCGGTGTACTTTGGACACTATTGGGGAGACCCCCTGACAAAGCCATTCAAAAAGCTTCTTTTGGCATTTGAAAGGGCTTCTTTCCGTCGCAATGAAATTGCCCACGGCAGGGCGCAAGATGTCACCGTTAACAGTACGCCACTAGGTGCCTTTCTTTTTCCCGCTTCTTATAACACTGGGAGAAACTCACTGTTCCCAGGCAGTTTTGACGAAAGCAACCTGTTCTCGGTATTGACCGGCGAGTACAGGTATACGTCTGCCACCATCGTTGGCTTCGGAAACAAGTTCTGGGAGCTAGCCAAGAAGCTTAACGAATACAGACATGCAGCCAGGAAGGTGAACGGCACTCCCGGTCACGTGCTGGCAGCTCAGTTGCGCGAACGAGAAAAATTGACTGCAAGCGGTCACGCTAACCCCTGAAGTCGTCCCGCTGTGAGTTCTACGCTATGCGCCCCCCCGTAGGCATGAACAGCACAGCGCCCCTGCTATGATCGTCCGAACCTACAAAAACATCCGGGGGCAGGCATGGAACATCGTTTTCCACCTACGTCTTGTGCGTTCGCAGTTTATTTCTCTGGCGGAATTCAGTATTGCTTTGACAGCGCCCCCAAGGGCTTGCCCACGATTGTCGAGGTTGAGCGTTCGCTGGCGCAGATCGTATGGCAGAAAACAGCGCTTTACGGTGTACCAGTCCTGGCACGTCGCAATGGCTTTGTTATCTTTGACTTCGAGAAGTCGCCGGAGTACGCCTATGCTCCGATGCCCGCAGCGGCAGGTGATAGACCGCAGCGGCCGGGCAAGTCCGACATGGAAGCGGCTACGGCACGCTTGCAGCAGAATTATCGACGCTTCCAGTACATGAGTGCCTTTCTTATGGCGCTTCACGCAGGGCTTGCGGAGACAATGAAAGCAGGCACACCCGTCCAGGCCCCTCTAAATCCTGTCAACTACCTGAAGGCCTGGGAGACTGGTGGCACGTGGAAAGTGACGACTCCCCAAGGACATGCAACTGAAGGTGCGAATTTTCTGGCACAGGACTTAAAACTCGGTGTTCTGGATCACGCGGTACGTGTGATGGAGCGCAGTGACGAGGTTTTCGGCGAGGACGGCCTCAAGATATTGGCGCTCTGTCTTACTGCGGGCCACCAGTACAGCCTTCATCAATTCGAGTCCGCTCACCTGATTGCCTGGTCTGTCATAGAAAAGCAGATCAATAAAATCTGGGCTGACCTGATGGGGGCGCTCGATGAGAAAAACGGCGGTCATACGAAGATCAACAGCAAGCGTCGTGAGACCCTGACCGGACGGGATTACACGGCGTCAATCGTTACGCAGATGCTTTCGTTGCACGGGAAGATCGATGACAACATGCTTTCGGAGCTAAACAAGGCCCGGCAGACGCGAAACGACTTCGCTCACAATCTTGGGGCAGTTACATGGCAGGATGCTGCGTGGGCAATAGGCGCTGCTAACCAGTTAATCACCAAGGTCGTCGGATTGGTGGTCAGTTGTCAAACCGCGATCACGTCATACGGCTGACCCGCTACGATTTTTGTGTTTACGCGCCTCTACAGCCACTGCACGACCTTGGGCGTCCACTTGGGAGCATTCCCGAAAAACAGTTCTGGAATGTACATGTATGTGTGGCGCGTCTTCTTGTCAGGGTCCATCGGCCCCGCGTATGTGGTTGCGAACAGAGGGCCTATGTTGGGTATTTCCTGAGCGCCGTGCCCATATATCGCCAGGTCTTTATCTAGATTCACCTTTTCCTCGGGGGTCAACTCAAACACCGCATTCAGTTTCTTCATGATGGTCCTCGGGCACGGACTTGCGTTGTCGTCCGCCGACTATGCGCTAATGCCCCAAGGTCGTCTATACAATTGCATGAGAACCTGTCACAGCGGTACGCGAGCCGGATTCCGGGTGTTGGCAAGCTGTTGGCAAATCTGCTTTTTACGCCCCCACAAAAAGTCGTAAGCCCCTTATCTACAGGCCTTCTGCCTCTGAGACGCTGATATCACACTGTTGTCAGTATTGCGGAGGACGGTTCCGGCAAAGCTTGTACGAAATTGTCATATGGCTTCGCGGTCGATCCCGCAGCGGACCATTCACTGGCGAACGGGGCTGACGTGGTGTAAGGCCGTCACAAATTCGACGACGACACCCGGCGCGAGCGCGACAAACAGTTGACATTCGCCGGCGAGCGGCACTTCGGCTTGCTGGTAGCGGGCCTCAGCCGCGTGCAGCCGGCCGAGCAGCGCCTGCCATTCGGCGGCGGTCTCGATCCGGAAGGCGATGTGATCGATTCGCGGCGCCGGGCGACCGGCTTGCTGAGCCGGAACGGTAGCGTCGACCAGATGGACCACCGGGCGACCCGCTGCGTAAAGCCAGTGGCCACGAATCCCGAACGGCGGGCGCGGGCCGTCCTCGAGACCCACCACATCCACGAAAAAGCGGCGCGCGGCGTCGAGATCGGCGGTGACAATCGTGGCGTGGTCGAGATGCATGACGGAAGCCGGCTGTAGGCCGGATAAAGGATTTAGACCTATGCATTCTCTTCGCCAGGCACCGCTTTGATAATTGGTCTAGCCTTTGAATAATTCTCAAATTAATGTTGAAAATCACGCTACGCCTCGGCCCGTCCAGGTACCTGTTGTTCAGCCGTCACCGCCGGAAACCCGCCCGCAGTGACGGGCTATAATGCTGGATTACGCTGTCGACGTGCTGCCAGGTCTCCCTAAGACTGCGTCCGGCCTCGCGCCACGCCCCGAGCCGCGCACGTTTTCGCCTCTCTTCACTTTTTAACGACGCCCCCAGATAAACCACTGCGACCGGCGAAATTCGATGACCAAGAAAGTTTATGTAAAGACCCACGGCTGCCAGATGAACGAGTACGACTCCGACAAAATGGTCGACGTACTCGGTGCGGCTGACGGCCTCGTCAAGACCGACACCCCGGAAGACGCGGACATCATTCTCTTCAACACCTGCTCGGTGCGCGAAAAAGCGCAGGAAAAGGTCTTCTCCGAACTCGGCCGCGCGCGCGAGCTGAAGGAAGCGAATCCGAACCTGATCATCGGCGTGGGCGGCTGCGTGGCGAGTCAGGAAGGCGCGTCGATCATTACCCGCGCTCCGTATGTGGATCTGGTGTTCGGTCCGCAGACCCTGCACCGCCTGCCGCAGATGATCGACAAGCGCCGCGAAAGCGGCCGTGCCCAGGTCGATATCTCGTTTCCGGAAATCGAAAAGTTCGACCATCTGCCGCCGGCCCGTGTCGACGGCCCGAGCGCCTTCGTCTCGATCATGGAAGGCTGCAGCAAGTACTGCAGCTACTGCGTCGTGCCGTACACGCGCGGTGAAGAAGTGTCGCGTCCGCTCGACGACGTGCTGACCGAAATCGCCGGTCTCGCCGATCAGGGCGTGCGTGAGGTTACGCTGCTCGGCCAGAACGTGAACGCCTATCGCGGCGCGCTGACCATCGGCTCATCGGAGATCGCAGACTTCGCGACGCTGATCGAATACGTCGCGGATATCCCCGGCATCGAGCGCATCCGTTACACCACGTCGCACCCGAAGGAATTCACGCAGCGCCTGATCGATACGTACGCCAAGGTGCCGAAGCTGGTGAGCCATCTGCATCTGCCGGTGCAGCACGGCTCGGACCGCATCCTGATGGCCATGAAGCGCGGCTACACCGTGCTCGAATACAAATCGGTGATCCGCAAGCTGCGTGCGATCCGCCCGGACCTGTCGCTCTCTACCGATATGATCGTCGGCTTCCCCGGCGAGACCGAGGAAGATTTCGACAAGATGATGGCGCTGATTCACGAGATGAAGTACGACACCAGCTTCTCGTTTATCTACAGCCCACGCCCCGGCACGCCGGCGGCGAACCTGCACGACGAGACGCCGCGCGAAGTGAAGCTCAAACGGCTGCAACATTTGCAGGCCACGATCGAGGAAAACGTCGCGCGCATCAGCGAGTCGATGGTGGGCAAGGTCGAGCGTATTCTGGTCGAACGCCCGGCGCGCAAAGACCCGAACGAACTCGCCGGCCGCACCGAAAACAACCGCGTGGTGAATTTCCCGGTGCCATTGGCATCGCACGCGCGGCTGATTGGCCAGATGGTGGACGTGAAAATCGTACAAGCGTACCCACATTCGCTACGTGGCGAGCTCGTATTGGTTCACGACGACGCGCCCACAACCACCCATTAAGCGTACTGACTACCGACAGGATCGATCCAACGCCTTGAAGACCTCTCAGCAGCATCTGGAATTCACCGCACCGCGCGAAGATAACGCGCGGCTCGCCAACCTCTGCGGACCGCTCGACGAAAATCTGCGGCAGATCGAGCAGGCGCTCGACGTCACGCTGCAACGCCGCGGTCACCGTATCTCGATCCGCGGCCGGGGCGCGAAGCTCGCGCTCACCGCCCTCGAAAATTTCTACAACAACGCGCGCGATCCGCTGTCCGTGGACGATATCCAGCTTGCGCTGGTCGAAGCACGTCATCCGCCGCGCAAAAGCAGCAACGGCGCCAACGGCGGCGAAGGTCCGGACGCGCGCTTTCGCCACGACCCGGATCATCCGTTCGACGAACCGGCCGATACCGGCGAAGAAGACCTCGAAGCGCTCGGCCCGAAGCTGTACACGCGGCGTGCCGATCTGCGCGGCCGTACCCCGGCGCAACGTGAATATCTGAAGCAGATCATCGCGCACGACGTGACCTTCGGCATCGGGCCGGCCGGCACGGGCAAGACGTATCTGGCGGTGGCCTGCGCGGTGGATGCGCTGGAACGTGACCAGGTCAAACGCATTGTGCTGACGCGTCCGGCAGTGGAAGCGGGCGAGCGCCTGGGCTTCCTGCCGGGCGATCTTGCGCAGAAGGTCGACCCGTATCTGCGTCCGCTGTACGACGCGCTGTACGATCTGCTCGGCTTCGACAAAACCGCCAAGATGTTCGAGCGGCAGATGATCGAAATCGCGCCGCTCGCCTACATGCGCGGCCGCACGCTGAATCACGCGTTTATCATCCTCGACGAGGCGCAGAACACCACGCCCGAACAGATGAAAATGTTCCTGACGCGGATCGGCTTCGGCTCGAAGGCTGTGGTCACGGGCGATACGACCCAGGTCGACTTGCCGCGCGGCCACAAGAGCGGTTTGATCGAGGCACAGCAGGTGTTGTCGGACGTGCGCGGAATTGCCATGACGCGCTTTACCAGTGCCGACGTGGTGCGGCATCCGCTGGTGGCGCGCATCGTGGAGGCTTACGACGCGCACTCGCAGAAAAACGCCAATCCTGCCGACGCACGTTGAACCGGCCATGCCGTCACGTATTGAACGCCGCCTTCACCCGTTAAGCACGCAATAAAGCCCAGACGCATGAGCCGCACCCCGAAACTGACGTTGAACGTGCAATTCCCCGCCGCCAAGGCCTGGCCGGAGCACAAGGCGATTCTGCCGCGTGCGACGGTCGCCGGCTGGGTGAAGGCAGCTCTCTTCGCCGACGCGGAACTGACCGTGCGCTTCGTCGATGCCGAAGAGGGCCGCACGCTGAACCGCACCTATCGCGGCAAGGACTACTCGACCAATGTGCTTACCTTCGCTTACGCCGATTCGGAAGACGATCCGGTGACAGGCGATCTGATCCTGTGCTGTCCGGTGGTCGAGAAGGAAGCCGCCGAACAGGGCAAGACGCTGGCCGAGCACTATGCGCACCTTTTGGTGCACGGCACACTGCACGCGCAGGGCTACGATCACGAGGTCGAGGAAGAAGCGCAGGAAATGGAAGCGATCGAGACCGAGATCCTCGCCGCGCTCGGCTTCCGCGATCCCTATCAATAGACCCGTAACCGCACCAGGCCCGTAGGCCATTCCCGTGAGCGCCCCCTACCCCGTACCCGACGACCGACCGCCCTGCCCCGGCTATCCGCCCGAGCTGGGCGAATCGCGTCTGCTGACGGACGAGGAATTGCGCGCCTCACTCGACTGCACGCTGCGCGACTGGGACCGGAAAAGCGATCTGTGGCTGTTCGGCTATGGCTCGCTGATCTGGAATCCGGGCATGCCGACGGTCGAAGCGACGCGCTCCAAGGTACACGGCTATCACCGCGGCCTGTACCTGTGGTCACGGGTGAACCGCGGTACGCCGGAACAACCGGGCCTCGTGCTGGCACTCGACCGAGGCGGCTCGTGCACCGGCATTGCCTTCCGGCTGGCCGCCGAGGGCGCGATGCCGCATCTGGAGGCGCTCTGGCGGCGGGAAATGGCGATGGGTTCGTACCGGCCCGCCTGGTTGCCGTGCAATCTCGCCGACGGCCGGCGCGTCGAGGCGCTCGCCTTCGTGATGCGCCGCGACGTGCCGTCCTACACCGGCAAACTGGCCGACGAGATCGTGCAGACCGTGTTCGGCTGCGCCTGCGGGCGCTACGGCACAACGCTCGACTACGTCAGTCGCACGGTCACCGCGCTGCGCGAGAGCGGCATGCCGGACCGCGCACTGGAAGCGCTGCTGGCCCGTTGCCGCGAAGCGCAGAGCGACGGCGGCTGAATTGCCGAACGGTCGCGAACGGCCGTTCGCCTGGACCGCGCGCACCTCACCGCGAACCCTGGAGTCGTAGCGCCGGAACGTCTGAACCTCCAATTGGCCTTACACTGAGCTTGCGTCACGGATTTTTGCTCCATTGCCCTTTGGCCAGCGTTATCCGTTAGCATTGAACCAGGCCCTGCGCATGCGGTGCGCCCCGTTGTCCCCTGGCGAGGCCGCCGGGACACGGTCCTGCCATGTGCGTGGTGTATCCTTAACGCTCTGCAACAGCGCGCCCAGTCTTGCCGGGCGCACCACCATGAACGACACGTATCCCAGTCGACACCGAACTAGCGACAAACCACAGGAAAAACGCTCCCTGCTTGAGCGTCTGACCGACTTCATCTCGCCCGAGCCCGAATCCCGCGGCGAACTTCTGGAAATCCTGCAGGACGCGCACGAGCGCAACCTGATCGACGCAGATTCGCTGTCGATGATCGAGGGCGTTTTCCAGGTCTCCGAACTCTGCGCGCGCGACATCATGATTCCGCGCGCCCAGATGGACGCGATCAACATTGCGGAAACACCGGCGGAATTCATCCCTTTCCTGCTGGAAAAAGCGCACTCGCGCTATCCGGTCTTCGAAGGCAACCGCGACAACATCATCGGCGTGCTGCTCGCCAAAGACCTGCTGCGCTACTACGCGGAAGAAGAGTTCGACGTGCGCGGCATGCTGCGCCCCGCCGTGTTCATTCCGGAGTCCAAGCGCCTGAACGTGCTGCTGCATGACTTCCGCGTGAACCATAATCACATTGCGATCGTCGTGGATGAATACGGCGGCGTCGCGGGCCTCATCACGATTGAAGACGTGCTGGAGCAGATCGTCGGCGACATCGAGGACGAATACGATTTCGACGAGGAAAGCGGCAACATCATCGCCTCGCCGGACGGCCGCTACCGCGTGCGTGCGCTGACAGAAATCGAGCAGTTCAACGAAGCGTTCAACACGCACTACTCCGACGACGAAGTCGACACGATCGGCGGGCTCGTCACGCATCACTTCGGGCGCGTGCCGCATCGCGGCGAGAAGGTGCGCATCGACGACCTGATCTTCGAGATCCTGCGCGGCGACGCGCGGCAGATTCACATGCTGCTGGTACGCCGCGATCCGCTCGCCGGCCAGCGCGAGCGCGATGCGCAGCACGTGCAGACCTGATCTCTTTCCTTCTCAAAACGACCGCGCAATAATGGCCGACCCGATTACTTCCCGTCTGCGCCGTGGCGTGACGTCCACGGCGGCGCAAGCGCCGGGCCGGACGTTGCCGCGGTGGCACTACCTCGTCGCACTGGTCGCCGGTGCCGCGAACACGCTCTCGTTCGCGCCGACGCCGCACGGCGGCTGGCTCGAAGTGGCGATCTTCGCGTTTTTCTTCGCGTGGCTCACGCGGACCACGGGATGGAAAAGCGCCGCGTTGACAGGCGGAGCGTTTGGCTTCGGCAACTTCGTCACGGGCGTGTGGTGGCTCTACGTCAGCATGCACGACTATGGCGGGATGTCGCCGCCGCTGGCCGCAGCGGCGCTGGTGCTGTTTTCGCTGTATCTCGCGGTGTATCCGGCTCTGGCTGCGGGGGTGTGGTCGTTTTGCGCTGGGCATGCGCAAAACGGCACGCTCGACGACAAACCGTTTTCTCCTACTTGGCATGGCGCGTTTGCATTCGCCAGTGCGTGGGCGGTCAGCGAGTGGTTGCGCGGCTATGTGTTCACGGGGTTTCCTTGGCTCGCCAGCGGCTATCCGCAGGTCGACGGGCCGCTTGCAGGATTTGCGCCAGTGGCGGGTGTGTACGGCGTGGGCTGGATGTTGGCGCTGGTTGCTGCGTTGATCGTGCAGGCGGTGGTGCGGGTGCGTGAGCCTGCAGAGCTGCGTAAGGGCGCGACGCGCGTGGCCCGGGTTGCGCCTGCCGCTGTTGTCGCAGTGGCATTGCTCGTGGCGGGCATGCTGCTGCCGTTGGCCACGTGGACGGTGCCGGCTAACGCGCCGCTCAAAGTGCGGCTGCTGCAAGGCAACGTGAAGCAGGAGATGAAATTCGAGCAGGCCGGCATGGTTGCCGCCATCAACGAATATCAGCAGATGATTACCGCAAAGCCGGCGGACCTGGTCGTGACGCCGGAGACGGCGATTCCGGTGCTGATCCAGGAATTGCCGGTGCCGTTTGCTACCGTGGTTCGCAACTTCGTCGATTCGACCGGCACGTCGATCCTGTTCGGGGCGATTGGCGGCACCATCACGCCGGAAGGACGACTTGTCGACTACACGAATAGTACGTTCGGCATCACGCCGGGCTCGCACGAGTTATACCGCTACGATAAACATCATCTGGTGCCGTTCGGCGAATTCGTGCCGTGGGGTTTCCGCTGGTTTGTGAACCTGATGAATATTCCGCTTGGTGATTTCTCGCGCGGGGCGCCGGTGCAGAAGCCGTTCATGGTGCATAACCAGCCGGTTTCGGTTGATATCTGCTACGAGGATATTTTTGGCGAGGAGATCGCGAGGTCGATTCGGGAGAGCGATACGCCGGCTGGAGTGTTGGTTAACTCTACTAACCTTGCCTGGTTTGGTGACACGATCGCGCTGGATCAGCATCTGCAAATTGCACGGATGCGCTCGCTGGAGACGGGGCGGCCGATGTTGCGGGCTACTAACACTGGTACTACGGCGGCGATCGATGCGCGTGGGAATGTGATTGCGCGGTTGGCGCCTTTTACCGTGGGGTCGATTGATGTCACGGTGCAAGGGACGTCAGGGAATACGCCTTATGTCACGAGCGGCAACAACACGGTGCTGGCGGTCTCCCTGTTCCTGCTGGCGTTTGGATTTGCCTTCGGACCCAGCGTGCGGCGACGAAACCGAGGCAGTTAAAACCCCATGGCGCTCTGATTGAAAGAGCGCCATTTTTTTGTCCGGGTACGGCTCCATCGCCGGTCGTATCTTCAGCTAAATTCTCACGATCTCAAAATTATTACAATGATTAGCAATGCTCTATTGATGGCTGTCTTGCCGAAGATCGTTGATACGTTAACTGTGAAGAGTGAGACGGCGGGAGCGAACCTGTCCGCATTTTTGTGTGCGAGGCGAGTTATAAAACGTTATCCACGCGCCATGGTGAAGCGTTCACCAAACAGGATAGCAAACTGGTTCA